>NZ_CP036262.1:4209677-4811060 GCF_007741495.1 Roseimaritima multifibrata
GCACCCAGACGCCACGGGTCACCGGCGACGTTTCTACTCCGTTTGCGCTAACGGTCAGCACTCCCGCCATCCCCAGCAGACCGCCGCGATGCGAATCATCAGCCAGGTCGACTCGCTGAAAACCATCCGCCAAACGGAGCGTTTCCCGCTCGGGCAAGCGATATAGTTTTGCCAAATTCTTATCAACAAAGGTGTAATCCGCATCCAAGAAATCGGCCACGGAGCCATTGCTGTCTAGCAAATGCCGAAAGAAAAGCCTCGCCTCACGCTTCATCGATTCCGGCAGGTTTTCTGAGTAATACTCGGATGCGGCTCGACGGGGCGGAGGCTGATTGCCAAGCTCACGCAAGTTCAGCCAACTATCGAGAAAACTATTAACAAACTCGTTCGACCGCTCGTCGCGGACCATCCGCAAAACCTGTTTTTTCAATTCAGCAGGGTCAGCCAAATCGCCCGTCGCAGCAACGGCATAAAGTTCGTCATCCGGCGGTGCGGACCAAAGTGCATACGAAAGCCGCGAGGCAAGATCATAGGGGTGAAGCTGAGTGTCATCCTCAGGCGTGATTTCACTCAGGTACAAGAATGCAGGGGAACAGAGGATCATCTTGATCGTATCGAGGGCCGCCTGCCGAGAGGTTGCCTCTTCGGAAAGCCGCTTCTTGTAAAGCACCTCAATCCGGCTTCGATCGGCATCATCCAAGGGGCGACGGTAGGCTTTCTGAGCGAAAGCGTACAGCTGGTCCAAAGCATGATCGCTTTGAAAACCATCCTTTCCAAAAACCGCGACCTCTTCCTTGCCTCGTTGAGGCTCTTGGATCGGACCGTCAATTTTGATTTCACCGATCTTGATGTGCGGCAGTTCTCCCTCACGAAGAATATGAGTCCGGCGGACACCGCTTGCCGCTTTCTTATCTTTAAATTCGTCTTTGTATTTCTTATTCACCTCAATCACCGAGGCCCGTGATTCGTAGGGACCATTGGGAAAGATGAATCGAGGTGTCTGCCCCTTGTCCAACCACACCCGAAAACTTAACCATTCTGGTTCATCGTCGGGAACGATTGCGGTCCCAAGAATCGGCTCGATCGCTTGCGGGTAATGGATATGTCCCTTGGTCGCATCGCCAGGCACAACGGCAAGTTGAAAGGGCTCCGAAAAGTCGATTCGGAAAATCTTGGAATCGTAGTGGGTATCGCGATGCATCGCCTGCGCGTGCACCTTGATGTCATACAGTCCCGATTCCGGTACGCCTTCCAAGAAGTCTTCGATGTGCCCGTAGCCCCCTTGCCGAGTATCCGTATTCGGTTGCTCGTACAGGGCGAGGTACTCGTACTTAAAGAAACTCCGGTGAGCCCCAGAGAGTTCTTCATACTGCAAGAAGTGGTCCGTGAAGTGCCAAGACTTCGGTTTCATGGCCGATTTACCAAGCCGCAGCTCCACCAACCGTGAAGCGGCTTGGAAATACTGATCAAGCAAGAATCCGGAAGTGACCAGGGCACCGCCGATATTGTCCATGTGTTCGCTGGTGTTCTCTTTCGGAAAATCGGCCGTCAGCCCAAGCGTGTCGACTCGGCGGCCGAACAGGGTGGCCAGCGTATTTTCGTATTCGCGATTCGACAGCCGGCGAATCACGGTCCGAGCCCCGGAACTTTGGATTTTGCTTCGCGCATCGGCGATACCTTCGCGGAGCGTTTCCAGTAACGCCAGTCGCTGCTCGTCGGTCGGTTGCTCCGCATCTTCGGGAGGCATTTGCCGGAGCGTCATTTGATTGACAATTTCCCTAGCGGAAATCAGCTGCGGCTCGGTGGAAAGCGGTAACGCAAACGTTTCGAATTCCCGTTCGCCATCGGCCGTCGCAGTGTCATGACACTGCAAACAATACTTACCAAGGAAATCCGCAACCGCAGCTTCCGGTTTTGCGGCGTTCTCTTTGGCAGCGGCAGTCGCATCACTTGGTTCTGGCTTATCTGCCCAGACCGAGCCTGAAACCGGCAAACAAACCGAAGCGACCAAAGCGATCCGAACGACCGTCGTTCGGAACGCGACACAAAGATCCATGAAATTCCTACTCACGAAAAGGTACCGGTACTGGTCCCGAACGCCTCTTTTTCGACTCCCATTCGCTGGGCAATGTCAAGGTAAAGGTTGCACAACGGAACCTTGCCCAGGCCACTGGAAGCGGCCTTCTTAAATGTCCCACCACCGTAGCCACCACCGGCTAATAGGATTGGCAGGTCCGTGTTGGTGTGAGAGTTAGCACTTCCCATCCCGCTACCAAACAGAACCGCAGTCGATTCCAGCAACGATTGCTCGCCATCCTGAATCTGAGCAAGTCTGGTAAGGAATTTCCCGTACTGTTCCAGTTGATACGTTTCCAGCGTAAGCAGGTGAGCGATAACCTTTTCGTCGTTCCCATGATGCGAAAGACCGTGATAGGCTTTATCGATCCCCAAATGCTGAGGCAAGAAACTGCCCCCAATTTCGAGGGTGGCAACTCGAGTCGAATCGGTTTGCAGGGCCAATGCGATCAGCTCGTACAACATCGGCAGATCCTCGACCGTATTCTGGTCGGCAGGTCGATCGAACGGAGCTTCGGGCTTGGGGTGATCCGCCCAGCGTTGGCGGAATTTCAGACGTTTTTCCACGTCACGAATCGAGCTGAAGTACTCGTCCAGTTTCCCCTTGTCTTCCTGATTGACTCGCTTCGAGAGTGTCCCCGCCTCTTCCAGCACGGAATCAAGGATCGAAGCCTGTAGCGCGTTCGCTTTCTTTTTCTCAACGCGTTGTTCTTTGGACTCGGTGACAAACAGTCGTTCAAAGAGTTCGGCGGGACCGGTGATCGGTGGGACACGAATTCCCGACTTCGTCCAAGAAAGCTGGCAGCCACCGTGGATTCCACCTTCGGATCCGACCGTCAGCGAAGGGAAACGCGTTTGCTCACCGATCTCGTCGGCAATGAACTGATCGATCGTCACATTCCCATCGGCACGGTTTTTCGACTCGTGATGCAGCAGACCGGACAGAAAGGTATGGACGGCAAAATGGCCACCTCGAAGTCCATGATCCAGGCCGCGATAGACCGTAATCTGATCGCGATTATCTGCCAGCGGTTTCAGCAAGGTCGTCTCTTCGAAGCCTTTTCCCTCGGTTTCAGGGAAAAAATGCTTTTGCTGGAATCCCAACAGGTTGCCGATTGCAACAAATCGACGAGCACCGACTCCGGCTCCACTTGTCTTGGCCACCGCCAATTCACCATTAGCGGCCGCAGCAGCCATCGAAGGGAGGGCAGGAAGCGCTAGGGCCCCGGTGAGGGACCGCAATACAAATCGGCGACGATCAAAGTTTTTGCTCATACCACCATTCTAGCCAAAAAGGTTGTCACAGAAAGCGAGTTCGGTCCCCAATATAAGGGGAAACGGCCTTTCGAAAGAGCCCAACCCTCTAGATCGACGCGAAAAAACGAAAGTCACTCCCCCCATCAGGCACAAGACTCTCAGCTTCAAACTCCTCGGAAAACGCACCGTCAGGGGCGGGTTGTAGTGAACATAAAGATTCTAGTTAGCCCGTACGCCGCCTCGTCCCGTTTTTTCCTAGTCGATTGACCGTTCACGGTTTTCGACGACCTAACAGTTAAGGTCCGAAAAGAACTAAGGAACGAGAAATTGCAATGCATAGTCATCTGATTCAGAAAGATCGCCTTGCCGCGTTAAGCGACGGAGTGATCGCCGTGATGATTACTTTGATGTTCCTCGGATTCGAGGGGACGTATCAAGAAATCCGTGATGCCAAATCGTCTGCGGAAATCTGGGCGTTGATCGGACAACAGATGCCTCAGTTCCTCTCCTACTGCCTTAGCTTCATCTTCATCGGTGGCTACTGGCTAAAACAACATCTGATTTTTCTTCACATCGGTCATGTCGACCGAGTGTTCATCGGATTGAATTTTTTGTTTTTGATGTGTATTTCCATGGTACCCATTGCAACCGATTGGCTGGTGGAATCAGCCAATCATGAATTCAATGCGATCTTCGTCTTCTATGCCCTCTGGTACACGGTCTGCAGCCTCGCGCTGGCGGCCTCTTGGGCGTGGGCAACGACAGGCCGCCGCTTAGCGACGCCTCATCTTCGAACCGAAACGGTCCGTTCCATCTATTTCCAAATCGCCGCAAGCATCGCAGCTTGTCTGTTTGGTGTCGCAGTCTCTTACGTCGACATCCGACTGGGCATGATCGCGTTGACCGTCACAGCACTGGCGATGCTTTGTCCTCTCCGATCAGACGGTCACTGGCTTCAAGCGGACAAAGAGCTGACCGAACACGTCGCACGCCCCCCCAAAGCGTCTCGGGAACCCTTCCATGCTCGCCCCGTGACGCCGTCATTGGAAATTCCTGAAGAAGCTTTTGCTACGTAAATAAATCGGCCGAGCCACCATCCCATCCCAATCCACTTTTATCACCCTAGCGGATACATCTCATGCAACTCCCCAGCACCACTCATTCGGCCGTTACACCCGCCTTCGCACTGGGACCATCCTCCACTCCGGATCCGGTTGCATTTAAAGTCGAAGCGGGCAGTCCCCATCCACTTGGCCCCACGATTGACGACCTGGGAGTCAACTTCTCAATCTACAGTGAGCACGCGACCTCGGTCGAACTGCTTCTCTTCCGAAATCATGACGACCGTCAACCCTGCCAAATCATCCAGCTTGATCCGGCCGTCAACAAAAGCTTTCACCTTTGGCATGCCTACGTTTGCGGACTGAAACCAGGTTTCTTTTATGCCTATCGAGTCGATGGCCCCCAAGAAGTTCACAATGGGCACCGTTTTCAACCTAGCAAGGTGCTGATCGATCCGTACGCACGCGGCATTTCAAAAGCGGTTTGGAATCGCGGAGACGCTTGTGGCGACAAAGACAATCTTGAAACCAGTCTTCGCTGTGCCATCGTGCACGACAACTATGACTGGGAAGATGACAAACCGTTGAATCAACCAACGGAAGAACTGGTGATCTATGAAATGCACGTAGGAGGCTTCACCAAAAGCGATTCCTCCGGAGTCGCCTATCCCGGCACCTTCCGGGGCGTGATCGAAAAGATCCCCTATTTACAAGAGCTAGGTATCAACGCCGTCGAACTACTTCCCGTCTTTGAATATGACGATGTCGAAGTCCTGCGGACAGTCGATGGGTCCCCCAAGACCAACTATTGGGGCTATAGCACGATGGCCTTTTTCGCACCGCATTCAAGCTACTGCGAAAGTCCCAGCACAGGGCAGCATGTCCACGAGTTCTGCGACATGGTCAAAGCCCTTCACAAAGCGGGCATCAGCGTGATCCTGGACGTGGTGTTCAATCACACCGACGAAGGCAACCACATGGGACCGACCTATTCCTTCAAAGGAATCGACAATTCAACCTATTACCATTTGGTCCCCGGTCAAGAACAGTACTACAACGATTTCTCCGGCTGCGGGAACACGCTTCGCTGCAACCATCCGGTTGGAGAAAAATTCATCGTGGACTGCCTGGAATACTGGGTTGAAACCATGCACGTCGATGGCTTTCGTTTCGACGAAGCCTCCGTCTTGACTCGCGGAGAAGGCGGAGTACCGCTTGAGAAACCACCGCTGATTTGGAATGTCGAACTGTCTGACAAACTTTCTCAAACGAAAATGATCGCCGAAGCATGGGACGCGGCCGGACTGTATCAAGTCGGCTATTTCCCAGGAGAGCGTTGGGCGGAATGGAACGGAAAATTCCGTGATGACGTTCGCGACTTTGTAAAAGGCGAACCCGGACAACTGGGCTCGATTGCCAAGCGGCTAGCTGGCAGTGCCGACCTCTATCAAAGCCGGTCCCATGAACCGGTCAACAGCGTGAACTTCATTAACTGTCACGATGGCTTCACGATGAACGATTTGGTCAGCTACAACGGAAAGCACAATGGCGCCAACGGAGAAGGCAATCGCGACGGAGTCAACGACAACGCCAGCTGGAACTGTGGGTGGGAAGGCGCCACCACGGACGCGGCGGTCGAACAACTACGTGAACGCCAGATTAAGAACTTTGCCACTATCCTAATGGTCTCGCAGGGCGTACCGATGTTCGTCGCCGGAGACGAACATCGACGTACCCAAAAAGGGAATAACAACGCCTACTGCCAGGACAACGAATTGAACTGGGTCGACTGGAACCTTCTGGATCAAGAACAATCGATGTTCCGGTTCTGGAAGCGGGTGATCGCATTCCGGAAACAACATCAATCGCTCCACCGCGCCCGCTATTTCACGGGTGACGTAAACCAGCGTGGGATCGCGGACATCGCATGGCATGGTCCCGAAATCAATCAACCGGGCTGGCACGATCCGTGTGGCCGGGCTCTCGCCCTAACGCTGGGAGGTTTTGATGCCGAAGACGACCTTCATATCATGCTGAACATGCACTGGGAAGAACTTGCCTTCGAACTGCCTTGCGTCGCCGGGCGGACTTGGCGCCAGGCCATCAATACCGCGTTGCCTTCGCCTGAGGACATCTGCGAATACGGCAAAGAAGTCTCGATTGCAAACGAAAAAACATTCCATGTTTCCGGCAGAAGCATCGCCGTACTGGTTTCCAAATAGCCGTTCATTCTTCCTTATCCCATCGAAAACAAGCATTTACAAAACTCCTATCCAGAGCAATTTCAAATGACCAAATCTACCTTCACTTTCTCGGACCTTATCGCCGGTTACGTTACCAACGTCGGCAGCGACTCCAACAGTTTTGGACTTCGCACCAGCGATGGTCGTGAATTTCTTGTCAAGCTGACTCCAACGGTTTTTGCCGAGTTCATTCGCAACCTTGGCGAAGGATACCGAGACGCCTCGGCAAGCCTGGAAAGTTTGTTGACAGAAGGTCAATTCCTGTTCATCTATGGCGTCTTCTACCCGGAAGGCGAGGGGACTCCACAAATCGAAGCTAAACACATTGTGTTTGCAGGCGAATCGACCGAAGACTACCGATTTGAAGAGCAGGACTGGTGGATCAATCAGGTTCGCCAATTGGCCGACTACTACTTGGATCACGAATTTGGCGACGGGCCAATCGATTACGAAGAATATCGCACCAACCTGGACATCAGTGGCGACAAATCAAGCTCGGGCCGCCAGGAAACCGACACGATTTCACGCCTAGTATACGGGTTCGCTTCGGCCTATTTGATGACCGGCGAAGACCGCTATCTAGAAGCCGCTGAAAAAGGGACGACTTACCTGCGTGAAAACCTTCGCTTCAAGGATCACGACAATGACGTCACCTACTGGTACCACGCCGTTGACGTCAAAGAAGATGGAAGCAAACACAAAATCTTGGCCTCTGAGTTTGGTGACGATTACCACGCGGTCCCATGTTACGAACAGATCTATGCCCTCGCAGGCCCCGTCCAGACCTATCGGATCACCGGTGAAAAGCAGATTCTGGACGATGCCGAAGCAACCATCCGCACCTTCGATAAGTACTTTAAGGACTCCTCGGAAAAAGGCGGGTACTACTCGCACATCGATCCCGTCAGCCTAAGTGCCCACGATGCGTCGCTGGGGAAAAATCAAGCGAAGAAGAATTGGAACTCCGTGGGCGACCACGCTCCGGCTTACTTGATCAACCTGTTCTTGGCCAGCGGCAAAAAGGAGTACGCCGACTTCCTTGAATACAACTTTGATTTGATCGCAGAACACTTCCAAGACTACGACAACAGCCCCTTCGTCCAAGAACGTTTCTTTGACGACTGGTCGAAAGACCAAACCTGGGGATGGCAACAAAATCGCGCGGTGGTCGGGCACAACTTGAAAATCGCCTGGAACCTAACTCGCATGAACAGCGAGCGATCCAAAGCCAGCTACGAAGGAATGGCAGAGAAGATCGCCAGCGTCATGCCAGCGGCAGGAAGTGATCAGCAGCGTGGTGGTTGGTACGACGTTATGGAGCGAGAACTACAAGACGGCGAAGAAAACCACCGGTTTGTCTGGCACGATCGCAAAGCATGGTGGCAACAAGAGCAGGCGATTCTTGCCTACCTGATCCTTGCGGGTGTGACCGGCAATCAAGAGCATCGTCGCTTGGCTCGGGAATCGGCTGCATTCTACAACGCCTTCTTCTTGGATCAAGATTCCGGCGGCGTCTACTTCAACGTCCTCGCCAACGGACAGCCGTACGCCCTGGGAACCGAGCGTGGCAAGGGCTCGCACTCCATGGCCGGTTACCACTCGTTCGAATTGGCTTACCTGGCTGCGGTTTACACCAATCTATTGGTCACCAAACAACCGATGGACTTTTTCTTCAAACCGACCGTTGAAGATCTTGTCAATCAAGAACTTCGCGTCGCTCCCGACATGTTGCCCGCAGGCAGCGTGAAACTGGCGCAAGTTTGGGTCGATGGTCAGCCTCACGATGACTTCGATGCCGAACAGATGATCGTCCGTTTGTCCGACTTCACCGGCAGCGTAAAGGTCCGAGTCAAACTGATGCCAGCAGACGCTTCGTTCGGAGCCGACCTGTTGGAAGTGACCGGCAAAGAGGCGACGATTTCACTGTATGGCGATTTGCAAGAATCCAACACGCAACTGCTGATCACCGCTTTGGAACAGGTCCACGCACAAGGCGTGACGATCGTCCGTCTGCAAGCTCGCGACCTGAACAGCATCAGCTCAAACGCAATCCGTGCGATCGGGATGGAACTGGAAAAATTTGGCTCGGAGTTCTCGCTCCGCCTTTGCGACGCAAATGAGAAGATCACTTCGGCGATGCAAGATAGTGGTCTGGCAGCCGAAATTCGCTTGGAAACCGAAGCATTGGCCACCTCGTAATCCGCTCACTGATCTTGGGGCCGAACGGTCGTTCGGCCCCAAGACGATGTGATTCACCCAACCCGACCGTGTCCCCCACCACGCTAAGAATCATCCATGATGCAACAACCCAAACCAAAGATCGGCGTGCTGATCGAAGAACACTTCGACCCTAGCGAATTCCGCCGATTCAACGAGTATTTTCCCACGCAAGGTTTCGAAGTCGAATACCTAAGTCACCTGTGGGGTAATGACTCGCTCACCTTCACCAGTAACCCAACCGATGGCGTTATTGAAGAAAGCGTGACGGTCCATACCGATGTCCAAGAAGTCTCTCCGCAGGATTACGTCGCCGTCATCTTGATTGGCGGCTATGCGATGGATCGCTTGCGGTACCAAGCAGAAATTGTCCCCGGTCAACCTAACCAGGCTCCTGCGGTTCAATTCCTGCGGAAGTGCGTGGCATCGAAAGATCTTAAAATCGGTACGATCTGCCACAGCCTATGGCTCTTCTGTGCAGACCAACGTCTGATTGCCGGACGCAAAGTAACCTGTGCCCACAACGTCGTTTGCGATGTCGCAAATGCGGGCGGATTGGTTCAGTACGATGGGAACCAAACCCAGGAAATGGTAATCGACGGTAATCTGATTACCGGAAAGCACCCTGGCATGGTCGACCGATTTATGGAAACGATCATTCAAGAGATCGAACAAATGGTCGCGGTCAGTAGCTAAAAGCCCGGCGATGCTGTTTCTTTCCGCGGGGCTCGTCCCAGTCGGTACAACAACTGGCAGCGACGCTGTTGGTGCGTCCCTGTTCATCTTTTCCACCGGCCCCCCAAATCGCCTAAACGATTCGGGGCTGGCGGAGAACTGCATTTCGATTGCATAGAAGAGCAGATGCCAGTTGTTAGTCCGCCAGGGCAAGGACGGAAACGAAACTCTTCCGGAAGCCTCCGTGCTAGGAGCGTCGACGCAATGAATCTCCACCCGCTGCGCAAGCGGATAATTGATTTAGTGATTGTCGCCTTTCGCTCGGGAGGTGAAATCGATTAGCGACGTATTGCCGGTCTGTCCACGCTCTGGCGGGCACTAGCTAGGTGACTGCCGTAGCTAACGTCGCCAGACGGTGGTGCCCACTCGAAAACCGCAACTTATAGACATCACGTCCCACAACGTTCACATCCCATCTCGGCCGATGCATCAAGCGATCAGTTCTGGGATCACCTCGCCGCCGAACTGGGACAACTGTTTAAATCGCCCCCCATGTAAATAAGTCAGCTTGTTGTCGTCCAATCCCAGCAATCGCAGCAGGGTAACGTGTAAGTCGCGAATCGGATGGACACACTCGACGGCCGTCGAACCAAGTTCGTCCGTCCCACCAACCACGCCCGGCTTTATGCCGCCGCCGGCGAACAACATCGTCATCGCTTGACTGTTGTGCCCACGACCGAGTGAGTAGACCCCGCCACGCTTATTGTTGTCAGGCGTCCTTCCGAATTCCCCCGTCCAGATCACCAACGTATCTTCCAACATCCCGCGTTGTTTGAGGTCGCGAATCAAAGCAGCGATCGGTTTGTCGACGCTTTTAATCCGCGATGCGTGTCCTCGCTCTAGATAGTCATGGCTATCCCAGCCGCCGCTAAAGATCTGTACGAAGCGAACGCCACTTTCCACCAGACGTCTGGCCATCAGGCATTGGCGGCCGAACACTTGGGTTTCTGCATCGTCCAGTCCGTACATCTCCTGCGTCGCCTGTGATTCTTTTGATAAATCGACCACGTCGGGTACTTCGGTTTGCATGCGAAAGGCAAGTTCATAGTTCTCCATGCGAGCGAGTAATTTCTGGTCCTTTTCGCCGACGTTCTGCAAATGTTGCTCGTTCAGCCACGCCAATTCTTCGAGGGCCCGTTTTTGATGCTGCCGTGACTTAAACGCCTGCGGGGCAAGATCCAGGATCGGCGATCCTTGAGGACGCAACCGTGTCCCTTGGAAGTAGGGAGGCAAAAATCCATTGCTCCAGTTGGTCGGACCACCTTGAGGCAGTGCCAATTCGGTCATGACGACATAACCAGGAAGGTTTTGGTTCTCCGTCCCCAGTCCATAATTCACCCACGATCCAACTGCGGGATCGCCGCCAAGACGGCTGCCGGTGTTCATATGAAAAAGCGCTTCCGGATGGTTCAGCGATTCGGCTTGGCAACCGCGATAATTGCAAAGTTCATCAGCGACATACGGATCGGCCAAGTGATCCCACTGGTCGCACATTTCGATCCCGTTGTTCCCAGCTTTGCGGAACGTAAAGGGACTTCCGACAAAGAATTTGAATCCTCCCTCCTGTCCAAAGGCGAGCTTCGATTCCTTTTTATGCAGACGCGTTAGCTCCGGCTTTGGATCAAACGTATCCATGTGCCCGGGGCCACCTTCCATGAACAGCATGATGACATTCTTCGCCTTCGCCGGAAGCATCGGCTCCTTCGGTGCGAGCGGCGAATCGGACGACGCCTCCGCCCGCAACATCGATGAAAACGCAACCGAACCGAGCGAAGCCCCTAAACCATAGAGGAAGTCTCTGCGACCGAAATTCGACATGATGACCTACTTTAGATAAAGGGAACTAATCGACGTAAATGAATTCGTTGGCATTGAAAAGCAGCAAACACATATCAGCTAACGCCCGTGTGTGTGCAGAGGCCTGATGCGGTTTGCGATCCGCTTGATAGTTTTCAAAGACCGGGAGAATTTCTTCGTATTCAAAAGTCGCTCCGCTGAACTCTTCGACCAGCGAACGTGTAATGGTTTTGGGGTACGTAGGAGGCACCGGGTTCACGCCTTCGTGATAGGCGGCCATTTCTCTCACGTAATCGCCAAGCCGCTGAATTTCCTCAGCCGACGCATCGCGTTGAAAAATCAACTGGAAGGCCTGTTCGATCTGTGCGGGTAGGTCCTTGAATTCGGATTCCAAACGATCCGCCATCGCGATCGAGCGGTCGGTTATCAAATCGCTATTCAGCAGCGTAAAAACCTGCGGCGTCACCGCAGCGGTCTCCCTCAGCTCACACGATTCGTTTGGATTCGGCTGATTGAACAGTTCGGTAAACGGATCGGATTGACCGCGCACATGGTAGGCGTAAATCGTTCGCCGGTTGCGTAGCTCGGGCGTCGGCGAAGGCTGATAAGCGGGCGCCAATGAGAATTGAATCATCCGCGGCTGCAATGCGACCTCCATATTGATTTCCGGCATTACCGGCAGCCCCCCGTCACAGTGAACCAGTTCGCCGGTGGTGGCCAGGATCGAATCACGCAGTTCTTCCGCCGTCAGCCGGCGTCGCGGATAACGGGACAACAATGAATTATTGGGATCGACAACAGCAAGCCGCTCGGGATCCACCGCCGCGTTCCCTCGACGATAGGCATCCGACATCATGATCAGGCGATGCATCCGCTTAATCGACCAGCCTCCCTCAACAAAATCAGAGGCCAGATAGTCCAGCAACGCCGGGTGCGATGGCTTGGCACCTTTCGCTCCGAAATTATTAGTATTGGCAGCGATTCCCTTCCCGAAATGCGATTGCCAGATGCGGTTGACCATACTTCGGGAAGTCAACGGATTCGCGGGGTCCGCAATCCATCTTGCCAATCCCAACCGTCGCCCATCAACGCTTGGCGTAAGCAGATAGGGATCATCGCTCTGAGAAGATACCGACAGTGAAAGGGCGCTTAGCACGCCTGGAAAAACTTGATCTCCGAGAGCCGTCAACGCGCCGCCAATCAGAATGTGATTCTCTGGTTCCGTCGCGGCATCTTTACCGCGTCCGATACGCAATTTACGAGCTCCATTCCAAGCCATCTTGAACTTGCCCGCGTTGTAGACTCCCTGAGCCATCGGTTGATAACGCTCAAGCCTCCGTGTCCAGATCCAGACATCTTGCTCACGGACTTTTAACTGGCCTTGTTCGGCCGTATCAAGCCCCACATGGCGAGCTGGTTTCATTTCATCTGGATCGCCTTTGCGTTCCGCTTCAGGCTTATATGGCAAGTCATGTTCTTTGTACCAAGCGCGTGCGGCGGTTTCTCGCTTATCCACAATCCGATCTTTTTCCGAAGTCGCGAAATCGAGCATCTTTTGGACGTGCATTTTTCCTTCCTGGAAGTGATTCAGATCTTCCTGCGGAAGGAAAGGCACTGCCCGTTCCGCCATTTGCGTTGTCGAAAATGCCGAATAAATCCGGTAGTAATCCCGAGTCGGAAGCGGATCAAATTTGTGGTCATGGCATTTGCAACATCGAAGCGTCTGGGCCAGAAAAGTTTGACCGGTGATATTCACCAGATCGTCCAGATAGATTTGTCGCGCCTCATCATTCTCGATCATGGCATTATCCCATGGACCAATCCTCAAGAATCCGGTCGCCACAATCCACTCCGCTTCTTGTTCGCTGTAGGACCCTTTCAGCTGAGCAGCCAAAACTTCTTTTTCAGATCCTCCGGTACGTCGACGAACCGATTCGTCCGCCAATTCGTCGCCGGCAATCTGTTCAACGATGAAATCGTTGTAAGGTTTGTCTGAATTGAAAGCCCGAATCACGTAGTCGCGATATCGCCACATGTTTGAACGTTCGTAGTCGTTGGACATTCCACCGGTGTCGGCGTAACGTGTCACGTCCATCCAGTGTCGAGCCGCCTGCTCCCCGTAGCGTGGACTATCCAGCAAACGATCGATTAGCGTTTCCCAAGCCTGATCAGGATTCTGAGCATACGCTCCAACAAATTGTTCCACTTGTTCAGGACTGGGTGGCAACCCCGTCAGATCGAAAATTGCACGGCGTATCAAAACCCTGGCATCAGCCTGCGGAGCCGCCTGAAGGTCAGCCTCTTCTAGTTTCGCCTGGACGAAATGATCAATCGCATCATCCCGAGAGATTTCAGGGGGCAAGACGTCGGACGTCGGTTTCACCGGTAGAAAGGCCCATAGGTCTTCTGGCTTATAGCGCCGGTTCGACCACTCGGGCGAAGTCCCGCCACTGGTTTTGAGGATCCAGCCATCATCGGTCACAAGTTGACCAGCTTCTTCATCGCGATACCTCTGCTGCTTGGTTTCATCCGGCCACGGCGCCCCCTGTCGGATCCATTCACGAAAAAATTCGATTTGTGAATCGCTCAATCGGTCGTTTTCCTTGGGCGGCATTTCGTAACCTTCCCAGGTGATGGCCGCGACCAGGGTCCCCTCTTCGGGTTTACCAGGCACAATGGAAGGTTCTTCAGATTCCCCACCATGCAACAGTGCGTCGCGATCGAGGACGCTGAAATCCCCTTTCACGTCCGCTTCGTCACCGCCGTGGCAGCCAAGACATTTATCCTTTAGCAGCGGCAGTACCTTTAGCGTGAACAACCGCTCCGCCGATTCGTCCGCGGAAACATTTAGGGCCCCCGCGGCAACGATCGCGACCGCAGCGATTGCAACTCCAATCGAATGGAGACCAATTGATTTATTGTTCATTAGGATTTCCGATACGATACAGTTGCAAAATTTCGTCAGCGGACAGGGCACCCGAATACAACGCGAATTCATCCATACTTCCATTCAAATTTCGAAGCACGAACTGAGGATCCGTGCGGTACATCGGCTCGCTCCAATTGCAGATCGAAGCGGCGCCAATTTGAATCGATTCCACAAGGTCTTTGTCTGCAATGGGAGCACTGCTGATCGGTTCACCGTTCAGGAAGTGCATGACCCGAGCGTTTTCGACGTCATAGGTCACCGCAAGCATGATCCACCGTCCGCTTAGCGAAGCGTTCCAAATCTTTGGTGAGTAGTAGACCGGTTGAACGGTCTCCGACGGATCGCGTCCAGCTTGGTCCGTTTCTGGAACTTTGACCGAAAAGAAAACTCTTCCGTCCTCCATCCACTGCCAGTGCGGTTCCCGTTCATCATGCCCATCTGTCAAGAACAGGGAATTGTACAAACGGTCCAAGCTATTGATTTTCACCCAGCAGAACATCGTGATCCCCCGGTGTTCTCCTGGCACATTTAACCGCACTCGGCTTCCAATGCGGCTGAAATCAAGCGCCCCTTCACTCCGCCCCCAGCGGTCTGTCGCCTGGGATGCGGCGACAATCGTTCCGTCCGATGCGAGCAAGGGCGAACCATCGGCAAAGTTTTTAAGCTGGCGTGCGCCCGTTCGTCCCGAGTGAAACGGATAGTATGCGACCGTTCGTTTATCGGATTGAATTTGGTTTCGAGACTGCGTCCAAACGGAAAGCCGTAGATGCTGTTTCTTCTGCAGTTGATTTTGGAATTCTGTTGGGCTGACCGTATCGGGCATGGATGTCAACGTTTCCACAGCGTTACCAGAGGTCATCAAGCGCCGGGATACCCCCGCCTGAATCTGAAGCGTTTCGCTGCCATGCGGATGGAGCTGGACTTCCCCATCGACCACATGCACATCGGCCCCTTGGTCATCCACGTCAACACTGAATTCGGTCCCCAGGTCAACCACGTCCCCCGATGATGTTTTAATCCGAAATCCCTCGGCCGGTTCGGGAACACTCGCATGCGCGATTCCCCGCAGCATTGTGACCTGCATCGGAGAATCGATCGAAAAGGAACTGTCCCCCTGAAGCACGATTTGGACGCCACTAAACAATTCGATTTGGACGCGTCCTGATAGTAGATGCAGTTCACCGGAAGGAAGTAAGTCACCATCGTTGATGGGTTTTCCGCCCCAGACGGCGTCATCCTGCCCGCTCAGAATCGCAAAACCACTCGCGGTGCGTTCGGGCGATGCAGCTAGAGGGACATTCGATTCGCCAGAACCTGGATCCGATGGATTTGCATAAAACAAAACCAGCAGTACCGCAGCGATCGCGGCCAACGTTCCAGCGATCATCATCATCCGCCGACTCCGACGGCGAGGATGTTTGCCGACGACCGGACGATCGCGGCCTCCTTCTTCGGCCGCCTGTCGTTCCAACAGCATCGTCAACTGCAAACGCCGATAATAGGTTTGCCGAACCTTGGGATCGACGGTCATTTCCGCCTCAATCCGTAGCAGGTCGGCATCGCTAATCGTGCCATCCAGCAACGAATCGATCAGCAGCAGACGTTCCTCTTGTTTCATTCCGCTCATTCGACGCTCTCCCCGGTGCTTAGCCGTCGCTCGATACACTGCGACAAACCGGTTCGCAGCCGACTGAGAGAGACTTTAATTCCCCCCACCGACCGTCCGATACGGGAGGCCAGATCGGCGATGGTTTCCTCACCGTTGTACCGAGAAAGCAATAAATCACGACTTTCCGGTTTCAATTGTTTGAGGCATTCCTGCAACGCGGCATGCCGATCGTAAAGATCGTCTTCCAATTCGCCAACTTCACAGGCGATTTGATGTTCCAAGTCATCCGAAAATCGCAATCGTGCATCTCTGGCTTGCTGTTTTCGATAGTTCAATACTTCAAAGCGAGCGACCGCTGCGGCCCAGGCCCGGAAATTTGTCCCCGGCTGAAAATCATCCCGTTTCTGCCAGAGCTTAGCATTGGTTTGCTGCACGACCTCTTCCATCCCGCGGTCGCCAAGCATGAGTGCTCGAACCGTTAGCGTGATCGCATTTTGGCCGCTGGTGAGCAACGCAACAAAATCAGCTTCATGGATGGAGCGGGTTTCGCCGTCGGTTGGATTTTTCGGTTCCATACCCACTTAATTCCCAAATGCGATGAAGGGTTAACAAGAAAATGGATGCAGCCGCAAATTCTTGCCCTCAGAAAAAGACCGGTACTCTCCTAAACACTATAAAGAAAGGAACTTACGAAAATCGGAGAGTTCTTTAGAAAAGCCTGTTTCACTGGCATCGTCTGCAGGAGCTACTATCTTCACAGCCCCATTCCGGAGGCTTCACTCCCTGCAGTGATTGTGCCGACCGGACAGACGGCGAAATTTATCTTTGCGGCTTGAAGAGCGTCTCCACCCGCGCGGGTAGCATTGGAAAATCCCGTAGGTCCGCCTCTCCGAGGCGGACAACTTTCACCGTCTCGAAGAGGCGGCGAAATCTATAAATGAAGGGTTTGCAGCAGTTGACGAGTCGACCTGGAGGCGAGTGAACACGTAGCCCGGAGGGGGGCAGATACTTGCCGTCGTCGCAAGTCGTCGGAGTAGAGATCGCGAACAGGAAAGCCCAGCGGGCGACAGACCCAGCCTTGTCTGCCGTCCGCTGGGCTAAAAGCACTGCACTCAGACTCGGACGGGCAGGGCTGAAATCGTCACCTATAAGTTTTACGTCCCACAGAGACGGCAGCTACGCTCGCCAGAGCGTGGACGGGCCGGCAATACGTCACCATGCGATTTCACATCCTCGCCATCCCCGCAACCAGTCTGATGGCGTTGTATAATGGGCTCTCGCACCCGTTCCCCCTGTTTTTTAGCCCCACCTCCTGTTCCGAAACCGTTGCGATCGGTTTTGGTTCTTTGCCCCAGGCACATTTAAGAGATTCCGCATGCGATTACTTCCCACCTGTTCCTTTGGTTCCATCCTTTTTCTGCTCTCCCTGCCAGCCGTTTTTCCTCAATCACAGACGGCGGCGGCCGCTGACGTTGCGGTCAAAATCGTGACCGATCGTGAAAACGCGATCTACGATGTTGGGGAGAAAGCAACGTTTCAAATCTCCGTTGAAGGGGACGACGTTGACGGTACTCTCGATTACCGCGTCGACGACTATCTTGTCGGAGGAACCGACGCGGGGATGCCCGAGGGGAAAGCCGAACTTAGCGATGGTAAAGCAGAGGTGACGATCAGTGGTCAAAAACCAGGATTCCTGCGATGCCAAGTGACTTTCACCCCCGCCGACGGAAAACCGATCAAGGCGGTCGCCGGCGCAGCCTTCTCGCCGACTGAAATCGAACTGAGCATGCCAGTTCCTGATGATTTTGATTCGTTCTGGGATGAACAAAAACGACTTCTTGCGGAAGTACCGCTTGCCGCCGAATTGACTCCCGTAGAGTTCCGAGACAAAACGATTGAGTGTTTTGATGCCCAGATCCAATGCCTCGGTGGTGCCCCGGTTTCCGGTTACTTTGGCAAACCGAAAGATGCAGAAGCCAAAAGCTGTCCAGCGATTCTATGGGTCCATGGTGCGGGCGTTCGCAGTTCCAGCCTTTCCAATGCAGTGAAAGGGGCGACCGCAGGAATGTTGTCGATGGACATCAACGCACACGGACTTCCGAACGGAAAACCTGCTAGTTTTTATGCTGAACAAAGTGGCGGCCCGTTGAAAAATTATCGCCACGCAGGACGGGACAACCGCGAAACGATCTATTTCCGCGGGATGTACCTGCGACTGGTCCGAGCGATCGATTTCTTAACCGCTCAACCAGAATGGGATGGCAAACATGTTGTTGTCGTCGGGCATAGCCAAGGTGGTGGCCAATCCCTGGCCGCAGGTGGTTTGGACAACCGCGTTACGATGATCGCCCCTGGAGTTCCTGCGATCTGCGATCATTCGGGTGTCGTTGCTGGCCGCGTCAACGGTTGGCCCAAACTGGTTCCCAACGGTGAAGATGGTAAACCCGAACCAAAAATCCTCACTGCGGCAAGGTATGTCGATGCAGCAAACTTTGCCTCACGTTGCAATGCGGAAGCGATCATGAGTGTCGGCTTTGTCGACTCCGTTTGCCCGCCCTCTAGCTGCTATGCGGCCTACAACGTGTTGAAGGGGAAGAAGAAAGTGATCAATGAACCTCTGATGGCTCACGCCGCACCGGCTCACATCCAGACAGCATTCTTCAACCAGATCCTAGAACACGTTCAACGACAACCAGCGGAAACCGCTCGTTAGAAAAAGGACTTTCTCGGGACAGCGTCGCAGTGGCGTTGTCCCGTTTTCTTGGATCCATTACGACCAATCGTGACGATGCAAAACGTTCTGATTCAGGTCCATGATTCGGATGCTCATCGTCTCTGTCGGTTTGCGTTTCGCATCAATCACGGTCACCGTTGCTTGCTCCGGCTTAGGCCCACCTCCAACGAATTGCAAAATCGGCATTTCAGGAGTCGCATTGTCAAGCCGTGCTTTGTGCATGTGGCCTGACAGAATCGCTTGAAATTGGGATTCACGTAACTGCGGCAACCAAGCTTGTGCCCCAAATCCACTGAATCCCGCGTACCCTTCAAGCGTCGTACCATCGTTCTGCCCCGGCAGGCCTCGCAAGGGAATGTGGCAGATGGCAATTTTAAACGCGGCGTTCGTCAGACGCGGATCGTCAGCGACTTGCCGGAGCCATTTCGCCTGCCGTCCACGATACGGTTCGTACGCTGCGGTCCCCGCAAAGACCGGATGAGCGTCCGGTTTGTCTTCCCCCGTGTCCAGAGTCACGACGGCGATGTTGCCCACTCGCAAGACTTGGTTGTACGGCAATTCGATCGATTCTGGGCACCCAGCGACGCTCTTGATCGCTTCCCTCGCTCGTTGTCCTCGAACGTCATGATTCCCGTTCGAGAAAAGAAGCGGCCGCGAACTAGCCCATGAGGCTCCCAAATCCTTCGCCGGATTTAACAGGATTTGTGCTGGTGCATCCTTGTCATCAAAGTCATTGCAGGTATCACCATTCCAGATCAGCACATCAGGGTTTAGCTCCGCGATTCGCTGATGCAGCAGCCGGATCGTTTCTAGATTCTCATGGGTGTCGTTGATACTGACAATACGAACGGAGTCTTGGTCGACGGTTGGCAACTTCAACGCATAGACTTCGGTTGCAAATTCGTCACCGCGTTGCAGGGAATAGGCATTCTTGTAAGCCAGAGACTGTGCAACAACGCGATAGTAGATCGGCTGCCCCTTCGGAAACGGTTGATCATGGTGGACCCGAACATGCAACGCCGTGTCATCAGCAGCGATCAAGCCATGATGACTGGCTGTCGCGGTAAAGGTCAAATCATCGCGTGAAAAACCATACTCCACCCACGCGGTCGCAAGACCACTGACCGCGATACTGACACCGAAACTGTCCTCCCGAGGATTCTGAACAACGGGTGGACTGACGATCAACGCACCATTCCCCTCTCTTGATTTCTCAACCTCAGCAGTAAGACCGTCCTGTACGAAACCCACTGTGGAGATACCGACTGCACTGAGTGGAATGGTTCCAAGGAATCGACGTCTGCTGCACATAGGGTCTGCCTTGAGAAATCAGGGGAAAGGTGGGGAAGGGGACGCATCCGAAGAGCCATATTGCCTACCGCACAGCAAGCTAGCCAGCCGTTTGTCCAGTGTAAACAAAGTAACGATGCTCGCCAGAGCGTGGACAATGCAGCTATCCCATCCTCTGGTGACGGTGACTACGAGGACTTGTGGACAATACTGTTCCCTTTTCTTTACTCAATCACGAACCACGACATTCCTTCGGCTGGAACGTTGACTGGAATTTCTACCATGTAATTTCGATTCAGATTGTATTCGACGGTCTTCTCTTCGTTGCTGGTCACCATCGCGGTATCGGTCAGACCTGTGTAGTACAAATTCACTTTCAGCATCTTAGTGACCGGTTTCTTTAATGGGTTAAAGACGACAAGCATTCCTTTCTGCGGCAATTGCGGGTTCACATGCAGAACCCAATCCAGGTCCCGCCCATCGGCTCGACGTCCGTGAATCAGATCGGATTCCAGGATATCACGATAGCGTTTGAACCACTCAACCGCTCCCTTAACCATGTCACGCGTCGCTTCGGTGTCGTACAACCTTGGTCCACGGTAATGAGCCTGAACTCCCATCCCAAAATTGGAATACATCATTCGCTGATAGTGGTCGAGGTGTTGATGTAACGGTTCGATGGTCGCGGCAGCTCCTCCGCCATGGTACTGAGACAACGGCACGAACATCCATCCCATGCTAGGTGTCTTTGTCCAAGTCCCATCGTAAATATTTTGCCGACTATGGATGACTTGGTGCGCTCGCGGCAGCGACCAGTTCACCTCGCGGTATCCCATCCCACATTTATTGGCTCCGCTAAGGTAGTAATAATCGGGGACATTCATATAGACGCCCTCGCCTCGCAGATTGCGATAGAGCCCGGACATCAGTCGCCACTGCGTCCACCGCGAGTCTTGAATTCCGATCTGCAAAGGAGGTCGAGGCGTCACATCGATGTCACCTGGGTAGGACCCGTCGTTTTCAAACTGCGAGAACCCTGTAACCGCATAAAAATCCTGGATCGTTTGAATCCACTCCAGTCCCCATGGAGAAGTCACCGCCGGGCACTGCCCATGAGTCGGACGCATTCCTTCGGGGCTGACGATCATATTCGGAGACGCAACGCCACGTGACGAGAAGAGGGAGTAGCATCCCAGTTCAATCTTTTTCGCCGCTGCATATTGGGCAACCGCTTTCCATTGTGCGAGAAATTTTGGATCACGGTTTTCCATATTGAAACCACTCCCAAAGGAAAGAATGATCCCTTCGAAACCGACTTCCGCAGCCTGATCGATCGCGGCATGAACGCGTGCAGAATCGTTCGCCAACAGATGATGGGTAAGAGGGTTCTCGGTAACCCATGGAGCAATCGTTCGATACATCCGTCGCAGCGCCAATCCACGCCGTTCGCGATTTGCATCGTCATAGACCAATTCAAAGACGCGAAAGCCTTCAAAAGATTTCCCGGCCGGAACGCGCTGAGCCGGGCCGTAGGTCGGTTCACAAACCAGCAAGCAAGGAGTCTGCCGCAAGTAATTGACCTGAGTCGTATAGAGTGGATCGGTCCGCCAATGAACGGCATGCCGGTTTGCGTTTTCGTGATTGAAACCACCGAAGGCAAAATCGGTCTCTACATGCAAATAATCGGGGTGAGGTATAGCGGCCCCCTCGCGTGTCTCGACCCAATTCGATTGCTCAACAAGTGCCAGCTCTTCACCTGTGAAGCGATCAACCGTGAGAATTTTTTCACTTTGATTGTGAACCGTTAGCCACTTGCTCATGACAGGAATGCCGTCGTACAGTTCGTAATGCACACTGATTCGAACCGGTTGTTCCTGTTGCTGATCGTTTAGTTTGCCGCGGCGTTCGATTTTCCAGCGTGCCACTTCATCTTGATCCGCCGCCCCAAGAACTCTGACCGACTGAATACGGCAACGTGTTAGAGGCTCCGCATCCCCGGAATTGTCGGTCGCATTCCCCGAACGATCCATCTTGCCGACGCGCAGCGCGCGCGGTTTTCCTGGCGAATTTTCAAGTTCCACTTCAAACAGACGAACAAACTTAGGAGCTCGTTCACTTGCGACCGCTCCTTCACAGATCAACTTCAACCCGTCGATCTGCATTCGCAATTGGTACGCATGCTCCGTATTCAATCCTCCATCTTTCCCGGCGAAGGAGGGCACCGACGCCAAGCGTTCGCGTCCATCGATTCTCAATTCGAATTGGCCATGTTCGCCTCGATCACCAGGGCGGAGATTCAGTTTAACAATCGAATTCTCGAAAACCCACGCCATCCCCGGTCCCCAGCTCGTCCCCACATCCGTGCCGGGATCAATCAAACAACCAACCACCTCAGTCGACTCAGGCAACGCGCGTTCCGCAAAACAATATCCGTTTTGTAGTCCATAGATTTCCCCAGCCTTCCCTTCGTTCTCAAAGCTGGTGCGGGCATGCGCCTTAGACGAAACGACTTTCCAGTCGGCAGGAAGGCTTGCAAAATCCTCTTCCCAAAGGACGTCCCGACCGACTTCACTTCCCATCACCAAGTCCTCTCCCTGCTTGGGTAGGGCATAGTCCATCCGTAGCGAAACGCCTTGAGGCGGCCAAACGGAACCGGGAGCCGCACGCCTTCCCCGCCCCCAAGCAAATCGCTCCTCTGGAAGACCGATTTCAAAATCAATCAACTGAAAAGCGTTCGGATCGGTGCTCATCGCATCAAGCCATTCAGGCGTCAGAAATGCATGGTTTGGCTGCCCAACCAATCCACCGACGTCGTACGCAACTCCATCGATCGTCACACGTGCCTCAGGACGGACCGAGCGAAGCATCGATTGCCCCGTCATCAAGTTATCAAATGCAACGCACGCTCCATTGGGTTCGATACGCCAGACCCGCCGAATCAAGCCGTTGTCCAAGATCAAATCGCGGCCGTCCGTACTGCGAAATGCCGAAGCCTTTAGAGAAGGCGTTTGAACCAGATAATCGTCGGGCAAAATACGCTCAACGAGCACGGGCAACTCCGCGTACCCGTCAAACTCCTCCGCAACTGATTCGAAGGCACTTCCCGCAAGCACGCATAGCATGATCGCAAGTACGTACCGAAGCGGGCATGGTGGAGTCCTTCGCAACTTATCTTCAACCATCACTGGGATTGCTCGACTTGCCAGAGTCCAAACGATTAAACACCAAAAACCTCAGGAAGAGTATGATCGCAATTTACCTCCCCGTTAAGGGATTGTCGCCAATCGCTAGGGACGCGAAATAGATTGGTGACCTATTTACGGGTCTCCAAGCAAGTTCGAGGGAGCGGAGAATAAAGGCAGCAGAATTTTCCCACCAACCAACCGACCTGCTTTCCTCTAAAATCAAATATCCTGTCCCGCTCCCCCCTATGATCATCCAATACGTGAAGTCTCCTCCATTGGTCGATTGGCTAAGAACATGCAAATTCAAAAACATATTGTGACTCTTGAATGGTTCACCGCCCTCGTTGCGTTGCTTTTACCTATGACGGTTTGCGAAGCGAATGAGCCGCTTACCCCTGCAAAAAGGCCGCTAAAGGTATTCATCCTAACGGGGCAATCGAACATGCAAGGGCATGCTCAGGTTCGCACCATCGATGCGATACAGCTAAACCCGCAAGCAGCTCCTCTGCTAAAGCTGATGAAAAATGAGGACGGCACGCTTCGGACATGCGAGCGAACCTGGATCTCGTCGATTGGCTCCGCTCAAGAAGAACAAACCGGACGCCTAACCGCTGGTTTCGGTGCTGCCGCAAACGGGCCCAAAATCGGTCCCGAGTTCACGTTTGGACTCGAGATGGAAGCGACGCACGAAGACCCCATCCTGATCATCAAAACCGCCTGGGGCGGAAAGAGCCTAAACACAGATTTCCGTCCTCCCAGTGCCGGCCCATACGAATTCAATGCCCAACAACTGGAAAATTTCAAGAAACAAAACAAGGACATCGACAAAATCCTGGCGGATAAAACCGACGCGACAGGTCGGTACTACCACCTGATGATCGATCACGTGAAATCCGTACTGGCAGATATCTCTCGTGTCTATCCAGAATACGATAAAGCGCAAGGTTACGAGCTGGCAGGGATTGTCTGGTTCCAGGGCTGGAATGACATGGTCGACGGTGGCAGTTACCCCAACCGGAATCAGTCGGGTGGATACGACCAATACAGCACACTTCTGACTCACTTCATCCGCGATGTACGGAAAGATCTGGACTCACCCAATCTGCCATTTGTGATCGGTGTTATGGGCGTCGGCGGGCCGACGAATCTGTACGGCCCGGATCAACAACGCTATCTGACGGTTCATCAGGGTTTCCGTGACGCGATGGCGGCTCCCGCTTCCATGCCAGAATTCAAAGGGAACGTCGCCGTTGTGCTCACCGAAAACTACTGGGATACCGAATTTGTTACCCTGCGAAATCAAGAGCGATCCTTCAAGCCTCAGGTCGATAAAATCAAGGCCGAGATGAAAGAAGGCAGTCTAAGTCGCGATCAAGGAATGGCCGCGATCGACAAAATCTACAATGCCAATTTTGACCAGAGGCAAATGCGGATCCTAAAAGAGAGCGTCTCAAACCAAGACTATCACTATCTGGGATCCGCAGGAATCATCGGCCAGATTGGGCAAGGTTTTTCCCAAGCAATGAATACGATGATTGAGTGATCGCCGCCCAATGTTGTTGCTACCCAGCTCACGGACGGGCTGCTTCTTCGTCCCAGCGAACCTTGTAGATTCGCTGTTCGGGCAGGGTCACCGGCGGTGCCTCGATGAATCGAATGGTATGGCTCCACCACTCTTGCGGTGACGCTTGATGGAACACAATCCGTTTCGACCCCGAATGCACGTCAACCGATTTGATTTTCACCGGATCGCCGAACCCTTCGGCGACACGAAACGTTCCAGCATTCTGATCAAAGTGTAAAACCTGGGTATTGGTGGTCACAAAAAGCTGTCTGCCATCGTGGGCAGGCGACAGGTCATGGCCGCCTGTTGTTGGAAGCGGGTGCCGAGCGACGACGCTCCATCCATCCGACGAAGCGTTTGACTTGATTTCCAATATCTCATCGGTTCCCATCGCCCATAAACGCTCGCGAACGCCATCCCAAACCGTGCCATGAGCTCCCTTTAGCGGAATTCGATGAAACGCGGATGCGGGTTTCTCTGAATCCTCTTGCGAGAAAAACTGAACTTCGTCACCCGACGTGCTTGATGCCACGGCGATCTGTTTACCAGGCAGCAGACACGCACTATGCGCATTACGAACCTGAGCGAAAAAGAGGCAGCGTTTGCTCTCGCGTTCAATCAACGCCACGCCTTGCGACGAAGACGTTATCAACAACCAGCCACCTTCATACGGCTTACAATCATCCGTCGTCTGGAACCTCGATCGATATTCCTTAGGGATCTCGGGGGAATCACTAGCTTCCCACGTCCATAAGGTTTCCGTGGGGGAGTCAGGATCGATCACGACCACCTTCTCGGCTCCGCAGAAGATTAATCGTTCCGTTTCGACTTCATCCGCTGACACAGGACCAATCATCAAGATCAGAGTCCCGATCAGAGCACCAACCCGAGCAGTCGCCAGCCTGGAAAAAGCATAGGGTTCCGTAACGCAAACAGGATAAGGCATCGCAGATATTAGCCGTGGAAGGTCGGAAGAAGAATGTGACGCCCCCAGTTTAGTCGTTTTAAATACCAATAGAAACTATCACCAATCAAGCAATTCGCGTATCACTTCCTGTCTCACTAAGATGCGGGTGACACACGCATTGAATTCCAGCGACGGCAGCGGTGTTTATCGTTTGGGATCGTACCGTGGAAGCCGCGTCAATTCTCTTTCGATGCGGCACCAGTTTTGCGTCTGGTTCCGATCGGTTCCGTACACCGCCGGGTGAATTCCCACGACAGCATCCATTGAACCGATTTACTCAAGTAAAAAAATGAGCGTCCCAATCGCCCCACTTCACGAGACGTTGGACCGGCCTAACACGTTGGTTCTCTCCTATGTCGGCATTCGCCGTGCAATCGGTGTTAGTGGCCTGCTGTTACCGATCCTCCTTGGACCGGCTGGATGGTTGTTTGGAATCGACATTCAAGACAACATGAGCAGCTACTACCACACTCCTCTCCGGGATATCTTTGTGGGGACGCTTTGTGCGATTGGCATCTTTTTGTTCTGCTACCGCGGTTACGACTGGGTAGAGAACTGGACTGCAAACCTGGGATGTGCGTCCGCTTTAGGCGTCGCACTCTTTCCGCTGGACTTTAATAGCGATCCATTGATGCAGAAGTCGTTGACCGGTTACCTCCACACGGTCAGTGGCGGCATTTTTTTCCTTACCCTGGCGTTCTACTCGTTCCACCATTTTCCTCGCGATTCAAAGCGGGAACAGGAAACCCATCTGTTTGAACGCTCGCTTATCTATCGCTCCAGTGGCCTAGTCATCCTAACATCCATGCTGGCAATGGGCGTCTATCTGTTTTTGCTTCCCACGGGATGGAAACAATCACTCAACGACTACAATTTTCTATTCTGGATGGAATGGATTGCGATCTGGTCCTTTGCTGCGGCATGGCTGGCAAAAGGACGAACTATTTTTGCCGACATCGCCGTGGACGTTTTGGCCTATTCCAGTGCATTAGTCCTCAAGCGTGATGACAGCGAATCATAGTTATTTACTCGCTTGCGTTCGCTACCGGTTTTCGGGCCGGAGGGGTCGCGCCCTTCCGCTGAGAATTTGAGGGCTAGGATCTCGGCTGCCTACAATCTTACTCGCACCCTATTTGTTGCAAGTCACTGAGTGACAGACGCGCCAACCGATCGGGTACTGGTTGATTCCTGTGAAGATTCGGTTTGATTAGGACGGCTTCCCAAAATGGCAGCAAGAGGTGCAAGTCCGTCGTATTGTTCGCAGGCCATTCTCGCGGCGATAAGGATGGGGACTGAGAGAAAGACTCCCATCATTCCCCACATCCAGCCCCATACGACGACCGACAAGAAAACCAACACGGGACTCATCTCTAATGTCCGCCCCAAAATGGCGGGAGTGATGAACTGTCCTTCGATCGTCGTTAGCGTGATGTAGGTACCTGCCACAATGAACGCGTAATACGCCGCTTCAAAATCGACCAATGCAACAAGGAAAATCACGCACGCGCCAAAAAGCGCACCAACGATGGGGATAAAATTGAGCGTCGTCGCCATCACTCCCCAAAGCACGGGAGTCGGCATCCCCAGTCCCCACATCGATATGCCGACCGCGAACCCGAGTCCAATATTGATCGTGCTGACCTGAGCAAGGTAGCTGCCCAGCCCCTCTTGGACGTGTTCAACGACTCCGATCAACTGTTTCCGCGCCGTCAACGTTGGGAGTGCACGCATAATATTGCGAAGTAAATCATCCCCTGTCGCTAAGAGGAAACAGAGCAAGACGCCGGATACGACCAGGAAGGAAACGAGATTTCCCGTTCCGTTCAGGATCGTCAAATTAGTGCTCCATGCAGCCGGCTTCACCTCAACCGGCACCGGCTCTTCCTCCGCGGCCACCTCCACAGCATCCCCTGTAGTCATATCGTCTGTCGCTCGATTGAAGTACTCAACCTTCTCCAGCACAAACGAAAGGCGGTCCTTTGCGGTCGCAACATGGGCGGGCGCGTTTTGGACAATTTCCTGAGCCGGATCGATGACAAGGTAGGTCCCCAACGCCAATACACCACCCAGCAGTACCATCACCCCCGCGGCACTAAACCCGGCGGGAATCCCCCACCTACCCGCTTGCCGGACGATTGGGCGAAGCGTTAAGTAGGCGAATACCGCAGTGATCACCGGGATAAACAAAGACCGAGCAAAATACAATGCGTACAAAACCAACATGACGGCGCAGACATTGACAGCAACGGAACGTACCGACATCTGGGCGTTTGAATCTTCGTTGGAATCGATTTCTACGTCCATAAAACGGCTCGTAAGAATAGGGTTTGTCCCTGCATGTCGATCAGCACAAGAACGTCGGTACGTCCATCAATCACCTCGTCACAGCGGCACTTTTCATGCCAAGCCTGTTCATGCCTGGACCCAATCCATTGATCCACGGCCGGATTCAGGTTTGCGGATGGTTTACACATTGACAGCAGATCGATTCGGCTCACGGCGATCCAGTCACGCTCTTTTGGAGGCCTCGCGCGCCGGCGATGCGGTTTCCTGCCAGATGTTTGATTGCCATTGCTCGCGAAATGACCACATTGGCTAAGGAATGAGCTAAAATCGTTATAAACGTCACGGTTCTGAACCGTTTGCGGTCACCGGCACAGGGTTTGCGTACTATTGGCCCCAACCAAATAAATCGCTGGCGATTGCGAACTACAGTGAACCGTCCGGGGACGACTTGTCCGCAAGATGTTCAATCCTTCTGTTCAAAAAACGCCTGTTCGCTGGCTACCACCATCATTTGAGAAAATGCGATAGTGATCGACGGCCAGCTTACTTGGTGCACCACGATTTCCAGCCATCTTCCTAACCGACCACCTACCTAGACTGACTCAAAGGAACAGCAACATGTCTGAACCAATTACTCCAGATCAAAATGATCACATGGCGTCCGTTAAAGACGCCGCTCGCCGGACCGCAACCCGCGCCGCACAGTCCGCTGTAGAAACCTCGCAAGACTATGCCGAACATTATGTTGCCGAACCAGCAAAAGACCTCTTCTCTCTTGCCAAGGAATACGCAAAAGAGAAGCCCGATGTCGCGGCAATGTGGGCGTTCGGTCTGGGTATCATCGTCGGCTGGAAACTGAAGCCCTAACCCTTGCGGTCTTCGGTCGCTGCAGCAATGCTGCAGCCTCCGCTGAAACGACTGGCCGCCGCCACTATCGATTTCCGATCGCTGGAGGATCCTCCCCAAATATCCCACAAGAAAACCTGTTGCGATGATAGCGCGATTGCAGGCGAAGGGGTGCCAACCTTAAAGCCACATAGATTAACCATGCCTGAACCGTCCCATCGTCGCGAGCGTCTGATCTCCGACACGATGACCATCATCGCTTTGATTGTCGTGACCCTTGCAGCGATTGGCATTCTGTTCGTTGCCAGGCACTTCTTGATGCTGGTGTTTGGTGCGGTCTTAATCGGCGTTGTTGTCAATCGGGTCGCTGGAATAGTGAATCGGTGGCTGCCATGGGACTGGAAACGAATCTATCGCGTTGGATTTGTCTTGCTGGCGGCGGTCCTATTTTTTATCGGAGGAAGTTTCGGGTTCGCGAGTTCCATCGGCGATCAAATTGTCAAATTCTCTGAAAGGGTCGACACTTCGGCAACGCGAGTCATCGAAGCCGCCGAGGACCAACCAATCGTCAAACGGTTTCGTGAAGAAGTCAGTTTAGGAAAGATGTTGCCGTCGTCTGGCAAGTCGCTCGGGTTGGCGAAGACGCTTTTTGCTTCCACCTTCGGAGCGCTCACCGATGTCTTGATTCTTGTGATCCTAGGGGCGTACTTTTCGGTCTCTCCCAAGACCTACCAGACCGGAGCGCTACGTGTGCTGCCGGTCGCATGGCGTGAACCAGCCAAAACATTATTCTCCGATTCAGCCGCAACACTTTGGCGATGGATGCTTGGTCGCCTATTAGCGACGACGATCGTCGGAGTTTGTTTTGGAATCGGCTTGGCTCTACTGGGTGTTCCGTTGCCGTTGGAACTTGGGGTCTTCGCCGGGCTGGTGACGTTTGTTCCAAACTTAGGAGGCATCGCGGCGGTCCTTCCAGCCCTGCTGCTCGCTTCGGGCGAAGGGTCGTCCTCGGTAATTGGCGTGCTGGTCCTCTACCTAGTGATTCAGTTCGGCGAAAGTTACCTGATCACTCCACTGGTCCAGCAAAAGCAAGTCGAACTGCCACCCGCGATGGTGATTCTGGCTCAAGTTGTCGCCGGCTTGCTATTTGGAGTCTGGGGAATCATGTTCGCCACCCCACTGGTTGCATTGGCCTTGCTATGGGTCCGTCGTGTCTATGTCGAAAATTACTTGGAATCCGCGTAGGTTCTTTATTTCGCTTCGGTCCCCGCGACGGCATCGCCCGTTCTCATTTTGACACAGGCCATTGCCCCCATTCGCACGGGCACTCGCTGACTGGGGACAAAGGAACAGCAAGGATTCACAAAAGCTCAGTGAGCTTCGCCTGCACGTGACGCCAAAACCTTCGCAGCCTACCAATCCTCACACGGCCTGGCCGCTAGGCGAGATACTTGACGATTCGCCAGGCAATTTCGATTTCGGCACACCGATTGCTTTATCATCAACTGCCTAAGACTGAGGTCCTGCACTACAATTACGTGCTATCGACAGCTACCGCCTCAAGATGGCCCGCTGATCGCACGAGGGTACTTCGGCGATTAAATCGGGTCCCATGAACTCCCCCCATTAAACATTGGTTTAACAAGCATGTTTCAAAGCAAGAAAAAATTCCGCGTAATCCCATTGCTATTCGCTCTTTCGATCGGTTTTGTGGCTTTCGGCTGCGAACAAAAAGAGAAGATTGTCGACATCGAAACCCCAGGGGCGAACGTGCAAATCGATCGCTCCAACGATACAGGCGAAGTGGATGTCAAAGTAACCCATTGATGCTTTGACGAATTCGTCGATTGTTTTTGCCTAACACCTCGCAATAAGAAGCAAGCGAACGGCGTATTCACCGTTCGACCACCTAACCTGGATTCAAGAACATGCGTGCCATCATCGTTGTAGCCATTGTCGTTTTAGTGTTGGCCCTAGTTGGCTGGATTCAGTTCAGCTCGCCAGACGGCAATCCAACGATCCAGATCGACACCGAAAAGGTAAAAGAGGATACATCAACGCTAGTGGAAAAAGCCAAAGGGGCGGCCGAAGAGGTCGACCGCCGGGTCGACGTCGATGTTGATACCAGCCCCAAGCCCGCATCCGAATAGGCAATAGGCAATAGGCAATAGGCAATAGGCAATAGGCAATTTTGCCCGTGTGAATTGTGCGTGGCGCATTCATACTTGGCTGTCCAGCGCGGCGGCACTTAGACAGTCTACGGACGGTCTGCTCGCATCCGTTGGCGACAAAGACGATGTGTTGGCCCCCACTATCTCTCTCAAAAAACCGGGGGGCTAACAATGTCCCGGCGACGTCACTGCCATAGCTAACGTCGCCAGACGGTGGTTGCTGATGCATTGTTACCACGACGGCACCACTCACGTCGCTGACCTGCAAACCCGCGAAAGCAGATTCAAGAGAGCGTTCATTCGCGGGGGACGCGAAATCGATAGGCGACTTATTGCCGGTCTGTCCACGCTCTGGCGAGCGTAGCGACGAGAGTCATCGCGTTGACGCTCCAAGCCCGCCGGCTGCACAAAGAGTTCCGTTTTCGGGTTTGCCGTGGGGGCTCAAAACTGGCAGCTACCAACTTGCTCGATCGAAAACGGGCGGAGAAGAACGAAGTGAAGGGGCAAGCTTTAGGTGGCTTGCCAGTTGTATTACCAACTGGGACAAGCCCGACGGAAACTTACAGGGCTCACAATCCCAACCCGCCGCGTCAGCGAGGGACAGCAATCACCTGGACGCGTTCCCTCGCTGACGCAGCGGGTTTGGATCTTCTCATGCCTTACCGCACAGCAGCAACCTGCTTGGAATTCGTCAGGTTTAATATTCGCGTCGCCGTTGAAAGAACGCTCCGTTAACGCTGCTTTCGCGGAAAACGTGAAATCTATTGGCAACGTATTGATGGAATTTCCACGCTCTGGCGAGCGTCGCTACGTGCCAGCAGGTGAAAAGATGTCCACCTTCTCTGTTTTCCTTAATTACAATCAACTAATTTGGCCCCGCCCTGGTGTCGATTTCGCATTGCCCTGTAAATCCTCCCTCTCCTTTGTAGATCCCATGCTGCATAAAGTCCCCCCTCCAAACCAAACTCGACAAAAATTCATTGTGACCATGCTATCGGTTTCAATGACCATGTTCCTGCTTGGTGGAGCCCTCGGGTATTGGGCGATCAGCAAATTTCGTCCGGCCGCGGCGGCCAGCGCTGCGGGTGGGGGTCCGGGCGACGGAACCAAGAAAAAGCCGGGCGGCCGCCAAGCTCAACTGGTCCGTGTTGGCACCATTGAGCGGAAAAAGATCGTCCCGGTCAAAACGCTTGTTGGCGACCTAATTGCGGTTCGTCGAGCGACTGTCGCGACCGAAATCGCTGGAAAAGTCATTGAACTGCCTGTCGATGAGGGGTCCCACGTGGTTGCTGGCGAGACGTTGCTCGCACGGATGGATGATACTTGGCTCAAGCTAGAGGAAGCCAAGATCAACGCATTGATTACCGAAAAAGAGGCGACGCTCGCCTTCGAGAAAACCGACTTGGTTCGCTTTGAGGATCTATTCAAGCGAAATGCATTGTCGGCAAGTGAAGTCGAACAGAAACGTTCACTTTTCGCAGAACTGGAAGCTTCTCTAGCGAACCTGAAAGTTGCGTTGAACGAGGCAACTACCCGCAACGAGCGGCTAGACATCTTCGCACCGTTTGATGGAAGCGTTGTTGCCAAGAATGCCGAAATTGGTGAATACCTGCCCGTCGGAAGTCCCGTCGTTGAAATCGTTTCGTCGGGACGAATCGATGCACGCATCATGGTCCCCGAAGCCTCTTTGCCACTCATCGCGGTCGGCGACACCCTTGACATGGTGATCGATAGCCTTGGTCTTGAACTGCAAGGGACCGTCTTTTCCATCAATGCACAAGGATCCGTCGGCAGCCGGACTTTTCCGGTTCGAATCGAATTAGAAGACCAAAAGGGAAAGCTGCGTCCGGGAATGGGAGTCAGCGCGTTCGTCCCGGTCACGCAAGAGTCGACTGAACTACTCGTGCCGCGAGACGCTGTCTTAATGGCCCCCGACGAATCGATCATCTGGGTTCTGGTCGAAGCCGACTCGCCCGCTTCGGAAACCAAACCTGCGGAAACACCAAAAAGCGAAACAGGTAAACCAAACGGAGCTCCTCAGTTGGTCGCGCAACCGATCCCGGTCCGCGTCCTGTCTCATACTCGAGACGCTTACGCGATCGCCTGCATGCGGAGCGTCGATGAGGAACACGTCCAACCGGGCGTCCAGGTCGTCACCGAAGGACTGGAACGGCTAACTCCAGGAACCCTTGTCCGTATCGACGCAGATCGATCGCTGCTGCAACCGGTGCCTGGAACCTACCGTACCGGACAACAAATCGCAGACTAAACCAGGACTCCCGTTCACTGCAGATCCGCTCAAATTGTGCTGAGTTCAATCGATCGACTCCTAAGAAAAACATCATGGACATTATCAAATTTTCGATTGAAAATCCCGTCAAGACGTCGGTCGGCGTGATCCTGGTATTGCTGTTTGGCGTGATTGCACTTGCCAGAATCCCCGTTCAACTTGTTCCCGACGTCGATCGTCCGGTCGTTACGGTGCGAACCAACTGGAGTGGCCGTAGCCCAGAAGAGATCGAAAAATCGATCATCATCGAACAGGAGCAAAAACTTAAATCGGTCCAAGGTTTGTGGAAGATGACGTCGCTGGCCAGTTTGGGCAGTGCACGAATTACGCTCGAATTCAATGTTGGTGCATCGCCGGAACGCATTCTGCAAGAGGTCTCCAACAAAATCGATGAAGTCCCCGAGTACCCCGAAGACGTCGACCGCCCAATCATCGACGTGGCCGACACCGCCGGCGATAACGCAATCGCCTATCTGTTGCTCCAGGCCGATGACCCCGATTTTGAAGTAGCCACGTTCTACGATTACGCCGACCGCTTCCTCAAGCCAAGCCTTGAACGGATCGAAGGGGTTGCCGAAATCGATATCAAAGGAGGCCGCCAGCATCAGATCCAAGTCCGATTCGATCCGAAGGCTTTGGCCCGCCGGGGAATCACGATCGCGGAAATGAATTCGGCACTCCGCCTGGACAACGTAAATGCTTCGGCAGGCGACATGGCGAACAACCGCCAAGACGTACGCTTTCGCGTTGTCGGTCAATACGATTCGTTAGAGCCACTTCGCGACACGATCATCAAATATGACGAAGAAGGGAGCCCTATCCGAGTCGCGGATGTGGCAAAGGTCGAACTGGCTTTGGAAAAAACGGTCCACTTCGACCAATGCAAAGGCAAAACATCGATGACGATTTTTGTCAAAAGAAAGACCGGTAGCAACGTCCTGGACATCATCGACCGAGTCAACGTGGTCGTCGACCAAATGAACGCGGAAGGAGGCGTCCTACGGAGTTTTAAGAATGACCGCCATGGGCTTCGCTTGCGAATGGCGTTTGACGACTCCTACTACATCTATAGTGCCGTGGGCCTGGTGCGTAACAACCTATGGCTGGGCGGCGGGCTAGCCGTGTTAGTGCTGTTGCTGTTTCTACGAAGCGTACGATCAACACTCATTATCGCAGTGGCCATCCCGATCTCCGTCGTCGGCACATTTGTTGTCATGTGGTTTGCGGACCGTAACCTCAACGTGATCTCTCTGGCAGGGTTAAGTTTTGCCGTTGGCATGGTAGTCGACAACGCGATCGTCGTCCTTGAAAACATTGACCGACATCTAAAGATGGGGTCCCCGCCAGCCCGTGCCGCCTACGAGGGAACTCGCGAGGTTTGGGGTGCCATTCTTGCATCGACGTTAACCACCATTGCCGTTTTTGCTCCGGTACTAACGATCCAGGACGAAGCAGGGCAATTATTCTACGACCTGATTCTGGCTGTTTGTGCTGCCGTCGCATTGTCGTTTGTGGTCTCCATCACCGTGATCCCCACCGCCGCTTCGTTGTTGCTGCGTTCCTCGGCGGAGAACATTCCCTCTCCCAGCGGCGTGGTTTCCGAAGAACCGAAATCACGTTTCAGATTATCAAACCTATTTGGGTTATCGGGAATATTTGGTTGGCTGAACGACGCCTGGGCCAACCTGATTTACTTGCTTACCTTCCGCAGCGTATCTAGCGCGTGGCTGCGGATCATGCTGATCGGCCTCACCATGTTCGTGTCGATCGGGCTCAGTTTGCTGCTGATGCCGCCGGCAAGCTACTTACCGAACGGCAACAAAAACTTCACGTTCTGCCGGATGTCGACACCCGCTGGCTACTCGGTGATGGAAAACTACTATGTCGGACAACGCATCGAACAAGAACTAAAACCATTCTGGAGCGCAAAAAACTCAGCAGAAGCATCTCAGCATGGTCCGGTCGTCGATCAACGCACCGGAGAAGAATACACAGAAATCCCTGCGTTAAAGGAGTACTTCTTCGTCGTTGCCCGTGGCAGCGTTTTCATGGTCGGGATCAGCCAGGACCCCGACAATGTGAAACCTTTGGCGGCGGTTTTCAACAAATCGTTTGGGGTCATCCCCGCCAGTAAAGGCGTAACGTCCCAAGCCTCGATTTTCGGTCGCGGTGCCGGCAGTTCCAATGCGGTCGATATCGAAATCAGCGGGAATGATCTAGTACGTTTGAAAATCGCGTGCACCTATCTAGAAAAAGAACTACAAAACGCGTTTTCAAAATTCTCCGTTCGATCGTCGCCCGACAACTTCAATGAATCCGGGCCCGAACGACGGTTGCAAATCAAACAAGAAGTCGCCAAACGCCTGAACATCAGCGTTAGCGAATTGGCGAACTCCGCTCGAGCCATGATCGACGGGACGTTTGTTGGTGATTTCGATTTCGAAGGGGATAACATTGACCTGATCCTGTTGCGGGATCCAGCAGCGGAAATCTCTCCTGACGAAATCGAAGAACTACCGATCGCGGTGCGTGAAGCAAACGGCAAAGTCGTTATGGTTCCGCTTGGACAGATCGCCGATTTTGTCCCGTCGGAAGCCTCGCAAGAAATCCGCCGTGTCGAACAGCAACGCGCGATCGCATTGACTGTCACTCCACCGAATGACATCGCACTGGAGCAGGCTCAACAAACGATCATGGACGTCGTCGCACAGGCTCGCACCGAAGGCTATTTGGGAAGCGACATTTTTGTTTCCCTATCCGGCAACGCTGACCGTTTGTCAGAAGTCCGATCGTCTTTGATGGGTAATTGGGACGGCTGGAACTGGGCGTCCGTCGGCAGCGTCGCACTCAGCCGTTTTTTCCTGGCCCTTGTCATCACCTACCTTTTGATGACCGCTCTGTTTGAGAACTTTCTCTACCCGCTGGTCATCATGTTCACCGTCCCGCTGGCAACCGTTGGAGGTTTCATCGGATTGTGGTTTGTACGTCAAAGTGATCCGAGCCAACAGTTAGACGTTCTGACAATGTTAGGGTTCGTCATTCTGGTTGGCGTGGTGGTCAACAACGCGATTTTGATTGTCCACCAAGCACTCAACAATATGCGTGGGGAACATGGTGCGGCAGAAGCCAATTCGGATCCCATGCCGCCCCGTGAAGCCATCCGCGAATCGGTAAGAACCCGCATGCGGCCAATCTTCATGACCACCTGTACCAGCGTCTTCGGGATGCTGCCACTTGTTCTGACCCCCGGTAGCGGAAGTGAACTCTATCGTGGACTAGGTTCTATCGTCGTTGGCGGCCTGATCTTTTCCACCGTTTTCACATTGTTGGTCATCCCCCTACTGTTCAGCCTGGTCCTGGACGCGGTCGCCTGGTTCAGTCGTCCTAAGCTTGGTTCACCAATCGCTCCCGCACCGTCGACAAGCATCGCCGAGTCATGATTTACGTCCATTGCGAACAGCGGGTATGCTTGATTAAATCCAAGCAGGCGAAGCCACCCCCAATTCCTGGAGCGACCAATTGACCGAAGTCACGCAAATCCTCAACCAGATTGAGCAGGGGGACGTCGCAGCAGCCAGCGAATTGTTACCTCTCGTCTATGCGGAATTGCGCAGATTGGCGACTCACCGAATGCGACGGGAATCGGCCGAGCAGACTTTGCAGCCGACCGCACTGGTGCACGAAGCCTACATGCGGCTGATCGGTAACGGAGACAACGATACGATTGAATGGCAAAGCCGCGGACACTTTTTTGGCGCGGCAGCCGAAGCGATGCGGCGAATCCTTGTCGAAAGCGCTCGGCGACGGAAAAGCTTGAAACGAGGAGGCGAATTTGCCAAATATCAAGTCAGCGAAGAGGACGCGATCATCCATGCGGGAGATCCCGACGAGCTTCTAGATTTGGATGCCGCGTTGACGAAACTAGCTGCCGAAGAACCCGAACTGGCAAAGCTGGTTGAACTGCGTTATTTCACCGGATTGAGCGTTGGTGAAACCGCCGAAGCCCTCGGCGTATCGCCACGGACCGTCAAACGCAATTGGGCGTTCGCGCGAGCATGGTTGGGACGTCAAATGCTATTGGATTCATAGGACCGGAATCAAAACTATGTCGATCGGACACGAACGAGACATTTTTGCCGACGCAATCGAAATCGTCTCGCCAGAAGAACGCGCTAAATTCGTGAAACAAGCATGCGGCGACAACGAACCGTTGCTGGCAAGCGTGAGCGATCTTCTTCGACAGCACGACCGCTGCGACAGTCCGGTCGATAAACCGATCCTCGCGGACCTGTCCCCAACCATCACCCGTTTCCAGCCCAACATGCCGCTGTCGCGTCACAAGATTGGCGCGATGGTTGGTCCCTACAAACTGATGGAGCAAATCGGGGAAGGGGGGTTTGGATTGGTTTTCGTAGCGGAGCAACAGAAACCGGTTCGCCGCCGAGTCGCATTGAAGATTATCAAACCGGGCATGGAAACCCACGAAGTCATCGCTCGTTTCGAAGCGGAACGACAAGCGATCGCGATGATGGATCACGAAAACATCGCCCGTATTTTTGATGCCGGAGTCACCAACGATGGGCAACCCTATTTCGTAATGGAATTGGTCCGTGGTGTCCCCCTGATCGAATTCTGCGACAACCGTCGCCTGGAGACTCAGGATCGCCTGAAACTCTTCCGGTCAATCTGCTTGGCCGTGCAGCATGCGCATCAAAAGGGCATCATCCATCGTGACCTGAAACCTTCCAATGTTTTGGTTACCTTGCAGGACGGTAAACCGATCGCCAAAGTCATCGATTTTGGAATCGTCAAAGCGATCGGCGACCAGAACCTGACCGATAAAACGCTCTACACGCGACTGGCGTCGATGATCGGAACCCCGGCTTACATGAGCCCCGAACAGGCGGAGATGAGTAACGTCGATGTCGATACCCGCAGCGACATCTATTCGCTTGGAGTCATGTTGTATGAGCTGTTAACCGGGTCGACGCCATTCACTCGCGAGCGACTGAACAGTGTTGGTTTCGATGAACTTCGGCGTATTATTCGCGAAGAAGAACCGCCCTGTCCAAGTGCTCGGTTTAGTACTCTAGCTGGCAAGGTGGCGACCACCATTTCTTCCAATCGACAGCTGGAACCGAGTAAGCTGTCGACGCTGATGAAGGGGGACCTGGATTGGATCGTGATGCGGGCGCTTGATAAGGACCGAGCTCGCCGTTATCCAAGCGCGATCGCAATGGCTGAAGACATCCAGCGATTTTTGATGGAGCAACCCGTCGAAGCACGCCCTCCTTCGGCCGCCTATCGTTTCTCGAAATTCGCAAAACGACACAAGGCCATTCTATTTACCATCGGCGCAATCGCCGCGGCCCTGCTAGTCGGAACCGGAGTGAGTATCTGGCAAGCCAAGGTTGCGATTTCCGCTTTGCAAAAAGCCAAAATTGCCGAGAACCAAGCGACGCAGTCACACGACGAATTGGAATTGTTTACCGATCGACTGAAACGAGCAAATCAACTGATGATCTCTGGCCGTGCCTACGCCGAAAGCGGGGATTGGGCGAATGCTCACAAAGCGTGTATGACTGCCACCGAAACGCAACCTCGCTATTTCCACGTCTGGATGGAGCGTGGTTCGCTATACGCCAAGCTAGGGTTGTGGGAAGCGGCCGCAGCCGATTACGCCAAGGCTCTTGAACTTGGAGCTCCCGTTCACGGAGCGGAATTCATGGGCGTCCCCCAACTGTTCCTGATGGCTAACAATCCAGCAGCGCAAGCCCAACTATCCAACGCTTTGGCACATTCAGGTGGTGGCGGTTCATGGGGAACGATCTTGAGAGGTCGCATGATTGGCGAACTTTCACAACAAGACGCGAGCGATTTGGCTGAATTAGCTGAAAGCTTACTGGACGATAGCCCTCAGGAACCAGGCATCCCCAAACGCCCACGGTCCCATATACCACTCGGGGTCAAACTCTACTTGGCCGGCTGGGCACATCTGGAAGCAGGCGATTTCCAAACAGCCATTGCCCGCCTGGAACAGGGACTTGCCGACGAACCCAACTGGGGTGGCCACGGAATTGAAAAACCGGTTCTGGCAATGGCGTATCACAAACTGGGCGATACCGAAAAATCGAAAATCGCTTTGGACGAATCAAAGGCAAACCTTGACAGTTGGCTGGAACAGTCGGTCAGCAAACGCCAAGGTGTCCCACCAATGCCATGGTTTGACTGGATCGAATTTCTAATCAACCACCAACGGGCAACGGAAATGATCACGGGAAAGCCCCCCGAATCCGACCCGCGTTTTGAAGAACAAAAACGACTGGCTCAGGCAGCGATCCAGTAACGAACTAGACAGCCGCACAAAGCTTCTTATGCAGTATTAGAAACGAGAACATTTCTTGACATGGAAACAGGGCAAACTCTTTTCACACCCCGCAACAGGACGCGGTTAACTTGAACGCAAATCATTCGTTCCAAGATTCAACGTCACTGGCACCAAGGCTCGGGGTTCGCCTCCTTCTGGAGTTGGCATGACCTCCGGAGAAGCGGTCGCAATCGGATGAGCGATTGATTTCGATTCGGTCTGCAGAGCCGTTGAAGTGCTGTCACCACTGACAGCACGGTGCAGTGCGGGCAAAGCAAACGCCAGCCCAGCACTGACAACCAAGCCCGCGACCGCTTTCCCAGCGTCCCGAGCAATAATCCCTGACGTCTGTTTTATCGGTCGCACTTTTAGTAACACTCCGATCGCCGTTTCCCGACCAGCCAGCAAACCTAGGAAAACCCATGTTGTGCTCATCGGCATGTTGCTGTGCTCCTTGAACACAATCAAAATGATCGCATAGATAAAATCGATCACGGTTGCTGATCGGATATCCGAGGTGTTTGTTTTACTGTTGACAATCGCTTGAATAGGCCCGCCGCGGCGAGCAAAGATGATCGCGTGCAGGGCCAACATCACCACCGCTGCAAACACGAAGTACAGCACGCTTAGCTTACGCGGCAGATAGACAAAAATATTTGCCAGATCATGGACAAGCCACTGGCTCCACAAAAAGCCGGTTGAAATCCACTGCAAAGCAACCCAATACGGTTTAGGAGGGGATAAAGCGGTGGCGATCATCCTCTTTTCAAAGGTCTTCGTGATCACCAAATAGACTAAGATCCCCACGATAAAGGCAACCAAATAACCGATCATCGACTTGGTCAACATCGATCCCAGATTTCCTGGTGCAAAGACCGCTAACACCAAAAAAGTTGTGCTGACGGGAATACCAAATCGTGTCAAGAAAAGAATGACCAAAGGCGGAATCAGGTGCAGCCAGGTAATCCCACCAACCGGCACAGGGAATTTTGAAAGCCGTCCAAATGCGACGTCCCCATCGTGCGTCAACCAGCCGTAGATAAACACCATCATCAAGACGGTGGAAGCGAAAGCCCATAACACCCACCAGGGACGCTTTGCGTTGGAACTAAGAAAAGTTCCCAGGGTTTGAATCGCATCGTTCGCGACAATCGAATATGCGGCGAACAAGAAGCCTAGCAGTGCGATATAAGTTGCCATGCGACCATTTCGGTGAAGCAAAGGGAGAAAAGAGAGAAAAGGTCGGCCCCCAATTCAACTGTCCGACATTTCACGGGCGTCGTATCAGCCCCCCAGCCCCAAAATGTGAAGATTTGATGAACGGCCGGTTCAGCTTCCGTGAATTTCGCCGCCGATCGATTTCATAAATTTCCTCGAATCGACTCTTACACGCTGCAGATCTGAAGGCTGCAAGACAGACAAACCAATCGCCTATATTCAGGGTGGCTTTCCCGAAAGAACGGATTGCAAATACCGAAGACCTCTCGGCCAAGACAGCAGAAAATCCCGCTCTTAGTCGCGGACATCGCCAAACGCCCTTACACGTAGGAAATCAGGATGGACAACCCTCAAACGGATGACCTTTCACTCAAATCAACAACGAAAGAAATCCGCGAACGTTTCGACAATGATGTTGAACGGTTCTCGCAATTAGAAACCGGTCAATCGGCAACGATTGACGCTCCCTTGGCGATGGAGCTGATTACCCATGCTGCCGTTGCGTCGACGCCCAAGATCGCTCGAGTCCTGGACATCGGCTGTGGAGCAGGAAATAACACGCTGAAACTGAGGCAAGCATATGGTCAAGACTTTGCTTGTGACTTAAACGATCTGAGCCAACCGATGATCGACCGAGCAAAGTCGCGGTTACAAGAAATTTGCACAGGCAACATCCTTACGTGGCACGGTGACTTTCGTGAATGCGAGCTACCGGAAGCGTCCTACGACGTGATTCTTGCCGCCGCCGTGTTGCATCATCTACGCGATGACGACGACTGGCAGACGGCGTTCGCGAAAATTCACAGTCTGTTGCGTCCGGGAGGAAGTTTCTGGGTGACCGACTTAATCTCCCACGAGACCGCCGGAGTCCAACAGTTAATGTGGCATCGATATGGAGAATACCTGCGGGACTTGAACGGGGAGGACTACCGGGACGCGGTGTTCCAATATATCGCCAAGGAAGATTCGCCTCGTCCGGTAACGTACCAACTAGATCTGCTACGCAATGTCGGCTTCCGCCATGTGGAACTGCTCCACAAGAACTCTTGTTTCGCCGCTTTTGGCGCCATCAAATAGTACGCAACCTTCACACGACACGGACTGCTTCTCAATCCTCGGAACTTTTAGCGAGAATGGCAAGACATGCCTACAAAGGATCTAGAGGACCATGTCATTCCCCACGATACACGTTCACTACCATCCTATTTTCTGTGGCGCAAGCCGAATATCTTGCCTCCCCCCATTGCCACAACGGGATTCGTTAGACTATTGCGACTAGCGGTACGGCCGAAGGCCCCCCTTTAACCGGCCGTCTTTCGATCTTGCCCCCTTTCTAACAGCGAGTCGTACACCATGAAATGTCTTCGTGCCATCCTTTTGTTCATCCTGCTAAGCAGTCTTTCTCCCATGGCGCGAGCGAACGAGAACGCGGCCGAACCCGACCCGGGCAAAAGTCCCGATTATCCGCGCGTGAACATGACCCCCTGGTATGAAGTCGATCCGAACTGGCCCAACAAGCCGGAAACGTTCCAGTGGGAAGCCGTGCCCGGAGTCGCGGTCGACGCAGAGGATAATGTTTATGTGTTCACGCGTTCGACGCCGCCGATCCAGGTCTACACCCCCGGCGGCGAAGTGGTCCGTTCATGGGGTGAGGACACGATCGCAACGGCGCATCATCTGAAAATCGATGATGACGGAAATATTTGGGTGGCTGATATCGGTTTGCACGTGGTTCGCAAGTTCAGCCCCGAGGGCAAGGTACTGCAAACCATCGGGACTCCCGGCGTCCCCGGCAATGACGAAACGCACTTCGATAAACCGACCGACATGGCGATCGCCGCCAATGGAGACATTTTCATCACCGACGGCTACGGCAACAATCGCGTCGTCCATTGCGACAAGGACGGCAACTTCGTGAAGGCGTGGGGCAGTCTGGGGACCGGTCCGCTGCAGTTCTCACTTCCGCACGCCATCGCCATCGATTCAGCCGGGCAGCTCTATATCGCCGACCGCAACAACGCTCGAGTCATGATTTACAACCAAGGCGGCAAACTGGTCGACAGCTGGGACAACATCATCATTCCATGGGGTTTTTGGGTCACGCCGGAAGATCAGATCTGGGTTTGCGGTGCATCACCGATGCCCTGGTTACAAGACCCCGACTATCCCAACGCGCCGCTCAGTTGTCCTCCCAAGGACCAGGTACTAATGAAGTTCAATACGAAGGGAAAATTGCTCCAGCTGTGGACAATCCCCAAAGGAGCCGACAACAAGGAGCAGCCAGGGGACGTGAACTGGCTGCACGCCCTCGCCCTCGATTCCAAGGGCAATATTTACGTGGGAGACATCATCGGCAAACGTGCCCAGAAGTTCCTCCGCCGTGACTAGCCGAAAAACGGTCAAACGGCAGCGATCTCAACCTGAAGAAAAGGGGTCAGGAGCCGTTTAGGGTCACACCGCAAAAAAACGTCCTTAGTGCAGTGCTTTCAGCCCGGAGGGCGGCAGATACTTGCCGTTGGTGTAAGCCAACGGAAACCTAGTGTGCGTGCGCAATAAAGCCCAGCGGGCGACAGACACGTGGTTCTCTCGTTCTGTCGCCCGCTGGGCTTTTCTTTTCGCGATCCCCACTCCGGCGGCTCACGCCCAATGCCACTTACTTTAAGTCTATTCGGGGGGTGGAGGTTGTTCGGTTTTTGTTTTTTTCTTCTTGCGCAATGACTTTTGGAACTTGGTGGTTTTGGGGCGGCGCGGGTGGGCGATCCGTGGGTAGTTGCGTGGCTCCTTGCGAACTGGAAGCTTGCGTTTGGAGGCGCTGATTAACGCGCTCGTGAATGCTAGTTGCCACTCCTCAAATGTATCGCAGGACTTGCGCAGCAAGTGATCTTGGAAGCTCAGCCATACGCCGCTGAAGCTCAGCCGTCGGGGCGTAACCTTGGCAAGTTTCGCCGGCGAAGAAAAGGGGTCAGGAGCCGTTTAGGTTTACACCGCGAAAAAACGTCCTTAGTGCAGTGCTTTCAGCCCGGAGGGCGGCAGATCCTTGCCGTTGGTGTAAGCCAACGGAAACCTAGTGTGCGTGCGCAATAAAGCCCAGCGGGCGACAGACAAGAGCCGTTCTCTCGTTCTGTCGCCCGCTGGGCTTTTCTTTTCGCGGTCCCCACTCCGGCGGCTCACGCCGCCGGCAAGTATCTGCCGCCCTCCGGGCTACGTGTTCACTCGGCCCAAAGTAGACTCCTCAACTGCTGCGAACCCTTCATTTATAGATTGCACGTTCCCCGCGAAAAAACGTCCTTTTGGAGCTATGCTTGCAGAGCGAAAGGGGACACTGAACCTGCGAAGTCGATTAAACCGACAGCTAGCGATGGAATGTTGTGCCCGGCGGCAGCGGAGAAGGCACCCTTGTTATCCGCCCCTTCACATCCGTCGCCTAATAACAAACGAAACGCTGGCAGCGTCGACAAGAGGACGCGTTTGCGGTTCCCCTAGAGGTCACGAGATTCGAGCGACTTTTTGATCCGTTGTTTGGCTTCGACGGTCAGTCCCGATTCGGGATGCGTCTTACGCGGTTCATCTACGATTTCGCTTGCGGAATGAATCGATTCACGCATGGTACGCTGATCACGAGCAAAGGCGGCACACAACCGGCACATGTGCAAATGCATCCAAACGACGATCCGCTTGCGACGCGGCAGAGGCGCGTCGAGCGACTGAGATACCAGCTTGGAAATTTCTTTGCATGAAAACATGGAGATCAGCACTCGTTATTCTTTTTCCTGCAGCCACCGCAACTTGATGCAACGAGCCAGCCGAATACGGGCACGGTGCAGAAGGACCCACAGGTTAGACGGAGTAATGTTCAACTCCTTACAGATTTCTGTGGAATTTAATTCTTCCATTTCCCGCAGTGCAAAAACGCCCGATTGCTTCTCTGGCAGGGCGGCCAAGCATTTTTGAAAAATCGGCCAAAATTCGGCTCGGTCGATCGAATCAAGCGGCTGCAGAAGCGTCTCACGCATGCTCTTCTTCCACCGCCCCCTCTCATCGAAGTACAGGTTTAGCGAATCGGAGGGGTCGACCGACTCAGACGATGTCATACGTCTCTGATCGCGAATGAAATCGATAATTTTCCGTTTAAGGATCCCCATCAGCCAACCTTGATGAGTCCCCCTACCTGCGAACTGACTTTGATGCTCAAGCCCGGCAACAAAGGTCTGCTGCACGACCTCTTCCGCAGCGGTTGCATCACGCAATCGAGAGACGGCGTAGCGATAAAGCGCATCGCCGTATTCCTCAACCCAATCCTCGGGCTCAGATGTCGAAGCACTGGTCATATCAGTGGAATATCCCCAAAACTCGCTTTTTCAATGAGCCGTGCAGTTTAGAACGATCCGCTTCCGCTGGGTAGGTTATGACGTGAGTCTTTCCCACGACAGAAAGTGCAGACTGGAACCGTCTGAAGAAGAATCCAGGTTATTCGCGAACAGGAACAGGTTCACACCGTCCGAGAAAAAGAGGGGATAGTCGCGTTACTTTCAAGGACAGCCTGTGATTCGAAGTCGTCCGGCTTGGCCAATGTCTCCTTTCGCTGCGCGAAAGAACGTTCCATCATACGTTACTTTCGCGGAGTCAAAGGCGACACTGATTCAGCGATAGCGGAGGGCGTTTGGCACGAATCGGAATCGCAGCGGCCAGTCAACTTTAGACGGTGCTTTGCAAAATGATGGTAGCCGAATTCAAGACCATGAGAGATTACGGGTAACCGAGTCAACCAAGCGATCGGGCCCAAACCAACGGCGGCGTATAGCCGCCGAAAAACTTCGACGCCAACAATCCACTCGCCACTTGGCAGACGGCCTTGGATCTCGTCCATGAATTCCGTCATCGTCTTATTAAAATCATCCGGATTGAAATCCTGCGCTGCGATATCGGTAAACCGAATCCGATGCTTTCGGTCCATCCACCGCAATAACTTGATTTCACGTAAACAGAGCGGGCAAGCGCCGTCATAAAAGACTTCGACATGCCACTCGTTGTTGTCACCCTGGCTCATTGTCCCGGCGCCTCGACGGATTCAGGCTGCTGCACACGAATCAGCACTTCGTTCCGACGCAGCGGCCCCGGAGTGAATGGGGCGTCGTATCCTGCGGTCTCGGCCTTCGCTTCACCAGCGAGCGACTTGGACTCCATCCACGTTCGCAGCTTTGCTTCATTTTCCTTTGCCAACTCTTTTGACATTCGTCCAGGGAAGCGGATCACTGCGAAACGGCCTCCCTCACGTTTCCGAATCGCGACCGATGAAGATTTTGGTTCCGGGGTTCCTGAATCAACAACATTCTTTGGAACAACAAACCCCATCTTCCCTTCCGATTCGGCTTGGCCCGCTTCCATAAAGACCGGAGTCGTCATCGCGATTTTCTGCTCCCCCTCATTCGCTCCGCTGATGTAACCGAACAGCCGCATAAAACTGCCATCACGACCTCGAGCATCTGGATCGGTATTTGTTGAGGCCAGCATCAAATCGGGATATTCACGAATCTCAATGTTGCCATCCTTTTCCACAACCTTGTACTCGGCCGATTCGTAGCCGTCTTCCGCTATCCCAGAAGAGGCAAGACCTACCAGGACGCCCAAACCAAGCAATTTGACCATGAAGGGGATTCGAATACTCATTGGACCGTTACTCCGGATCTCAAAATTTCAGGTATGGATGTTCAACCACGAATTCGTTGTGACTTTAGAAAGCCGACTAGTGCAACTTCGAGACCAAACCAAACGCAGTCTTTCTTATCGCCACCTAAATCAGCCGATCGATTAAGGTGCCAGCGGTACTAAAGTCGCTTGTTTTGCGGGAAATAAACCCGTTCTAAGCAGGAAGTACCGCAAAGAGACAACAGATACATCGCGGCATTTTGCGGGTCAGCGCAGCGGAAAAAATTGGCCTGCATCCATCCAGACGAACTTATTTGTATCATACGTCCGATCACGGCCCTCTCTTGAAGCTTCGCCGCCTGAGCTAGACAAGCCAAGATGGCTGTCGCTTCGATTTGTCTCCGCTTCCATGTTTACTCTTGCCATGACCACTCCGCAGACCGCTGTCCGCCCGTTCCTGCCGTCCGATGCAACCGCATGCTTAGAGCTGTTTCGCGACACGGTCCATCGAGTCAATTCCCGAGACTATTCCTCCGCTCAAATTCACGCGTGGGCCCCGCTGGACGTGAAGGTTCCGGGCTGGATGGAACGTTTTGAGAACCGGATTGCCTACGTTGCCGTCGCAGGATCTTCCCTCGCAGGCTTCGCCGACATGACGGTTGAAGGACACCTCGATCGACTCTTCGTATCGGCAGACCACCAAAGGCAAGGTATTGCAGGTCGCCTATTGACGCACCTGCTGAACGACGACCGGCGCACCTCTGATTCCGGTATCACCACCGAAGCGAGTATTACCGCTAAGCCATTCTTCGAATCTATCGGTTTCACGGTGGTCAAGAAACAGACCGTGTTATGCCGAGGCGTGGAACTGACAAATTTTAAGATGCTACTGGGACGAGGCACCGCTGATTGAACCCACTTCGTCGAACGACCAAACGAACCGTGGGGGTCAATAAACCAGATACAATGCTCTCATTCCATTTGAAGTCGGTTCCCCTGATAACCGACCGCCAAAGCAACTCCAATGCATTACTGCCCGAGCGAGAAAGAGAAGCGATGTTCCTAGAACGCTGGGACTTCTTTTCAGCATCACGCTCCATTCTGGCCGAGCCGCGGATCCTCCTGACGCGGGCTAGTGGGAACCGAATCGATTAGCGAACGCGTGGCCTTAAACGTTTTCCGTTTCGTTGCGGGCACGTTCCTCCAGCAATTTAACGGCGTGGCCTTCCCCCCACTTCTTTAACTCTTTCAAAATGCCACGAAGCGATTCCCCTTCGGCGTTAAGTTCGTATTCGACTCGCGGTGGCACTTCGGCATAAACAATCCGGTTTACCAAACCGCTTGCTTCAAGATCGCGAAGTTGTTTTGTTAGCATTCGCTGAGTCACACAGCCAACGCATCGCTTTAACTCGCTGAATCGAAGTCGACCGTCAAGCAGATGAAAGAGAATAATCCCTTTCCACTTCCCTCCAATCAACTCCAGCGTCGCCTCCACCGGGCAAGCCGGAGGATCGTAACTAAGATGCCGCGATTTGCCATTAGTATCCATTCTGTACCTACATGCCCGAAATGTGCGTTCTTGCATTTACAACCACTACTCCTATTATCAACTCAGCTCAAACAAACAGCAACCCAAATGAATGTTTTGGAGCGATCGAATTCAAGGTCGCTTCTTCACCCGCTCGCAGGTGTCCCCTTCGAATAAGGCCAGAGTCATGAAAGCCGTTGCACTCACCCACTATTTGCCGATTACCGATCCAAACTCGTTGATGGATGTCGAACTGGATAAACCGGTTCCTACCGGACGTGACTTACTGATTGCCACCAAAGCGATCGCCGTCAATCCGGTCGACTACAAAGTTCGAGCCCCCAAAGAGACCGTCGAACCGACGCCCAAAGTGCTCGGCTGGGATGCCGCAGGAATCGTCGAAGCGGTCGGCCCGGACGTAACGTTGTTCCAGCCGGGCGACGAGGTCTACTACGCGGGAGACATCACCCGCCAAGGTGCGAATTCAGAATTTCATTTGATCGACGAACGTATCGTCGGGAGCAAACCGAAATCGCTGGACTTCGCTCACGCAGCTGCGTTCCCGTTGACGTCGATCACGGCCTACGAAGCGTTTTTTGAGCGTCTTAACATCGACGTCGATGGTGCGAACAAAGGCGAATCGATATTGATCATCGGAGGTGCAGGAGGGGTGGGATCGATCGCGATTCAACTTGCAAAGATCGCAGGCCTCAACGTGATCACCACTGCATCGCGTCCAGAGTCTTCCGCGTGGGTCAAGAAATTGGGCGCCGATCATGTGATCAATCACCGAGAACCATTACGGCCGCAAATTGAATCGATCGGATTGAAGTACGTCGACTACATCGCACTGTTCAACGACACCGACGGGCACTGGAATGCGGCAGTCGATTTGATTCGGCCGCAAGGTCACATCGTAACCATCGTGGAAAACAGCAAGCCACTCGAGCAAAACGAAATGAAGATGAAGGCTGCGACCTTCTCGTGGGAATTCATGTTCACGCGTTCCATGTTTCAGACCCCCGACATGATCGAACAGCATCATCTGCTGAACCGGATTGCGCATTGGATCGATGATGGTCGAATCCAGGGGACCGCAGGGGACGTCATGTCACCGATCAACGCAAAGAACCTGCGTGCCGCTCATGCGACATTAGAAGAGGGCCGAGCCATCGGCAAGATCGTGCTCAAGGGCTGGGAATAAGCAGACCGGTGTTGGGTGCCACCACTTAACCAGCTGTCGATTTAGTCCGGAGGCGAAGAATGATTGCTGTGTGTCGTCTTTCGAGAGGAACGTAAAGTTCATAGGTGACGTATTGCCGGGCTGTATACGCTCTGGAGAGGCGTAGGCAGGAGGCTAAGCATCGCCATCCGAGTCGGTATTGGCACGTAGCAGAGTCTCTCCGAGACTCGTGCTGACTGAGCTCTCCGCCTCGGAGAGGCGGAGCTACGAGGCGACGCATCGCCATCCGAGTAGGTGCATTGGCACGTAGCAGAGTCTCTCCGAGACTCGTGCTGGACAAGTTCTCCGCCTCGGAGAGGCGGAGCTACGAGGCGATGCATCACCATCCGGGTCGGTGCAATAGCACGTAGCAGAGTCTCTCCGAGACTCGTGCTGGACAAGTTCTCCGCCTCGGAGAGGCAGAGCTACGAGGCGATGCATCACCATCCGAGTCGGTAATAGCGCGTAGCAGAGTCTCTCCGAGACTCGTGCTGACCGAGCTCTCCGCCTCGGAGAGGCGGAGCTACGAGGCGATGCATCGCCATCCGAGTAGGTGCATTGGCACGTAGCAGAGTCTCTCCGAGACTCGTGCTGACTGAGCTCTCCGCCTCGGAGAGGCGGAGCTACGAGGCCAACCGTCTGAACAGTTCAACCAGGTCAAGCTTTCTTGACGAACTCGGATTTTAGCGACATGGCTCCGATACCATCGATCTTGCAATCGATGTCATGATCGCCGTCCACGATTCGGATGTTCTTGACCTTCGTTCCCCCTTTGACGACGCCGCCTCGGAACTTTAGGTCTTTGATGACGACGACCGTGTCGCCCGATTCTAGAAGGTTGCCGTTGGCGTCTCGCGTGGCATCGTCGTCGGCGTTATCCGCTGATTCAGCAGGCGACCACTCATGGGCACAGGTTGGACAGACAAGCAACGGTCCGTCTTCGTAGGTAAATTCGCCGTCGCACTGGGGGCAGTTCGGTAGTTCGCTCATTGTTTGGTCGCTAAGGAATTGTGGGGCTCTTTAACAATTCACAATTGTTGCAGATGTTGGCGACATGAACAGATGAGACAAAAAGTCGCTTTTGTCGAAAGCGTTTCTCATAAAAAACCGGCGTTGCCGCGGCTCCCGAATGCAGACCGGCAAAAAAGTTCAGTCTGCGATCTACCAAATAGATAACGTCCAAGTTAAATCGCTGCCTAAACCAATTTGGCTCCGTTGGGAATCGGTTCGTCGGGTCCCGCCAAAATGACCGAACCATCTTCGCGGTAAAAACCCAAGATAAGGAATTGCGACATGAAGGTTGCGATTTGCTTGGGTGGAAAATTGATGACGCCAATGATCTGGCGTCCCACCAGTTCGTCTTTGGTGTAGTTCAGCGTAATCTGAGCGCTCGTTCGCTTAGTCCCCAGCTCTTCCCCAAAATCGACGGTCACCTTGTAGGCTGGCTTACGCGCTTCGGGAAAATCGTCGACCGCGATGATCGTGCCCGCCCGCATGTCAACGCGTTCAAACGCCTGCCATGTGGTGATTCCGCTTTGCAAACCCGATTCGGCAAGGAGCAACGCGATCACTTCCTCGACACGTCGTTCACGCGTCGCCGGCAATTTTGCTGACGCCACAGGAAGCGATTGAGCTCGACGCTTTCCCGCGGTCCAGGTTTGCCATACCTCCATCGCGGCTTCGTTTGCCTCCAAGGCAAACTGCAATTCAGGCGGCACAACGACAGTCTCGGAATCGGTGACTGCAAAAGAAACGCTCGCAGTGTCGCCGGGTGAAATGCCACACAACTTTTGCAGTTTCTTAGACACCATGAAGCACCACCTGCCCTTATCTGGCATCAAACCGCATTCAAACCGGACGCCATTGATTTCACCATCGATACGCAAACGCTTCGATGTCCCAAAATCCAATTGCGAAACAATGTGCGCCGGTAGGTACACGAGCGTCGCGGAGATCTCGACTTCAAAGTTAAACGGGTAGTCACTCATGGTGCATCGAAACCGGGGGCAATTATCGAAAAAGAAGCGTCAGACTTATCAAGGCTAGCGTACTGGCGAAAAAGCCTATGTCATACAGGTCGAGGCCGTTTCGAAAGAATGAACAGGCCAGAAACGGCGATCAGCCCACATCCTATTAGCATGGGAGCGGTGAGCGGTTCGTCAAACAGTAACATCCCAAATCCAATTCCGAAGATCAACCGCGAATAACGGAAGGGAGTGACCGCAGAGACCTGCCCGATCCGCATCGCTTTCATCAACCCAGCGTACGCGACAACGCCGAAAGTCACCGCCCCCAACAGTCCAAGGGCGACTTGCATGGTCGGCCAAACATACGGTTTCGCATCCCAGATCGAATACAGCCCCCCCGCCACAACAATCGCAACAAATCCATAAAACCCTAGCACCGACGTACTCAGACTTAATGGGGCGGCACGGCTGGCAAGATCGCGACCGGCAAAGCCCAGCATTCCCAAAACGGCCAACACAGACAGCATCGAAAAACTATCCGTCCCCGGACGGACAATAATCAACACCCCCGCCAGCCCAACAAACACGGCCACCCATCTTCGCCAGCCGACTTTTTCACCGAAAACGATTGCCGCCCCGGCAATCACGACGATGGGCGTTGCCTGCAGAATGACCGTCGCGGCGGACAATGGCGTCAGTGCAATCGCGAGCACATAAAACAGGCGGGCGAAGACCTCGAAGACAGCGCGAAGCCGCATCGTGGGAGAAAAAACGTCCGAGGTGAACAGCGGTTGTTGATTCCTGATCGCCAGAAAGGCAAACAGACTGGCCCCACCTAGTCCAAACAAAATCAGAACCTGCCCAATCGGAAGCGACTTTGAAGCCGCTTTGACAAAAACGTCTTCAACCGCGAACGCGGCCATTGCCGCAACCATCCAAAAACTACCAACCAAATTCGCTCGACGACTGGTTTCGATCCCGCGAGACACAGCGGCTCCTACAATAATTTTCAAGTATCAAAATAAAGTGCCTGATCTGGCGCACTATTCATATCGCAGAAATAGCGAAGTGCAACTCCCTTCAAATCACAAAGACGACTTGCGCGACAACGATCAGGTTTTACCAAATCGTGTGAGCCGAAACCTCGAAAACAAATCGGCTAGCACCCGGCAAGAGAGGCAGGATACATTTTTCCGCACTGAAAGAACCAAGCTGCCATTGATTCGAAACCACGAAGAAATACCTCGGCAATTGCTCTAGAGAGAGCAGCACCTGTACCTATAAGTGGCCGGACGTCACCATCTTGGTGAATTGCCTAGCTATCGGGAGGTTCCAGGCTAACTTGCCATTACGGCTCCCCTCCAAACCAGATATCGCGGTTCGAGCCTAGCCGAGGCATTAACGAAAGCGACTGCGGGTAAATACAGGCAAAGCGTTAGGCGGGGTCACCGAGACTCCCCACACCCGAAACCACTGTTTGGGACGATCACTAGCTACACTGTGCACGGACTAGAACAGTCGCCAAACCAACACCAATTTTCGAATACTTCTCTCAGCCCACTAGCCGACAATTTGGTTATTGATTGAATGTATTAATCCGCTTAAGCGTAAGAGGATCAACATTTGGATGTTGAACGATTACCGGTTTTTCCCGTCGAATGCCCCGCCCATCAATGATGCAGTGAGACCCACGGGGGACGTCAAGCAATTCAATCGAGTAATCGGCCTCTCGGAAATCCTGGTTCACACTGTGCCACTCAAATGCTAGATCGAAGCTGAACGTGGAAGTACTCACATCGGGGATTCCTACCGTTAGATCCGTGTGGGTAGACAACGGAACCCAGGTTCCGTTCAACGGTTTCCACGACGTTGATACCGTGATCGTCGGAACTCTCCAGCTTTCCTCCTTGTCAGGTGAATCACCTTTTCGCAGCGATTGAGTTTCCAACCTTACCACCGTGTAGCCATTGCCTGTGTCGATCCAACATCGAGTTCGGCGGTTGGACGCCTTAAGTTGGTCAAGAGGGTCCCCATGAATGACTGTCAGAACGACAAGGCCATCCTGGTCAAGTCGTTCTAGCTCAATTTTCTCTTCTTTATGGGAGCGACGAATCATCTTCTCGTAGGCCGCGAGATTCATGGAGTTCATAAGATCGACATAAATGCTTAATCCAACAGCTCGCAAATCCAATGCACGCATGGGAGTGTTAACGTCTGACACACTGATTGTTGAAGCTTCAACACTCTTCACGTAGCCCTCTGACGCAGCCAAAATGGTGATCCTATGCAGCGGATTGACGGTAGGCTTATCAGACAGGTTATGCAATTCTTCCTCGTGAAACAGATGATTCTGAGAGTAATCAAAACGAAATCTCTCCACGATGTCTCTCGTGTTCCGCGTCATTTCCTGGTTTGCAAAATTAGCTACCTGCTTCAGTCCTCGCACACTGACATCTCCCGCGTAAAGTTTTTTGCGTTCAAGAAAAACGCGCTCGATCACCTCGTCAATGTCAAGATCATCACTTTTCGCCACGCTGGCATGAATGGTTAACATCGCTGTCACAACGACCATTGCAAACACAAAATGCGAGTATTTTCGATTCAAAAAATTTGCCATAATCGGTTCCCAATCCTTCGCAATCGCGCTAAGTTTGTGGAGCAAGACACAGCAGAGCAGAGCAAATGGTTTTCGGTAATTTTTTCACGCTACCCGGCGGTGATAAAATTCGCCAGCAAACGTTTCTAAGGCCTACGACGCCTCATAGCAAGCGTCTTCAGCCACATAGATCTTTCCCAAAAATTGCGAGCACGGTCCCGTGGCACCACTTTCAGGATCGAACAAAACGAAGAAATTTCAAGAAAACACACAAACACTTGCATCCGAAACCAGACCTCCTTGGCTTGACACAAATCCAGACTCCAAATTGAACTGCGCAGGGCCATATCCATTTGCCTTGCTTTAGGTCGATTATCCCCCTGCGGCCCGACGCAGAACCTTCGACGACACGACGTTCCTATCGAGAAGAGGCGAAGTGAACGGAAAACGAACCGATTAGTTCCGTATTAACAGATCGACACTGAAATCGAAGAGCGGGACAACGATTTAGGCGGATTGGTACGCAACCCCCATCCGCATCATTTGACTTCCTGTAGAATCGCCACTAACTCTGCAAGGTCTTTCACGACATAGTCAGGCCGATCGACGTTCGGGTAAAGTGCTTTGCCTGGTCGAGCGACGAAGGCTGTTTGCAGCCCGACGCTTTTGGCTCCCGCCAAATCCCATGCATGAGCAGCAACCATCAGGACATCCTGCGGATCGACATTCAGATCTTTCAAGACACTGTGGTAGGGGGCTGGGTGAGGTTTAAATTTGCGAACGGCATCGACGCTGTATCGCTTTTCAAAAAATTCGGTAAGCCCCGCATTCTTGAACTGCGTTTCCACACCAATCGCCGACGAATTGGTCAAACTGACGATTTTAAACCCAGCCTTGTCCAGTGCCTTCAGTCCCGCAACCACATCTGCGTGTGGCGGCAGCGAACGAAGCGGCGTCACAATCGCCTTTTTAGCTTCTTCGTAACTAAGCTCCACGCCTTGTGTTTCCGCAACCATCATCAATGCGGCGGTTCCAATTTCACCAAAGCTGTGGTAGTTATCGCTCAACGTTTCGACCAACGAATAATGCAACATCGTGGAAAACCAGAGTGGCAAAAGGTCTTCGCGGCCGCCTAACGCTTGCCCAACCGATGTCTTCAACGGAGCCATGTCAAGCAACGTTTCGTTGACATCAAAGATGATAACGGTTGGTCTTCTCATAACCTTCTCCGGATGATGTACAGCGGACTCCTCATGCAGACCTGACGGCTCTTGGGCGAACGTCTTGTATCCACTCCCACTCAGTACCATTCCAGCAAGCACAATTGCGACAATATTTTTTGACATACTAAGACTTCTTTCTTGAATGACAGCGGTAACATTTTTTTTACAACAGACCAAATGCGTCGAAACTACCCAAGACTTTCCTGCATGTCTGCTTCGACCACGTTCTCTGCGAAACTTTGGTAAGCAGCCCCTACCTGCTGAGCCATCGGATCGGTCCAAACATGAAATCGATCGTTGGCGATGGCATCAAAAATTGCCGTGGCAACCAATTCAGGCGATGCTGCGATATCTCCGAATCCTGCGGCCGATCCCATGTCGGTCTGAATGGGCCCCGGGTGTACGCTGACGACAAGGGTCCCTTGGTCGCCCAGTGAACTTCGCAGCCCCTGCGTGATGGCATAGCTTGCAGCCTTGGACGCGCAATAGGTCGCGAAATCAGGGAAGGTTTTAACCGACGCGACACTGTTCAGCTGAGCAAAGGCACCGCCACCGTTGGCTTTTAGTACGGGGCCGAACGCTTGGGCGACACGCATCAGACCATAAACGTTCGCGTTCATTTCAAACTGCAAAGCATCGATCGCGTCATCGCTCATGGCCGAAGCCGTTTTCATTACCCCGGCGTTATTGATAACAACATCCACGTCGGCTGCAGTGGTTGCCGCTGCGGCGATCGATGAAGGGTCGTCCAAATCAACACGGACCGGCACCACTCGGTCACCATGTTCGGCGACGAGGGAGTTGGCGGAATCAAGCTTTCGGACAGCCGCGTAGACCTTGGTCGCGCCACGCTGCAGCGCTTCTTCAAGAGTCACTTTTCCGATCCCACGATTTGCTCCGGTCACCAATACGACCTTGTCTTTAACGTCAAATGCCATTTTCTCTCTCACTGAATAGGAAACATCGAATCTGTAAACTGGAAATTTGGGCGGATGCCACCGTCGATTTGGATCGCCTCATTTTACGGCCAGCGATCCCGATAAGCTTCTGCGTTTTTTGAAAAGCGTCGTCTATCTGAGCCGGGTGCCTCAGGACTCCACAAGCGTGTCCGCACTCCAGGCGTTCTTCGCAAACCCCTTATCGAGTGGCGTTTCAGCAATATGGTTTGTGAAGTTCGAGAGGACTTTGTAGGCGGTTCCTAGAATCACATCGCAAACCGTTTGCTTGGTGTAGCCTGCGGCCAGCAGTGCATCGATGTCAGCATCCTCCAACCATCCTCGCTTCTGATTTACTTTTTCAGCAAACAGACGCAGCGCCTCCAGCTTCGGGTCAGCGATCTCGGTGCCATCACGTAACGCGGTAATGACATCCTGTGGGACTTTCGCAGCCTGCATAATCGATGTGTGAGCGGCCATGCAGTACTCGCACCCGTTCAGCCGATTGTTGGTCATCGCAATGATTTGCTGCTCGGTGGCGCTAAGGTTTGTCTTCTCAGCGAAGATCGCTGAAACGGCCTCGTACGCCTCCAGAAGCGCTGGCGATTCCGCCATGACCGCCAGCAAATTTGGAACATAGCCGTACGCATTCTGGCTCGCTTCCAGCACCGACTTGCTAGCGTCCGGTCCGTTCTCGATCGTGTGAAGGGTGAATTCAGGCATGGTTTACTCTCCTTGTTTTGACCGATCGGTCAAAACTGAGCGTTAAAAAAAGGCGAGAGCACGGAAGCTTGTCCCGTTAGCTTCCTGATCGGTCCGCGACCAGTTTAGCGCCTTCAAAAGCAAACAAGAGTACAAGCAAGTTCTGTACCGCTTGTTGAAAGCTCTCTGTTCCAAGCTCTCTGTTCAATGGATGGCTGCCGAGCGATTCAAACCGCCACGGTTTAGGAAATCAGCCGTTTTGCTTGTTCGGCAATCTGCCGCAATGCTGTTTTACCGTACAGCCCACGGCCCAGGACTCGAATACCGATGAGTAACGAGAGCAAAGTTCGTGCCGTCGACCGGGCCGAGAGGGTGCTGGGAATATCACCACGCTGCTGCCCACGTTTGATCTGTTTTTCAAAGAACCTTGTTAGCTCCTGAAACGCATCCGCAACCACTTTCTGCACGTCTTCATCGGCGAGCGAATAATCGAGGGAGGTATTGACCAACAAGCATCCCTTCTTATCCAGATCGCTTAGGCTGTCATCGACAATCCCATCAAAAAGCGAAGCAATCGCCTCGCGGGGATCATCGATTGCGTCCACTTGGTCAAGCAGAATCTTGCGGTGTTCTTGGTCGTACTTCATCAGCGACCGCAAGAAGAGGTCCTCTTTTCCGTTAAACGCGTTGTAAAGACTCCCCCGTTTGATCCCGGTCGCAGCCGTGATATCGGAGATCGACGTCGCGTTATATCCCTTCTGCCAGAAAACCCGCATCGCCTGTTCGACCACATCCGATTCTTCAAACGATTTTTCCCAGGGCATCGATCCATTCCCATTGAACGCGGTTGACAGCTGCTCGAATAATACAAGTCTTGACCAATCAGTCAACACTTCGGTTCGGCCAGCGGCGGGAAGTCTCCGATCCCTCGCTGACGGGGCTGTCGATTTCGTCGAAAGCAACGAGAGATTGTTGGTTGTAGTCTTTCGCTCGGGACGTGCGATAAATAAGTTGCGAGTGTGGCAGGGAGAAAAAGCCCCATGCCAGCTTGCCTAGCAGGAAGCCAAGATTTGAAATTTGCTTAATAGAGTTCCGTTTCCGGGCTTGCCCCGGCGGGCTCACAACTGGCAGCTACTCTCTTGTACGATCGAAATGTGGTTCTCCGCCAGCCCCGAATCGCCTAGGCGATTCGGGGCTGGCGGAGAAGGAGCGAGGGGGGGGAGGCATTCAGGTAGCTGCCAGTTGTTGTACCGACCGGGACGCGCCCGGCGGAAACAAACGAGAGCAGCCTGAGCGGAAATCGTCAACTTATTTATCGCACGTCCCGCGCGAAAGTAGCTCCCAAAGGACGTTCTTTCACTTAGCGAAAGGCGGCAATCAATAACTCAGCTCCCTCCGTCCGACCGGAATTCATTGCGGCGGGCGTCCATTTGGTAAAAATGAGACTCGGTGTGACTTTCTCCCATATCCAAATTGGCCTGAGCAGTTCTATATTGCGCACTTAAATTCTTACGGGTACATTTTCACTTCGGAACGTGAATGAAACAAACCCTTCAGCTCCAAATTCAGACTCAGCCAAACGATAGCAGTTGCGGGCCAACTTGCTTGGCGGCGGTGTATCAATTTTGGAACGATCCAGTCGATTTGGATCAGCTGATTGGCTACTTTGGCGAATTGAGCGGCGGCGGGACCTTGGCGGTGCAGCTTGCCTGCCACGCTTTGCATCGCAACTATGACGCGAAGATCATTACGCACAACCTGCAAATCTTTGATCCAAGTTGGTTTTATGACCCACAGGGCCCTAGTCCCGAATGGTTGTCGGAAAAACTTCGACAGCAGTACGAACTAAAGAAAGAACGAGCCGACATCGATCGCGACCGATTGCGGGTCGCAACCGCGTCCTACTTGAAATTCCTTTCACTGGGAGGCCGGATCGCGATGCAGCCTGTCAGCGAAAGCTTGATCATGGCCATCTTGAAGCAGGGGACACCGATCCTCTGTGGCCTAAGCGCGACTTACCTCTATCAAGAAAGACGGGAACGATCCCAGGCGTCGAACGAACTCGGTGTTACCTCCGTTCCCGATGATATCGGTGGTGATCCAACCGGACACTTCGTCGTTCTGTACGGATACGATCCCGAAACCGAAAACGTACAGATCGCCGATCCCCTGCACCCCAATCCCATTGCACCGACCAACCATTACGTGGCGGCTCGATCGCGGGTGACAGCGGCAATCTTGCTGGGAATCCTGACTTACGATGCTAACCTCCTTACCATCACACCGCGCGATAGCGCGAAGAGAGTTCCTGAATGAGTGTCGTTCTCGTAGCCGAATCCAGAGACGACTGGTTAGGCGGTTTTGAGGGCGTTCAGACGATCGATCCAAGTGAGTACCTTTCACACTCCGATGGGGATCTTCGCCGTGGAACAAAAATTTACAACCTCTGCCGCTCCTATTCCTATCAGAGCATGGGGTATTACGTATCGTTGCTTGCCGAGGCTCGCGGCCAACGACCGATCCCCGACGTGATGACGATGCAGGACCTACGCGGAGTCGCCGCGGTGCGCCTGATCCCGCAGTCCCTTGAGGATGTGATCCAAAAATCATTACAGTCGCTGACCGCTGACGACTTCACGCTAAGCGTCTACTTCGGTGAAAACCTTGCCAAGAAGTACGACCGCCTAGCGAGAGAGTTGTACGGCCTATTTCAAGCACCACTACTCCGCTTTCGATTTTCGCGAAGGAGCAAATGGAGACTACGCCGGGCCTCCGCGATCGCGTTAAATGACATCCCGGTCAGCCATCGTGACTTTGTTGCATCCGCCGCCACACGGCACTTTGCCCGAGGCAATTCGCGCCGAGCCAAACGAGTCACCTCACGTTACGATTTGGCAATCCTTCATAATCCGGACGAAGGCCAATTGGCTCCGTCCGATCCCGTTGCACTCAAACGGATGCTTAAGGCGGCTGCACGTCTGGGGATCGCTGCAGAGTTGATCACACGAGAAGACGCGGGACGGTTGCTTGAATTTGACGCGTTGTTCATACGCGAAACCACGGCGATCAGCCACCACACGTATCAACTCGCCAGACGAGCTGAAGCGGCGGGGTTGGTTGTCATCGACGACCCGCTGTCGATCCTGCGTTGCACGAATAAGGTCTACCTCGCCGAACTGCTAAACCGGGCAAAAATACTAACACCGAAAACGATGGTCGTGCATCCTCGCAACATGGATCAAGTCGCCGAACAGCTGAAGTTCCCCTGTGTACTGAAACGCCCCGACAGTGCATTCAGCAAAGGGGTCGTCAAAGCAAACGATCCCGCCGAGTTAAGTGCTCGACTAGCTGAATTCTTTTGCGATTCGGAACTTGTCATCGCGCAGGAATACATGCGAACCGATTTCGACTGGCGAATCGGGATCCTAGACCAACGGCCTCTGTTCGCGTGCAAATACCACATGGCCCGTGGTCACTGGCAAATCGCGAAACATGCAGGAGACGAACAGACCAAGTTCGGTTCGGTCGAAACATTGCCTGTCGAATTGGCGCCACGAAAAGCGGTTGCAGTGGCTCTTAAAGCCGCAAATTTGATTGGAGACGGTTTTTATGGAGTCGACGTTAAAGAAGCCGAGGGTAAGTTTTTTGTCATTGAGGTAAACGACAATCCGAACCTCGATGCCGGCGTTGAAGATACGGTGCTGCGCGACGACCTTTACCGCCGCATCATGGAATCGTTTATTCGCCGGATCGAACAACGAAAACAGCCCAGCCTCCAGCGAATCCCCTAAAACATGTTTCAGAGGCTCCCCTCCGCATAACAGCCCACAACGCGTTTCGTTTCAGTCCAAGTTGTCCCAGCCCTTATTTCGCTTCTTAAGGCTTATAGATGTCGGTCCGCTCTTTTGGATTGTTTGAAGTTTTTGGCATTGAACTGGAATACATGCTGGTCGACCACCAGACACTTTCAGTAAAACCGATTGCCGACCAGGTCCTGGCTGCAATGGCAGGGTTCTCGTCAGGCGACGTCGAACGGGGCGCGATCACATGGTCCAACGAATTGGCGCTTCATGTGATCGAACTTAAAACCACGCACCCGGTCAAATCACTGGCAAGTTTGGCTGGCATCCTTCAAGAAGCAATCGACGACATTCGACCGATCTTGGACCGATTCGGCGCTCGCTTGCTGCCTTCGGCTGTTCATCCCTGGATGAATGCAAGCCAGGAAACTCGTCTGTGGCCTCATGACTACCACCAGGTCTACCAAGCCTATCACCGGATTTTTGACTGCCACGCCCATGGTTGGTCGAACGTCCAAAGCGTGCATTTGAATCTGCCCTTTCACACAGCGGAAGAGTTCGCTCAGTTGCATGCCGCCATCCGCCTGGTGTTACCGTTGCTGCCCGCGCTGGCGGCCAGTTCTCCCGTCCTGGAGGGAAGACTAACCGGACAACTAGATACTCGAATTTCGTTGTACGAAAATCACTGCCGGCAAGTCCCTTCATTGACGGGGCAGGTCATTCCCGAGGCAATATTTGACGAAGCGACCTACCGCAGCCAAATTTTGAATCGGCTTAAAGAGGACATCGCCCCGCACGACCCTGACGGCGATTTGCATGTCGATTTTTTGAATGCCCGTGGTGCGATCGCTCGTTTCGATCGCGGGTCCATCGAAATTCGTTTGATGGATGTTCAGGAATTCCCGCAAGCCGACATTGCGATCTGCGCAGCAGTCGTCGCCGTCGTTCGAGCATTATGTAAAGAGCGTTGGCTGCCTACGGCTGAACAAATGCTGGTCAACACGACACTCCTAAAAACAATCTTAGACCAGACGAGTAAAACGGCTGAAAACACTGTGATTGATGACGCCCTATTCCTCCGCCATTTCGGAATTCAGTCCAATTCGGTAACGGCAGGCCAATTATGGCGAGAGGTAATGAATTCGCTTCGCACCGACGATCCCCAGCTGAAGGCTCTCTTTCCGGAAATCGACGCATTGCTTTCCAAAGGCCCCCTAGCAAGCCGCATCGTGGCAGGGATTGGAGGTAACTTGACCAAGCCTCACCTACGGAGGGTCTACCAGGAGCTTGCAAATTGCCTGACCGAGGGGCGACCCTATTCACCTGCTCCAGCGAGTCAAAACCAATGACGACGCAGTCGATCTCCGTGATCGTCACCTGTGAACATGGAGGCAATCGAATCCCATCTCCGTACGGCACGCTCTTTCGGTCGGCCATCGCACAACAGGAATTGCAAAGCCACCGCGGGTACGACCCTGGAGCTCTCGCGATTGCGAAGATTCTTGCCAAAACATTTGCTGCCAACATTTTTCACAGCACGGTTTCGAGGTTGCTGGTCGACCTAAATCGATGCCTCGATTCCCCACAGTTGTTCTCGGAATTCGTTCCGGAGAGTGTCGAACAACGAAGTGAAATCCTTCGCCAGCACTACACTCCGTATCGACGACAGGTTACCGATGAAGTTGCCGCAAAGATTAGCGAAGAGGGCAGGGTGGTCCACCTATCGATCCACACTTTCACCGGTCAGTTTCGCGGAGAAGAACGAGACTTCGACATCGGAGTTTTATACGATCCCAAAAGGTGTTCAGAACGCAGGTTCGCGGAGAGAACGCTTGAATCGTTAAGGCTCCGAAGGTTCGCCGCGTTTGCCAACCGCCCCTACCTTGGGACCGATGATGGGCTGACAACCACGCTTAGGCAAACGTTTGCCGCCGATCAGTACATCGGCATAGAAATCGAAATCAATAACCGAATCGCAAGTCTTAGCGAAGCGACTCAGACCGATTGGGCGAAGCGTATCGGATCCGCCTGCATGGACAGTTTGCTGGACGCTGCATCCGAAAGATAAAACGCAACTGCAGCCATTGGCGGATTTCAATTGGGATGCTGTGATGCAAGGCATTGGACCACAAAATCCCAACCCGCTGCGTCAGCGAGAGACAGCAATCACGGAAAGCGATCCCTCGCTTACGCATTTTGAAGTTGCGTTTTAGAGGTGATTGCTGTGGTCAATCGTCCTGCTTTCCGAACTCTTGCGGAGGCCTCAAATCATTCGGCTATTCCAGCACCTTTTTAGCTCCAAGTATCGAGAGTTCCGTTTCCGGGCTCGCCCTGGCGGACTCGCAATTGGCAGCTACCTTATTGGGCGCTCAATAGGCTGTTCTCCGCTATCACCAAAATCGCAACGATAAACTTCCTGTTCCACACGGATTCGCGGTCGCCCAGTGAGACTACAGAGTCGCCAAATTTCGATTCAGCATATTGGCACCGTAATACCGTCGATACTTTGCCTTGCGTTCCAAGTCGTGAATGACGGTTTCTGTAAAATCGACGCCGGTGAGCGCTTTGCAGCTTCCCAAGCCTCCAGGGCTGAACACGTTGATCTCCATCAGCTTATCTTCCACGATATCCAAACCGACCAGGAACATTCCATCCTGCACCAGTTTCGGGCGAACCATTTCAACCAATTCCAACATTTTGTCCGTGACTTCTGCTTCGACTCCTTTACCGCCCGAGTGCATGTTGCTGCGAGCGTCGCCCGTGTCGTTTCGGCGGCGGAAAGCCGCGTATTTCCCGTCTTGTTGTAGCGGGCGACCATTCAGCACGAACATCCTGACATCTCCGTTGATGGCAGCGGGCAGGTACTCCTGGGCAATGCAGTAACCATCACGGATCACCGCTTCGATCATCTGATTCAAATTAGCTTTCTCATCTTCGCCGATCAAGAAGACGCTCTGCCCACCCGACCCCTGCAACGGCTTAATGACAACCTTGTCGTGCTGCTCGGCGATGAACGCCTTAATGTCGTTGGCATCGCGACTAATGCAGGTCCGAGGCCGCACCTGTTCTGGAAAATGTTGAAAGTAGGTCTTGTTTAGGGCGTTTGCCAAGCTGAATGGATCATTCAGCACGATCACCCCACGAGACGCGGCAAGCTGCCCAAAAAGAATCCCTGTGGTTTGAGCCCACGGTCGATCGGTCGCATCGTCGGAGGGATCGTTTCGAAGCAACAATACATCAAGATCATCTAGGCTGATCCGTTGGCTCGGCTCGTCCGGATCTTGAATCTTTCCAAGATACTCTTTGAGCGAATCATACTTGCCACCGTTAGCGGATCGAACATGTGCCTGTATCGATCCATCAGGTGCATAAATAAAGTCGCCGACCCCCAACAAAAAGCTCTCGTGCCCCATGTTCACGGCGGACATCGCCAATCGCGTAGTGGTGAAGCCCGATTGTTCAGTCATGACGTCATTGACAACAAATCCAATTTTCATCAATCGGTATCCGTAAGGTTGAGGACCGACTTGCCACGAACAGCTTCAAGCCGTTCGCGACATTTAGGGTCGTCCCAGAAACGAGGCAATAATTTTGGCGGCGTGATAATGCCACGGCGCCGCAGTTCCTGAATGTAGGGAATGTGTTGCAAGCCGATCTTTCCGACGTACAAGGGTTCAATGTCGTGCCCTGCTGCCAAGTATTCCAACAGATTTCGCAAGCCGCGAAGGTAGATCACATCTTTGGTTAATCCACCACCACGAAAGACCCTCAGCGTCGTGTTAAATGCCGACCGGTTCTTGAAACCGTAACGTTCGTTCAGTGTATCAACGACTTTTGCAAACGGTGTGCCGGAGACCAACAGGTCGGTCGCGATAACTCTTGCCGCCAAAGTACGCAGGCGACTGACCGTCAACCCGCCAACCAAATACTCTGCAAGAACCGCTAGCCCCTCTTGAAGTTCGTCGTAGCCAGCCAGCCCTGCGCTTAATTGCCTAAAGGGTTGGCAGCGACCATTAAAATAGGTCAGCAGATGCGTTCCAATTTCGTGATGCAGCAGTGGTCCAACGCGAGCGGCAGAAATATTGATCGAATCCGAGATGAGCAGTCGATCCTTCGACACCATAATCCCGGACGCAATCGTCTTGGAAATTTCAACACTTGGGCTGAATTCGCACATCTGTTTCTGGTAATAGCGGATCTCCTCGCGAGCAGCGGCTGCAAGCTGTGTCGCATTGACACACTCGGTCGCTGTCACGTCCTCTTTGCCGCACAGTCCAGTAGAGGCTCTAGCGCCTTTCTTTGACCGTTCGAGTATTGCCGTAGCAAGTTCCACAAGCGGATCCTCGGGGCCCCCGTAAAGCTGCAAACTGCTAGAGAGAAAATTGGAATACTGTGGATGATCGCCGATCGTCGTTTCCGGCAGATGTAAATCACGGAGCGACGTTAATTGCCGATCAATCTCGTCCTGTTTCTCCCAGAAAAGAAAAGCAAGGGTGGGGTCTTCGACTCGCTCGATTTCGATCGAAAACAACCTGCGTTTCAATAGGTTCGGATGATAAGGCAAGTGGCGGTATTGAAGGGGTAGCAGTTCGTTATCTGCGTCTTTGCAATAGTGATCACGAATCCTATCCGCATTGGTGGGAGTCACCTGGAGCAGGTAATCGAAAGAATCCGATACATCACACAACTGTTTGTCGACCACTCGCGCCGCCTTGACCAATGCCGAAGGCCCAAACGTCTGATGGTGTGTATCGCTGGGCTTTTCATCCCCGCTAGTGAATTCGGCAACGGCTCTGCGATACGCCCGGGCGAGTTGTTGGCGCAGACGCTGCAGGACGAGAGGAAAGACCTTGCCGGAATCTCCATCAAGATAGAAAGGTCTAACTCTCAAGCAGATGGAACAATGGGTCGTTCCACTGGAATCCGACGATAGACCACGGCTGAGGATTGTCTCGCATTTTGTACTCCGATCGACGCGGGCCGGTCGATCGCCGACCTGAATCGCCGACAGTTCTTTCTCCATAACATCTAGCGTCGATGGCAAAAAGGACTCATCCACCGAAGAGATCTGAAAGTCGAACGCAAGCGTATCGTCAACCGTCACTTCAATCAGCAAGAAGAGACCGAAGTGCTCCTGCATCGCACCGCGAATCTGGTCTACAAGGTACGTAAGACCTTCGTCATGCGACGGTTCCCCAGACGCGAACAGATACGCAGCTTCGGTTGTAACCAACTGGTGATTAAGGTCGGTGCCGGCTGCGGCCGAATCCGCCCCTGACCGAAAAACACAAAGAAATGGCAATTGGCGATCCATACGCAATCGCCCGCCATTGGGCACATTCCTGCGGACTCGCTGATTCTTAGCCAAACGTTCACAGGATGCATCCGCAGTCGATTTGTAAGCCGATGTGATTTCAACCATATCGTTATTGCTGTCGCGTTTCACTTGAATACTATTGCTCCTTCATTGCCGTGAGCGCGTCACGCACTCCTGGCAAAGTCGATCTCAGTGCATTGTAAATAGCTTCGACCTCGCTTGGGTCGGCTTCTCCTTCCCATTCATCCATGAAGAATTTTTTGAATTCAATCGAGATCGCGCAAACTTGCTTGGGAAAGGTTTGGTGAATCCATTCAGCGAAATGCCCTCCTAGAAATTTTACGTTCTCACGAACATCAAGATTGCGTCCACGGAAATCATAAGCCCGCAGGTCCGAGATAAACCGATCCACGACGGGCCCCCAGTATTCGCGATCCATCGTGCCAGTCCCGATATTCACCTCTGGGTTTTTCCTAGCATCCGCAGGAGGCCCATCCGCCCCATCGCGGCGGTGGTTGTACGTGTGCAAATCATAGACGACCACCTTGCCATATTCTTCAACCATTTCGCGAAGAAGCTCTTCGACATCTTCGTAGAATTGGTCGTATTCGGCCAACGATGCATCAATCATTTGCTGCTTAGGGGGGGTATCCCAAACCTTCATTCCCCAGGCATCGGCTGGCGTTTCATAGACCGCCTTATCTCGGGGACGATTTAGATCGACTTCAAATCGAGACCGCAGACCAACGATTTGCGTTTTCGCAATTTGAGTCCATTCGCCAGTGACCGGATCTTCTTCCCGGAGCTGCTGTTCCTCATCGATCGCCAAGTGGCGCTCGATGTTCTTACGCGTGTCGTGGCCGTTGTGGATCGCCGCCGCGACGACGGGCCCCGTGCCGCGCTGAAAAATGCAATGGGGTGAAAGTGACACGAGACGGTTCCTAAATGAAGGAAGTGAGACTTCTGTTTGTCAACAAACCTATCAAAGCGATCAGGTTGGATCTCGCGGGAGGGTAGCGAATCCCGTACCGATCCAACCGAACCGGTCGCTTTAAGCGCTGGGTCCACAACTGCCAATCCGATCGATTCCCGCTCAACTTAGGGCCGTTGGGCTACGCAAACCGGGCTAAATGACCATCGGCACATACTTTGCTTATCCATTTCAGCATTCCCCGCTGCCGTCGGAAGATGTCACGGGTGCCGATAATTTTTCATGACTAATTCCAAAGCTAACAGGATAACGAAAATGTCTTACGAAACGAAAACCGATTTGAACGACACGACCATCGAAAAACTGCAAAAATTGATTCAGGCAAACATCGACGCTTGTAACGGATTCCGTGAATCAGCCGAAGAATTAGACGATCCAGCTTTGTCAGCTCTTTTTCGTGAACTGGGCGATCAACGCTCGGAGTTGGCTACGGAATTACAGGAGTATGTTGTCTTCAACGGAGAGGTACCCGAAGACGACGGCAGTGTTGCCGCGAAGACCCATCGCATTTGGATCAACATCCGAGCCAAATTGAATGGCGGAGATCCCTATGTCATTTTGATCGAAGCCGAACGAGGCGAAGACCACGCAAAAGCAGCCTACGAAGATGTATTGAAGGAGACCGCCGGCAGCGCGATGAATGACGTCCTCACACGACAATATCGGGTCGTCAAAGCGGGGCACGATAAAGTCCGAGATCTGCGAGATTCATTCGCCAAGAAATAGGCAGCCTTTTTAGTGAGCCGCTGGAGACGTTAAAGGTTTGGGCGACGGTTGAGAGCTCCCCCCTCTCGTCGCCCCTGAACGCTTGCGGAAAAATGGTTTGGTTTCCAGTGCTTGCCGTCGGAATTTCTTTAGCCTAGCGGCGGCAGATGCTTCTCAGCGACGCGTGCCCTGTACCATCTGCGTTGGCATCTGCGGGCGCCCTCCCTAGCGGATCGGCATAAGGCGACCGGCAAATGCATCATGCTTTCAACACGATTGCCGGGCGGCTCGCACCGTTCCGCCAAAAAAGTTGGAAACATTGGGTTCGAACCGCCGGTAGAAAAAGAAAAAAGCAAAAGGGCCCACGACGAGGTCGTTTGCCTGCGATATCCGGACAAACCACAAAATCGCAAGTACAGCTTTCGAAGATTCAATCGGTGTTGCCGGTTGCTTCGTGGCACCCCAAATTTGGGGAGTAGGTTTCAGCGCCCGACCACTCCTCTTGCGAGCAAAGACTTTCCCATGGCGCGCCCGATGAACCCCATCCTTCGATTAGTGATTGCCGTTTCGATTGCAATCCCCATCACGATCGCTGCTCTTCTGATGCTTGTGGAGTCGCCGATGGCCATTGTCGACAACGTCGTCAGCAAACTGCCTGTCGAAACCGTCTCATGGACTGGACGCCAGCCAGCAGAGCCTGCGGTGGTCGGGACTTGGCCGCCCTTGAAAGGCGAACGTTATCCCGAATTGCTCCTCAACGATCAAAACGGAGACGCCGTCCGATTGAGCGATTTTGCGGGCAAGGTGATCTTTCTAGAGCTTGCCGCGATACCGTGCAAAGGCTGCCAAGCGTTCGCAGGTGGTCAGCAATTCGGCGGCTTTGGCGGGGTCCCAGTGCAACCCGACCTGCAATCGATCCATCACTACGCCAAGCGTTATGCCGGAGTCGACCTAGATGCGGACGACGTCGTGTTCGTGCAGTTGCTGTTGTATGGAAGTTCGATGAGCAGCCCAACGCCTGAAGAGGTCGCAGGCTGGGCAGATCATTTTCAAATGGAACGAACCGACAACAGAATCGTTCTTCGTGGCGACCCATCGATGCTAGGCGTCGAAACCTACGAAAAGATCCCAGGCTTCCACTTGATCGATGAGGACTTCGTACTCAAATTCGACTCCAGCGGCCATCATCCCGAAGATGATCTCTACCGCGATCTACTCCCCGCCTTGGGGCGCATGACCAACTAGATTCGTCCCCAAAGAGTCTTGCGGATTCCGCGTCCAGTTATCGAGCGACGAACGCCCGACAACTGGAAACGCTGAACCTGCTGTCAAATATCTTATCCTGCCCGCCCAACAGACAGGCGTTTTCGGTTTCTCTTAAACGCGATCAAACCTATCGACAAAGCGAGTATGGCGAAGCTGCCCGGTTCAGGGACGGACGCCACATTCAGCACGCCAACCCCCAAACCAGGTCCGAGTCGAAAATCGAAGCCTCCGGAACCACTTGTCACCCAGTTGTCTCGAATTGGATTGCCTAGGCTGTCCGTAAAAGCACCATTCCCAGGGATGTCGAACATCCGCACAAACTGAATGTTGTTTAGATCCAATAAACCTGCGGCGACCAACGGGTCAGTGCTGAGGTCATCCAAGTCGAACGGAGTCCCGTAACCGGCAGCATGTTTTCCAGCCAGGTTATACACATTGGTAACATCGAACCCGACAAATGATGTCCCAAAACCGCCGGCCAACGGTCCGCCGTTTAAATAGATGCTGGGAAACCTGGCAAAGTCTGTCCCATTACTAGAAACATCGACATAAGCGAACTCCGCAAACAGACCAGACACGCCGTCGCCATTGGTGCCGAACCGAAATCCATTTTCGAAAACTGCAAAATCAGCGCCACTACCGTTCCGTATTCCAGTTGGAAAACTAACGGTCAAATAGCCAGGCGAGACCCCCGCAGCGATCTGAGTCGCATCAAGATCGCCCAAGCTGTTAAAACCACCCGATTGATTGATCACCGTTGCACCACGCGGAGCAAAAGCGGTTCGATCCGGATCGATTGCATCGGCCCATTCAACAAACCGAACATCCCCCGAGGCTATCGCTCCATCGATCAAGTTGAAGGTGTCGGTAGGTCCTGAGTAGATTCCCGCCAGGGCTGTGGAGGGAAAGAGCAAACAGACAGCCGTCAAGGCTGTCAGAAAAGGAAACGGAAACGAGTAAAGCATGGAGTCATTCCTTCGCCATCGGAACCCAGGTCAGCGATACCTTCGACAGGCGCGCAACTTCATCTCAACCGAACATTGACTCAAAACTTCAAGAGGTCAATGCACGGATCAAAAGTGCACGCGGACGAGGAATCACAACACAGGAACGTGAGTATCAAGCAAATCCAACGAGCCGCGAACTACCGATGTAACCGCTAGGTTTCCATCCCAAAGGTCCCGCAAAGCTCATTGCAACGATCGCCCCAATCCAAGAGGGCACGTAACCGTCTGTTCCGTGGTAGGTCTTCTGACTCACTGCCTATCAATTTCCCTAGCTTTCTCACCCGGTTCCCCAAGCAATAGCTCTTCAATCAAGAAGGAAAGTTGACTTTAAAGCGTCGAAAAAAACGCCTAACGGCAGTTCACAGCGGCTGGACCGTCCCGGACTCACCTTCGCAAAAAGGCTCACCGGAGTTCCCTGTTCGCGAACCTTGAAAGAAACAAGATTCGCCACCACGAACGGGCGTGATTCTAACCAGCCGAACAGCCCAGTCAAGCACCGCCACCCACCAAGAAAACCACGTCGTCCTCTCCACGCAAAAGTAAAACAAGAAAAGAGTTTCAACCGCGAAAAACGCAAAAGACGCGAAAGAAAGAAACACCAACTTAAAAACCTGCCTGACCTTCGAGAATCCGTTTTCGCGTATTTCGAGTATTTCGCGGTTGAAAAAATCAGCAGGCACGGCTCTCATCGGCAACCAAAACAGGGAAAGGATTTCAACCGCGAAAAACGCAAAAGACGCGAAAGAAAGAAACACCAACTAAAAAACCTGCCCGACTTTCGAGAATCAGTTTTCGCGTATTTCGTGTATTTCGCGGTTGAAAAAAATCAGCAGGTGCAGCGCCCAGCCGCAACCAAAACAAGAAAAGGATTTCAACCGCGAAAAACGCAAAAGACGCGAAAGAAAGAAACACCAACTTAAAAAACCTGACTGGCTTTCGAGAATCCGTTTTCGCGTATTTCGAGTATTCCGCGGTTGAAAAAAACAGCAGGCGCAGCGCCCATCCGCAACCAAAACAGGGAAAGGTTTCAACCGCGAAAAACGCAAAAGACGCGAAAGAAAGAAACACCAACTAAAAAACCTGCCTGACTTTCGAGAATCCGTTTTCGCGTATTTCGTGTATTTCGCGGTTGAAAAATCAGCAGGCGCAGCTCCCCATCCGCAACAAAACCGGGAAAGGTTTCAACCGCGAAAAACGCAAAAGACGCGAAAGAAAGAAACACCAACTTAAAAAACCTGAGCTGACTTTCGAGAATCCGTTTTCGCGTATTTCGTGTATTTCGCGGTTGTAAAAATCTGCAGGCGCGGCTCCCCATCCTACGTCTAAACGGTGCCGCGAACTCTTCCTCTTTGTAGAATCGTTTTTCTGCGATTTCACTCTCGACGTGCCTTACCCGTACGTCGCCCAGATGATCTATGACTCAACAAATGGGGAGATAGAAGAATGAGTATCGTGTTCAAAGACGAATCGTATCGCATCATGGGTGCATGCTTTGAAGTCTACAAAGAAAAAGGCTGCGGGTTCCTTGAGTCGGTGTTTCAAGAGTGTTTGTCACTTGAGTTTGGTTTCTCAGAAATCGCATTTCTCGAACACCCCGAATTGAAACTGAGCTACAAGGGCAAACCGCTTCGGCAAGTCTTTAAACCTGACTTCCTTTGCTTTGGAAAGATCATCTTAGAAATCAAGGCGGTTTCCTCACTAAATGACGACCACCGCGCCCAAGTACACAACTACCTCAAAGCCACCAACCTCGAACTTGGTTTACTCGTAAATTTCGGTCATTACCCCAAAGTCGAATACGAACGAATCGTGCGTCAGCAGAAAAACTAGCTGACAGGGTTTTAACCGCGAAAGACAAGGACTCCAACGGAATCCCTGAACTAGTATTCGGGATTCCGTTTTCGCGTCTTTCGAGTATTTCGCGGTCGTAAAAAATCAGTCGGCGATACCCCCAACTGCAACCAAAGCAGTGAAGAGTTTCGACCGCGAAAAACGCTAAATACGCGAAAAAGGGCACGAACAAATACTTGCTCCGTTTTTCAGGAAACACTCTTTCGCGTCTTTCGTGTATTTCGCGGTTGTAGAAATCAGTCGGCGATACCCCCAACTGCAGCCAAAGCAGTGAAGGGTTTCAACCGCGAAAAACGCTAAATACGCGAAAAAGGAGCACGAACAAGTACTTGCTCCGTTTATCAGGAAACACTCTTTCGCGTATTTCGCGGTTGTAAAAATCAGTCGGCGATACCCCCAACTGCAACCAGAGCAGTGAAGAGTTTCAACCGCGAAAAACGCTAAATACGCGAAAAAAGGGCACGAACAAATACTTGCTCCGTTTTTCAGAAAACACTCTTTCGCGTCTTTCGTGTATTTCGCGGTTGTAAAAATCAGTCGGCGATACCCCCTACTGCAACCAAAGCAGTGAAGAGTTTCGACCGCGAAAAACGCTAAAAACGCGAAAAAGGGCACGAACAAGTACTTGCTCCGTTTTTCAGGAAACACTCTTTCGCGTCTTTCGTGTATTTCGCGGTTGTAAAAATCAGTCGGCGATACCCCCTACTGCAACCAAAGCAGTGAAGAGTTTCAACCGCGAAAAACGCTAAATACGCGAAAAAGGAGCACGAACAAGTACTTGCTCCGTTTATCAGGAAACACTTTTTCGCGTCTTTCGTGTGTTTCGCGGTTGTAAACAATCAGTCGGCGATCCCCGACTGCAACCAGAGCAGTGAAGAGTCTCGACCGCGAAAAACGCTAAATACGCTAAATACGCGAAATACGCGAAATACGCGAAATACGCGAAATACGCGAAAGATAAGAACTCCGATGGAATCCCGAAACGGGTTTTCATGATTCCGTTTTCGCGTGTTTCGTGTATTTCGCGGTTGGTCCATTGTGCGAGTGCTGATGGCGGGCTCGCTGAAAACTTGTTTTTACGGGGCTCCTTTCTTGTCAATGGAATCCTTCCGGATCAGACGAACTGCTTGTTTTTCTTTCTGATTATCTTTTTTGTGTCAGGACTGTAAGAAAAGAGTGGTTGCTGCGTCTTACGAGAGAACATTGCGATTATTTGGGCATGCGTGTGCCTGGAAACGCAGAATCAACTCGGCGGAGAGGAAACCAGTGTGCCTCAAAAAATTTGGCATCTAAAGAACAATGAGCTCTTTAGGAAGCTGCATCCAGACCAATTGAGCAAACTTGAATCTCGCTGCCGAGCTCGAGTCTTTGCGGCCCGCAGCCCGGTCTATTTGCCCAGCCAAACCGCTGACAGCGTGTTCCTGCTTGCCAGTGGGATGGTCAAGGTCTGCAACCTCACTAGCGATGGCAAACAATCGATCCTGGCGTTTGTTGAACCGGGAGAACTGTTCGGTGAGCTGGCGATCTTTGAATCGGAACAAAGGGACGAATACGTCGAAGCGATCGAAAAATCGACCGTCGTGATGATTCCTGCCAGCGAGATCCAAGAACTGACCGCTACCAACCATGACGTCTCCATTGCCCTAACGAAAATGATTGGGATAAGACGCCATCGCGTCGAACGACGACTGAAAAACCTTCTCTTCCTCTCGAACCGTGATCGCTTAGTCCATCTTCTGTTGGACCTAGCCGAACAATTCGGCATCTGCGAACCGGAGGGAATTCGCCTCAGAATCAAACTGGCTCATCAAGAAATTGCGAATCTGATGGGCAGCACCCGCGAGACAGTGACGATCTTGTTGGGGCAACTGAAATCGGAAGGGCTGGTCGAAGTCGGCCGACAACGGATCACTCTCGTGCACGCCGACCAACTGGCAAGCTCCGTTCAACGCAAGGTCCCAAGCTTGAACACTTAGGCCGACCTGATCGCCAAAATCCCCCTACAAAAATACTGTCATCCGATCACGACAACGCCGACTTCTGTAACGGAAGCTGTCGGCTTAACGCACCTGGCATAAGCCCATATTTGGCAATCGTGAAGAGGATTTTGTAACCCGCCTTAACCGAACCGCTCACCGTCCCACTGATCTTGCTTGTGCCGACTCTGGCCCGATAGGGAACAGGAATTTCCAGAAACCGCACCCCCAGCCTTGCCGCTTTGATCTGCATTTCAATCGTCCACCCAAAGTTCTCATCCTGCATATGCAGATCGCAAAGCCGATAATAGGTGATTGCTCGAAAAGGCCCGAGATCCGTGTATCGAGCCCTAAAGAACAGCCGCATCAGAGCGCAAGCGAACTTGTTTCCGAAAACGCTCTGCGGAGGCATTGCCCCCGGCTCACGTTTGCCCAGCAGACGCGAACCAAGCACAAAATCGGCTTTCCCGGCAGCGATCGGATCGACCAACTGAGGCAAAAGGTCTGAGTGGTCGCTGTAATCAGCATCAACAAAGGCAATCACTTTCGGTGACGCTTTGGCATCATTAATCAGCTCGCGAAGTTTCGACAAACCTTTAAGACATGCAGAACCGTACCCGCGTTTCGATTCGCTCACCACGATCGCACCTGCATCCTGGGCAACCTGAGCCGTCCGATCCGTCGACCCATTATCGACCACGATCACACCGGCAACAGCTGGCAAATCACGTAAAACCAAACCGACCGATTTTTCTTCGTTAAGCGCAGGGATAACTACCCAGACCGAATCTCGGAGATAGCTGGCGATATCGTGCATTTTCTCAGCCCCGGGCAGAGTCATTTATTTCGTAGGTGGGGTCGTGTTAGCGAAGCCGGCCTGACTGTCGCACATTAGAGGCTTCGGTTCTGTGAGGTCCATCACACTCGCGGCGACGGCAGATTTCCCGATTGCGTATGCGAGCTCACGAAGCACCACCTCGATTCGGACCGAATAGAGTCAGCAGGATCGAACACGCGCTGCAGACGCTCGGCCGACGGCTCAAGAAACCTGTGTTGTTTTTTAAGCCGTCCTTGCTGATTTAGGCGGAGAGCCTTTGCCAATCGCAATTGATTCCTATACCGATCAAATCGCTTGTCATTAGAAATTCAACTAGCAAAAAGATATCCCATGAAAACGATTTCCCTGGCCGCCCTGGTCGCCTCGCCTATCGCCATTCTGCTTTTGTCCGGATGCACCAACGTAGGAGCCCTGGCGTTCCGCAAACCATCCTCGACCGAACCACCGCAACAACTGACTGAATCCGTTGCTGCTCATCGACCCCAGGCAAAAGACATTCAGGTAACCGAGCATACGGAAACCTTTGTTAGCACGCCATCCGCAAGAGAATCCTACCAACCGGCTCTCGTTACGCTTGGACGCGGAGAAGACCTACAGGCGAAGGTCAACGAAGCTACTGGACCGGTTCTGCTTGATTTTTATGCCGATTGGTGCGGCCCTTGCAAAGTGCAGAGCAGAATCCTCCATGACCTGGAGCAGGAAGCTGCAAATCGTGGAACATTAATCATCAAAGTCAACATTGACGACCACCCGGAGATCGCCAGAAGCCTACAAGTCGAAGGGATCCCTACCTTGATCATGATCAGGGACGGTCAAATTGCGAATCGACAATCAGGCGTTGCCAACAAAAGTGAATTGACCGAGTGGATGCGGTAGAAATGCTTTAACCATCGGTGCCGAACGCAAACAAGACAACCAATGATTCACCATCGTCCGCAGGATTTTCAACGCGGCTTGATGCGGCTACGGGCGTTCCAGAATCTTGCATTGCTTCCAGCTTCGTTCGGCAGGCTGGACATTTTTGGAAGTGGACCGTAAACGCATCCTGTTTCACCGGCTCCAATTCCCCTAACGCGAACTCCAGCATGGAATCTTGGACTTCGCTACAGGTCACGCCACCAAAATCGAACTCACCAACCGGGTTTTGCAGACTAGGCGAACTGGCAACACCTCCAAAATTCCAGGCGACCAACACCAGCATCACCGTTAACACGACAGGAGGACCGAACCGCACAACCGATTTGCGGCGTCGTTCCGCTTTCAGCCGTTTCATCAAGCCGGTAATCGTCCCTGGGGCACAATCTTCCCAATCTGAATTTCCATCAAAATCTTGGCGGACCATAAGCTCATTCCCGTATTAGCTTCGAAGTGAGTGGCTGCAATCTACGAAACCGTTGGTTGTTTCACGTCTTCGTAGATACCTATCGTCGCCTCGTAGCGGCCTAGCGTCTGTGTAGAATCTAACATCGTTGCTTTTTCCTTTCATAATGGGCTGTCGAATAGAAGCCCGATCCAGGGGCCGTTGGTCGATCAAATGCATGAGTGGTTTCGTTTGGCTTTTTCCCGATCAATTGTTCTGCGTGGGCTTGCCTATAGCGTTGTCGTCGGGACGATCCTGACAGCGATCAATCACGGCGATAACCTTCTTAACGGCCAGCTTGAAACGCGGCATTTCCTGAAAATCGCGTTAACGTACACGGTTCCCTATATCGTTTCGACTCTTTCAAGCGTGGCTGCGTTGAATCAGTCCGTTGAAAACGCGTAATTCCGTTTGCTCCTTCGCCAAACATACATGCCGATCAGAACGGCGAACCAAGGGGCAAATTCAAGCCAAGTCACCACAAAGTCGTAGAACGCTGCTCCCGTATAAGGCGTTCCTAAAACGGCGGTCGACGGAAAGTGGTAGACCAGCCAAAACCGAAAATAGTAGATAAACACGAGACCGCTGACCGCTATCCAAGCACGTCCACGAGCAAAAGGCAGCAGTGGCAACGCCCAGGTCCAGTACCACGGATTGAGAGTGGGGCAAAGCAGCCAAAACCAAGCAATCGTCAAGAATGCAGCCTCGCAAAACCGCAAGCTGGTTGTGGCCGATCCCCACCAGGAAAGAGCCATCGCAACGACAAAGAAGATCGCTGCCGTCCCTCCACGAGCGAGCATAAACGGAGCCTCTCCGGGCGCAATACCCAGCGTCGACGAAAGCGATCCCGTCAGCGATTCTCGGATCGATTCCGGCACCACCGAGAACCACGCGATTTCATGCGAACCAAGGTGCCCGGTCGGTTTCAAATTCTCGATAGCGATCAAGAACAGGAAATCGTTCATCTCCCACTGTCGAAGAAAGGTGACGACTCCCAGACTAGGGTCATCGATCTGATCATGATCGGAAACGGAGCCTGAACCAGGGAACATCGGAAACAACACAATCACGGTTGTGACAACGAAGACGACGGAGGGTGCAACGGTCACTCGCCAGCCGAATTTTCTCAAAAGCGTAAAGAAAACCAGCGGAGCGAGGATGACCGGATAAAGCTTCGCCCCGACAGCTAGCCCAAGCACCATAGCCGACAGGAGAGAATACATCGTCCAACCAGTCCGTCTTTGCCGATCTGCTGACTGGAGATCGAAGCAACAGACGACTACGTACAAGCCAAGAGTCGTTAAGAAGACGGCGATGGCATCCAAATGCCCACTGTTAGCGAACTCCTTCATGATCAGTGGACACCATGCGTAGATAACACAGAGCTCCGCAGCCATTCCACATCGCCGTAGCAGAGCAACCACGACCAACAGCGTTGCCACGTCGAAGCCGATAAGCCAGGCCTTCATCACAAGCAGGCGCGTCGACACGGATGCCGAAGAGGGTGTGGAGAGATTTGCGACCGCAAAAACAAATTGACTGGTGGGCGGATAGACCGTCGGAATTTCCGGGAAGTGCACCCGATGCAAAATTTCAGCAAGAACCGGTTTACGGTCTCGCAGTTCCGCCAAGCGATTCAGTTCTTCGTCATCCGTCACCCCTGCGGATATTACGTCCTGGGGGCTATATCGAAACGGGCTAACGCCAGACGTGCTGACGGCTCCATCCCAAAGATAGCGATAAATGTCGACTTCCTGGATGGGCACAGAAAACAGCATCACAACGCGGAACACGATCGCGGTGCCGACGACCAGATGCAACGCTCGCCTGCTTGGCTTTGCCCGCCATAGGACCCGAATCGCTACCACGTAGAAAACAAACAGGACCGCGAACAGACACAACACGCCAACGATCGGACGGTCGGTTGGCTCGCTGCCGTAAGCAAACCACCAACTCATCAGCGCAATGATCCCGTACACGCATACTGACAACCCTGCCAGCATGGCAATTACGGGAACGGGATCGTTTTCCGGCCTTGGACCGGGCGTTCTACCTTGCGTCACTTACCGCCTTTGTATCAACGGGATTGGTGGATTACGGTTGATATCAGAATTTGCCAAACACCTGGCGAATCCGATGAAACGGCGGATCACACGCCAGCGATCGAAGGGCTCGGACGCGCTATCTTATTACGACCGAAGACAATTCATTAGGAACCGCGTTTAACGATAGAGGTCGTTTCGATTCCGCGGTAGTGAAGCCTACTTAGCGGGGACCTGATTCAGTCAACGCCCCGTCGTCAATAAATACAACCGGCCGTTTCGCAGCGAGACATTGGCAGCGCGGCGAATCAACGTCGGGCCGGAGGTGCCGTGGCCTGATCGTTTAAACCCCAGTCGTAATCGAGATAGGAGACAGAAACCGAATTCCCAATCGCAGCATCGTAAGCTGCTCGCGAGGGCAAGTAAGGAGCGATCGTGCGAAGCTGGGCAGCCTGATCACGACCGAAGTCTTCGCCAAACCAATCCATAATCGCCGAGAGACGAAACTTGCGTCCATTCACGTCGTATTGAAAATTTCCTGAATTGGCAAAGAAGACTTTTGCGTTAGCGGTCAACTGACCGTCCAGTTCCGCAGACGTATATGCTTCGGACAACAGGCGTGGACAACTGCGTGATGCACATACGATCGCAAAGTGAATCCGCGGCTCTCCCATCTTCCGAAGAATCTCATGCTCCATCTGATTCAGCGAGTAGGGCGTTCCGCCAACGGTCAGCAACAGATCATCCCAGATGTTGTAGCCAAACAGTTTTGCGGTGTGGTTACGGATGCTGGATGTCGGATACTCACGCAGAATCCCATGAACCGTTAACGCGTTGTAGGCATTAATCCAAAAGGCGACCTTTTCGGTCTGGCTTGCCCTCGCTTTCGGGTTCGCCGTCGAAAGGTAAGACAAGAACTGCTCCAGCGCCCGCACATCGGCGGGGGTCTGTTTCCATTTGGCGTAGTTGACATTCCCGTTTTGATCAACGTACCGTTTTAGCAAAACATCCCACTGGCCAGGGTCAATCTGATCGATTGAAACCTGTTGGCTCACAGGCACGCTAACCCCAACGACGACATCCGTTCCGGCAAAGCACGTCGCGTTTGAAAAAAGCGAGAGTGTTGCGGCCGTTAACGCAATCGCAAAAGAGGAGGCAAGAGAATCTTTCATCATGAGTGTCCGTACTTAGAGGAATTTGACCGCTCGGCTCCGCATCGCACCCTACGGTTCGTCACTCGCGAATTGCCGGGCCAATGGGATGAGCATTTCACCCAAGAGTCGCAGTTTGAGGGCGAAATGTCTGTGAGCCTAAACACATTTGCCGGAAAATTGATAAGTGAATCGCGGCCAATTCCATCTGCGATCCGGCAAGAGTCCGAATGATCACGATCCAATCCCAAGAATCACGGCAATGATTTCAACTTCTAAATATCGACCATTCCGTGCCGGTATCGAGTCGCTCCCACATCGCTACTCCTGCAATGTCGGCGAAAAATCAGCAACGGTGATCGATGTCACTGATGTTCGGCTCGGTGCACGATACAAAAGACTTTTCGCTGGAAGCTATGGCTCGCAGCCTACCGAATCAGACGTCGACCGCCTCGCTCGGCGGAACGGAGGTCGTTTGGTCAATTATCGAGAGAGCACAAAGCCTGCAGCGAATTTCCCGATTCCCGCGATCCATTGAAAACTTTATAGAATCTTGTAAGGAAGCCGCCACCGCAGCGTCCTACTTGGCGATCAGCCATGCCCCCCGTCCGAAAGGAAGTCGGTCCTATGAAAGCAGCCATGTTAAACGATACACACGTCGCCGAATCGTCTGTTTATCAGCGTTACGCAGCCGCCGCCCAAGCCGTTGAACCGGCTCTATGCTGCCCCGTTGAATACTCGTCCGACCTGCTGAAGGTGATCCCTGACGAGATCATCGAACGGGACTATGGATGCGGTGACCCAACTCCTTACGTACGCTCTGGCGAAACCGTGCTCGATTTGGGCAGCGGAGGTGGCAAATTATGCTACATCGCAGCTCAGGTGGTTGGCGCTGAGGGTCGGATCATCGGAGTCGATTGCAACCGTGAAATGCTGGGACTGGCTAGAAAGCACGCACCGGCGGTCGCGCAGCAGCTAGGGTATGCGAACGTCGACTTTCGATATGGTCTGATTCAGGATTTGGCGTTGGACCTGGATCAATTGGGCGAAGAGTTATCCAAAAGTCCTGTAAATGATCCCGCTGGCTATCTGGCGCTGCGGCAAGCCGAAGACCGCCTCCGTCGGGAACAGCCTTTAGTCGCCGACGATTCAATCGACTGCGTGTTGTCCAATTGCGTCCTGAATCTCGTTAGGCAACAAGATCGCCGTCAGTTATTCGCCGAAATATTCCGTGTCTTGCGGCGTGGTGGTCGGGCAGCGATCAGCGACATCGTAAGCGACGAAAGCGTTCCAGAACGCCTGCAGCAAGACCCCGAGCTTTGGTCTGGATGTATCACAGGCGCGTTTCGCGAAGACGAATTTCTAAAGGCGTTCGAGGAAGCGGGCTTCCACGGCATCGAGATCGTTAAACGGCAAAGCGAACCATGGCGCACGGTCGAGGGCATCGAATTCCGTTCGGTGACCGTCGTGGCCCACAAAGGAAAGGCAGGCCCTTGCTTGGAACGCGGCCAAGCGGTTTCGTATCGAGGTCCATTCAAGCGAGTCCAGGATGATGACGGACATACCTATTTCCGCGGTGAACGGATGGCGGTTTGCGATAAAACATTTAACCTGCTGCAACAGGAACCGTACACCAACATGTTTGATACGATTGAACCTCGCGAAGCGGTCCCCCTGGACGACGCCAAAGCGTTTGATTGCCGACGCAACGTACGACGTCATCCCCGTGAAACCAAAGGTCTTGAATACGACGCGACCACGGATGCGGCGAATAGCTGTAGTGAAGACGGCCCCTGCTGTTAGGCAACTTCCAAACATTGAAACATCCAACGTCGACCATCATTCGAACTTATCGACATACAAGCGATTCGATAGGCTCCGCGTCCAACAACATTCCTTGACACAAGCCACACCATGCAATTATCACTCCTACGACAGAAAAGCGAACTGGCAAACGCTGCGATGCAGCGAGATATCCTGGAGGGAGAAACGAACGCACGACTTCCTCACTTTGATCAAAAATTAGAATCAAGCGGTCTGGCAGGTCTCCAAGCCACCAGTATCGAAGTTCTGCAAATCAATGTCGGCAAGCTGTGCAACCAAACTTGCACGCACTGTCACGTCGATGCTGGGCCCGACCGGCGCGAGAGCATGTCACGGGAAACATCCCAACAGATCATCGATGTTCTCGCCAGCAATCCAATCCCGACGCTGGACATCACCGGTGGTGCCCCGGAGATGAATCCCAATTTTCGCTGGCTGGTCGAAAAGGCTCACGCGCTTGGACGACGCGTGATCGATCGTTGCAATTTGACGATTCTAATGGCAAACGGATATAAGGACCTACCTGAATTCCTCGCCAAACACGAAGTCGAAGTGGTCGCTTCATTACCATGCTACCTCGAAGAAAACTGCGATAGCCAACGCGGCGATGGCGTCTTCAAACGTTCGATTGACGCGCTCAAAAGATTGAATCAATTAGGGTACGGACAACCCGATTCCAATCGAAAGCTGACGCTGGTTTACAATCCCACAGGGATATCCCTGCCGCCAGCACAACACAAACTGGAAGCGACTTATCGCGATGAGTTAAAGGCTCGATACGACATTCTCTTTTCCGAATTGCACACGATCACGAATCTGCCGATCAGTCGATTTCTCGACGACCTACGGCGCAACGATCAACTCGATCAGTACATGCAAAAACTGATCGACAGCTTTAACCCACTGACCGTCGAAGGGGTCATGTGTCGCTCGATGGTCTCCGTCGATTGGCAGGGCAATCTGTTTGATTGCGATTTCAACCAGATGCTAAATATGGGCATTACCGGCGACCTACCACAGCACATATCGGATTTCGATCCTGTGAAACTTAGCAGGCGTATGATTCAGACCGGTCGACACTGCTTCGGTTGCACCGCCGGGTGCGGTTCGGGATGCCAGGGAGCGGTTGTGAAAGTCTCCGCCAAGGAGCAAGCGTGATTGTTCGCCCCCGATTCGTTTGCTTGCCCGCCCTGTTCGTACTTGGTCTGCTGCCATCGTTTTTGTCCGGTTGCACATCGGATGACAGCCCAGAGAACGACAACCAGATCGTCGTAACAGGGTCCAGTACCATTGCCCCGCTGGTTGCAGAGATCGCGAAGGATTTTGAAGCATTGCATCCCGGCGTGCGGATCGATGTGCAAAGCGGCGGGTCGTCCCGCGGAGTAGCCGACGCCCGACGAGGCCTTGCCGACATTGGGATGGTATCGCGAGACCTTAAAATCGAAGAAGGCGACCTAACAGCGTTCACAATCGCTCGAGATGGAGTCGGCGTCATTGTCCACCGCGACAATCCCGTTGATTCACTCTCGGACGATCAAATTGTGGCGATCTACACCAACCGCATCAATAACTGGAATGAGGTTGGCGGACCAGACGCACCGATCACGGTCGTCAACAAAGCGGAAGGCCGATCCACGCTGGAGCTGTTTGTCGAACATTTTCAGTTGGACAATAAGCAGATCCAAGCGGACACCGTCATCGGTGATAATGAGCAGGGAATTAAAACGGTCGCCGGCAACCCTAACGCGATTGGTTACGTATCGATCGGAACCGCCGAATACGATGCCACACACGACATACCGATCAAACTGTTACCACTGTCAGGCGTTGCAGCGTCGATCGAAAACGTCCGTTCGGGAACTTTTCCGCTTTCACGCCCACTGAACCTAGTCGTCAAAATCAAGCCAACAGGCCTTGCCGCGGAGTTCATCGAATTCGCTCGCTCACGTGAAGTCCATCCGATTATTCTGGAGCAGTACTTTGTCCCACTTTCCCAGTGACACGGTACTCCTTTGGTTGGTTCGCGGATGCGGATTACTGACAGGGACGATCACGGTCGTGATTGTCGGCTTTTTGCTGACCGAATCACTTCCGGCGCTTCAAGAGGTCGGGATTCAACGCTTTGTATCCGACCCATCTTGGCATCCTTCCGCAGGATCTGCGGAGGGAGAATTCAACCTCGTTCCGATGATCGTTGCGACTTCGTTGGCGACCGCAGGAGCCGTTCTTCTAGCAACGCCGCTGGGCATCGGGTCGGCGATCTTTGCACACTTCTATGCTCCCAATCGTCTGAGAAAGATTTATGGCAAAATGATTGAACTGCTGGCCGGCATTCCTTCGGTCGTCTACGGGCTGTGGGGACTGGTGGTGTTGGTCCCCATCATCGCCCGTTGGCATCCACCGGGGACCAGCCTCTTATCGGCGATCATCGTTTTGACGATCATGATCCTCCCGACCATTGCGTTGCTGGCCGGGGCTTCGTTTGACAACCTATCAAGTGAACACCTGCGAGCCTCCGCGGCGCTGGGGTTGTCGCGCGGACGAACCGTATTCAGTGTTGTATTGCCCGCGTCCCGATCGGGACTGTTTACGGCTGTCCTGCTGGGAACAGGGCGGGCCGTCGGCGAAACGATGGCAGTATTAATGGTTGCGGGAAATGTCGTCCAGACGCCGACCAGCCTCTTTCAGCCGGTTCGTACGATCACGGCGAACATCGCTTTGGAAATGGCGTACGCGATGGATGGCCACCGCTCGGCGTTGTTTGTTTGTGGGCTGCTATTGATGGCGATGATCGTTCTGCTGGTCGGCACTGCCGAGTGGGTAAGCAAAGGACGTATCCATGGATAGCCCACACACCACTTATGACCGTTCTCGCTTCGGTCTTTCGATTGATTTCCTGATCACAGGTGCCGTGTGGTCGATTGCCGGGATCGTCACCGCCATCTTTGTATGGATTTTGGCTGACATTGCGATCGCAGGTTTGCCCTCGATCTCTATAAACTTTTTAACCGAAGCCCCTCGGAATGCCGGACGGGACGGAGGGATCTTTCCGATCATCCTTTCAACCCTGGCTATTTTGGCGGTCACGATGACCGTCTCCGTCCCGCTAGGCGTTGGAACCGCGATCCTGCTTAGCGAATGGACTCGGGCCGAAAGCGTTTATGGAATGCTGGTCCGACGGAGCTTGGATGTCCTGGCAGGTGTCCCCTCGATCGTTTTCGGATTGTTTGGCAACGCCTTTTTCTGCAGCTATCTAGGATTGGGATTTTCCATCTTGTCCGGCGGTCTAACGCTATCTTGTATGGTGTTGCCAATCCTAATCCGATCGGCAGAGGAAGGCTTTCGCTCAGTTCCAAACGAATACCGCACGGGGGCGGCGGCTTTGGGGTTGTCCCGAACCGCGACGCTTACTCAACTGCTGTTACCTGCTGCGATCCCAGGAATCGTCGTCGGATTGGTACTGGGCATCGGGCGTGCGTTGGCCGAAACGGCAGCGTTGATATTTACCAGCGGCTATGTTGATCGTACCCCCAGTTCGTTGCTCGATTCCGGCCGCGCCCTATCGGTTCACATTTTTGACATGTCCATGAACGTCGCGGGCGGCGATCAAAACGCCTATGCATCGGCGGTGGTGCTTATCACCATGCTGTTAATCATTAACGCAACGGCAAGCTGGATGGCCCATCACTGGTTAAAGAAAAGGATCTTGGTGACATGAATTCAGAAGCCCCCAAGACGCCGTCCAACAACGACACCCCGATTCCTCAAAAAGAGGATGGATTCACCGTTGGTCCGCTCGATCAAGGACCGCCATGTTGTATCCCACAGCCGTTGATCGAAATCGAGGACCTTGCGATTCACTACGGGAACGCTCGCGTCCTCAGCGAGGTCTCGTTGACCATCCATCGTGGGTGCATTACAGCATTGATCGGGCCGTCGGGATGCGGAAAGACCAGTTTCCTAACCAGTCTGAATCGGATGACAGACATGGTTCCCGGTTGCCACGTGGAGGGAAAGATCTCGATTGGATCGGTCGATGTCCGCCAGACCAAAGACGTGTTAGGTCTGAGGCGTCGCGTTGGAATGATTTTTCAAAAGCCCAATCCGTTTCCGTTTTCGATCCGTAAGAACATTGAAATGCCGTTAAAAGAACACGGGATACGGAATCGGACCGAGCGCACAAAAATCATCCAGGAGGTTCTCGAAGATGTCGGCCTGTGGGCTGAGGTAAAAGATCGACTTGATTCCTCTGCGCTAGCTTTGTCCGGAGGCCAGCAGCAACGGCTTTGTATTGCACGAGCACTCGCGCTCCGCCCAGAAATTCTGTTGTTGGATGAACCGTGTAGTGCCCTTGATCCTTTGGCAAGCAATGTTGTCGAAGAATTGCTGCTCCGTTTCCGCGGGCGGTACACCGTTGTCATCGTGACCCACAATCTGCAACAAGCGAGAAGAGTCGCCGACTACGCTGCCTTCTTCTGGGCGACCAACGGCACGGGCACATTAATCGAACACGGCAGCGGCACGCATATTTTCGACACGCCACAGCAGCCTTTGACTTCCGCCTACGTTAACGGTAAAGCGGGTTAGCTTTTGGCTGTTCGCTGGTATCTTTTTGCGACGGTCCATCCTGACTGACGATTGAACGGTCGGTTCTATCTTTTGGTGCGATCGCACGAATCTTAAATGTCCAGCCGGTCTAGGCTCAGGCATTCCCACCGCATGCGAACGAAATCGCCTTGCAACTTTGTGGAACGGACCAAGTAGACCGCTGCCGGTTTCAAAAGCAATCACGTCGGTTGTGAGGGAGCTCACAGACGGGGAGGGTTTTCCGAGCGAAACTAAATGGTGTGAAGTAGACGCCCCTATTCGCCTGTCCGCTTCCACTGGAAAACGCCCCTCACTTACCCACCGAAAAAGAAGAGATACGATGAATTGCCGCCTCAATCAATCGAAACGATCCATTGCCAGTCTATCGATAATCGCAGCGACCGCTTTCGTGCTCAGTTCACTTTCGACCAGCACCGCGGACGCTCAATCCGGAACTCGAACACGGCCGACCGCTCGACCTTCCGCAGCTCAGGCGGGAAGTGGCACCCGGACGGCCGCTAACGCTGTGGGACTGCAAGGTTATTGCCCCGTTTGCGTCATCGAAGCGAAGCAGTGGATGAAGGGCACGGCGCAGATCTCGGCAAATCACGATGGTAAGACTTACCTTTTTCCAAGTGAAGAACAGAAGCAAATGTTCCTCGCGAATCCTTCTAAGTACACACCGATCCTTGGTGGCGACTGCGTCGTTGCATTGGTCGAAATGGGAAAACGCGTTCCGGGGAGCGTCCAATTTGCCGCCTTACACGAAGGACACCTCTACCTGTTCGCAAACGAAAAAGCGAAAGGCATGTTCCAAGCCAATAAAGAGAAGTACGCTCACGCCGATGTTGCACTAGGCGGCAAATGTTCGGTTTGCCGAGTTGAAATGAACCAGGACGTGGACGGAGTTCCCGAATTCACCAGCCTCCACAAAGGGATGCGATATCTGTTCCCAGGCGAAAAGCAACAACAAATGTTCAATCAAAACCCTGCGAAGTACGAAGTGGCCAAATAGAGCCCTGGGGAAGCCAGGCAAAGGTCCAGAGTCTTCTCTCGCACCCGAATTGTCATATTTTGGGTGCGATACGAATTGGAACGGACAACGGCGTGGCGAAGAACGTTCACGCTATCGATCAACAACGCCTCTTGGAAATCGGAACGTACAAATAGCACGTACCGATCGAGAGGCGTTAGTCGTAAAATCGCAGACGATTTCTCTCGGCGGCATCTCCGTCACGCTGTTTCGAAACGGCATCTGCCTCGGCACTCCAGTAAGTGGACTTTCTTCGCCGCGGCCTACGTTCAATGCGATCTAGTGTCCCATTTTACCGACGGTCCTCTTAGCCGATCGGCGAGCGCCGACCGTTAGTAATCGGTTAATTGCAAGACGGTTTCCCAGTCGCCTTGCGCCGCGACACGACGATTTCTTTCCGCTGTTCCGCAAGCGTCTGTCGTTCATTCGATAACGGAAGATGGGGTGAAACAGCTTGGGCCAGCGGGCGGACAGACGGGGGCCGCTTGTAGGGATCATTTCAGCTTTCCCAGTACTGGTCGTCTATTGGTCTGACTGGATTAAACGATTTCTTTAACGGGCCCATTATTGTGCTCTATGTTTTCCCAGCCGTCCTTTTGGGGGCACGCAAACCCACAACAGGACAGTCCTTCAAGTGGAAGAACCCTTGACGGATGAATGAACGAAAACAATGGATCGGGGCATGATTTCAACAAAACAACCAGCGACCACCGGCGTAACGCCATCCGAATTGGCATCGGCGATGGTGGCAGCTTTGCAAAGCGACCGGGGGCAGACATCAATTCACTTCCCATCGACGCTATCGAAGTTAGCTTCCCAAATCGGATGGGAGGGGAGTCGCAAAGCGATTGTGAAAGCGTCTTGTCTGCGTATTTTCACGGACAACGTCATTGTCGCGAGACGACAGACCTGGGATGCCCCTTTGGCGTTGATCGACCATGTGTCAGCTTTGGCCGAAGATTCAGAAACGCTCCTTTTCGCGCTCAAATACCGTTCGCAAAACAAGACCAAAGCCCACACACCGGCTGAACTCGCATCCGTGTTGACGAATCGTCTCGGAGGCGACCTGCGGAAGCAATTCCGACAATCGTTGCAACAGCGAATCCAATCCCAGTCTTTACCAAGAACAGTCGGCTGCATCGCAGGTGGGCAGGGGCGACCGCGACTATTTCAATTGCAAGACCTACAGCCTCAGGCATGGCAGCTTGCGATCCTGGCGGCTGAAAACAACAACCCAGTAGAAGATCGCCAGAAGAAGAACGTTCAAGTGGAAACGGTCGCACCATCAAGCGATCGCTTTGAACTCTTGTTTGATGCAGCTTTTCAGCGACTGTGTCAATCACAGGGAGGACACAACTTCGTTGATCTTGCCAGTCTACGAACCGCGTTACCAGAATTCAGCTGCCAGTCCTTTGATACGGAATTACGCCGACTTCGAATCGCGCGACGCTATCGGCTATCGGGTGCCGAAAACCGCAACGACATCTCCCCTGCACAACGTAGCGCCGGAATCAGCGAAGCTGGTTCACTCCTCATTTACGCTCAACGAGTCGGATCATGATCACCACAACCGAAAATCATTCTACGCTTACCGATTTTGCCCGGCACGTTCGTTTTTCAAACCCCTTTGAACAAAATCGTATTAGCGATGCAGGCGGGCAACCGCCCGCATACAACGTGGACGCGATCCATGCCGAGGAGTACGAAGAACTTTTGTACCTGGTGCGCCGCGTTCGCGGTGCCGCTGCCAGCGGAGCAATCCTGTGGGGAGAACCGGGCGTCGGCAAGAGTCACCTGATCGCACGCCTTGGAAGCGCCGTTCAGCAAGAAGCGTGCGTGACCTTTCTGCACAACGTTCAGGTCCGAGCCGAGCGTCTTCCGCGCTACGTACTAAAAACGATCCTCTGTCAACTGGCTCGTGATTCTAATGGCAGTCTACATGACGGCAAACTAAACCAATTGCTGGCCGCCACAGTAAAAAACGCTGCGGAAAAATGTGCGACACCTCCTTCGCTTTCGACGATCTACCAATCCTATCGAACCGTCTATATCGCACCAACCATCGAAGCGGGGAACACCGATCAAGAGATTGCTTACGAAATGCTGTTCGCATACTTCGTGGCTGTCTATCAGGGGAGACGCAGAAAGATCGATAGTCCGATCGCCGCGGAATACGCCCTGCGATGGCTAACAGGGGATCCCCTCGACGCAGATCAAATCCGCGCGATTGGCATGCCGGAAAAAATTGCGGCGAAGGTCGAACAATTGATTCCGGATGACCAAGGCGTCGAAGCCGTCCTATCCGCTATCGCAAACCTTGCGAAACAGGCCGACAAAACCTTCCTGATGCTATTCGACCAGGTCGACAACCTGAATGAGTCTCAGGTTTCTGCCTGGGCACGTTTTGCCCATGCATTAATCGATCATGTCCCAAACCTGTTGGTCGTTACCTCAGGCGTGAGGGGACGTCTATTGGAGATGCAGGATTCTTCGGTTGTCAACGCAGCCAGTTGGGATCGCATCTCGCAGTACAAAATCGATATCGGTCGAATCTCTCCTGAGCAAGCTCGTGAATTGCTGCAGACTCGACTCGATACATTCCTCCAATCTTTTCAGTCCGACCCGACGATCAGTCAGCTTCGCGCATCCGATCCACTTTTCCCACTCGGCAGCAAGTGGTTTGACGATCGTGTCGGAACGGCATTGGAACTACGGCCACGCGACGTTATCAATTGGGCACAGGCACGCTTTCGTACGTTGGGAAAAGAACTACAAAACACGACCCCCGAGGAATGGTTGGCCGATCGAGCAACGGAGCAGAATGAACGGCTAACGTCAATCGATGTTGTGGAAACGGACACCGGTGCCGCTACCGGCAACGCCGCACAGCACACCGTGAATCGACAAGAGCTGATCGATACCACGATCGAAGACAAACTGATCGAACAGTGCCGCCGGAGGGAACTGAATCCTGAAACATTGCCTGCCGATGCCGAAAACCTACTTGGATTAACCGAACAGCTTTTGTCGCAGTGCATTGGAGAAGACCACGACTACAGCCTGCAGGCGTTCGAACGTTCTGTCGACGCAAAGAAAACGCCAAAGCCTGTCTTCGATCTATTGGTTTCAGAGCAGACACCCGCTGGAGAGCATCGCACAACCGGCGTTAAGTTCATCAGTACTTGCAGCAAAGTATCCGCCTACGCGTCTCTTCGCCGAATTGCCGAGAACCCGCTTCCACCCGAACACAGTCTAATTGTCACCGAATCGCGGGCGCCGCTGCAATTGGGCCCGAAAGGACAGGAACTCCTTGACAATCTTCTCGCTCAAGGCGAAGACGTTTTTGCGATTCGAGAACTCAGCTTTAAGAGCGTTGTCGAACTAGATGCCCTTCAGGCGCTTATTGGACTCGCACGCTCAGGCGACATTGAAATTTCCCTGCCGGATGGCCAATCCGAACCGATCGATGCCGGCCAGGTCGCCGCAGCACATCATCGCGCAGGTCGCTATTTGCAGCACGACCTACTGCGAGAACTGTTAACCGAAGAGTCGGCCGTTGCTGCCGAACCTGAACTGGAACAAGATTCTTCGATATCGGACGAAATCGAAAAATTTGTCATTGCACAACTTTCGCCAGACGAAGCGGTTTCCACTGCGGAGCTAACCGCGAAATTTCAAGGGGAATCATCAGCCGAAAACCGCCCAGAAGGGTTGCTGGAGCAACAGGTCGAACGAACGGTTTCGGTTATGCATAAGGCAGGCAAGATTATCGCCCAGCCTGAAGGTTCGCTGACGTTTGTCCGCTTGCCCAAAGCGATTAGTCTGCCCCAAGATTCTTCGGGCGAATTGCAAATCGATTCACAGCCTGCACGCTTTACGGTTTCACAGGTTCGCCAAGCTGCAGCTTGCCCGCGTCTGTTGCACCTTGATGCTGAAGCAACGCGCACGAAAAGCCTACGCCGCCCTCGTGTCACTCGCATTTGGCAAAACGCTGACAATCCAACCGATTTTGCACTCGGCAACGTATTCCATCGAGCGGTAGAGAAATTTACCGATTCGGCGACCCGTTCCAAAAAGCTGCACTCGGTTTTGGAAAAGTCCTCCGGCGTCAAAGACTTGGGGAAACACCTGCAACAATTGGTCAACGCCCAAATCCCAGTCTCTAGCCTGACCAAGGCGAATCCTGTTCACGTTCGAAATCTTCAACAAGCGATCCGTACCTACACGAACGAGATAGCCGGAATTTTGAACATGGGACTTACCCAGCGTCAGTCGCCAACGAAAATCATCACGGAGGTTTTTGGTGACTTACGCAGGCAGGTAGACGTGACCTTCCACGTCGGCCCCAGCGGACGCCAGGTCCACGTTACGGGCAAACTGGATTTCGTATTCTACGATTGGCAACGGCAGGGCCGCCGCATCATCGACTATAAATTGACTCCAGGAAAAAGTGTGCAAGCCGACCTGTTTCAGGTGGCTGCATACGCATTAATGCATCATCAGCAACATGGCTCTAAACCCGATGCCGGTCTGCTGTACCTTTATCCCAAGCGAAAAATCGTGGAAATGTCGTGGGCGCAGATCCACGAACAACGCCACCAAGTCTACGATCTTCTCTCTTCGATGGTGGAGTGGCAAGACTTCGAAAGTTCAAGCCAGATTGGCTTGCACCCACCCGGGAATTCAGCCTACTGCAACGGGTGCCGTTACAACAAAGAATGTCCATCACGGCTTGGACCTCTTGACGTTGGTGCTCAACGAACGTTTTGGTCGGATGCCAAAAAGAGCGGAGAAACCGGCGAACCACTCGTCCAACGGTCCGACGCAACGTGCAAAGCCCCATCGCCTTTGACAACACCCGTGACGACACCCGCGGTCCCTCAAACGAATGGCCCAGCGTCCGAAACGTTGACGGTAAAGGAACAGACGTGCAAAGACGACGTCGCTCCAGCACCTAAGAAGAACGCTTCGAAGGAAAACCTCGTCCCCTGCGAACCAACTTCAACCAAATCACCAGCGGAGAGTGGTTTGCTTTTGGGGCTGACGCCAGACGGGGTCGACGTCCAGTTACCACTGGATATTCTCCCGTCGCACGTTGCGATCGTCGGTGCTGCTGGCAGCGGAAAGACGTGGATGGCAAAAACGGTTGTGGAAGAAGCCATCCGCAAAGGAATTCCTGTGCTGGCGATCGACCCCCAAGGCGATTTGGTGCAGTTTATTCGCGAAGCAAAATCGTTCGCGGGGACGGATGATCAATCACGCGAAGACTACCTGCAACGAGTGGATCCCCGGATCTATACACCTGGGTCCTCACATGCAACGCGACTGAGTATCGATCCGATTCGCTTTCCGTCGGATTCCGAATTGCAAAGCATTGCAAATCCTCAGCGTCGTAACGAAGAGCGTGCTGGGATGTTGAATTCCACGATTTCTAATCTGATAAAACTTACGAAGACGGCAGGTGACAAAGATCTGCAATCAACCTTTCTATTGAATTTGTCGAAACTGCTTCTAGCCGCACAGACGACACCAAAGTCGACACTGCATTTGCGAGATTTAGCCGCCGGCGTCATGGCTCCGGATGCCGTCGGAATGGACAATGCCGATGACTATCTGCCAAAAGCACAACGTGAAAAACTTGGTCGCAAGCTGCGGACCCTTTTCGATGGACCGCAGGCCCGACTGTTTGGGGGTGGACAGCCTCTTGATATCGACGCGTTTTGTAAATCGGACGTCGCAGGCAAAACGCCTCTCAATGTCATCTATTTGAATGCGTTGGCGAATGAAGACGAGAAGCAGTTTTTCGTCGCGTCTCTTGCGACGGAATTGTATCGCTGGATGGTGACGTCCAAATCCAGTGGCGGGAAGGCAAAACTGCTCGTCTATATCGACGAAGCCAGAGATTTTGCTCCTGCGGGCGGACAGAAACCACCTGCCAAAGATCCCTTGATCCGACTGTTTTCTCAAGGGCGGAAATTTGGAGTCGCAGGATTGATCTGTACCCAAAGCCCACGCTCGGTTGATTACAACATTTTCAGCAATTGCAGCACAAAATTGATCGGACGTTTGGAGAGTGCACAGGATGTGGACCGAGTCAAAGAGTGGTTCGGCAATGATGGTGGGACTCCCCCATGGCTGAATCAGCGAAAATCCGCTGATCGTGGGACTTTCATCGCCCGTTGGCCCGGAATTCCCAGTGCACTAAACGGTAAAGCTTTTAAGGGACGTCCACTCTATTCATTGCACGAGGGTGCTTGGTCACCATCCCAAGTCGAAGAAGCGATGCAAGAGAATCAAAACTAACCGTTGCATCAATCCGGGATTAGTCGCATTTTTGTGGTTGGTATCGAACGGATTCGCTGCCGTGATTCCGAAAGCCGACCCTCAACGACTTTGGGAACCGCACAAGGCGAAGGTTATTTGCCTTGTTCGCGGAACGGCGGAAGTCCAATGCCAGCGCCGTTCTTAGCGGAACGGCGCGTGCCGTCCGACAGTCGTTCTGGAAGCTTCGCGTATTTGCCGGACGGCTCGCGCCGTTCCGCTAAGAGAATAACACGCAAGTTGCCGAGATCGGGTGTGGATTTACTCGATTTCGCGATGAGAGGGGCTGCGATTATCTCTGTTGCGGCGATCTCCTAGACAGTTAGAATGGAGACGTTCTGGCAAGCGACCGTTTAATACGTTGAAAGATCGAATATGCTCAATCGTCGAAGACTATTGCGAGGAATGGCTGCAGGGACCGGAGCCGCTCTTGGTGCATCGATGCTCCCCGATCGTCTATTGGCTTCGCCCACAGCTAGTGGGCCAGCAAAACGTGTTATCTTTTTTATGCAGAACCAGGGATTTGATCCCCAAACCTGTATCCCTGCTGGAATGACTACCAGCGGCTCGCTGGCGAAAGCGACGCTTCCCGAGCCCATCAGTGCACTGGAACCTTTCAAAGACCGCTTGCACATCATTAACGGTCTACACGGCCTCCATACCAGCCCTTCCCACAGCGCCTTCTTCGGAGCACTTGGTGGTTATCGCGGGAGCGACGGAGTGCCCCCCAGTGCATCGACGATCGATTACGAACTTAGCAAGGCTCTGCCGCAAACGCTTTTGCCCCATCTGTGCATCGGCATGGACTCCATCGAGAACATGAAGGGCAAACCGACAATTGCGACGCTGTCGGCCAGCGGCGCCGGGCAGCCGATCTTCATGCACTCGAACCCGAACCACCTTTACCAGATGTTGTACGGCGGTATTTCGACCGGAGCCATTCGGCAACAGCACGAAGCTCGCTCGGGGGTCATGAATCAAATCGAAAGATTGGCCGCGGCGAAAGGACAATCGCTTCCTCTGTCCGACCAACAGCGTTACGGCCAATTTGTCCAAGGTTTTAAAGATGTGAATGGGCTCCGTGATCGCCTGGACACGGTTGCAGACCATTTGCAAAAATTTGCACCCAAAGTCGATGAACGCTACACCAAACCGGAATTTGAAACCGACTGGCATGATGTCTTGCTGGATCTTGGTATCTCCGCACTCACTTCCGGCATCACCAACACCCTGACCATCGGATCGGGTCGAGGCGAAATCTTCGGTGCCTGGAAGGGTTTGGGCATCGATCAACAGGGACATAACCTGGGGCATATGGATCAACCGGACAATCCGATCTGGATCAAGATTCGTCAGTACAACAGCCGCATGCTGGTTCGGATTATGGAAACGCTGGAAAGCGTCCCGGAAGGTAGCGGGACGATGATGGACAATACTGTAATCGTCTACACCAGCAACAACGCCGACAAACAGCACACCAACGGCGGGAACTGGCCGGTCATGCTGCTTGGCAACTTAGACGGCGCTTTCAAATCGGGTTGCTTCACACAACTGGACGGCAAGCGACCGATCAACGCGCTCTACACGTCGCTCCTTCGCGCCGCTGGCCAGAACGTCGATCGCTTCAACATGGACGACAAAATGGCGAAAAAATTCGACGTCGCGAACGGTCCGCTCAAAGAAGTTTTGTCATAAGCAGGGAAGGCTCGTGCGGCTCATCAGCCCTGCACAGCTTCATCCTCCCGTTTGCGGGGAGGGTCGGACGCGGTAGCGGTTGAAGAGGGCACGCAGTCTGCCGTCCCCGAAACGACGCCGCACGCTCACCAAAAGAATCCGCGATGACACAACTCCGCAGCAAGTTCCTGACATCGCCTCGAATCTTTGCCCTGCTGGTCCTACTAGCCGGGTTGCCGTCCGTCGCAATCGGGCAAACCTATACGCCGGGCCAACCGGGCATCAAAGATTTTGATTCTTTTGCCGCATCGTTTCTCGCGGCCCACTGCACCGATTGCCATGGGCAAACCGACCCCGAAGGCAATCTTTCTCTGGAAGATCTCGGTCCCATCGACGAAATCAACGCAGGGATTTGGAGAAGCGTCTGGGCCCAAGTCTCGTTAAGAGAGATGCCGCCCGCTGATATGACGCAGCCCGAGGTGATCGAGCGTCTGGAATTTACCGACGGCGTCGTCCGTGAGCTGACTCGGGTGATGAAGGACCGAGGCGGGTTTCACGATCATCTTGATCCCAACAAAGGGAACTTCCTTGATCACGGACTGCTATTCGGAACGTTGCCCGACGGCATCCGCCTGAAACCGACCTCTTCGCCGGCTCGGCTCTGGCGAGTCACCCCACAGGAACACATCACGCGTCTGAATGAATTGATCAACACCGAACCGACCTTCAATCCTGAAAAACCGGGCCTTCGCACCCATGGCGATGTCGTTCCCACCAACCATGGCGGCGAACTGAAGCTTTACTTCGGGACGGACCGGATCATTAAGTGGCAAGGAGGAACCGTCGCCTACGCAACGGCGGTCAAAAGCGTCCCCGCCGTCCTCTCGTCGGCTCGAAATCACGGCCTCGAGAACTATCCGAACTTCTACACCGTCAACAGCGCCGAAGCGACTCAGATAATGGGGATCGCGGCAGACATCATTCGCTACATGGCTTATGGTCCGCTTAGCATCGCCCAGCCCTATCAAATCACGGACGACCCGAAATCGATCGCCGACAAAATGGCGGGCGACATTCGCGGTCTGCCCACAAGCATCGTTTATGGGACCAAAATTGTCCGCCCGCTGACGCCTGTTTACGACCTCATGAACGAAGAGGGTGTAACCGAGCAGCGATTGCGTGCCGCCGTGGATGACCTTTTCGAAGCGTTAACCTTCCGGCCGCCAACCGCAGCAGAGTCCGACGCCTACGTACAGATTGTCAACCAATCAATCGAGAAACTGGGAAAAGAGGAAGGCGCCGTTCTTGGGCTCTCCTCTATTTTCCTCGATCGCGACGCTCTCTTTCGACCAGAACTAGCGGAGACCGGCAAACCGGATCAATACGGTCGCGTCATGCTGCAGGACTGGGAGTTAGGCCTAGCAGTCAATCACGCGCTGCGATACATCAAGCCCGACGAACCACTCCGCGCCGCGATTGTGGACGGTCGAATGCGGACCAAAGCCGATGTTCAACGTGAAGTCGAGCGTATGCTGGATGACGACAGCATACGAAAACCCCGTATCCTCCGCTTCTTCCGCGATTACTTCGATTACGACCTTGGCGGGTACATCTGCAAAGATTCGAAAGCACTGGCGGATACAGGAGCAAGCAATCGCGGACAAGCTCATTACAACGCCATGTTCGATGCAACGGCCAGCACCGATCGCCTGATCGAATTGGTCCTCCAAGAGGATAAAGATGTGCTCAAACAGTTGCTGACAACGAACAAAGTCGTGGCGACCAACGCCGACAACGTCTACTTCGGCACCAAACGGTCCCGGAAAGAAATCGCCGCGTCCGTTGCGGCCGAGAGAAAAGCAAAGGCCGCAGCCGCTAAGCAAGCGGCCGCCGAACTGGAAGCCTGGAAAAAAGCCAACCCAGGGAAAGAACCGCCTGAAGCAAAAAACAAGAAGAAGGCAATACCGGCCAATCACAAAGTCATCAAAGCCAAACTCAAGGGCCCCAAAATCTATGCCCGAGTCAGTCGACGAAGCTTCGGCAATGGGTCGATGAAACCTGATCGGATTTTGGCGACAGTTCCCGAAGGCGAACGCCTGGGAATCCTTACCCATCCCAGTTGGCTGGTGTCGCACTCCGATGCGATGGACAACCACGCAATCCGCCGTGGCCGCTGGATACACGAAAGACTGCTCGGAGGCGGCATCCCGGACGTACCGATCACGGTGGATGCAATGCTGCCTGACGAACCGAAAAGCACGTTGCGCGAACGTATGCGAGTCACCCGTCAGGACTACTGCTGGACCTGCCACAAAAAAATGGATCCACTGGGAATGCCGTTCGAGATGTTCAACCACGCAGGTTTGTACCGCGAAACGGAACTGAATAAGCCAGTCGACACGTCCGGCGAGATTATCGAATCGGGCGATCCTCAGCTTGATGGCGAAGTAGCCAACGCCATCGAAATGATTCAGAGGATCGCGGAAAGCGAACGAGCTGAACAGGTCTTCGTCCGCCACGCTTTCCGTTTCTGGATCGGCCGCAATGAAACCCTCAATGACGCCCCCACGCTCCAACAAGCTCACCAAGCCTACAAAACCAGCGGCGGAAGCATGAAAGCCCTGCTGGTATCGCTGCTAACATCCGACGCATTTCTCTACCGCACAAGAAATGAACAACCGGAAAGCTAAAAAGGTGCAAGCAACTTCTTGCAAACCGGCCTCGATCGTCCATTCAGCTTCTAGAGAACGATACGCTATCGCACATGAGAATCGACCGCGCATAACAAGCTGGATCATTCGCGTCGATTGGCGTCATTCGCGGGCAAAATACCACGCGCAAATTTGCCCGCCAATAACACGAATTTCGCGAATCGATGCGTCAGGTTTCCCCGAGTCCAAAACCAACAATCACGCCCAACACCTTGAGCTATCGCGTATCAGTGTCGACCGCGCACAACAAGCTCAATCATTCGCGTCGATTAGCGTCATTCGCGGGCAAAACACCACGCGCAAATTTGCCCGCCAATAACGCTAGTTTCGCGAATGGATCCTTAATTTGCCACTGCCAATAACATTCGTTGACGGTCCGCTAGTCTGCCGCTCTCATAGTGCAGCGTTCTTTCGACGATTTGCCAATAGTCAGGAACCGGTGTCGATCCGATTGACTTGGAACGCAGGCTTCGTTACCGGGGCCTCCCTGACATGCTGATCCCAGTCGATCAATTTCGCTTGGTCTCGCGGATTGCCACGATTCTCGATGCGCTGACGCCGCACTTCGTTATCGCAGGTCAGGTACCAAATCACCGGTTCGATACCAAACCGTGTTTGTAGTTTCTGCGGCCACTCAGGATCGGTCAATTCACGTGTAAACGGACCGACGATCACGACGCTCACATGAGACAAATTGTCGGCGGCGGTCTGAAATAGACACTCATAGACAGCGTCGCGAAAGAGACGCTTGTAGTCTGGACTGTCGCGGTCCTCCGGTGACATGCCTGCTCCAATCAATCCGGCTCGAACGACCGGCTCGGTCACGGTATCGCTGTCTAGTAGAGCCGCCGAGTGTTTAACGGCTAAACTTTTTGCAAACGTGCTTTTGCCGACGCCGGCACCACCTGTGACAATATGAAGACTGCAAGGGCTCATTTGAATTCCAACAATACCGGACGACTTCGATACACGTCTTTAGCATAACCGGCTGAACGAGACAGTCTTTCGCATAGCATCGATTGACGAAGGAAGACCTAGTGTGGACGATCGGCCCGCGGGGACAAAGCAAGCAAGATGATTGCCAGGACTGCACACAACAAGGTCGCCGGACGGTATGTACCGAACTGGTCGTGCGCCAAACTGAACAGATACGGCCCGACTGCAGTTCCGGCGACCACGATGGAAGTCGAGAACCCTGAGATCGCACCCAAGTGCTTTCGGCCGTAAAAACGGGGCCAGGTCGCAGCGGAAATGATCCCGAACATGCCTTGCATCAGCCCCATCCCCAGAACGACCAAATAGACCGTTGGCCCGGATTGCAAAAAAGAAAGGCTTAGCGACAACGTTAAGATCCCCACCAGTTGGACCATCGCTAGGTACTTTAGCTTGACGAAGTCACTGAACCAACTGCCAACAAATTCGACGACAACGCTGACGCATGCCGCTGGCACAAAAATCGCAACAGCTTGACTACGCTGCATCCCACCATCGCCAAAAATGGAAACAACGTGAAAGGAGAAGGCGGTTAGCACTAGTCCCGACAACCCCACGCTAAAGGTGAACACCCAAAAGCTATAAGTTCGCCGAGCCTCCGAGAGCGTGAACTGCCGGCCGCTTAACGTTTCGGCATGCGTTTTCCGGTTCTCTTTCGCAAATGGTCCGTCAGGCGTCAGATTATGGTCTTCGGGTCTCGCTCGTCCCAAACAAACTGCGATCACCGCGAAGGCGGCGACCATTGCGGCAATCGCCTGCCAAGCCCACGACCAGCCGCCACGTTGGATCAGCCATTCAAAAAAAGGTGGAGTGATCGAAAATCCAAAGGCGACGGAAATCCCGATGAACGCCAATGCCATTCCACGTCTCTGCTCAAACCATTCCAGCACCATGTTGCGGGAGGACAACGTCAACATCCCTTGCCCAAAGAAACGCATCGCGAAAAAGCCCAACGTCAACACGACAAACGATGCATAGGTGCTGTAATTCTGTGGCAAAAATGAAGCAGCAACATCTGCGATCCCGACGGAAAAACTCATCCCGGTCAGTACGACTGCAAGCATGGCGGCCGAACCGGCCGACACCCAACGCCCACCAAATCGGTCGTACCAGCGACCGGCACGCGTGATCAGAAACGCACTGGCAATCGTGCCAACAAAGTAGGCGAAACTAATCCAGCTCCGTGACAAATGATGGGCTTCGATCAGGAAATCGGTAAAGACCGACACGCCCACGGTTTGACCGGGCGCGCTAGCCAATACCCCCAGCGTCCCGCAAACCAGGACAACCGTTCCGTAGAAGAACGGCAAGCGGTTAGGGTCAAAGGGGAAATTGATGAACCGGGGACGCTGATGAAGCTCCGGAGTCTCGCTATCAGATTTCATGCAAGATGCCATCACAATTGAGGACGAAGCGAACATTGAAGTTCATTTCGCGTCAAAAGTCAGCGGGGATTGACATAAAAAACGCTGATCCCCGACCTGCGATCCGGAAATCGCTCGCCATTTCATAGCAGGTCACCACAGCCCCCCGCTCAAACACCCCTCTATGAAACTAGTTGCCCTCTGGCAAATCTTTCAGGCGGATTCGATACCCCCAATTACGCGTGGCGTCTGGAGTGTTGGGCCAGGTCAGCGTTCCACTGTCGTCGGTTTTGCAAATGGTCGACGCTTGCCATCCACCATCTTCGACATTCCACCACTCAAATTGATATTCACGATTCGGCGGGAGCTCCTTGACCGAAGTGACAGGAAATCCCTTCATACAAAACCCTAGTGCAAAACTCTTGTTGTCCTTGGAGATTGCCAAAGCGTGCATGTCCCCATGGCTATCCCCCAGATGGGTATCGGATGCGGGTTTTAAAAGTCGGTAGTCGTGTCCTTCATCAAGTACAAAATCTTTCAAATGTCCCATACCAGCGGACTTCCATTTCGTCAGCGCGTGTTTCTGCTGACGCTCGTCTACCGGAATTGGAGTCTTTTTGTCGATCCAAAAGGCAATTCCACCGAAATAGGCGTCTCCCCAAGCATGCCCACCGAAACCGCCATTTAAAACGGATCCGTACATCTGAAACTGAGCCATTTCAGTCGAATCCAGCCCCTCGACGGAACCTACGGGGACCGCGGGGTAATAGGGTTCGACATTGATCGCGGGCCGTTGTGGCGAACTGCGAAAGATCTCTCGCAACCACAGATACATTCGCTCATCGCGATACTTGTTGCTGACATTATGAAGATCCAAAAGTTCGGGATCATCCTTCGCCCAAGTTTGCAAACTGCTTCCGTACGCCATTGCCGTGCGGGGTTGTCCGTAGGGTAACTGGCCCGTGCCGTTCTTGGTTTTAAGGTAGGCGTGTGCATTTTCCACCAGAGGCAACCAGTCAGGGTAGACCTGATTGACCGTATCCCAGTGCAGCCAACTGTAGATCATGTTGTAACAGCCGTAGCGCGCGATCAAGTATCTCGTGTAGTTGGTAAACGCGTTTTTCTGGGCCGTGCTTTTTCGCGGCCAAATTTCATGACGTCTGACCGATTCTAAGAACGGAACGAAACCGTTGTCGGAGAAGTATTTCATCTTCTTGTCCGTCTCCTGCCAATACTCAGGATTGATCTGAGTGTAATCCGCTTGGTCGGAAACGATTTTGAATGGAGTCAGCCCGGTTTCGGAAATCTTTTGTCCACGAACCTCGCGTGCCCACACGGCCTCTGCGGATTCCGTCGTATCAGTGGGATAACTGGCAATCACGTTGACGCCGTTGAACCCCTGACGTTTTCGTTCCGCAAAGTAGTCCTGAAAAGAAATCCCCGCGATCCCTTCCCTCTGCCAAGGGAAGATCTTCGTGAAGGCGACCCAAACGGTGTCGGCGGTAAAGAAAAATGGGGTACCGTCGGCATACTCCAAGGTCGTCCCCCGAGGACGAATGAAACCACGCCGATTCGGATTCTGCTTTTTCTGAGCTTCAGTCGCCGCGATCGCACTAAAGGATCCACTTTTGTTATCTAAGCCCGGATCGTTAGTCGCGGCTCCCGTTGACCAGGACCACTTCCCAGGTGAAGTCGCAACCAAACGAACGCGAAATCGATCGCCACCATCCCAAAAGGCAGGCAGGTGGTAGGTTTCTCCGCGAGGCCCGGACAACGTGACCCACAAATCGACATCTAGGTACGGGTTATCGTATTTTTTTGACGCGTTAAAGCCAACTTCATGAACCTCCATCACCTCCACCGCATGAGCCACCGAAGCTACTAGGCAGAAGAGCAGAGAAATGGCAATTCGAATATTTTTCATCGTGCTGAAGTTAGTAGGAGTGAAGTTCTTCTGACCCTGTAAACCGTATCGGTAGGCTGCCGCGATCGGGCCCCTGCAACGGTCTGCGTTTAGCCTGCCACCGATGCAGACCTTCGCTGCGAGAAACGTGGCACCAGGCCTCGATTTCGCTCATGCGATTCCACCGACGGCGTTGCCTCTTTATCCCGCGTCATCGGGAAAAGGTTTTAATCCAAGCAGCATTTGAGCACGCTCGGAAAGCGGCTTAGAGACCAATTCTTCATCCGTGAATTCAGCAAGCTGGCTGGCGACCAAGGTATAGACCGCTTGCCGGCTTTGCCCGCTATCAACCTCCACACATTTGTCTTTGCTTTTGAATAGCTCGACAGTCGGTAACGTTTCCGCCTTGAAGGTATCAAACCTCTGTTTCACGCTGGCAACATTATCGTCGACTCTACCGGTGTATTTGGATCGGGCCAAAATGCGTTTTTCCAAAACGTCGTAGGGGCATTCAAAATAGAGCATTTTCGGCAGCTCGGTTTGCTCACCAAAGATCTGATACCAGCCGTCCAGGTTATCCAAAGAACGGGGAAAACCGTCCAGAAGAAAATTGATTTTACCCGTCGTACGTGTGATGGTTTCCATTGCATCTTTCAGCAACGTCACCACGATCTCGTTGGGCACCAGTTTTCCGGCGGCGATAAATTCGTTAATCGTGCTCGCCGCTGGGCCCCCCGCCTCTCGCTCTGCCCGCAAAAGATCGCCAACGGAAAGGTGTGTCCAGCCGAGCTGAGATTCCGCAAGTTCACACATCGTTCCTTTGCCGGCACCTGGGCCTCCCAGAACGAAAACCACATTCGGTTGAGGACAAGGTTGCCTGGGGTCAAAGTGATGGATGACGACCTGCGGTGCCGGTTCCACTCCCTTTTTATAGACATGCCACTGGCGATCCGTCGGTGGCAGGTCTTCTTCGCAGGTCATGTCGTAAGCCAGATGGCCGTCCAATCGACAGATTCGCCAAGATTTGTAGCTGTTGGAATAAGAGAGTGCGGGGCTTCTGGCGGATTTGCCATCGGCGCGATCCCAAGCCATTTTGCCATTCCAATATCCCAGACTGGACACCGTGCCCGATTCAGATTCTGCCGGAGGGGCCGTTGAAGGAATAAACAGCCCGTCGACTTCCGGTAGCCCCGCCCCCGAGACTTCAATGTACAGAGTGTTCGGCTTAGGAATATTCGGTTCTGCCATGGGATTCCTTGCTTACGCTGTTGAAATAAGAGTCGTGTACCAATTTGGCTGATGGGGTTTTAGCTTCGGCGATGTCTGCTGTCGATGCGCACTTGGACGTTCAATCGCTTAATCAAGGTTTCTGCAGTGCTGCTGTCAGTGCTTCACCGCAATCTCTTACGGCTCACCGCGTGTCGAACTTCATCAGCGCGTGCGTGCGACCATCCACAGCAATTTTTCTTTCTTAGTGAAGCGGACGAACAACTTTCCGTTCGCTCTAATTTGGGGCACTACGGCTTAGGGAGCCGGAGACGAGATCTTCATCGTTTGAGCATTGCTGATGCTTACGTTGCGAACGTATTCGGGGCCCGACTGGTAAGTAATCGGCTCTCCTGCGGCACCGTATTTGAGCACATTCGAGATCGAGGATTCGGAAAGCGAACCACCAATCAGAATCGTGTGCCGAGCCCGACTGATGATATTGCTGATGAAAATATGATAGGTATCGCCCAGCGGCGTCACACCACCCCAAACGGGATTCGCATCCCCAATTTTGACGGCGGCCTTTGGATTACGCCCCGTCGATGTATCAATTAATCCATCCAGAATCACGTCGTAGATTTTCAGGCCCCTGGCGTTTAATAACCGCACAATGTGATGCCCGCCAGCGGTATGACCGCGAACATTTCGGATCGTAATATTTCGAATGTCGTCCAAACCGTTTCCACGATTGTTTGGTTTGCTGACCATCATGCTTTCCGCACTGCCGGCGACCTGTTTGTCATTCACGATATTGGTAAGCGCAATAAGGTCATCGCCGCTGTAGCCAGAGATATTTGAGATGTCGATATCATGGCAGCCTTGGCGAAGGTCCAGTCCATCCTGATTCAGGAAGACGACGCGTTTTCCGTTGACAAGATTGCTTTCGGTGGCTGCAAACTGAAGATCACGGACGACTCCGTGTGCACATCGTTCCAAGGAAATCGTCCAGCCGTGTGCGTTTTTGAGAAAAAGGTTTTCGATACGAAAGTGTTCGACGTAAGCCAGCAGGATCCCGATGTTCCGCCAATCGCCTGTTTGGCTTTCGCCGGCGACGCCAGCGTCGGTGCCGTAGGTGCGTTCTCCGAGGACTTTCGCACTATCGCCAGTGGAGCGTGGATTGTCTGCCCCTTCTAGTGTGACAAACCCTTTGCCGATGATGGTGACATTGTTTATTGGTTTGATGTCGGTGATCCCCATCCCGCAATTCGCACTGCGGATCATGTTGTCACGCGAACGATCGGACAATTTGATGTGGCAGTTTCGCAGTTCCAAATAGGTGTTTTCCCGAACCAAAATGGCTGAATCGAGAAGCCATACCGCTCGATCCCCCTCTGCCGAATGGTTGATGCGAGGAACGACTACCGGTTCGCCTGTTTTTGCCGCAGCAACGATCGCTTGATTAATACGCTCGGCGTCCGTCCCCTCAAAGTCATTCGGAGTAATTTCGGCCAAGGCCGAAACAGAGTATGTGGAAGCCACGACCAAAAGCAACATCGCAACCAAACGAGAGAAAGCAGATCCTGTTGTCGCACTAAAAGCTGAGAACACGCGAAAACTCCTAAGATGGCCTGAAAGGACCGTGAGAGGTGGGGAAAGATGCTGAACGGCCGGTTTGGCCTGCAGCAAGGTAGGCGAGTGACGGTCCTCCATAATACTCTCAGGAGAAACGAAGACACTCAGGAACGGATTCTACTCCGTTCGGCCTTGGACGTGTTCGGGGGACAGCAAATGGACCACTTTTTAATTCGACCATGCTCACGCGGATAGATGCCTAACCGACGGCAACCGATCGGCGGTTAACGCTGCCATGATCACTGCCCCCCACCTAAGTCGTCGCTTCGTTTTTACGTCTTCAGCAGCGACTTGATGATCCCTGTACTATCGGCGAATCGTTCCAGCGGAACGCCCATCATTTTGGCTTGCGTCAGCCATAGATTCGCCAACGGTGTCCCTTCAGGCATGTTGATATGCTGTCCCGATTGAACGTGCTGACCACCTCCGGCGACAATGATCGGAAGGTCGTTGTATTGGTGGGTCGATCCATCCCCTAGTCCCGATCCATACGTGAACAGCGTATTGTCCAACAGCGTGGTCCCACTGGACTCTTGGATTGAATCCATCTTCTTCAGTAGGTAGGCAAATTGCTCCATATGGAATTGATCTACCTTTAGCAGATCATCGATCATCTTGGTTTGGTTATGGGACATTTGGTGGTGACTGCGCGGTTTGTCGAACAGTCCCTCAAACAAGTAGGGTGTGTCCCACCGTTCAGGTCCGATCATAAAGGTCGCCACGTTCGTCAAACCGGTTTGCAAGGCGACAACCATCAAGTCCCCCATCAAGCGAATGTATTCACCACGGGGAAGGTAGTCCGCGCTCGGTTCATCGAAAGAGACCGATGCCAACTCCGTTTTCATCGCTTCCAGTCGGTCCATCTGATTTTCAATGGTTCGAATAGAATCGAAGTATTCGGTAAACTTTTGCCGGTCAACGTATCCAAGGTCCTTCTTCAACGACTTGGCATCCTCAAGGACCAAATCGGTTATGTCCCGGTACTGGTTAATCTCTTTGGTGGAAAAGAGCCGACGGTACATCTTTCGAGGGTCGCGGATCGACGGTGCCACATGCCCGGTTCCGTACCAGGAGATATTGTCGAAATAGATCGACTCTTTGTTATCGCGATGGCTGTTGCAACTGAACTCCAACGTCGGAAAAGCCGTTTTACCGGAAACATGATCGGCGACCAGATGATCAAGCGTACGATCCAGGGGCCATGCGGTCCCTTCGATGGTGTAGGGAACGGCGCTGCTTAGATAGCAGGATGCACATTGAGCGTGCACATCGGTCCCTTGCTGAAAAACGCGATCCATCCCGGTGATCAGATTAAGTTTGCTTTTCATCGCCTCCAACGGCTGCAATGTCGGAGTCAACTGATCAAGCGGCTTGGCGAAGAAGTTCGGGTCTTGCTTGCCGAGGGATTTCATCACATTGCCAAGGTTCCCTTTAGGGATCACGCTCTCGGCTTCGCCTGGAAAGAAACCACGTCGGACCACTCCGATAGGAACATAGTAGTGAGCCATTCGCAGCGGACGCCGGGCGGCCGGTTTTGCTGCGGCGATGCTATCCAGCCAAGGAAGCGACAATGCCGCCCCTCCCATTCCACGGAGGACGGTTCGACGCGAGGTGGTTTTCATGGCTGGGTTCCAGTCGATTGGACGGCAGGATGTGCAGGGGTGTATTTATGGCGAAACGGTTTGCTGAGCACAACTTGCTTCAACAGTGTTTGAATTTTGTAGTCATCCGCCGCACAATCGACCACGATTTGGTCGAGGGCAAAATGATCGACGGCATCCAGTTCCCTAGCCAACGCGAATGAGAGCAAGTGCCCTCCCAAAGCACGCGTGAACCGATCTTTTTCGGCCAGCATCGCATCTTTGAACTCGATCACATCCGAGAACTCGTGCTTTTGAAAAAGCTTGCCTGCCATGTCGACATCTCGCCCGTTCTCATACTGATCCCGCCAGACGCCAATGGGGTCATAATTTTCAAGAGCAAAGCCAAGAGGGTCGATCTGTTCGTGACAGCCTTTGCAGTCCGATCGTTGACGATGCATTGCCAATCGTTCACGGAGCGTCAGATTCTGTTCCGCCGCGGAGGGCGTGTCGTCCAGCGCCGGCACGTCGGCTGGCGGCGGATCGGGTGGGTTATTGAAAATCACCGACGCAATCCAGGCCCCACGGGTGATCGGCTGGGTTCTCTCAGGACCCGAAGTCATCGTCATCACCGCCGCATTGGTGATCACTCCTCCGTTGCGACGGTCTGTAACAGGAATTCTTCGAAACCGAAGTGCGGTAACCTCCCCGCCGCCGCCTGCCTTTTTCTTGGCCCCCGGTTGATAGGCTTCTGCAAGCAGCTTCGATCGATAGGTGAAATCAGAATCGATCAGCTGGGTGATCGGTTGGTTTTCGATAAGCACCGTCTCGAACACCAGCAGCGGTTCGATCATCATGTGCATGCTATCGCGATACTTGAGGTAGTAGAATTCAGGATATTTGTTCCGATTGGGGACGGATGAAATTATCCGTTCCAACTGAAGCCACTGTGTTGGGAAACTGTCGCAGAACCGTTTCAGTTTCGGATCCTTCAGCATCCGTTCAACTTGGCCAATTAGAACCTCCTGTTCTTTCAAACGCCCGTTCGAAGCAGCGTCTAACAAAATCTGATCGGGAAGGCTCCCCCATAGAAAGAAAGAGAGGCGCGAGGCGAGTTCAAAATCATCGACTTCTTCGGTTGCATCCGTTTGGCTGGAAGTTTCATAGAGGTACAGAAACCTCGGCGAAGCAAGCACCGCGGCAGCGACCGCCTTCATCGCATCCGGAAAGGGAACTTTGGATTCAATTTGGGCGATGGCGAAACCGACGTATCGCTCCCGGATTTCCTCGCTTACCGGACGCCTAAAAGCTTTGTACAGAAACCGATCCAGACGCCGCCGAACCTCGACGTGCAGTTCCTGTTCGACCGCTGGAGCCGCAAAGAAGTCTTTCCAGATGCCAACGTTCTTCGCGTGAAAGTCAGGGCTCTGTGTAATGGACTGGCCCAGTTGCAAAAAGGCTTCCATCAATAGCGGTGACAAGGAAAGGTGATCCCCCTGATTGTCAAATCCGTGTTCGGCTCGAAGATCTTGAGGAAACGCCGTGACCCCAGCAAGTCGAGGTTCAATCATCTGCGACTTACCCAGCGGTCGACTGCCGACCGCGACGACATCGGCCATCTTTCCCGATTTCGGTTTGAAATATCCGTTATGCCCGCGCATCATCCGTTCAGGCAAAGTAAAGACGACGCACTTCAGTTCAAATAGATCCGTTACCGCATTGTTATATTGGAAACGATTCATTCTCCGGATCGGTGTTTGCGAGAACCGCTGCTGCTTGGCGATCGAGGTGTGCAGGATCGAAGTCAGTTCGCCGATCAGCGTTTCCCGGAGTCCCGGTTCCAGAGGCGGTTCGTCCTGGGGCGGCATCTCTTTCAGATCGAGCGCATCCACTAGGCTTCGAACTAGTTCCGCCCGCTCCAAGAGGTCACCTCGATCCAGTGCCAACAGGTTCAGATCGGCTTCGCTCTCCTCTTCAGATCCGTGGCATTTCGCGCAATGTTGCTGAAACGCAGGAGCAATGATTTGAGCAAACGGGTCGTCATCGCTTGCCTCAAGCAGGGCAGGGAGTGCGAACAACGCCAACAGAGGAATCCCCACGCTTCGAACGATTAAGCGTGGAGAAAAGGTTTTAAGATCTAATGGTTGAACAAACCGCATCTCGATCCATTTCCTTTACCGCGACAAGAAAACGATCCTCGTGCCAGCGAATCGCGTTACTACAGTCTAGCAACGTCGACTTCCCAAATGCTTTCTCGGACCATTTTTCTTTCGCTTCGCCTGAGTCGGTGTTGCTGACATCCCTGCAGAGATTCACGAACAAAGATGCGTGAATAACAAGGTTTGAAGCTGGATCCCTTGGGCTCTCCGCCTGCAAAAGACTTTCGCAATGGCCAATCTGAAGAAGAAAATCCCGACAAAATTCGTTACGGTTCATGTAACGCTTGGGATCTGTCTGTGATCTATAGGTAGGAGGAATGTTTGTTGCGGTCCGCTACCCGAAATTCCAAGCAGGTGAAATTTGCTTAGGATCTTTGCTGGCGAAGATGCAGATGATCCCGGAATTCGGCACTACACGTTCTCATTCGGTGATGCATCTACTCCAGTAACACCGTTTCCCCTTCCGGATGTCAGACGCTGGTTTACAGAAGTCTTTCCGCATTGCCCGCCTGAATTGCGGACGTTGCCAAACCACCCAATTTCGATTCTTGAAACTTTAGTAACGACGCTTCAAGATCAAAGAAAGGAAAATACGAACCAAACAGAAGTCGCTGCAAGGGGACCGCTTGAACCCAATTTTCCAAAGCGCCAACGGTTTCGAAATGAGATATTTCGAAGTAGACGTTGCCGGCTTTCGCTAGATCGCTTGCCTGGCCCGATTTCACCGCGACGTAATTGTTCATAATGATCAACGGCAAACGCGGATATTTCTTCACGACCGCTTCTAAGGGTGCGGTATCGACGACCGGCACCTGCATCAGCGGATGTTGGACGCGGGTGTCCTCCATGGCAAGAACCAACTGGACATTCAAACCGCGATCCTGTGCCGCTTGAAACAGCTGGTTGCAATGGTCGGAATCCAACGTGTATCCGTGATAGTTTGGGTGGATTCGAATCGTCTGCATCCCGTGAACTTCATGGCATCGGCGAAGGTCCTCTTGCCAATCGGGGAGCATTGGGTTGACGGAACCGACCGGTACGAGCAGGCCTTTCCCATGTTCTTCACAGTCTGCGACCAATCGCGAATTCACCGCCGAAAGATCTTTGTGCAACAATCCATCAAAACTTCCTGCCCAAGCTTGATCGATACCGCGTTGACGCAATTTCCGCACCAGCGATTTGGGATCATCATGCGGCAAGCGTCGGAAAGGCCACCGTGACAGATAAACATTCACGTCGATAATCATTGCTGCATCCCTTTACGATCCATGATCGGTTTCAACATTCGGCGGAGGTTCTCCCCCAACACTAAGTTGCGATGTTCGTCCGAGATCTGAGCACCGTACACCTTCGCTAATTGGGAAGCAAAACTACGACCACCAATATCACTGCCATACAGAACGCGTTCAGGGCCGAGTTCACGAACGGCCATTTCGACAAAACCAGCCGCCGGGTCACTGCCTCCGATCCCGACGGAGACGTTTGGGAATTGACGAATGGAACGTATCCCTAACGTCCAATCACCTCCGGTGTGACCGCAAATCAGAGGGACATCAGGATGACGTGTGGCCAGCTGAGCGATATCGTCAGGCGTTGACTCACCCGGTAGGTTTCCGGTCACCTTGAAAAACGTGTGCTGGAAAACCAACGCGTTCAATTCACCGCAGCGACGAATCAACGGATCAATATCTTCATTGTCACATCTACCTCCGACCCACAACTTGACACCCAGCATCGGCCCGTCCTGGATGCAACGCTCGACTTCCGCAAGCGACTCTTCCGGATAGCTTGCATTCACATAGGCAAACCCAAGCAGCCGATCGGGCCATCGCTCAAGGACGGTTAGCACTTGATCATTCTGTCTGCGAAATTCGGCCGGCTCCGGAGTCTGCGAAAAGGGATATCCCATGAAGAAAATCAGCCGTTCAACATGCATCCGATCGGCGTACTCGAGCAGTTGTTCTGCCCGCTGTTCAGCTGTCTTGCCCGTCACTCCGGAAAGATGGCAGTGCAAATCCCAAATCGAATCGTTTTCAGGAATTCGAAAAGGAGTACGGTCGCGATCAGGCTGAGCGGCGTTTGCTGACACACCTGAAATCGTTGGCCGAACGATACCACTTGCGACACCGCCAGCGCCAATCGAAAGGAAGGCTCGTCTGTCAAAAGGTTTCATGAGCATTTTGTCTTTAACAGGACTATTTCCCTAGTGATAGCAGATAGCCGATCAGATCCGCCATTTCCGCTGGTGAGATAACTTCTTCCATTCCTTCAGGCATCAACGATTTTCCACTGGAGCGGAACTCTTCGATGTCGCCTCGCTCAATCGTCGTTTCAATTCCCTCCGGCTGTCGCAGGGTGATGCTGTTGGGATTTTCGGCTGCAATCATCCCGCTGACGATCCGGCCGTCTGTTGAGAGCACCGTGTACTCAAGGAAATTCGGACTCACTTCTCGGCTGGGATCCAGAATATTTACCAGCAACTGACCGGCGGTTCGGTTTTGAACCGTGGCAAGGTTTGGCCCGACGTCAAATCCCGTGTTCTTGTACCGGTGACAGTTCAGACAGTTTTTGCGAAAAATCTTTTCGCCTCGTGCTACGTCGCCGTCCAAACCGAGTACCGATTGATATTTGGAAAGGACCTCATCACGAGAACTGGTCACGTCGTTGGCAAACAACTTGACCGCTCGCTGCTGAATCGCCTGCGAAGAGCTCTTCATGTAGGCGGACCGACGATTCGCGGTGATCAATTTTGCAGGCACAATACCAGCACTGACCGCATCCAGAACCTCCGGAATCCAGAGAGTGCGTTGCAATAGTTGAGCGACAATTTCCGCCTGAATAGCGGGAGTCGACTGCGGAAACTTTTTCAATAACAGCGAGGCAGTCTGTGGGCGTGCGGTACCGGCCAGTGCCGTGACGGACGCCGACTGTAGCGTCGGGGGATAGTGAATACTAAGCAGTTCCTCAAGAGTCGGCGCGACATCCTGGTAACGTCCATAACCAAGCAGTGCGATCGCGTCCTGCCGCTGATCGAGCGTTGCCGAATCGTCAATCGCAATCGTCGCGGCGGCGTCCAAGATGGAAACGATCATTGGCCCGCTCGCAAAGGATTGGTTATCGATGATGGCAGTAAGCGGTTGCTTGCCACGCCGCAGACCGCTTGCAAAGCTTCTTGCCATCGCTTCCTGTACCGCCGGAGCGTGCAATGCAACGGATTGAAGCAATTTGTCGGCCAGAGCCAGCGAACCGGAAGAACCGATCATCTCCGCTAGTTGCGAGATGGTTTCTAAACCGGGACTCGATTCCGCAAAAGCATGGTCCTGTAGGAGAAGCTTTAGTAGAGCCGTGTCAGAGCCCGACACAGAACTCATAATCGCTGTTCGCATCTGCGGGTCATCCGAATCACGTTTAGCAATTAGCGCGAGTGCAGTCGTCGCACGGGGATCATCGATTTCGCCAAGAGTAAACGCCACCTGAAAACGCACCCGTTTGGCGTCATCGGACGCTGCATCGATAACCGTTTCCACGAATTCAGCGGATTGCGGCAAGCGAAATTCTGCCAGACGGATTGCATGTTCGCGTACATGGGGATCCGAGTCCTTCAACGCAGCAGCAAGATCCTTGTCTGAAAGCGATTCCAAGCCTTGCAACGTCCATAGCGCGTGCAATCGGGCGATCGGAAGTTCGTGATTTCGAAGCATCGCAATCAGCGCTGCATTCTCGCTTCGATCTTGCCGTTCGAACAGCAAACGGTGCGAGGTTTCTCTCCACCAAACATTAGGATTGGCAAGTTCTTGGACAAGTGTTTTGGTCGTCGCGGTTCCTAAACGCGGAACGGGCGGTTTGAAAAAACCCTCACGATATCGATCGGGCACCAAACGATAGATTCGTCCACGGTCTCTGCCGCTGGTGAGGTCGACCTGAGATTTTAGATCGTCCGGCATGGACCAGGGGTGTTCGATGGTTTCACGATACATATCCAGCACGTGCAACGTTCCATCGGGTGCGTTGATAAAATTGACGGGCCGAAACCAATTGTCATTGGAAGCGAGGAATTCAGAGTTCTCATGTGCACGTTCCCCTTTGAACGAAACCCCATCGGCTTGGATTCGGTAACGCATCACTAGGTTTCCGGCGACCTCTCCAATAAAGGCATTCCCATAATACGGTTCAGGGTAGGCAGCCCCTCGATAGATCGTGACTCCGCTTGAAGAGGTAACAAAACCTTTTGCGACCGTCGAATCGAACGGTGATTTCTTTGCGTTATCCCCAGCTAAACGTTCGGCATTGATGGCCCGCCAAGGTTCCGCAGGACTGATTGGAAAGACGGCAAGACTATCGCCTGACGGAACGACATCATGAATGGCTCGAGGCGCCGAAAAGCGGGGGTTCCGCTGCAGGTAATGCGCCGGAAATAGAACATGCTGAACAGGGTTTCGAATATCGGTTAGGAATCGATTTCCCCAGTCGTCCTGGGCATGACCAAATCGAGCTCCTCCAGAAATGGCTTCAAACCGTTCGTCTCTGGGATCAAAACGAAAATCACTACGACGAATCACGGTTGCCGGCGATGCTTTCTCTTCAGAGTCGTCTGACCTTTGCGATTCAATTGCACCACCGTTACTTGACCCTGCTGCGTAAATACGATGATCCAGGCCCCAGTGCGGATTATTCATCACCGCCTGGACATTGTATTTCCGGAATCCGGTAAACACCTTTCGGCGAATGTCGGCGCGACCATCCCCATCGGTGTCTTTTAAGTAAAACACATCGGGAGTGGCCATGACGTAAATGCCCCCTTTCCAAACCGCCACCCCGGTTGGCCAGGAAAGCTGATCAGCGAAGACGGTCGATTTGTCGAAAGTTCCATCACCATCGGTATCTTCAAGAAAGCGAACACGCCCGATTGGTTCCGATGTCTGTGTCTGCCACGCGCGATCATGCGATTTGTCCGAATAGGGGTAATCGTTCATTTCGATCACATAGGCAGAACCATTTTCGTCATATTGCATGGCGATCGGATCGGTCACCATCGGCTCTGCAGCAACCAGTTCTGCGCGAAAACCATCCTGCATTCGAATGGTTTCCACAGCCTCTTGAGGACTTTTCGGAGCAACCCGCAGCAGATCATCGGCACACAACCAACCACAATGTGAAAGTAGCGGCAATCCAACAAACGTTAGCAAACACCACGGGATGAACGGCAACTTAAACCGACTTAGATTACTCAATGGATACGACCTATCCGATGTTTTGGCGAGCGGCAATGTCCAGCGGACTGCCGTGACTGGGAGTGTAGTGAAAACCGATTCAAATGTCTAATTTGCGAGAGAGGCACGTGAAATCAACAGTTAACGGTTACCGAGCAGGAACCACCGTCTGGCGACGGTAACTACAGCAGTTTCGCCGTTACTACTTTCAAATTATTTTTGAACTGGATGTAAGCCCACGTCATTCGGGCCAAGCCTGGAAACGTTCTTCCGCGGAGCGAACCGCGACAAACAATAGTACAATGGTTGCGGTCCGCACTTCCCACCTTCGGAAATCTTCGATGAAACATGTTTTCATTCTTACTCTTGGATGGCTCCTCTTATCGACCGTGGTTCGCGCGGGTGACAACGGCCCAGATGGCTGGACGACGGAGGCGCCTCGTGCTGAAATCCGACCTGATTTCAGCTGGAATGAATCCGAAAAATCGCTAGATAGTTCGCTGACCATTCGTGCTGATAACCGCAAAGGGTTGATGGGTTCGTGGACTCGCACCATTCCGGTCGAAGGCAAGCAACATTATCACTTCACTGTTGATCGTCAGACCGAAGGAATCACGCTGCCTCGTCGAGCTGCGATTGCTCGTATTATTTGGCTAAACAAGGCTGGCAAGAAGACGACGCATGCCGAACCGAGCTTCCTCTCCTATCGGCCAGGCGAACGTCCTCTAGCCGAACCGGAATTTCCCAAAGTTGTGTCTACAGACGGCCAATGGGATCGTCTGGAAGGTTTTTATCTCGCCCCACCCGAGGCGACTCAGGCGAAAATCGAACTCCATTTCCGCTGGGGAGAACCGCATTCGTCGGTCCGCTGGCGCAATGCCAAATTGGAGGCTTGCGAAGCGCCCGATCCACGGATCGTCCGTCTGGCCACCATCCATTACCGTCCCGAATCGGGCAAGACACCAAAAGAAAAACGAGAACAATTTGCGCCGTTGATTGCCGATGCCGCGCGAATGAAAGCGGACCTTATCGTGTTGCCAGAAACGTTGACATCCTTTAAGTCAGGCGGCAGGCCCGCCGATGCTGCCGAACCGATTCCCGGTCCCTCGACCGACTACTTCGCAAAGCTTGCCAAGCAACACGACACCTACATCGTGGCTGGATTGGTCGAGCGCGACGGCCACTTGATCTACAACGTCGCTGTGCTGATCGGCCCCGATGGAAATATCGTGGGCAATTATCGCAAGGTCACGCTGCCACGTGGGGAAATCGAAAAAGGCATTACGCCTGGAGAAGAGTACCCCGTATTTGAAACTCGGTTCGGTAAAGTTGGCATGATGGTTTGCTACGACGGATTTTTTCCCGAAGTAGCTCGCGAGCTTTCTAATCGTGGTGCTGAAGTGATCGCATGGCCCGTGTGGGGATGCAATCCAATGTTGGCGTCGGCACGAGCCTGTGAGAACCATATTTTCCTGGTTAGTAGCACCTACACAGACATCAGTGCGGATTGGATGCAGTCTGCAATCTACGGACGCGATGGAACAACAATCGAACATGCAACCGAGTGGGGGAGCGTGGTAATCGCCGAGGTTGACCTGAACAAGCCCGCGCTGTGGCAAAGCCTAGGCGATTTCCAAGCTCAAATCGAAGCTCACCGTCCGGCTGTCGATCCCGTACCGTAATTTTCATGCATCGCGAAACACTAAACTTTATGGCTTCCCTATCAAGAGCCAATCGTTTTAATTTTACTAGGAGTTACTACAGTGGTTACTAGCAGAGCGTCCAGCAGAAAATGGTTAGAAGAAGGAATTCTCCAGCACCAAACTCTTGCACACCGTGCGCTGCTGGCGGTGGTCTTGGCGGTAATGCTGATCGGCGGACGCCCCTGTGCAGCTGAAGAACTGCCGATTGCGGAGAAAGCAGAATGGCATGTTGGCGTCGCTTCCGCAAAGATTACTCCCGAGCAAAGATTGCATATGGCGGGCTATGCAGCACGCAAAGAACCTGCCGAAGGGACGCAACAGGAACTTTTTGCCAAGGCAATGGCGATTGAGGACCAAGCAGGCACGCGAGTTGTCTTCGTAACGCTTGACCTAATCGGTGTCCGCGAAGAACTGCAATCCCGAGTCGCCGAACAGGTTGAGAAGCAATTCAAGTTACCCGCCAGCATGCTGTTGATGAACGCCTCGCATACTCACAGCGGCCCAGCCTATGAGCGTGAAGACGCACAGGGCTATTTGAATTCACTCGTAGACACACTGGTCGATTTGGTTGGCCGGTCGCTTGCAGAACGACAGCCAGCAGAACTCTCCTATAGTTTCGCAAGTTGCAGTGTGGCCATGAATCGGCGCACCCCCTCCCAGCATGGCTTTCTCAATCACCCGAACCCGAACGGACCGACCGATCACACGGTTCCCGTCTTGAGTGTTCGCAATCCCGATGACGACTCCCTCCGTGCGATCCTATTTGGTTATGCCTGCCACAACACGACCTTAGGCCTTCTGCGATGGCAAGGCGATTACGCTGGATACGCCCAAGAGTTTTTGGAACGCGATCATCCCGGCGTTACCGCAATGTTCATGATGGGTTGTGGAGGCGATCAGAATCCATACCCACGTCGCGAATTAAAGTACGTCGAACTTCACGGTCAATCACTGGCGACGGCCGTCGAGGCAGCCTTAGAAAGCGATCAAAAAACGCCACGGCACCAACGTCCCATTCACGGAAACTTGAGCGTAGTCAATGAGACCGTCGACCTAGAGTACACCACCGCCGGACGCGAGGACTTCGCTTATCCAATCCAGGTGATCCGCTTTGGCGATGATCTGATGTTGATTGCGTTGGGATCCGAAGTCGTTGTCGACTACGCCCTGCGATTGAAAAGCGAATTAGCCAAACCTGATGGACCGGCTATCTGGGTTGCAGGATACTCGAACGCTTACAACGGGTACATTCCCAGTAAACGAGTCTTGAAAGAAGGCGGGTATGAAGCACTCAGCCGCCCCTGGAAACTAACTTTAGAGGAACGGATCGTCGACAAAGTTCATGAATTGGTCGGACAATTGCCACCCCCCGAAACGAACGATGCAAGCCGTTAGGTCCACAGCGTTCGTTTGTCAGATGCCATCGATCCTCCTCGCTGCGGTCTATTCGCTTGGACTCTCTTGATGCAGCTTGTTAAACATTTCTAGCAACCTGGCGACGATCTTTGTGGTCGATTCCTTTTCCACATAGTTGCTGCCAAGCCAGGTTTCGTAGCCGCCCAAACGATGTTGTTCGGGGGTCGGCAGATAACCGTATGAACCGTTGGCAAGTTCAATCGTAAAAGTACTGTCAAACGGGCTTAGGTCTTTAATTTCCAAGCCCGTTTCGGTGAACACTTCAAACGGAATCGCTGCGATTCCCAAGTCACCGATACGGAACGATTGCAGTTGAATCTGAACCTGTTTAGGAGACTTCTGAATCTTTGCAATTCGGTCCGCATAGATTTCTTCGCGGCTGCGACGACGTGTCGGATCGCTGTCATCACTAACAGGTACCTTGGCGAAATGAGCGAGCATTTCCGGTGTGGGCTGCCGGGTCTTTAGCGTCAGATTGGATTGTTCGGCTGCCAATGGAACCCAATCATGAAACTCGATGGTCTGATGAGCCTCAAACACGCGACTGGCCACCTTTTCCGCCACTTCCTGCATTTTTTCATACGGCTGGTATTTTTTCGTCGTCTTTGCAGGGAAGTTGATGTTGTTCACATCTCCACTGGTCCCATTGGAGAGAATGCCGACAAACGGCGGCGATTGGTCGCTGGCGCCAAACTTTTCTCCGATGAATTTTGCGAAGTATCCAAAGTAGTCGGCTGAAACGTCTCCAGATCGAACACCACCCACGTAGTGCAACGAATAATTAGCCAACAAGGCAATCGGTCGCCCTTCCATGCTTTGCAAGGAAATGAAACTAATCTCGGGATCGGTCGGACCTGCGGGACGGTCTAGTTGGGCACTCCCGCGAGGCGGATTCATCCTGACTCGATCGATGCCGCCAAAAGGATTTTTCAGCAAACTGGCATCGTTAACAAACCAACGACGATTAAATAGTTCCGAGGGTTCTTCGATCGATCCCCAACCGATCCGTGCCGGTTCCAATTGAGCCTGGGCTCTACGGATGCCGTCAGAGATCCGATGGGCAACGAACTTTTGGTATTCGGTCAGCTCCGTTTCCGGCAGTGTTTTAAGAGGACCTCGAGCTGTGGTCGCTGAATGGGTGTGGGTGGCTGCCGTCAACACATGGGACGCGGGGATGCCCGTCGCTTCGTAGACTTGGCGTTTGGCAAGATCGTAAACTTCAACGGGGATGCCAACGTTGTCACACAACACGATGGCCAGTTGATTTTTGCCGTCGTCCAGCACCAGACAGCGTGCATGGAGCTCGTCGTGAACGTTTGTGGCTGGAATTGGGCGCCAACCACCGACGATCAACTCCCCCAGCGGTGGCGTGATATTGCTTGTCGCGGCTCCCGCTCGGAAAACCGGTTTGGACTCCTCCGCAGAAACTTGACTTGGACCGCCAAGCACGCATACCAAACTGATCATCAGCAACCTAGCGCTGATCCGTCGATAGAGTCCAGAAATTCGCATTATTAGAGGCTCGTCATTTTAGGTGTAGGTTTGTGGAAGCACTTGTTTTAACGCAACAAATTCGGCCGTCTGAAAAAATCCTTACTTCGCCTTGGCCGCCAAAGCATAACTCAGTGCATGTTGCTCGCCCTGCTGCGGATGCGAGTCGTCAAGGGTGCGAAGTTCCAACGCCAATTGTTCTGAATCCAGTTTGACTTTCACCCAACCATGGGGGTGTGCAGGATTAAAGACATACGAGCATGGCGGAAGATTCACCAAATGAAGGTGCTCCTCCGTTTCGCTGACTTTCCAGTGATGGGAATGCCCAAAAACGAAGGCCTGCACGTGCGGGCGAGCGTTAAACAGGTCGACTAGTTGCTGAGAATCCTTTAACCCGCTAATCGCTCCCTGTGCCCCCTTAGGTGGAAACTGCAGATAGTGGTGCCCGATCACAATCGCCGGTTTATCCGCGTGGGCGTCGAGCGATTTGGCAAGCCAATCCAACTGCATTTGACCGATCTCGCCGGTTACTTTGTTTACTTCCAAAAGTGAATCGATCAAAAACAGATTCGTCGTCGGCGTCGCAAGGATGCTGACATGCTTTCCGTCCACCAATGGATTATCAATCTGCTGTTCTGCAAACGCTTCATAGAATGGTTGACGATCATCATGGTTCCCCATCGTCATATGGATCGGCACGTCGGCGTCGACCAGACGTTGCAGCGCACTGCTTAAGGTCTTGTAGTCCCCCACAAGACCTCGAGAAAAGGCACAGTCGCCGTTAATAATGACACCCGCCGGAAGTGTTGGCTGAGCCAACACCTCATCAATAATCTGGTTCAGGCAATCCAACATCACGATACCGCGGGCGCCCCGTTTCGGATCCGCGTCAATATGAGGATCCGACAGAAACGCCCACCACTCGTCATTGTCTTTAGAATCCGCAGCAAGGGCGGACTGCGTCGCAAACAACGCTGCCCCCCCAACGAGTGCCGTTTGCAGGAACCGTCGACGTGTAGGAGGAATCATGTGCAGTGGCATCACAATCTCGCTAATCAGGCTTAAGGCAGGCTACGCGTTGTTACACTAGGTTATTGATAGTGTTAAAACATTCGGCAAGTGAAGTAACAGCCGATGCGTTCGACGTGGGGCAGGGGGGGCGGCCAGCAGGCAATTAGGTAGTAAACACAAAGCAGTAAACACAGCCGGCCGAGGCACACCACCTTATCAACGAAAATATGCCCCGTCAAATATTCACGATGGCTCTCCCTCACCTGCATTCCCTTGAAAACGCATGGCAACTGACGGCCCACTTGATCACTCCCTCCGCGACGCTTCTGTCCATTAAGCTGTCCCAAACGATCTTCTTGGCAGATGTTTCGGAACATTTCCCGAGACGGCACCGATAGCCAATCCCCCGCTTCCTCACCGACCGATGACTTCAAAACGCAATCGATATCGAACCATGCAGCCGAAAGCTCTCGCAACACGATGCTCCCGCTACCTTGCGTGCATTGCAGCCTGCCTTGCCACATCACTTACGAATCGACCGGACACACTGGAGGCAGCAGAGGAACGCCTCCCAGAAATCCAAATCTTACAACCGGGCGTTCGCATGACGATGGTTGCAGAGCATCCGGACATCGCGACACCAACCGGAGTCGATGTCGATCAAAAGGGTCGGGTCTGGGCGGTTGCATGCCACACCCACATGCCGCCAGAGGACTACCAGGGACCTAAGTTTGATGAAATCCTTGTCTTCGATCCAGATGGCGAACGACATGTTTTTTACAATAAAACCGAACAGACCATGGACCTGGAACTTGGAAACGACGGTTGGGTCTATCTGTCCGAACGCGATCGTATTTTGCGGGTGAAAGACACCGACGGCGACGGTGTTGGTGACACCGAACAGACCCTGGTGGAACTGGACTCCGAGGCGGTCTATCCACACAACGCATTATCGGGGCTTGCTTGGGATCCTAATGGCGACTTGGTTTTTGGCCTGGGTGAGAATTTTGCCAAACCGTGGACCATGACCGCACGGGACGGTTCGGCGATCCAAGGGATCGACCGTGGCGGCGTTTTTCGCGTCTCCGCCGACGGAGGAGGACTTCATAAAATCGCTGAAGGACTGTGGAATCCCTTTGGCGTAACGGTCCGCAGCGACGGCGAAATTTTTGTAGCGGAGAACGATCCCGGCGAGCACCCACCCTGCAAAGTCCTGCATATCGTTCAGGACGGCGATTATGGTTACCGCCGAAAATACGGCGGGGCGACGCCGCATCCGTTTGTCTGCTGGAACGGCGAAATGCGAGGCACTTTGCCGATGATCCATCCTTCCGGGGAAGCCCCCTGTGGCGTTGTGCCACTGGGACGGGGATTGTTGATGCCTTCCTGGGGCGATCACCGCATCGACTTTTTCCCTCTTCAGCAACAAGGGGCTAGCTTCACCGCTAAGCAGGTGACTCTCGTACACGGATCTCGTTACTTTCGCCCAACGTGCATCGCTCAAGATCGGCACAGGAAAGATGACGGCGTGTTGGTTTTCTACCTCACCGACTGGGTCGATGGGCGGTACCCGGTACACGGTTTTGGTCGGCTTTGGAAAATGGAGATCGATGTAGCGAAAGCCGGATGGATCGGACCACTTGATATACCGCCGCCGACCGCCGCAGCGACGTTGGCTGCGAACTTGCGGACAGGTAAGACCGACCACAAACAATCCGAGCGGTTCGAGTTAAGCCGCAGCGATGATCCGTTCGTTGCCAGTGCAGCGCTCTCTTCATTGCGTCCGCTTGCCGAAAACTGGGAACCTGCCGAATTCGCCAAATGGCCGGCGACCGACAGGGTGCAGGCGGTTCAAGCACTCCGTCTAGCAAAAGTGAATCCCAAGCCATGGATTGACGCGTTATTGCGGGACGACAACCCAGGCGTCCAATTCGAAACGCTCCGCTGGCTTGCCGACGAGGATTTACGGGATTTCCTCCCCGCAGTCGAATCGCTATTAACTGAAAGCAATCTTAGCTACGAAGTCTTCGAGGCCGCGATCGCTGCCCAAACCGCATTGAGCGGAACCCCAGAGATCGGGCTTCGCAATCCTGAATTGCTACTCGCAAAGATCAACGACGAGTCAAGTTCACCAGAGATCCAAGCCTACGCCCTGCGTCTACTGCCAGTCCGTTCGACGACTCCCGCCAAGGACAAGACTTCGCCAAACGCAAGTCTTCCCAAGGGACTGACCGTCGATCGACTGCAACAACTAATGACATTGAAGGCCCCCGACGTTTCACTGGAGGTTGTACGAATCTACGGTGTCAATCCTGCAGCATTTAGTAGCCAGCTTGCCGAAATTGCTGCGGATGATTCCGCAGCGACGGCGCTTCGATCCGAAGCCGTATTAGGCCTTGCCGCCATCGCGGAATCCCACCTACCGCTGCTACTGGCATTAGCGCAGAACAAAGAAAATAGCCTTCGCGAAGAGGCCCTGCGAGCGCTCCGTGGGGTCGACTTGACCGCATCCGAAAAATTGACGTTACAATCCGTTGGCGACAGCTTTCCTGAATCGGCGCCCCTTGCCACAGCCGTTCTCGATCCGACATCGTTGACCGAAGGCCGGCATCCGCTGGAGGATACCAAAGCGTGGTCAAAACGGTTAGCAGCGATCGAAACGCCCGTCGACATTGCTGCGGGGGAGCGGATTTTTCACCACCCTAAAATCGCGCAGTGTGCCAACTGCCATCGTGCAAACGGTAGAGGCAATGTCGGTGGCCCCAACCTCAGCCACGTCGGCGGCCGCAACGAGGCGGATTGGCTACTGGGCGCGATCCTACAACCCAATCGAGACATCGCACCGCAGTTCATGCCACGCGTGATCCTTCTCAAAGATGGCACCGTGCATGTCGGTATCCGCCTGCGTTCTTACACCTTCGAACAGATTCGTGACGCTCAGGGAAGAAACCATACTTTCAATCGTGACGACGTCGAATCGATCGAAGACCTAACGACATCGTTCATGCCCACGGGCCTGCCACTGACCATGACCGACCGCGAAATGCGAGATCTGATGGCTTTCCTTGAAAACAACAAGTGAAGGGTTAGCAGTCGTTGACGAGTCTCCCTGGGGCCGAGGGAACACGTAGCCCGGAGCGCGGCAGATACTTACCGGCAGCGTAACGGCTTCTTGATTTGATCGAAAGCGGAGAAAGATTGCAGCCTTTCGCTCGACCCAAACGAATGCAATCATTTTTTGAATCGCATCCTTCTTTCGCGTATTTTGCGTTTTTCGCGGTTGAATTATTTCCCAGTTTTGGTTCTGGCTGGGAGCCGCGCCTGCTGATTTTGACAACCGCGAAATACACGAAATACGCGAAAGAGAGTTTCCTGAAAGGAATGCAGTCTTTTTAGAAGCGCATCCTTCTTTCGCGTATTTTGCGTTTTTCGCGGTTGAATTATTTCCCAGTTTTCGTTCTGGCTGGGAGCCGCGTCTGCTTATTTTGACAACCGCGAAATACACGAAATACGCGAAAGAAAGTCTCTCTCAATGGAATGCAATCTTTTTAGAAACGCATCCTTCTTTCGCGTATTTTGCGTTTTTCGCGGTTGATAAATTTCCCAGTTTTGGTTCTGGCTAGGAGCCGCGCCTGCTGATTTTGACAACCGCGAAAGACACGAAATACGCGAAAGAGAGTTTCCTGAGGGACGGGTTTCCGTTGGCTTACGCCAACGGAAAGTATCTGCCGCCCGCTGAGCTAGAAGCACTTCACGCAGACTCGGATGGGCAGGGTTGAAATCGTCACCTATAAGTTTTACGTCCCGAGCGAAAGGCTCCAACTAGGAATCGCTTCACCGGTGGACAACGTTTCGACGCGATTCTTTACGGTTTAGGAATAACCGGCAACACGATTCGGCTGGGCCGAGTCGCATCATGATAAATGGTCTGGTCCGCGACTTTGAACATTCGCTGACGGTTTAGTGGTTCCCCTGTGTTTGGATTGACATCAAACCGTGGGAAGTTGGAACTGGAAATGTCGACTCGAATTCGATGACCTTTCTTAAACACGTTCGAGGTCGGATAGAGTTTGATCGTGAATTCATACGTTTCACCCGGAGTCATCAGAACCTCTTCTTTAAGCGATTCACGGAATCGGCCACGAACGATTCCGTCTCCGATATTCAGATCAAATCCACCCGGCCAGTCTGCGGACGGTGGATAGACGTCAATCAGCTTCGCGGTGAAGTCGGTGTCCACTGCGGAACTTGACGCGAACAATCGCACCTCGATTTCACCGGTTACTTCCAGATCCTCTTCTAACGGTTCGGACTGAAACACCAATACGTCGCTACGTGCCGAAAGCGGTATTGGCTTTAGGAAATTCCAAATATGCGGACCACCTTTCTGATTCCAGCCACCCTGAAGCAGGATATTATCCCCCGAGGAGATATTGCCCCCGATGGTTGGGACAGGGTCCGAGGGATCAAATTGGTACTGAGTGATCGATTCCTCTGCTTTCGGCTTCTCTTTCGACAGCTGACCATCGGCTCCCAGATAGAAATCGGTGTACTCGGTTCTCGCCAGCGGCCACTCGTTTTCGTTTCGCCAATATCCGCCATGTTGCAACCGCCCTTTACCATCTTTGCCTCCATCCCCGGTTCCCATCACAAAGATGCGCACAGGCGTCTTGAACGGATCCGCTTTGCCAACGGAATTGTCCGTCCCTTTTAGCCAATGGTCGTACCATTCTTTTCGCCAAGCCAATTGGTCCGCGATCGCAGCTTCTTTGCCGAAAGTAACTTGACCATGAGAGTAAGCGGCTTGCTGCCCATGGATCCATGGTCCCATGATCATATAGACCGGCCCCTTGAGCGAACGATTCAACGCCATGAAGTTTGCGGTGTTGTTCCCACCCCAAGAGTCGTACCAACCGGAGACTAAGTAGACGGGAATGTCTTTATAGTTCTCCGCGTCTTCGACGACATTGACTGCCGACCAAAACTCATCATCGGGACCATGTTCCATCGCGGAAACCAGCCAATCTTCATACTCTGGTGACAGCCGAAGAGGCGTCATTCCTCGCCGCGTCGGCAGGTGGTCCAAATACGAAAATCGCTGATCGGACATTTCCGAAAGCACCTCGGCCGTTCCCGCATCCTTCGATGCGCGACTGCCTCGTCCCGCATTAATGAAAATCCAGTTCCAAAATCGCAGCTCAAAAGCCCCTGCATTGCGAAGACTCTGGCTGCCCATGTTCGACATTGCATCCACAGGAATCACGGTCGCCAGTTCAGGTGCCCCCGCCAAGGCCATCGAATGCTGAGTGCCCCCATAATACGACGTGCCGATCATCCCAATCTTGCCATCGGACCATGGCTGTTTGCCAATCCAAGCGGCACAATCCACTCCGTCGGGACCGTCATCGCTAAGCATGTGCCAAACGCCTTCGGATTTATATCGACCGCGAGTGTCTTGGGCGACGAACACATAGCCGTGCGTGGCGTAATATTTGGCTGATTTTGCCTGTCCGTCTTTGTTGTAAGGCAAACGTGACAAAATGACCGGCAACGCTTCTTCGCTCGCCACACCATCTTTGGCCGGGCGATAGATGTCGGTCGCCAAACGGACCCCATCGCGCATCGGCACCATCACATTTTTCTCAACGACAAAATCGTCGGCGAAAGTCAAACTGCCGCTCGCCACAAACAGCATTAAAACCGTTGTGGCAAATAGCCATCGCCTGACTACGGACATTTCTCTGCCTACTTGTTGCATGATCACTCGTTGTCTTTCCTGGTCTTTACTTGATGCGATAAAGAAATCCCGCCTTGATAGAGGCAGGACATGAATACATCGCCAATGATGGCCATGATCGATCCTCAAACGTGTCTGCCCGAATTCTACGCGACAGAATCACCGGGCACACGCGTCAAGCATAACCGCTTGAATGAGGCAATTCAAAGCAAGAGACCGCGTTACTCGCTTCCACCACGCACTCTTCTTCAGCGACGACAAGCCAGCGTCCACGATGAAACGCGATATTTTGAATTTTGGCAGACTGCTAAATCGCTTTAAAAGACTTGGAACGGTACCCGAAGTTTTCGCACCTGCCAGTTTCGACAACCAGCGAAAATGAGCATGCCAATTGGTCGGACTGGACAATGCGACACATGCAGCCAAGACTTCAAGGTCGATCTCTGTTTGCCGAATCGCGTCGGCGCGCTCATCAAAACCAATCGGATCGCCGGAACCCGACCGAACCTCCCCGTCAAAAATTTCAGAGTGGAGCTCTGCATAAACAGACTCCGCAATCGCGCGCCGCCTGCCCCTCAACCTTCGCGAAGAAATCTTGGCCTGGTTGGCCATTGCGAGTCCCCTGCCTCCATCGATTTCTGCCTCCCCCCATACAAAGCGAGCGTCAATGTAACACTAGCATTTGGCGGAAGCGACAGACATCACACACACGCTGGAACTGAATGACTAAACGGCGAACTCTAAACAAGTGATCGCTCCACTACTTTCGGTACCCGGTTCGTCACCATTCCAATACATACGAGCGATTGCAGGCAGCATTCGAAATGCGAAACAGGACAATTCATAAGTTAGCCGTGGTAGAATAACGGCCCACAGCGGACGCGGGTGGAGCACAACTTTTCTACAACCAGTTCGGATCTCCTTTATCACGGAACGCGGAATTGTGATTCCTCAAACACCAGTGGCCCTCGCAGTTCTCATCGCAGCGGTGGCGGTGCCTCATCTGAAATCAACCGTTCGAGCCCAGGAGGACTGGCCCGAACATCGTGGGCCTGGCGGCGACTACCACCTGACTACGTCAACGGACTATCCAACAGCCTGGAGCGTTTCGTCCGAGCAAAATATTCGCTGGAGAGCTCCATTGCCCGAAACCGGGCAGAGTGGAATTGCGATCTCGGGGGACAAATTATTTCTGACCTGTTTCAGAAAACTGACCACAGAGGACATCAGCTCAAAAGGAACATGGGTTTCAGAGACCCGTGGCTATTGCCTTGCGGCGGATAGCGGCAAGATTCTTTGGAGCTGCGATCTGCCGGGGCAGCGGCCGAACCAAGTGAACGGTACTTTTACCGATTCGACGACGCCAACCCCCGTGACCGATGGCAAGCATGTCTGGTTCGTCAACGCAGGTGGTTTTATTGCCTGTCATACCATGGATGGGCGGCGAGTCTGGGCGAAGGAATTTCAAGTCCGCACCAAACACTCGGCCAAACAGTTTCAGCCATTCTTGCATGGTGGCAACCTTTATTACGCGATGATGCGAGACCCAGAGGATCCGCAACGCCGAACTCAAACCGCCACCGACTACGACAAGAACAGCAAGGTCGGCTGGCCATGGATGTACGTCCGCTATTTCGACTCATTAACCGGCGAAGCGACTGGACTCATGCCGGAAGGGATCAGCGTCCACAGCAAAGGGGCTATTGGATCGCTGAATGGAGACAAAGTGTTATTGCATGCCAAAGGTGGCAGCCATAGTCCTCCCGAAAAGCCATACGGCATTGGTCTGTCTCGGCTGGGCGAGGGACATGAGTGCATCTGGGAACGGCCAGGGCTATCCTTTGAAGGGACGCACTTCATTGACTCAAAACATGCCTATTGCTTTGACCGAAAGGATTTCTTTGTACTCGACCTGGCCACCGGCAAAACGATTAAGAAAATTAACGTCAAAGGAGCCGGAACGATCATCGCGTTTGACCAGGCTAAGCGTCGCTACCAACAACCAGCATCTGCAGCGAAACTTCCCTCGCGGCACCTCTTGACTCATCGCACAAATATCGGTGTGGGCAGGTACCACTTCTTCATGGGCGGGATCGCAGGAATCTTAGGCCGAATCGATTTGGAAACCGCTGAAATCAACTACCTGCAGGTACCGATTCAAGTTGTTGTAGAAAACGGCACAAAGAAACTTTTGTGGAACGAATTTGAGGCAGGCGACGATACAGGATCTGGATTTACCGTCGAAGGAGATAAGCGTCGCCTAAGCCATGGGTTCGGACATATCTCTGCAGCCACGCCAATTGTCGTCAATAACCGGATCTACTTTTCAACCGTGCTGGGCACCGTCTACGTCATCGACGCAACCGCGCAGCACTTCGACGAGCATTCGATAATCGCCGTGAACGACCTTGGCCTACCCGGAAAGACATGGTCATTAAGTCCCTTCACCGCTGCCAATGGGAATCTGTACCAACGCACAAGTCGTGAAATTATCTGCATCGGAAACGGCAATTAGGCCGCATGCCACCTGCACCCCACCAGCGGGAAGCATCGCAATGAACGAGCACACAGCCTGAAGGAAGTCGGATGTGATTCCAGCCGGTCACAGCAAATTCATGAAAATACGGACAGCAAAGGTAGGCACTTGCCTTGGTGGCAGTCCGCAAGATTACCAGTGTTTCGCTCGTTACTGCTCAGCACTTACGCGGGCTCGCCCCCAATGCCATCTACTTTGCCATCTGCGGGCGGTATTCCTAGCGGATCGTCGCAAGCCGACCGGCAAATTCATTGTGTTTTCAATACCAATGCCGGACGGTTCGCGCCGTTCCGTTAAGAAAGTAGATGTCAAAGAGCTCGACCCGCCAATCCAGCGAAGGGCAGCCCCAAATCCGCACAGCCTTCCTCCAGGGCTACGACCACAGGGAAGGGCGACTTTTGCAAAATTTAGCTAAACCTACCCCAAAAGGACTCATTGACACCTCGCGATATTCCGATATATTTAAAACAACAACCTTATGGAGTACCTTGCGATGGCCACCAAACCCAAGACCACCAAAAAACCGGACAAGCCTGCGGGCACTGTCGGGGACTTTGCGGAAGCCGCTGAGTGCCTGAAAGTGCTTGCTCACCCGGTTCGTTTGCGGGTCGTTCAACTGCTGCTGCACGGGCGGTACACGGTTGGCGAATTGGCGGCGGACTGCGGCATTCCGGACAATGTTGGCTCGGAACACCTACGACTGCTGCAACGGTGCGGCTTTTTGGTCAGCGAGAAGGAAGGACGCAAGGTTTACTACGAAGTGGCGGAACCCCACCTGGAACAATTGATGGCCTGCATTCAAGGGCGATTCCTGCTTCCCGGTCCGTAACAAGAGCAGACGCCCTGCGGTCCTTTCAATTTTTATTTAAACAAACGCATCGTCGCGTTGCGACATAACGAGTTATCGACTTTACGACGCTTACCTCAACCATAACGGAGTGATCCAATGCAAGAGATTGATGTGAAACAACTGGCCGGCAAGCAAAAAGGCGGCGATGTCGATTTGATCGACGTGCGGATGCCCACCGAATATCGCGAAGTTCATGCCGACGGGGCGAAAAATTTCCCGCTGGACGCACTTGATCCAAAAGCGATCGCGGGTTCACGAAATGGTCGTTCAGATCAACCGCTTTACCTGATTTGCAAAAGTGGGAACCGCTCCAGCAAAGCCGTTCAGAAGTTTTTGGACGCAGGTTTCGAAAACGTCGTCAACGTCCAAGGCGGAACGTCCGCCTGGGTCGAAGCCGGTCTGCCTGTCGTACGCGGCAAGAAATCGGTTTCATTGGAACGCCAAGTTCGAATCGCGGCTGGATTCTTGGCGTTGCTGGGCGCAGTCCTTGGCTTCTTTGTTCACCCCTACTTCGTCGGAATCTCGGCATTCGTCGGGGCAGGGCTGATGTTTGCCGGAATCACTGATACCTGCGCCATGGGAATGATGCTCGCCAAAATGCCTTGGAACAAGTGTTCGGACGGCGGGTCATGCTCGGTCTAGCGATCCTCTTCGGCTGCATCGTTGGCTTCGCACTGGGACTGACCGGTGGAGGTGGCGGCGTCTTCGCGGTGCCTCTACTGGTCTACGGACTGGCGATTGCCCCGCGTGAAGCGATCGGAATCTCGCTGGCATCGGTTGGCGGGACCGCACTCTTCGGGGCGATCCCACGATTGATTCGTGGCGAAGTGGAACTGCGGACCGGTCTGCTATTCGCCGTCGCCGGAATGGTGGGAGCCCCCGCGGGGGCTTACCTGTCGAAGTTAATCCCCGATCGAATCCTGTTGTCGCTGTTCGCGATGTTAATGTTGCTGGTCGCCTATCGCATGTGGTCAAAAACAAAAAACCCGGAAGTAGCGAGCGGTCTTTGTTTAACCGAAAACGCTCCGGGGGAGGATCGAAGCGCATGCCAACGAGACGCCGACGGAAAACTGCGTTTGACGTCCAAGTGTGCTCGCTTGCTGGTAGTCGTTGGGCTGATGACCGGCGTGTTATCGGGGATGTTCGGCGTTGGAGGCGGGTTTGTGATCGTTCCCGCGTTGGTGCTGTTCAGCGGAATGGCGATCCACCAAGCCGTAGGGACATCTCTGTTTGTAATCGTATTGGTCAGTATCAGTGGCGTCGCCTCTCACGTCGCCGCAGGCAATCCGCTTTCGTGGGAAATTACTGGTCAATTCATGATTGGTGGGTTTGCCGGAATGTGGCTTGGCGGTGTGGTCGCCAAGAAACTGAAAGGTCCAACTCTCCAGAGAACATTTTCCATCGCTGTCGTTTTAGTTGCGATGTTCGTTATCGCTAAATCCGTCATTCTGTAATCCAAATTTCATTTCAATTTCAAGAAGGAAACACACCATGTTGCTCAAATATTTTTACGATCAGAAACTCGCCCACGCTTCGTACATGGTCGGATGCCAGCGAGCCAAAGTCGCGGTTGTGGTCGATCCAGGCCGCGACGTCGAGCAATACTTACAGATGGCCGAACGGGAAGGTTTACAACTGGTCGCAGTCGCTGAAACGCATATCCATGCGGACTACGTTTCCGGAGCTCGAGAACTTGCCGACCGAGTCGGCGCAAAACTGTACGTCTCCGATGAAGGCCCCGCCGAGTGGAAGTACCTCTACTTGGACGACTACGACAGTCATCCAATGCACGACGGTGACCACTTCATGATCGGAAACATCCGCTTCGACGTGATGCATACGCCTGGTCATACGCCCGAAAGCATCTCCTTTGTCCTGACCGATGAAGGGGGCGGGGCTAACGAACCGATGGGAATTTTCACAGGCGACTTCGTCTTCGTCGGATCGATCGGACGCCCTGATTTGCTTGAGGAGGCTGCTGGGCTGCAGGGAACGGCGGAACCCGGAGCTCGCGATTTGTTTAAATCCGCCGAACGTTTCAAAACGTTGCCAGACTATCTGCAGGTCTGGCCAGCTCATGGGGCCGGCAGCGCTTGCGGAAAGGGATTGGGCGCAATTCCTTCATCGACCGTCGGTTACGAAAAACGCTTCAACCCCGCGCTGCAGTTCAGCGATGAAGATGCATTTGTTCGTTACATTTTGGCCGATCAACCCGAAGCCCCAAAGTACTTCGCGGTCATGAAACGAGTCAACAAAGAAGGCCCCGCGATCCTCGGAGCCGGTCATCATCACAAGATGCTAGAAGCTGGAGCAATCACCGAGGCGATAAAATCTGGCACGGTCGTCGATCTGACGCCTTCGCCCGAATTCGCCAAGGGACACGTCCCTGGCACCATCAATATTCCCCTGGGCATGCTTGCTGGATGGGCCGGATGGTTGGTTGATTACGATCGCCCAACCTACCTGATCTGCCAGCCCGAACAGTTAGAGGAAGCTGCCCGAGTCCTGCACAAGATCGGCGTTGAAGAAATCAAAGGCGGTTTTGACACAGACGAAATCCGAAAATCGGGTTTGGCAACCGAGGTATACGCAACGGGAACTCCGGCCGATCTCGCTCCGTCCATCAAAGCCGGCGATGTCAAGTTGCTCGACGTGCGGAGCAATGACGAATGGAATGAAGGTCACATTGAACAGGCCGAACACCGTTTCCTGGGACGCTTGCCTACCGTTCTTGATCAAATTCCCAGCGACGAAAAACTGGTCGTGCATTGCCGCAGTGGGGCAAGATCGGCGATCGGCGCCAGCGTCCTTCAAGCGGCCGGGTTCAAGAACGTCGTCAACCTAACGGGCGGCTACATGGCTTGGAAAGCGGAAGGACTTGAGAGCGTGAAATAAGAGGGAATCGCGTGAGCAAAGGATCACAGATTTCTCTTGCTCACGTCCCCTCACCCCGTGACGGTTGCCAAAGTCGTCACTCTTTGATTGCACGTCCCGCTGCTCGCAGCGGCTAGGCATTTTTTCCGTTTCGTCCGCATCCCCCTCACGACAAGCGAGCCTTCCCATGGAAACCACGTCCCAACGACCGCCGTTGGCTGATCGTCTAAGCGATCCGGCGACGGTCGAAGTCTTGCATCGCCTACTCGATCATGCCGAGTCGTTCGATCGCATGCTGTTGGTCGCGAAAGACCTTCCTAACTTGGTCGCGATTGCGGTCGATTTCTTCGACGCGATCAGTCGCAAGGCTTCCGAGGAAGGCATCGACATCGAGGAGCGGGCGACCGCCTTGGTACGCATCCTTGGTCAGATCACCCAGCCGGAAAACATGCGTGCGATGGAAGGCTTAGTTTCCCGTCTGCCACGAATGGAAGAGGGGAGTGCGATGCTGGACGAATTGCCGAATCTTTTCGCGACCGCGGTCGACGTGTTTGACGAATGGGCTGGCAAGCTAAAAGCGGAAGGCATTGAACTGGAACAGAGCGTGCGACAAGGTTTACACGCAGCTTTGTACTTGGGCAGCCAAGTCCGTAAAGAGGAACTCGACCGCATCGGTTTCTTGCTGAAATCCGACATCCTTGACGAGCACTCCGTGCAAACAGTCGGCATGGCCGGTTCGGCCCTCTCCAGTTGCAGGCGTGACACCTGCGAGCACGGTCCGGCGAAACGAGTTGGATTGTTTGGATTGCTAGGAGCGATTCGCGATCCAAACACACAGCGAGCGTTGTCATTTGGCCTTCAGTTCGCCAAATGTTTTGGAGGGGTGCTTGATGACAAGCAATCCCCATCTTCATCGAAACCATCTTCCTCTCAAAATGGGTGATCAAAATGGCTCATCATCAAATTGTTATTGTCGGCGGTGGGACGGCTGGTATTACCGTCGCGGCACGCCTACGGAACGCCGCTCCATCACTCGATGTGGCCATCATCGAACCATCCGAAAAACATTACTACCAGCCGCTTTGGACTTTGGTAGGAGGTGGTCTGTTTAAACCGGAAGAATCGGGCCGGGACGAAGCGGATGTCGTACCGTATGGCGTTAAATGGCTGAAGGATCGCGTGGAAACCTTCGACCCCAACAGCAACACCGTCACAACCGCCAGCGGTGAGAAGGTGACCTACGACTATCTGATCGTGGCACCCGGCATCCAAATCAACTGGGACAAAGTAAAAGGTCTGAAGGAATCCGTTGGCAAAGAAGGCGTGTGCAGCAACTACTCCATCAATACCGTCGCCAGCACATGGGAATTCATTCGCAACCTGAAGGAAGGGGTTGCGTTATTTACTCAACCTGCCGGTGCAGTGAAGTGCGGAGGAGCTCCTCAAAAGATTTGCTATTTGGCAGAGGATCACTTTCGACGCAGTGGAGTTCGAGACAAAATCGAAGTCATCTTCACCCTCGCTGGGCCACGTCTATTCGCGGTTGACAAATATCGCGAAGTGCTAGAAAAAGTCGCCCAACGGAAAGGCGTCGAACCTCGGTTTCGTCACAACTTGGTCGAAATCCGCTCAGCAAGCAAAGAAGCTATCTATCGTCACATGGATACCGACGAAGAAATCGTGATCAAATACGACATGATTCACGTCACTCCGCCGATGGGCGCCCCGGACTTTGTTTCAAGTAGTGAACTGGCGGGTGAAGGTGGTTGGGTGGATGTCGACAAACACACGTTGCAGCACACCCGATTCGCAAACGTCTACGCACTTGGCGACGCCTCCAGTTTACCCACCAGTAAAACGGGCGCCGCAATCCGCAAACAAGCTCCTGTGCTGGTCAGTAACCTATTGTCAAACATGAACCAAGAACCACAAGTCGCCAGCTACGACGGGTACACGTCATGCCCAGTGGTAACAGGTTACGACAGTCTGGTCTTGGCAGAATTCGACTACAGCGGTCAGCCAGCAGAAACATTCCCGTTCGACCAAGCCAAAGAACGGTTTAGTATGTTCCTATTGAAGAAATTCGGCCTTCCAGCAATGTACTGGCATGGAATGCTGCATGGTCGCGTCTAGACCCACTTTCTGTTAACCAACATGCCCCCCCTCCAACCAACACCTGAGAACGAAACCTAAGATCCATCATGAACTGCATTCCATTCGTAAAAGGCTGTTTCGCCGCTTTCCTGATCATCGGACCGACGCACCTGCTTGGTGATGACTGGGAACCGCTTCCCAAGAACGCGGCAATTCAAGGAGACAGCCCCGACAAGATTGAACTAGGAAAGAAACTTTTCTTCGATCCTAGACTCTCCGCTACCGGTACGGTCTCTTGCAATACGTGCCACAATTTAATGGAAGGTGGTGACGACGGTCGGCCGACGTCCATGGGTGTCGACGGATTGACCGGTCCCCGCAATGCACCGACGGTTTGGAATTCCGTATTTCAATCGTCCCAATTCTGGGATGGTCGAGCCGACACGCTGGAGGAACAAGCCAAGGGTCCGATGATCGCCGACGTAGAAATGGGAATGGGCGCCCATACTCAAGTGCTCACTCGCATCAAACAGATTCCGGCCTATGTCTTGGAATTCCAACAGGCGTTTGGAGAATCGGATTCGGTCACCATCGAAAATACCGTATCCGCAATTGCTGCGTTTGAACGAACTCTCATTACGCCCAACTCCAATTTCGACAAATTCCTGTCCGGCGATTCGAAAGCAATCAGCCCGATGGCAATCCAAGGTATGGAGCTATTCGATTCTCTTGGCTGTACGGAGTGCCATTCCGGACCAGCACTCAACGGCTGGACACCCGAAACCCGTACGGCCGAGTTCGCTGAATTCCCTCGCAACATGGAATCGCAATACCTGATTCGATACGATCTGTCGCGCGACAAGGGACGTTACGAAGCGACGGAAAAGGAAGAGGACGCGCAGCAGTTCAAGACACCGACGCTCCGAAACATTACGCTGACCGCTCCCTACATGCACAACGGCAACGTTCCTTCGCTGGAAGAAGCCTGCCGAGTAATGGCCGACACGCAGTTGGACATGGAATTGGACGATGAAGAGGTTGCGCAGTTGACTGCATTCTTCAAAGAACTGGAAGGCGAATTTCCAGAAATCGTGTTACCTCGGATTCCGTCACGTTCTGGCCGCTCAGTGATTAAACCTCACACAGACACTACAAAACAATCACTATAATTCACCTCTTCGATTTATCATTTCCCCCTTTCAAGAAAAGAGACACCGACGATGGCACATACAACGACAGTCCAGAACCTTCAGCGTGCGCTGTCGATGGAACTGACTGCTACGCACCAATATCAACTACATGCCTGCGTGCTGGACGAATGGGGTCTTGAAATCCTCGCTTCCAAGATGCGTGAGGAAATGCAAGAGGAACTGGGGCACAGCGAACGGTTCATGGTTCGCTGCCTGTTTCTAAATGCCGATCCCAAGGTAGCACTGGAAAAGCAACCGGTTCGTGCAACATCGCTCAAGCATATGTTCGAAATTGATCTGGCCGACGAAAAGGAAGCGATCGAGTTCTACACATCGGCGTCGTTCCAAGCGAATGAAGATCGAGACATCGGTTCACGGCAGCTATTTGAGCAAATCGCGTTGGATGAAGAAGAGCACATGAGCTGGTTAGAACTGCAACTGGATCTACTTGATCGGATGGGCGAGCCTGCCTTTATCGCGAAATACGTGACGGTTTCCTAAACCGCGCAGCGCGAACAGCGAAAAGCTAGACACTAAGTGTCTGGCTGTTCGCTGAGTTCAGCCGGTCATTCTGACGTTTCGTCCCATCAATATTTATTTTTTTGCTTCAACTGGTTTTCAAAATGCTGCCGCTGACGCCTCGCTTTGATGATTCAAATGGATTTACTCACAAAGGGAAACAGAGATGAAAATTGTAATCATCGGCGGCGTTGCCGGCGGCGCATCGGCAGCAGCAAGGGCAAGACGCCTAAACGAAAAAGCGGAAATCATCGTTTTCGAACGAGGCCTCCATCCGTCGTTTGCTAATTGTGGTTTACCCTATTACGTCGGCGGGAAAATCGAAGCTCGAGCAAAACTATTGGTCGCGCCGATTGAAATGCTTCGCGAACGACATCGACTGGATGTGCGTATCCGCAGTAACGTAACGTCCATCGACCGAGAAAATCAGTCGGTAACCGTTCAAAACCTAGACAGCGGGGAAAGCTACTCCGAATCCTATGACAAACTGGTCATCGCGACCGGAGCCTCCCCGTTTCGGCCGCCGATTCCAGGCATCGATGGTTCACGTCTCCTTGCGCTTCGTGATCTTCACGATGCGGATCGTTTGCATGATCTTGCCACTTCCAGCGCGACGCGGGCGGTTGTCGTCGGTGCGGGATTTGTCGGAATTGAAATAGCCGAAAACCTACAGCGTCGGGGTCTTCACGTTACCGTCGTGGAATTATGCGACCAGATCTTACCTCCCTGGGATCAAGAAATGATCCTGCCAGTCGACGCCCATCTGCGTAAACAGGGCGTCGATGTGCGTCTAGAGGAATCGGCCACCAGCTTCAGCGAAGATGAATCGGGCTTAACGGTGCAACTTCACTCAGGGAAATCGATTGAAGCGGACTTTGCGGTTGTCTGCATTGGAGTTCGACCTGAAAGCGCTCTGGCAAGCGAAGCTGGAATCGAGTGCGGGCCTCGCGGCGGGATTATCACCAACGAACACATGCAAACGAATGACTCCAACATTTACGCGGTTGGTGACGTCGCACAGGTTCGTTGTTTCATTTCCAACAATCCAACCCAAATCCCACTTGCTGGACCTGCCAACCGGCAAGGCCGCATCGCCGCAGACCATATGTCAGGTCGATCCTCGACATACCGTGGAACGCAGGGTAGCGCTATCGTTGGGATTTTTGACATGACCGCGGCGATGACCGGTCTGAGCGAAAAACAATTGCAACGAAGTGGTACCTCGTACGAAAAAATCTACATCCATCCGTCGGACCATGCTGGATACTATCCAGGCGCAGCGGGGATGACTCTGAAGTTAATCTTTGCCCCCGAATCCGGCATGATCTTGGGTGCCCAAGCGGTCGGTACCACGGGAGTTGATAAACGAATCGACGTCATTGCGATGGCCATTCAGGCAGGCATGACGGTCTACGATTTAGAAGAAGCCGAACTGTGCTATGCACCTCAATATGGGCATGCAAAAGACCCGGTTAATATGGCCGGTTTTGTGGCATCCGACGTCCTTCGTGGTGACCAACCGATTGTCCATATCGCGGACCTGCAATCGCGGCACAATGCGGGCGACCAATTAATCGATGTACGGACACCCCCTGAGTTTGCGGCCGGTCATATCCCCGGTTCGATTAGCATCCCGCTGGAATCCCTTCGAGGTCGACTGGATGAACTATCAACAAACCGTCCCATTACGACCTACTGCAAGGTTGGCCAGCGCGGTTACTTAGCCGCCAAACTGCTAAATCAATATGGATACCACGCATCGAATCTTTCGGGTGGTTACAAATTATGGTCGAACGTTTCGATCCGTCCTGACATATCTTCTTAAAAGGCAATACGATGAATCGTTCACGTTTTCCAGCGTTTGTCCTGATGCTAGTAATCTCGCTCCCAATGACGCTCAGTGCGCAGCAAGGGAATGGGCCGGGCTTCCACGGTGGTCGTGGTCCTGGTGGCGGACAAGGCCAAGGTAGAGGCCAAGGGGGCAGGGGAGCCCAACAAAATGCGCAGCATCAAGGGCAAGCGCATGGGCATGGGCATGACGATCGGCATGCCAAAGATCGCGAACTGTTTCAGTTCCTTTTGCAGAATCACGACAAGATCAAACGAAACGTCAAACAACTTCCCAACGGAGTGGAAACACTGACGGAATCGGACGTCCCCGAAATCGCTGCAAAAATCCAGGAACATGTCGAGTGGATGACACATCGCATTGAAAACGCGAATCCGATTCGGATGCGTGATCCGCTGTTCGCGGAAATATTCAAAAACACCAAAAAGATCCGAATGGTTCACGAGGACACCGAAAAAGGTGTTCGCGTCACCGAAACCTCAGACGATCCGTATGTCGCCAAACTGATTCAGGCTCACGCCAAAGTGGTCTCTGAGTTTGTCAAAAATGGATTCGCCGAAGCGATGAAGAATCACCCGGTCCCCAAGGACCAGCCAACCAAACCGCACCAGACCGCGCACCCTGTCATCCAAGGGCACGGCCCCGTCGTTCATCTTCCCGGCGCAGCACAGCAACCGAAAACGGGCACCAAAATCTTGGTCGACCTAACCCGCGGAAGCAATCCCAAACAACTGAATGCTGGTTTGGAGAAAGTTGCCAAGTATGTCAACATCTACGCCGGAGCAGGCGCGGATCCCGCCGACGTGAAGATTGCAGTCGTTTTCCATGGGGATGCGACGTTGGCGGTATTGAACCCCGACGCTTATTCCGAGGAATTCAACACAACTGAAAATCCTAATCTCGCGTTACTGCATGAACTACATGAATCGAACGTGGAACTGTACGTCTGCGGACAGTCGTTGATTTCCAAGGGCGCCGACCCAAAAGATGTCGCGGTGTTTGTTAAAACAGCAGTCTCCGCATTGACAACCGTGGTCAATCACCAAGCGGATGGGTATGCCTATGTGCCCCTTGGGAAATAGGGCACAGCAGGTTCGCTAAAGCTTGATCGAATGCTCGTCCGATTGAGCAGTCTCTTAATAATCTGCGGGGCAGAGGCGCCTTGGCAGATTGTCTCACCCAGTTGCTCTCGATCAAGAGGACATGCAACAATTGGGCACGCATGTAATCCTGCTTCAGGAGAGGGCCAAATTTGATGGACGTTGAAATACTCAGTCGGATACAGTTTGCGGGAACGATTATGTTCCACTACCTGTTTCCGCCACTCTCAATTGGACTAGGACTGCAACTATTCCTTTGCGAACTCGCGTTCTTTAGGACTCGCAATCCGGCCTGGGAGGCCGCAGCTCGATTTTGGACTCGAGTGTTTGCGGTCAACTTTGCGATGGGCGTATCCACCGGCATCGTGATGGAGTTCGAATTCGGCACGAACTGGGCGGTCTACTCGCGATTTGTTGGCGATGTATTTGGTTCAGCATTAGCGGCCGAGGGGATTTTTGCCTTCTTTTTAGAAAGCGGCTTTCTGGCGGTGCTGGTCTTCGGCTGGGATCGCGTTGGGCCCGGGATGCATCTATTTAGTACGCTGATGGTTTTTCTGGGGTCGATGTTTAGCGCGGTCTGGATTGTGGTCGCTAACAGTTGGCAGCAGACCCCCGCCGGCTACCACATTGTCTGGCACGACGTGCAAGGCGAAATGATGCCGCGAGCGGAGGTGACCGATTTCTGGGCGATGGTGTTCAACCCTTCCTCAGTCGATCGACTAACCCACACGCTGATCGGAGCCTTGGTTCTTGGTGCCTTTTTCGTGGCGTCGGTTTGCTCGTATTATCTACTCAAGAATCGGCATGAAGAGGTTGCTCGGCGATGTCTCTCGATTGCCCTGCCAACGGCCCTGCTATTCACGATCGCCGCGGCAATGACGGGGCACCACTCCGCTCAGCAGCTTGTGGATACCCAACCGGCTAAACTTGCCGCGATGGAGGCACACTTCAAGACCACCGAAGATCCAACCGGACTGTATCTGTTCGGATGGCCGGACACGAAAAACGAAAAAGTTCACTTCGGAGTCAAACTGCCCTACCTGCTTAGCTTGATGGTCTACAACGATCCGATGAAACCAGTCCCCGGGATGGACAAAATCCCCGATGACGAACGTCCTCCGATTTGGCTTCCTTTCCAAACTTTTCACCTAATGGTTGGTTTGGGAACGCTGATGATTGGCGTTTCCGGATTCGCTTGCCTTTCTTGGTACCGAAACACTTTCGGCAAACAACGTTGGCTTCTCTGGGCCATCGTATGCATGCCAGTCGCTGCGATGACGGCCAATCAAGCTGGATGGATTACCGCAGAAGTCGGCAGGCAACCCTGGATCGTTTATCCCTCGGTTCAAGACGGAGTCCAGATGATGGGATTGCGAACCGCCGACGGATTAAGCGAATCGGTGACCGCCGAACAAGTCCTTAGCAGCATCATCTTGTTCGGGATCATCTACTCGCTGTTATTCGCCGTCTGGGTGTTTGTGCTGAACAATAAGATCCAACATGGCCCGGAGAGCAGTGAAGAATTGACCGAGTACAAACGCAAGCGACATGCCCAAACGATGGCCGATAAATTCAGACAAAGCAGCGGCTCACATGGCGGCGATATGATGGAGGACGAAAACGTATGAGTTACGACCTACTTACCTTTATTTGGTTTGTGCTCCTGGGCGTGCTGCTTTGTGGTTACACGATCCTAGACGGTTTCGATCTGGGCGTCGGCATCCTTCATCCCTTCCTCGCCAAAGACGACCGCGAACGCCGCCTGGTGATGAATTCGATCGGTCCGTTGTGGGACGGAAACGAAGTATGGTTGGTTACATTTGGAGGTGCACTTTTTGCGGCTTTCCCGGTCGCCTATGCGACGGTTTTCAGCAGTTTTTACACGGCGTTTTATCTTCTGTTGACCTGTTTGATCGGTCGCGCCGTCAGTTTGGAATTCCGCTCCAAGGTGCATTCCAAACCCTGGCGAAAATTTTGGGATGTCGGTTTCTTCCTCTCCTCTTTCACCGCTGCATTCCTGCTGGGCGTCGCCGGGGGCAACACCATGGCTGGCATGGAACTGGGGCCGAAGTATCTCTACGAAGGGAATCTGCTAAGTCAAATCTATTGGTATCCATTGCTGGTCGGCTGCCTAACGGTCTCACTCTTTGCGTTGCACGGAGCCATCTACCTCTACTTGAAAACCGAAGACGAACTGCAAGCTCGCGTACGCCGAGCGATCACTCCACTTCTTTATGCGTTTGCAACGCTCTATATCATCGTAACGATTGCAACCTGGGCACATGTTCCGCACGCCACCGAGAATATCGCAGCCTATCCAATCCTCTGGATTGTCCCCGCGCTGAACGTGCTTGCGATTATGAACATTCCAAGGGCGATGCACTTGGGCAAACCAGCTTACGCGTTTTTTACATCTTCGATGGTGATCCTGGCATTGGCTTCCCTGTTCAGCGTCGCGGTTTTTCCTAATTTCATGCGGTCCACGATCGACCCCGCGTACAACGTCACACTAGAAAACGCAAGAAGTAGTGCCGGCACTTTAAAGACGATGCTGGTCATCGCCCTGATCGGAATGCCGTGTGTGATTAGTTACACCGTAATCATCTACTGGATCTTTCGCGGCAAGGTGAAACTAGATTCGAACAGTTATTGATCGAAACCAGAAACACCGTCCGGCAAATCCTGGTTGTCGCACGGATTCGCCGCCACAGAAGCAGGGTGGTGGCTACTCGCTGGCTGATCCGAAGCAGGGTGGTTTCTACTCGTCAACCAGCCTGTCGATTGATCGACAGCAGGCGACGTCGGTAAACTAAAACGATCTAGCTTCCCGAACACGAAGAGCCGCCGCATGTTTCTATGGTTACTGGTTGGGGCACAATTTGCATTGGCGGCCCTGCTTGTACTGACCACTTCCTGGATCCCTATACCTTGGGTTGCGATTCTGGTCGCCGCTCCGGGCATCTTATTGGCGGTAAGCGCTTCGTCGAAAATTGGGTTGCGGCGAGTCCGCATCCATCCGGCTGCAACCGAGTCGACGCAGCTGGTCACCAGTGGCCCCTACGGAGTCGTTCGCCACCCGATGTACACAGGGTTGTTGTGGTTCACGGCTGCTTTGTTATTAAGCGGATTCGCTTGGTGCAGACTTCTCAGCTGGCTTGGGTTGCTGTTGGTGCTTCGTATCAAAGCAGGCCACGAAGAGCATTTTCTAGAAGATTGTTTTCCCCGATACATCGATTATCGAAAAAACGTCGGCCAGCTCGTCCCCAAGCTTCACCGCCTTTTCCGCTCACAGGCCACAAAGTAGGCAACCTTTCCAGAATGCAAACATCCACTTGCTCCACGGCAACCGCTCACACGATACTAGAGACTCATAAGCATTCGGTTCGAACTCCAAACCTCAGATATCCTCCATGACTTGGCGAGACTGGTACGACGCGCTCCACAAACCAACATGGACCCCCGAACCATCGACGATCAGCCTAATCTGGCAGCTTATTTATCCGATCATTTTGGTCACGTTCGTGTTCGTTTTTTACAAAGCCGCACGCAAACAAATTCCCAGACCAATCGCGATTCCGTTCATCCTCAACTTGATCGCCAACATCGCCTTTACCCCGATCCTTTTCGGACTGCAGAATCTTCCCTTAGCCGCCCTCGACATCGCCATCGTCTGGCTAACCATTCTTTGGGCAATGAAAGCAATCTGGCCGCACTACCGCTGGGTCGCTCTAGCACAGATCCCCTACCTAATCTGGGTCACCATAGCAACCTTCCTCCAGTTCACCATCACCGCCACCAACTGGTAACACCGCATCTCCTTGTCTCCTTGTCTCCTTGTCTCCTTGTCTCCTTGTCTCCTTGTCTCCTTGTCTCCTTGTCTCCTTGTCTCCTTGTCTCCTTGTCTCCTTGTCTCCCAACTCCCAACTCCCAACTCCCAACTCCCAACTCCCAACTCCGTCTCGCCAACGCTTCAATGTATCTAACCGAAAAAGAAATCCTCGCCAGCCTCGACTATCCCAGCCTCTATGTTCGCGAAACGCTTCGCGAGTATTTCAATGGAAGGCTGACTCCGCCAATCGAATTAACCCATAAGTTAATCGCGTTGATCGACGACGAGGGCTGGAACGGAGTGTTTGGCTATCCCCAACAGATTATTTATTGCCAGCAAGACAAAACGTCTTTGGAGTGGTGTTTTGAGCAGATTGACCAGTGCATGCGTGTTCCCACGGACCCGAAAAAGGGAGTCAACGCGTTGCTATTTGCCTTGGTCGAATGGACCATCCGTGCTCCGCTCCAGCTGTTGGTTCCTTATGAAGATCGCATCGAATCCCACCACGCCTTTCAACAGATCTATTTCTCAGAAACCAATCCAACAGACACCTTAAAACGCCGCATCAAGCTTGAGTCGCTTACGGCGGAACAGGCATGGCCCCGAGTAGAGAAACTGTGCGACTTACTCGCCAATTCACCTTACTATCCTGAAAATTGCGATACGGACATAAATTTCTTGCTCGAATCACTCGCCGCCGATGGCGATAATTCTCGGGACAAACTGATAAACATCTTGCGAGACCCCAACGGCGACCACGATGGGGCTCATGGCTGGATGGTCAGTACGATGATGGCCTTAGCAGGAAGGATGCGATTCAATGATGCGGTCCCGCATATTCTGGACAGAATGCGACGTGACAAAGAATCGTATCGGCAACGGGGCGGTACCGCGATCACCAATATTGGAACACCTGATGCCCATCAAAAGGTCATCGAATTTTACTTAGGCCAACCCAGGAACGTTCGCATTTACCTGGAAAGCTCGCTTGAACACATTCACTATCCAGCAGCGGCAAAAAACTTGCTTCCTCTGTTAAAGTCCGTGAAAGACTCTGAATCAAAAGTTCAACTGGCCATTACGATGGTATCCCAGTTCGACGATATTGCGATCGAACCAGCGATCAAAGTTTACGCCGAAAATCCGCAAGATGGCGATCGACATGTAATCATCGACAAACTGAACGCGTTTGCCTATGTCGCAGAACTTGAATTTCCAGATCTGGTAACGGAACGACGCAATGCCGAATCGGTATGGATGATCCAACTAGCCAACATGCGTGACTTGAATGCAAAAAGATGTGCAGAGGGCATTCAACCTGACCAGATCGAAATTCACCACGTCGGTCCGGAAGGGGATCTACTCACGCAAGATTTTACTACCTCCGACACACCACGAATAACGAAGAGCGACCGTGTCGGCAGAAACGATCCCTGTCCATGTGGCAGCGGCCTGAAATACAAAAAATGCTGCATCAACAAGGCCATGTGATCCGAGATCCAAGCGGTCTCTTCCCCAGCAAATCGCCAGACGATTATCTAATTGTCGCCTTTCGCGCAGCAAAAGTAGGCCGGACCAAAGAGCGACAGCGATGCCGTTCCGGCAAACGCTCCCAACGTGGAGAACTCAGCAAGCACGAGTCTCGGGGGACGTGTGATTTATAAATGACGAAAGTCTGGCTCCCCTCGCCCCCAAGCGAGCTCTTTGTTGCGGAAGAAATCTCTGCTAGCTCATTGCGTGATCCCTGCCTCTTTGTTTGATTTAGCGGAGCTTGCTTGGGGGAGAAGGGGAAATTTCCAGCCGGCGATTTTTCCAGCGAAGACGCGCTTAATGCCTCGAATTGCAAGCGGTTATGCCACGCCTTTCCCAACGCTGTCGGCCCCTCTCCCCCAGCCCCTCTCCCCAAAAAGGCCTTTGAATCGTACTTAATTGAATTAGCTGACGAACCGTTGATCCAGTATCAAACCTGTTTTAAGCGAGCTTGTTTTGAGGGCGAGGGGAGCCGGAGTTTCTTCACTTATTCTTTTCACGCTCCCTCGAAAAGCGACATTTCCTTCCAACGACCGATTGTTGTGCCTGCGGAAATCACTGCCCGCGTTTTCGGCTATGATGAATACCGACATGAGTGGTGGATGCATGGACCTTGCTTGGCTTTGAGTTCGCGAAATTTTATGAATTGGGGATTCCGGTTTGACGAAAATTCGATTCAGGACAATGGGCAAACTTGATCGACTTGCCAGGCGATGCGTCGTCATTTGCCTGTTCGGTTTCAGTGTTTGTCTGTTGATTGGCTCCTTCTCGATCCCCGCGCATGCCGACGAACCTTCCGCGATCACTGATGAGAGCGAGATTCTTTTCGTACGCCGAATCGCACCTCTGTTTCGTGAAAAATGTTTGGGATGCCATGGTCAAGATCCCGAATTGATTGAAGGCAACCTTGATTTTCGCTCGATCCATCCATTGACCGCTGGCGGCGAAAGTGGCGAAGCGGGGATTGTTGTCGGCAATCCTGAGGAGAGCTCGATCTACTTGGCTTCGCTCCGCGGCGAAGAAGATTTCTCTGCGATGCCGCCCAAGGAAAGTGAAGCTCTCAGCGATCAGCAGCTCTCCTGGTTGAAACGGTGGATCGAAACGGGTGCCAAGTGGCCTACGGAGGAAACCGTAAAAGCGATCGAACAACAGTATGCTGAGGCTTGGTCCGCTGAAGATGGCGTGATCGTTGCAACGTCTGGCGGACTGGACGCGAACTGGACCAATCGCCGCTATGACCCGGCCGGCCTCTGGGCGTACCAACCGCTAAAGCATGCGGAGATTCCTCCAGGGCAGAAATCACCCATCGATCATTTTATCCTTGATACGATGCCCGACGGCCTTGCGGTCGCCCCCCGGGCCGACCGGAGGACTCTGATTCGCCGGGCCGCATTCGATTTGACCGGTTTGCCTCCAACACCTGAGCAGGTCGCAAATTTCTTAGACGATCCAGCCGACGATCAAGTGGCGTTTGCTGCTTTGGTTGACCGCTTACTCGATTCGCCTCATTACGGCGAACGTATGGCGCAGCACTGGCTTGATGTGACTCGCTACGCTGACTCTTCGGGCTTTGCCAACGACTATGAACGAGGCAACGCGTGGCGGTACCGCGATTATGTGATTCGTTCCTTCAACGATGACAAACCGTACAACGATTTCATCCGTGAACAGATTGCCGGCGATGAAATCACCCCCGATGATCCAGAAGGGATTATTGCCGCCGGATTCCTTCGCATGGGACCTTGGGAATTGACCGGGATGGAAGTCGCAAAAGTTGCACGCATGCGATTCCTGGACGACGTAACGAATAGCGTCGGTGAAACCTTTCTCGGTCAATCGCTGCAGTGCTGCCGTTGTCACGATCACAAATTCGATCCGATCCCCACACGTGACTACTACAGCGTCCAAGCAATCTTTGCGACCACTCAGTTGGCAGACCGACAAGCCAAGTTTACCAGCGACGAAAACATCGCGGGATTCGAGGAAAGAACCTACCTGGAAGCTCGCAGCAAAGGATACGAAAACGTACGCGAGCAAATGGACAAGGCGCTGCTAGAGAATGCTGAACAATGGTACGCAGCAGAGAATCGTGACATGGAACAATGGAAGGAGGCTGTCGCGAAAGCGAAACAAGGCAAAACGGCTCGTGGCGTTTTTGTTGCCGCTCGCAAATCACTGATGGCATCGGGCATCAAACAACAAGATCTACCGCCGATCAAAGTTGGATTCACTCCCCAGCAATTTGGACTGGAACGAGTCGCTAGAAAAGGGCTGGAGCGTCTGAAGTGGGAGTTCGACCGTTATCAACCGTTCGCACATTCCGTCTACAACGGTCACACCCCGTCCCTGAAGTCGGTGCCCAACCCTCTGCGACTGCCCAAAGACCGAACAAAAGGAGAACTAGAAACGCCGGTCATTCACACCGGCGGGGATCCGTTTGCTGAAGGAGAACCGGTTCAGCCAGGAGTACTAAGTGTCATCACAAACCAAGTTTCGACCGAAGTGCCCAAAACCATCTCAGGTCGTCGAACGGCGCTCGCCAACTGGATTGCCGACTCCGCCAATCCGCTTACAACGCGGGTGATCGTCAATCGAATCTGGCAATGGCACTTTGGGCAGGCGATTGCCGGCAACCCCAACAACTTTGGTTCGACCGGCAAGCGTCCGACGCATCCACTTTTGCTTGATTTCTTAGCCCAGCAGTTGATTGCTGGCGACTGGTCGATCAAATCCCTGCATCGTCAGATCATGAACTCGGACGCATACTGTCGCAGTTCACATCATCCTGACCGAAAGCAACTATCAAATCTGGATCCACAAAACGAATCCTACGCGGCTTTTATGCCTCGACGTCTAAGCGCCGAAGAACTCCGCGATGCGATGCTAAGCGTCAGTGTGCAACTGAATGACGCGATTGGTGGCATCCCTTGTCGTCCGATCATTAACGCCGAAGTCGCGTTGCAGCCACGTCAAGTCATGGGCACGTTTGCGGCTGCCTGGACACCAAACCCCAAGCCCGCCCAGCGCAACCGTCGTTCGATCTACGTATTAAAACTCCGCGGATTGGTCGATCCCAGCCTGGAAGTCTTTAACGCTCCCTCGCCTGATTTCTCCTGCGAACGCCGAGACACCTCCACGGTCACTCCGCAGGTCTTCACAATGTTTAACAGTCACAGCACGCATACGAGAGCCTTGGCGTTGGCAAAGGATGTCATGACCGACAACGCAGATCCATCCGAAGTGATTCGCCGTGTCTACTCGCGACTATTCAGTCGCGACGCGACCGACAGGGAGATCACGCGTTGCCTTGCCCACTGGAATCAAATTGAAACGATGCTGCCATCCGAAGCCCCAAATCGCGAACCGCCTCCCCGGCAGATCGTGCGTGAAGCGGTCGAAGAGAACACGGGCGAACGATTCACTTTCATCGAACGTTTACATGCTGTCGATGATTTCGAACCGGATGTCCAGCCAAGCGACGTCTCCCGTCGTACACGTGCTTTAGCGGATCTCTGTTTAGTGCTGCTTAATAGCAATGAGTTTGTTTATGTCTACTAATCGCCGAAATTTCCTGTACTCGATGGGGACATCTCTGGGCAGCGTCGCCCTGTCCGCAATGCTGGCGGACGAAGCGGCCGCGACATCGCCGTCCAACGCAGCGAAACCGACTGGTCCGATGGCACCCAAACAAGGTCATTTTCCAGCCAAGGCAAAGAACTGCATCTTTCTGATGATGGAAGGGGGGCCATCGCATATCGATACGTTCGATCCCAAACCATCGCTTGGCAAAATGCACCTGAAGGAGTTCACCCGCAAAGGCGAACAAAAATCGGCGATGGAAAGCGGCAAACGCTACTACGTGGAAAGTCCCTTCGGATTTACCAAACATGGCGAAAGTGGTGCCGACATGGCGGACAACTGGACGCACCTGGCATCGGTCGCCGATGACCTGTGCTTCTATCGCGGATGTCAAGTCGATAGCGTCAATCACCCGACAGCGATGTATCAGATGAACTGCGGTAATCGTTTTGGCGGCGATCCGGGATTGGGCGCATGGATCACCTACGGACTGGGAAGCGAGAATCAAAACCTGCCAGGATTTTTGGTGCTGCCTGAAGTGTCGTACCCGCAGGGGGGGGCCGCGAACTGGAGCAATGGTTACTTGCCAGCCTTCTACCAAGGAACGCCGCTACGCCCCAAAGGCTCCCCTATTCTGGACCTGCGGCCGCCGGCTGGTGTGACTTCAGAGAGGCAACGGGCGAACCTGGACTTTTTGAGTCAAATCAACGCCACCCACGCTGCGGAACACCCGGGACATGACGATCTGAACGCCCGGATCGAAAGTTATGAACTCGCTTTTCGTATGCAGACGGAAGTTCCCAATGCAATCGACCTGTCCGGTGAAGATTCACGCACGCTGGACATGTACGGTATCGATGGGAAGGCGACCGATTCTTTCGGTCGCAAATGTTTACTGGCTCGAAAGATGGTCGAAAAAGGCGTTCGCTTTATCCAGCTGTACAACGGGTCCTGGGACAGCCATGACTATATCGAAAGGGCACATGGCAATCTGGTTCGAGGCGTCGACCAACCGATCGCGGCGTTGATCAAAGATCTGAAACAACGAGGGCTTCTTGAAAGCACGCTCGTCGTCTGGTGCGGCGAGTTCGGTCGGACGCCAGACAACGGGGTACGAGGCGGAGTCGCCTATGGACGCGACCATAACCCCAATGCGATGACGATCTGGATGGCAGGCGGAGGTTGCAAAGCAGGCCACACGATCGGGGCAACGGATGAATTAGGCATGTCGGCTGTCGAAAACGTCCATCACGTCCGCGATTTCCATTGCACGCTGCTGCGGTTGTTAGGACTGGACGACAACAAACTGACCTATTACCACGCCGGCCGCTTTAAACAGCTCAGCCAGTTCGGCGGCAAAGTCATCGGAGAACTGATCGCCGGGTAGCACAAGTGCCTGCACTACGGGGATGGATCACATTGCAGGCTGGATAAAAATACAGGCTGGCAGCCTGCACTACGGGAGGTTTTGGCGAAGCGATCGTGGCTTGCCGTGTGCACCGGTTGCTGCGAAATTGAGGGGATGCCCCAGCCTATCCAACTACAAATCGACCAGATTTTCCGCGATGCGTCGCGGCAGGTTTTTGCCTCGTTGGCTCGTGGGTTTTGCGATCTTGACTTGGCTGAAGACGCTATGCAGGAGGCGTTCGCTACAGCGACCATTCAATGGCCCCACTCAGGCGTCCCCGATAATCCAATCGCTTGGCTGATAACCACCGGTCGTTTCAAAGCGGTAGATGTGATCCGTCGCCGCGAAAAACTAAAAGAAATCAGTGCCGAAGTTGCCAACCGGTTAAAGCAGGTCGCTCAGGTTAATGCGTCTCGCTCCGGCGCCCAGATTGAAGATGACCGATTGCGGTTGATCTTTACTTGTTGCCACCCGGCGATCGACTTAAAAATCCAAGTCCCTCTCACGCTGCGTGAAGTCTGTGGTCTGACTACCGATGAGATCGCTCGAGCGTTCCTGACAACCCCAGCGACGATGGCTCAGCGTATCGTTCGAGGCAAAGCAAAAATCCGCGATGCCGCGATTCCATTTGCCATTCCTGAGCTGGCAGACCTCCCCGATAGACTTGATTCAGTGCTATCGGTGATCTATTTGATCTTCAACGAAGGCTATTCCGCATCAAGCGGTGATTCGCTCACGCGAGCCGACCTGTCCAGCGAAGCCATCAGGCTCTGCCGGCTGTTACTCGAATTACTAGAAGACGCCGAAGTGATGGGCCTGCTCGCGCTGATGCTGCTTCATGAATCGCGCCGAGAGACTCGTCAGACCAGCGACGGCGACATCGTCCTCCTTGAAGATCAAGACCGTAGCCGCTGGGACCAAGACTTGATTACCGAAGGGCAACGTTTGATTGAACGTTCGCTCGCGTCTCGGCGATTCGGGTTTTACACGATCCAAGCGGCGATCTCCGCCGTCCATGCCGGTGCCGCGTCCCCTAACGAAACGGATTGGAATCAGATCGTCGCGTTATACAACGTGCTGCTACGGATCGAGCCATCCCCAGTAATCGAACTCAACCGAGCCGTCGCCGTCGCGATGCATGATGGACCCGAATCGGGGCTAAAGCTCATTGAAGCAATTCTCGACCGCGGTGAACTGCTTAACTATTCGCTTGCCCACGCCGCTCGTGGCGAACTGCTTCGGCGGATCGGTCGAACAACGGACGCAAGCGAAGCTCTCGAAACAGCGTTGACGATGACCCAGCAGGCATCCGAGAAACGTTTTCTCACGAAAAAGCTAGCGAAATTGCGATCTCTATAAGCCCCAAGCTCTTCGTCGCACAAGAATATTAAAAAAATCTCAAATCGCTGTCGATTTGATTCGTCGCCATTCGACTAGATAGCAGAACCTCAAAAAACACTGCAATCTCCGGAGATCAACATGAAGTTCATTTGCTTAGGCTATTCAGACCATGCCAAATTCGCAGAGATGTCCGAGGCCGAGATAGGAGCATTGATGGACGAGTGTTTTGCCTACGACGACGTGCTGCGGAGGGGCGGTCATTTCATTGGCGGAGAAGCTTTGCAGGCCGCCGAACAAGCGGTCACTCTGCGATATCGAAACGGAACCGCCGAGGCGACAGACGGCCCCTACGCGGAAACCAAAGAGCAGCTTGGGGGCCTCTTGATTCTCGAAGCCGACAACATGACACACGCCGTCGAACTGATGTCCAAGCATCCAGGCGTCAAAGCAGGTCCGTTCGAAATTCGCCCTGCAGACGAAACCATCAACGCGATGATCGAAGCACGCAATCAACAATCCAACAGTCAAAACCAACAATAGGAAAAGACGACAATGAGAGTCATGGTTATCGTGAAAGCAACGAAAGCTTCTGAAGCGGGCGAACTGCCAAGTACCGAATTGCTGGAAGCAATGGGCAAATTTAACGAAGAATTGGTCAACGCAGGAATCATGAAATCGGGCGACGGTCTAAAGCCCAGCTCGACCGGGATGCGAGTCCGTTTCCGCGGTAACGAGCGAATCGTCACCGACGGCCCGTTCATCGAAACAGCTGAATTAATCGCTGGCTATTGGCAGTGGGAAGTCGACTCGATGGACGAAGCGCTCGAGTGGGTAAAGCGGTGCCCTAACCCGATGACGGAGGAATCCGACATCGAAATCCGACAGTTCTACGAAATGGCGGATTTTGCTGAAAACGATCCTGATGGCAACATCGCTGAACAGGAATCCCAATTGCAGACCGCAACCGCAATGCAGGAAAGCACGCTCACCCCGTACCTCTTCTTCGGTGGTCGATGTGATGAGGCCCTCGCGTTTTACAAACAATCTCTCGGCGCGAACGTCGTAATGCTGATGCGATTTAGCGAAAGCCCCGATCCCGTCCCCGAAGGAATGCTACAGGATGGATTCGAAAACAAAGTCATGCACGCGACCGTCCGAATTGGCCAACAGAACATAATGTGCTCAGATGGATGCGGTGACGCAACAAGTTTCAACGGCTTTCGTTTAACTCTATCGCAGCCGTCAACCGACGAGTGCAAGCGAGCCTTCGAAGCCCTAGCAGAGGGCGGAAACATCGATATGCCGCTGTCCAAAACGTTTTGGGCTACGCTTTATGGAATGGTAACGGATAAGTTTGGGGTCGGATGGATGGTGATGGTCCCGGAACCACAAAACTAGCTCGCTGCTTTTTGCTCGCGTCTTAATCCTAATCCTAATCCTGCCAGCACCTTACTCCGGTGCGTAATACTGTTTCTGCGAGTTCTGAATTGATGGGAGAGGGACAGGAAGGAGGTAGCGTCGCATTTGATGGAGTGGGCGAAGAGGGATTAAGATTATGATTAGGATTACGATTAAGACGGGGATTGGGATTGAGAATTTTCATCCGAGTCAATTTGAAGCGGGGATGCAGGGCAACTCTCTATTTACTGCGGGGCTTTGGGGTGATGCGGGAATTTGACCATGAGAGACTGAATGTTTACCAGCGTTCGATTTGCTTTGTTGCTTGGACATCCGAACTTCTTGATTCGATCCCAAAATCACAATCGGTTCACAACCAATTAGATCGTGCCTCGACCTCCGTCCCTCTGAACATTGCGGAAGGAAATGGAAAATACAAAGAGGCGGACCGTTGCAAATACTTCAATACCGCAAGAGGTTCTGCGCTGGAATGTGCGGCCTGCTTGGACGTTATGGTCGCGAAAGGTTTACTCGACCGTGAACTTGCAAAAACGGGGAAACAGACGCTGATCCAAATTGTCTCGATGCTGGTTGGCTTAATCCGGTCGAATTCGGCGGGGCGTACTCACTGAGTTCCCGACATCGATGCAAAGTTCTCTCAATAATTCTCAAATGAAAGAAAACGGACAATGAACAAAAAAGGGCTAGAAATGAATCCGGTTTGCTGGTTCGAGATTTACGTGCAAGACATGCCGCGTGCAACGGCTTTCTACGAAACCGTTTTGGGCGTCAGCCTAGAGCACCTTCCCGCGCCCAGCGGAGAGATCGAATTGATGGCATTCCCTATGGCGATGGACCGTCCTGGAGCGGCTGGTGCCTTAACGAAAATGGACGGAGTTAAATCGGGCGGAAACAGCACGCTCGTCTACTTTTCCTGCGAAGACTGTGCTATGGAAGCGTCCCTTGTCCAGGCCGCAGGCGGCAGCATCCAAAAACCCAAGACCGCGCTCGGTCAATACGGCTTCATGGTGTTGGCCATGGATACCGAAGGAAACCTGTTCGGACTTCACTCACAGAAATGATCTAAAAAATGCGAAATGTTATTACTCCTTGCTTGTGGTTTGTCGACAACGCTGCGGAAGCGGCAGAGTTCTACACCTCAGTCTTTCCCGATTCAAAAATCGTCCATCAAATGCTCAGCCAAGATGACTGGCCGGGCGGAAAAGCAGGGGACGTTCTGCTGGTTGAATTTGAATTGCAAGGCCAAGCATACCAAGCTCTCAACGGTGGTCCAAACGACCCATTCAACGAACGCGTGTCGCTCTCCGTCCTCTGCAAAGATCAAACGGAAGTCGACCGCTACTGGGAAGAACTCATCGCCGACGGTGGTGAGCCGATCATGTGCGGGTGGCTGAAGGACAAATACGGCGTGCGATGGCAAATTGTGCCCGAAGCGTTTTTCCGGATGGTCAAAGATACCGATCTCGAAAAGTCTCGGCGCGTGATGCAGGCGATGACTCAGTTGGTCAAGCTGGATGTCGCGAAACTCACCCAAGCCTATCAAGGAAAACAATGAACGGATCAAAGAAAGCTCGGATCACCGGTTGGGTTCTAAGCATTCTCATTTCACTATTCTTAATCGTTGCAAGCGCGTCGGGAAAGTTTACCGAATGGGAAGGAAAAGCTGAAATGTTCGAGAAAATGGGATGGAGCGAAGATGTAATGTTTAAAATCGGCATCGTCGAAGTTGCGATCGCGGTCCTCTTTTTGATACCCCGCACCGCGTTCGTCGCGGCAATCCTGCTGGCCGCATACCTAGGGGGTGCAACGGCAACCCACGTCCGTGCTGAAGAAGCGTTCTTCATCCCGATCGTTTTCGGAGTCATCGCGTGGATCGCGCTTGGATTACGTCAACCGGAAGTATTTCGACTTGCCTTTGGCAAACCCAACGCACTAACAGAGAGGAACCTTTAACATGAAATACATGTTGCTAATCTACGGATCGGAGGACTGCTGGACCGAGGACGAACGCAGGGAGTGCATGATCGAATCGATGGCGATCAGCAAGGAACTGGAGTCGCAAGGCAAACTAATCGCTTCCGCTCCACTGCACTCTGTCCAGACTGCAACCAGCGTCCGAGTCCGCAGCGACCGACAGGAAATCACCGACGGCCCTTTCGCAGAAACGACCGAGCAACTGGGCGGCTACTACATCATCGATGTCGATAATTTAGACGAAGCGATCGCCATATCAGCCAGACTTCCGCCGGCAAAAAAAGGAACCGTGGAAATCCGACCGATCTTTCCGCTACCCGAATAGGGTTGAACATTGGACCGACTTTGTGCGGCTAAAATAATCAAACGACCCTCGACGATTGCCGCACGCAAAGGGTAAACAAGTCAGGCCGACGGTAACCCGGCCTCACGTGTTCTCTTCCTGTCCGCGTGTTAAACGTTTGACCAATATGGCAACCACCACGCTTAAAACAATCGCGACCAGACCGCAAACGATCGCGGTTTGGTAATGTCCGAAAATAAGATTGCCGACTCCGGGCAAGACGGCGTAGACGATCCCTGTTGCACAAATCGCTGCAAAGATCGACAGCCCCAAGTCTCGGTCGACGATCACCGTGGGATTACGATCGGCGACCGGTTTCCAAAAGGGTCCGTCCGGCCTTACCTTCTGATAAAAACGATCAAGCGTTTCGGCATCAACGGGAGGCGTCAGCCAGGTCACGATCAACCACAACACAATCGTCATCACGGCGACTGCAAACATCTTCACCTCAGGCCCCAGGACGGGTCCATCACCGTCGGGCGTGACCATCCCCGTCACCACCGCAAGCGGCTCGACCGTGAAGAAAAAGACCAGCGAACCGAACATGGACACGATTTCCGTCCAAGCATTGATCCGCCACCAGAACCAACGCAACATGAACACCGCCCCCGTCCCTGCACCAAGTGCCAACAACAATCGCCAAGCCGCATCCACCGACTGACCAAACATCAACACCGAAGCGATTCCACCAGCAACCAATACGATCACCGACGCGTAACGTGAGGCACGGTTCAATTGCCGGTCGCTGGCATCAGGGGAAATGAAACGCTGGTAGACATCGCGCACCAAATAAGATGCCCCCCAGTTCATTTGAGTACTTAGCGTCGACATAAACGCCGCGAAGAAAGTGACCGTCAACAAACCTCGCAGCCCGGGTGGACTAAGGTCACGCATCACTCTCGGGAATCCGACGCCCGAATTAAACGCGGGGTCGGCAAGTTCCCCCTGACGTAGATCGGGATACATCGCCAGCGCGGCCAGCGCCACAATCAGCCATGGCCATGGGCGGACACAATAGTGAGCGATCTGAAACCAGAGAGTTGCCAGCAGTGAATGTCGTTCATCCTTGCAAGCGGCCATCCGCTGGACAACAAATCCACCTCCGCCCGGTTCTGCGCCGGGATACCAAGTCGCCCACCACTGCACCAACATCAGAAGCAAAAAAACATGCAACGGCAGCCATGCGTTGTCCCCTGAAAAATCAGGAATTAGATCAAACGCGGCGGATCCCCCTTCGCCAAAATTCTCGATCACTTTCGCTTCTAGTTGCGAAGCTCCACCAAAGTGCGAAATTGCCAGCCATGCAAGCGCAATGCAGCCGAACATGCCTAAACAAAACTGAAACGCATCGGCGACCGCAACGCCCCACATTCCCGACATCGTGCCGTACAACCCCACCATCGCCAGCGTCCCGAAAATGATCAGCCATGGACGGACGGAGAGCGCATGTGCGCCAAACACGGTCTGCTCCAGCGCCGAAGCCGGGACCTCATAAAAAATGGTCTCGTCCAACACCATGAACATCGCCGACGTCACCCAACCGATGATGATTGGATTGACGATCAAGGCAATGTAGATCGCACGTGAACCTCGCAGCAGGGCGGCCGGTTTTCCAGAGTAACGCAGCTCCACTAGTTCGACATCGGTCATCACGCCGCTTCGCCGCCACAGTTTGGCATAGACGAAAACCGTAATCATGCCCCCCAGTGCAAACGACCACCAAACCCAGTTCCCGGCAAGACCGTGCTGTATCGTCAAACCGGTCACCGCCAACGGCGTGTCGGCAGCAAATGTCGTAGCAACCATCGACGTCCCGGCAATCCACCACGGCAACGACCGCCCCGAAATGAAATACTCCGTGATGTCCTTACTGGCTCGGTTCCGGAACCAGAGTCCGATCCCAAGGGTGATTGCGAAATAGGCCGCGATCACCAAATAGTCAACAGCGGTCAGTATCATGGTCAGCGTGGTCGTGCAGTGGAATCGAAGTCGGACAGAAGCCGTCCATCGTAGCGAAACTGGTCCGTCGTTTTTCCATCGGAGTACTTTTTTCTAGAATATCGCTGCTGCTGTTCGATTCTTTGCGAAGGCATCCGCAACGACCGTATTAGCGGAGTACAATCTTGCCTAACAGCGATCAACAAATACCGTTCTCGATCACTACCGTTCCGTCAGAGCAACCATGAAAAAAGTCACCGCAAACTCCAACACCGACCAAAGTACTTCCCTGACACGGCGGCAGCTGCTTAAAAGCACCACTGCCGCTACGGTAGGAGTCATCGCCTGCCCTGCGTTTGTACGCAGCGCGTCCCTGGGCTCCCAGTTGCAAGTCGCATGTATTGGCGTTGGCGCAATGGGCGCCCGAACGATGAATAGTGTCGCGTCCCATCCCAAGGTTCAGATCACGGCGTTATGCGACGTCGATTCGAATAACCTGGGCGCCGCTGCGAAAAAATATCCAGAAGCCACGCAACATCGCGATTGGCGGGAAATGCTTGCCAAGCGTGCCGACAAATTTGATGCGGTCACCATCGGCACCCCCGACCACATGCATGCCGCACCAGCGGTCACCGCCATCCGAGAGAAAAAGCATGTGTACCTGCAAAAACCGATGGCAACGACACTGCACGAATGCCGCGTGATCACAACCGAAGCTGCCAAGGCTGGCGTCGTCACCCAGCTCGGTAATCAAGGCCGCTCCAGCATCCAAAGTCGCCAAACGGTCGAACTGATCCGCAACGGCGCAATCGGTAAGATCAAAGAAGTGATTCTGTGGGAAAATAAGAAACTCGGCTGGTGGCCCAAGAACACCGACATCCGTGGCGCTGGTGATCCCGTACCCAAAACATTGGACTGGGATCTTTGGTTGGGCGTGCAAACGCCACGGCCCTACTTCGCCAACACTTACCATCCACAAACTTGGCGAGCTTGGTACGGATTCGGCGTCGGTGAGATGGGCGACATGGGATGCCACCATTTCGACACCAGCTTTGACGCGTTGAAGCTAACCGCGCCGCTCCGCGTAAGACAAGTCACGCCCATCACCACCGGCCCGCTGTGGGGCAAGCGGCGAAAAGTCGAACTGGTCTTTCCGGGTAGCGACATGACCGCCGATGACACGGTTAAATTGACTTGGCATGACGGCGACCTGCGTCCCGACGCAAGCCGAATCCCATTGCCGGCGGGAGTCGACACGCTACCCGAATCAGGCACCTGCTGGATTGGTGAAACCGGCACCATTTTCAAGAACTATCGTGGTGGATCGCCTGTGGTCTTATCCGATTCCCAATCCCCTCAAAACGCAGACCTTAGCCCCATCGCGAAACAGGATCACTACCACGACTGGGTCGACGCAATCATTGAAGGGCGTGAAGCCTGCGGCGGTTTCAGCCATGGCGGCCCGCTGACCGAAGCGATTTTGGTCGGAGCAATGGCCGACCGGGTAGGAACGGACTGGCTTGACTGGGACCGTGAAAACCTCACGTTCACCAACAGCCCCGAAGCCAATGCACTTGTTTCGCGAACCTATCGTGATGGCTGGCACGTCCCTGGACTAGGCTAAGCCCGAATGTCCTATGTCTAGGCGGTCGCTTCCTCTCGGTAATGGAGCGGACGCCTTACAGACTGAGCGGCAGCGAACCACTATTGATCACAACTTACGGATACGGTTCATGAATCCCAGTTTACGAACGTTTTTATTCGTCACGTCGATTTGTTGCTTTTCACCGAACCTCTGTTTCGGTGAAGACGTTGTCGCGCCGCTGCGCGTCGGAATCATCGGCCTGGATACGTCACACTGTGTTGCGTTCACGCGTGCCTTGAATGCCCCAGACGTAAAGAGTGAATTGGCAGGTTGTCCGGTTGTGGCCGCCTATCCCAAGGGGAGTCCGGATATCGAATCGAGCGTCAGTCGGGTCCCCAAATATACCGCCGAGTTGAAAGAACTTGGAGTCGAGATTGTCGATTCGATCGATGCCCTGCTTGAGCGAGTGGACGTGGTCTTGCTGGAGACCAATGACGGGCGCCCCCATTTGCAACAAGTCTTGCCGGTATTGAAAGCCGGAAAACCGGTCTTTATCGACAAACCGGTCGCTGGATCATTGCGTGATGCCGTCGCAATCTATAACCACGCGAATCGATTAGCCGTACCCGTTTTTTCATCGTCATCGTTGCGATTTAGCAAAGAAGTGAAAGAGGTTGCCAACGGTTCCATCGGCAAGATCATTGGTTGCGATGCCTACAGCCCCTGTCCGTTAGAAGAAACGCATCCCGATTTATTTTGGTACGGTATCCATGGTGTGGAAACGCTGCTAACGGTAATGGGTCCAGGCTGTCGATCCGTAACGCGAACCAAAACAGAAGGTACCGAATTAGTAGTCGGTATTTGGGATGACGGAAGGGTCGGAACCTTCCGTGGAATCCGGGACGGTAGACGTGGCAATGGAGGAACCGCCTTCGGTGAAAAACGCATTCAAACATTCGGCCGACCCGATAAGTACGAACCACTGCTAACAGAAATCGTCCACTTCTTCCGCACAGGCAAGCCACCGGTCTCGGCAGCGGAAACGCTGGAAGTCTACGCGTTCATGGAAGCGGCCGACGAGAGTCATCGACGTGGTGGCACGGCAGTGACTCTGGATGAAGTACTGTCCATCGCAACGCCGTCTCGCTAACGCCCCACCAATTGCCTAAGCTGACATCCGTTGTTGCAGCTTCAGTCATTCGACAGTTCGTCACACGTTTTGATTTTTACGTTCGCGGGACATGTGCTGAGGGACTCCGCTATCCCTGCACGGTTCGTCGACAACATTTTTCTCAACATCCAATATCCCTAGAGAGAGAGCTCATGCGTTTCCCATTTCGTTTGAAAAGGAATACTGGAACCGACACCGGCAATACAAAAATTCACCCACGATTCGGACTTCCCAAAGCGAGATCCGCAAGCCGAAAACTTGCAGCGTTGATTGTGCCTGCAATCGTTGCGATCATGACGCTTGCTTCGTCACTGACATTCGCCGAAGACGCGCCGCAAGACGATGGCAAACTACGAATCATTGTCTTTGGTGCCCACCCAGACGATGCGGAATATCGCGCTGGCGGCTGTGGCGTAAAATGGTCACGTCTAGGACACCACGTCAAATTGGTCTCCGTCACGAACGGCGACATCGGACATTGGGAGATGTCAGGAGGTGCCCTCGCAAAACGACGCACGGAGGAAGTTCGCAAAGCCGCAGAGATCTTGGGCACGACAGCCGAGGTATTGGACATTCACGATGGCGAGTTAATGCCGACGTTAGAAAACCGTCGAACGATCACGCGTCTGGTCCGTGAATGGAAAGCCGACATCGTGATCGCCCACCGTCCATGGGACTATCACCCGGATCATCGCTATGTTGGAGTCCTTGTACAGGACGCCTCGTTTATGGTCGCGGTTCCGTTTTTCTGCCCCGATGTCCCAGCCCTGGAAAAGAACCCGGTCTTCCTGTACACCAGCGACCGGTTCCAAAAACCGTATCCGTTCATGCCCGATATCGCGGTCTCGATCGATGACGCGTTTGAAACGAAAGTCAAAGCGATTGCCGAACTGGAATCTCAGGTGTTCGACGGCGGCGCACTTGGAAACGCCAAAATTGCCGCAGAGTCCCCCCCCGCTCGCATGAAAGACCTGCGTTTAGAAAAGGTTCGCAAGGTATGGAACAATCGAGCTGGCGGCGAAGCAAACAAATATCGCGATACGCTAGTCCGTTGGTACGGGGAGGAGCAGGGCAAAGACGTGAAGTACGCCGAGGCCTTTGAAATCTGCGAATACGGCCACCAACCAACCGATGAAGAAATCAAAAGACTCTTTCCGTTCTTTGACGCCCCCACTGACGCCGAAAAGAACGACTGAGCTGGCGAATCCACGAACCGCCTTTCCAACGTCGAACCCAAAATCGACCGCTAATGATTTACTCGTTAGCGGAACAACCGACATCTAACCGGTACCGGGGTCGGAAAGGGCGAACTGAAATTGCATTGTTGGCGACACGGACGTTGCCCCGATTCGCATGCGTGTCAGATCGCGTACCGGTTGAAAACCAAAGGATTCGGCTAAGCGAACAGCCTCGGAATTGCCCGGTGGAATATCCCAAAACGTTTGACCAGATCGTTGGCTGAGCAGTTCAGCAACGATCTGCTTAGCTTCCTGTTTGTTATCTGCAATGACGGGGCCGAGATAGTTTGCAAGAAAGCCGCGACGTGCCATTCCAAAACAGTTGTTGCGCGACACCACATGGGAATCTGCGGCAAGTCGGTTCAGCCATCCACGACGGTCTGTGGAAAAAGCCGATCGATCAAGCTGCAAATTCAACGGACTCAATCGATTGGCCGGCCGTTCAGGATTCCATTGCGGCAAAATATCGCCGTCACGGGACCAGCGATGAAACGAACCGTCCGGCTGAAAACCAAGCCGTTCGTAAACCGGCTGCCCCAGCGGCGTCGCATCCAGTTTGATGCACGCCACGTCGCAGTCCCGCAGATAGCTGAGGCTGGCATTCATCAAAGCGGTCGCAATGCCACGCCTGCGAAAGCGATCATCGACCAGCATCATTCCGATCCATGCCAAGTCGGTTCCGTATCGAGTCGTCGTGACGGTCCCTACAATCTGTCCGTCGATATCCGCAACGAAACAACCGTCCGGTTCATACGCAAGAAGTCGCGACCAGTCTGTTTGCAGTTGATTCCATCCCGCATTACGGCAAAGTGCCAGCGCAGAAGGAATGTCGTTATCGGTCAGCGTTCTTATCATCGACACAGCCAGAATTACTTTGACGAACCGACAGGGACAGGCGTCGCGGCACCCGGCGAAGTTGTCTCGGCCAGCGATTCACGGTACTGCTGCACCTTCTTCGGGAGCGTGAAAAATGCGGTATTGCCGGCCATTGCCAAAAGAATAACAAGCCCGAATCCCGCAAACGCTTTCGTAACCGGACCGTTTACGTGTTTCCCCATCACATCTTTACTGCTGGCCAGCCATAGCAAAACGCCCGCCACCAATGGGGCTCCCACCACCGTGACCGCTTGGGCCGCGATGATCGTGGGAGTGCGATCGAAATCCAGCACAAGGGCCGCAAGAGCCACGAACATTCCTGTCAGCAGTCCTAACGTCGTCATGATTCGCGGCCAACGGTCTCGTGTACCACAGCCCAGCCCCAGTCCATCGGAGACGATAAAGCCGCCCGTCATCGAATTGATCAGGAACGACGAATAGGCCGCACAGAATATCCCTACACAAAAAATCACTTTTCCACTTTTACCGAACGTCGGTTCCAACGCCTCGGCAACCGCAACCGGATCGGCCAACGTGACGGGCGAACCGGTGTAGAGCCCAGCAGCGGCGGTCGACATTAGCATGATCGTGATCAGCGTCATGATGACGGCTCCCACGCGTGCGTCCACGATCCCGTTCTTTACCTGCCGCTCGTCCCAACCTTTTTGCTGAACGAGATACGCTTGATAAAAGGCACCGGAAATCACAAACGTTGTTCCAATCAACCCGAGCAGTGCGATGTCAATCGTTCCCGCCGCAGGCACAAATCCTCTCGCCATCGCCACCGGATCGGGTTGCAACGTAAACAAGTTGACGGCAAAGCTGATAAGCATCATGGCAACGAAGAACATCATCAATCGTTCCATCACGCGGTACAGATTTTTGAACAAAAACAGAAACATGATGGCGATCGCGTTAAAAGCGACAACCAATGCGGCGACCAATGGCTTGGAGTCAACAAAGGCTTCAAACGCGGCAGCGACACCAATGTTGTTACCCGACTGAAAAGCCGCAGCAATGATGAACACCATGCACCCCACCAGAATCGCCAGCGGTCGCCCCGCTTTGCGGCGAATCAAGTCTCCGGGCGAGACGTTGGATACCGCTCCCAGTTTGGCCGACATCGTCATGTAAACAAGCATGAACATGACAGACACCACGACGACCCATAGCATCGCGTAACCCTTATTCGCACCGACGGTGGAACTGGTCATGATGCTGCCCGGGCCGATCACTACGCACGCCGTGATCAGTCCCGGACCGATCCTCCGGTACCAGGCGACCGATGGGACATTGGAATGATTCGAATCTGTAGGCATTCGGGTTCTTTTTATTAGACGTCGTTCAAAGGCCGCCGCCAAGATCCACGGCAGAGAACGACCGTGTGGCGTTGATAGATTACAGAAAGAAACGGGCGACCACAAACAGGTCACTGACAAAGGCTGACCCGTTCGGGACCCGGCGTCGCGAATCGCTCGTCCGTCGAACTCACTCCGCTCATGACCGCAGGATTCCCCCTCGCGGCCAGCCAAAATGGAACCGCCTGCGGTACGACGTGCCTCCCATCGGTTCAACAGCCTTTGCCACAATCACAAATGGCGACACCATGCGTTTCAGACTGCCACCGTCCAACGCAGACCGGTGCAAGTTTTACCGTCTCGGGTTGGCGAGCCGGTCACTAACGGTTGCGTTGCCGGTCCTTCCCGCCGCAGCAGGCATGGTTGCAGCGCGGTACATTAGCGGGGCAACGGTCCACATTCCCTCGACCAACCGGTCCAGGCAATTCAACCCCTTTAGCCTAGTGACTAGTCGCGACCAGCCGTTGGCTGCTAAATTGGTAGCCGACGGTAAATGAGATCCGGACGCCAACGCGCATTCGGCAGATCAGCCCTTACCGCTTCAAAGAGCCAGCGGCGCATCGCAAAGTCGACAACCGCCTCTTGACGCCCTCCTTGCCAATCCGAGGCACTTGGAGGCCGGAAGCACCGTCCCCTACCACTACCACCACTTCTAAGAGAGACAACGATGAGAACCTTTTTTGCAGCGTTTATGCTGGTCGGACTTTTGGTCCCCAGCGGGCTGACCGCAACCGCCGCGGACGTCGAGGAGGGCTACACCTCGCTCTTCAACGGCACCGACATGACCGGCTGGGTCAAACGTGGAGGCTCCGCAGAGTACAAAGTCCAAGACGGCACGATCGTCGGGAAGTGTGTACCGAACACCCCGGGAAATACGTTCCTGTGTACCGAAAAAGACTTTGGTAACTTCATCCTTAAATTGCAGTACAAATTCATTGAAGGTGGGAATTCCGGAATCCAATTCCGCTCCGCCGCACGGCCCGAAGGAGATAAGGAGAGAGTCTTCGGTTATCAGTACGAAATCCGTCCCGGTGGCGACGCGACCGGCCGCATCTACGACGAAGGACGTCGCGGCCACAAGTTCGGTACCATTTGGTTGGATGCCTACACCCCCCAGGATCGTATCGATGCGGCTCAGGCTAGCTGCCATGAGGGTGATTGGAACGAAGTCGAAATTCAGTGCGTCGGACCATCCATCAAAACTTGGCTGAACGGCAAACTAGTCGTCGACATGTTCGACAGCTTCTCGATGAAAGGTTTCATCGGATTGCAGATTCACTCCGGCAAATCGGGCTCCGTTGCCTGGAAGAATATTCGCATCAAGGATCTGGGCGAGAGCCAGTGGGAACCATTCTTCGTCAAAGGCGATGATGGCGCGTACCAACTTGCGGACGCCAAGTTCGTGCTCCCAGAAGAATGGTCGTTCACCAAGGATGGCGTTCTGCACGGCGTCCATTCCAAGAGCCAAGGCAAAGACGGACTTGTCATTTCCAACAAGAATTATGACAACTTCATCGCTCGCGTCACGTACCGGATGCACGGTGGCAACAGCGCCTTGTATTTCCGTGCCGAAGAAACAAGCGCCCCATGGGTCCTTCGCGGATTCCAAAATGAAATCGCCAACAACGGCAAAGATTCCGCTCTCTGGCACACAGCCGGCATTATCGACGGCAAAACGATTCCTGGTCGTGGCTGGGTCGCTACGAACGATGAATTCATCGAAAAGGTCCGCAATAAAGACGACCAGTGGAACACGACCTGCACCGCCGCGTTCGGCGACCGTTTGGTCCAGACGCTGAACGGATTCTGCACTTCGGATTTCATCGACGAAGCGTCTGAAAAGACGGGCAAGCTAGGCCTGCAAATGCACGGTGGTACCGACTGCGAAATGTACTTCAAAGACTTCGAAGTCATGCCCATCACCGAAGACATGAAGAAGTTGATCGAACGGAAATAATCCGTCTCGTTTCCTTCGCAAACATGTTTTTGAAGTTTAGCGATAGCGGCTTGGAGCGAGAGAACTCCCATCCCTCCAAGCCGAGTCTGAGTGCAGTGCTTTTAGCCCAGCGGGCGGCAGATACGGGCGACAGACAAGATTAGGTCTGTCGCCCGCTGGGCTTTCCTTTTCGCGATCTCTACTCCGGCGACTTGCGCCGACGGCAAGTATCTGCCCCCCTCCGGGCTTAGTGTTCACTCGGCCCCATGTAGATTCGTCAGCTGCTGCAAACCCTTCACCTATAAATTTCACGTTCCGAGCGATAGGCGACACTGCTGCCACGTGCTCCCCCCCCCGGAAGAACGTTCGCGACTTTGCTTGTGACACCTTTTCGCAAGCCGCAACGATGGCAGATCGGCGACACCTGCTTTTTCCGATTTTTCGGATTTTCCGGATTATCCGGCGGCACCATGGCGGACGAGGACGGCGGACGCTCATTGAAACCGTCATACGTGAATACGAAGGATTGTCCTCAGTCACGTCCCCCCATTTCTCTGCGTGGAACCCCCTTAATGTTTTTGAACATTCACTCACACCGTTTCCTGTCACGCTCTCTTGCCATGGCGTTCACCGTCGCCTGTGGTCTTTCCCTGTCATCGGTCGCTCAGGCACAAATGGCTGTCGGTAGCACCTGTACCAATTGCGTTGGCGGCAGTGCTCAGACGGTGACTTACAGTTCGCCCGCAACGGCCCAGTACAGTCACCCGGTAACGCAGCACAGTTATCCCGCCGGTACCACTGTCAGTCACTCCTATCCGCACAGCGTCTCCTCCGGCTGCTCGAGCAATCGACGTTGCCACTCGGCATCCCGCCGATCGGTGACTCGCTATCGCCAACCAAGCAGCACCTGCGGAACCACTTATTCCAGCACACCTGTCTATTCCGCTAGCAGCTGTAGCAACGGCTCTTGCAACACGGTTAATAGCTACCCAACCAGCGGAGTGACCCATGTTTCCACTCCCGTAATGCGAACCGGTGCTAGCTGCGCAAGTGGCAATTGCCGCTAAATAGCGATCTAGAAATGCTGCGTTAATCCATTTCGCAGCGATCCAGTTGATACATCGGGGCGTGAGCATGGCTTACGCTCCGATTTTTTTTCTTAGGATGATCGAATTCTTTGCTGCTATCTCGGAAGAGCTACATCAGTAGAGCAAGAAAAAGCAAATAGCAAAAAGCACCGGTAGTAGCAGACCTTTATGTAGTCGCTTGCGTCCAGCGACAACGCGAACCGGACGATTCCGTTTTCGCTTGACTGGAAGGCAATGGAGCCATGATGGACCGACTCAATCCGAGTAATAAATACTCGCCTGCGATTCGCGCTAGCAAATAGCAAGGCGGCACTCGATTGTGTACCGGTTCTAAATCAAACCTTCGATATCGATCAAATGCAACTGGCGTCCTTGATCTTTGTAAGGCGAATCGATGCAAACCATTTTCCCATCGTTCGATAGACGTGGGTGCGTGTCGACACGCCATTCACCGGTGTATTTTGGCGGAAGGTGAAAGTGCCCGAGATCGATGCGACGTCCCGAAGAAATTTCGTAAAGATGCGGAGTCTGCATCCGCTCTTTGCCTTTCGGATAAGTGTCATTAAGGATCCACTTATTGCCAGGCAGATAGCTGAGGTGTCCGCCGCTGTCGAGCACGCCTCGACCGATTTGGCGAACATCCCCCCCTCCATCGACATCTTCAAAGAGGAAATTCCCCCAGCCATCGTAACCATCAAACTTACGAGACTGAGACAACAGGTGGTCGTTGTCGCGCCAGATGAAATGCGATGCGTAACCGTTGTCGCAAACGATACGCACATCGTCACCGTCCGGGGTTGCGGTAACGATTCGCGTCAACCGGGATCCACTGGGGTAACGCCAGCGGTGCAGGACAACAAACCGCGAGCCATCGGGGTTGTAGAGAAGGTGATTGAAATAGTGTTTGATGCCAAATTGTTCGTTCGGAATGGCCCCAGTACGGGCCACGTCCGCAATCGAAAGAATGGTTTTCACGTCGCCGGTGGTTAGGTCGATACGGACGATTCCGGAATCGATCGGAGCCAAGTCATCGGCATTGGGGTCGGGAAGACCGACATAGCCGTAGCCAGGTCGTACGTCGTTGATACGGGCAAAATCGGCGCCAAGAGCTTCCTTTCCATTGGGGCTGACGGTGTAAATCGCGTGCGGAATGATCCGTGTTTTCCGCGTGTGAACATCCATAACCCGGGCCACATACCGGTCTTCGACCCGGTCATTCCAAATGATTTCGGAATCGGAACCGGGCAACCACTGCAACATGCAGCCTTGCTGCCAACCCCAAGCCTTACTTTCCCCTAGTTCGATCCAACGGTCATCATCTTGAAGATCGACCATCCCAATCTTGATCGTGTCGTCGGCGGTCGGCGAACGATGCTCAAAATCGACCTGCATCCCCAACACGTAGCGATTGGTCGGGTCAAATTGAAGTTTGTCGTAATAGCCAAACCAATGGTGCTTCGGTCCCCGCGTAATCGTGCGAACGGGAATCGAAGGTGCGGCGGCGTCCGCAGCCCAAGAGGAGCTTCCATAGGCCGCGAGGGCAAGGGCCGATTGGCTGGCGATGAATTGACGGCGATTGATGGAGGGTTTGTTCATATCAAGGTGGGGAGCGAAGATCGGAAGAAATCAGAAGCCTTAAACATTAAGCCAACATACCACCCCTTTCAAGCGAACATCGAGGGTCCAACAGTTGCTTGCGGGTGCTACATCTTAGCAGCTCTTACTGCACTGCGTTTTCGATTTCGGTTTCGGTTTTGTTTCCCAAAGCCCTCGTTCCAAGGAACAGTAACGATGATTCAAACTTCTGAACACGACCGGCGATGGAGACCGGTCCCACGTGCACGGTTCAGACCATCATTCCCCGGATGCTGTCACTGAAATTTCAGTCACGCAACCGCCAGTGTATTAGCGGGAACAACGCGATTGTGTCGCTACAAGCATTGGCCTGTTTTACTCAAAGCGTCCGGTATTGGACGGCTCTCTGAGTTCGCAGATGCCAGATAGCTGGCGACAGAATTAGAAACCTTCGGAAAAACAGATCACGGCTAATTTTGCCTTAGCAGCCGTAGTGCGATGTCGTTGGAGAACTTCGGCGATTTGAATTCTCTGTCACCACCTTTGTGCTGAAACGATTCCTGGTTCGCGACCTTTCCAGATTTTGTGTCCAGCCATTCTGCCTGCCATTTTCCCGCAGGCAGGTTAATCGTCGCTACGGCTTCGATGTCGTCCGCAAGAAGCGATGGGAGATCCTTGGATTTTCTGGGAAGCGGGACGTGAAAATACATAGCGTACGCTTTGCCCGTTTCCGCAAGCGTGTAGGTCGTGAGCTTCGGCTGAAGAGCGCGCACGACCGATTGATCCGGCTTCATGCGGGTGAAATCAAAGCCATCAAGAAAACGTTTGAGAATTCCCAGCTGTTGCCGCAGCTCAACGCTGCCGCCGCCGGGCGACTTGTAGTCTCGAAGAGTGCCAGCGGGATGTTTCGCGGTAAAGGAGTAATCAAGGTTGTTGTACAACGCTCCACCAGCCAGGAGAAAATCCCACGCTTCCGTGCGATACAACACGTCAGCGGAACCTCGGAAACCGGTTTCGTTTTCACCGATCACTTTGTTCAGACCATAGTTCATCGCGACCGTATCGGGTGGTACGCAGTAGTGAAAATTGAAGATCGAAACGGCCGGATGAGGCTGTTCAATTTTCTTGCGACCGTTGGCGATGTTCAGGGAAATCAAATGACGGTGCGAGAATTTTTTCTCCGCTTCAACAATTTCGTCAACGATGCGATGCTGCCATTCCATTCCGAAGCCACCGATATACGGTTCGTTGCAGACTTCGTAGTACAGATTGTCGAACTCTTTCAGTTCCTGCACAATTTTTCGGGTGGTCGCGATCTGAATGTCCAGCAGGTCACGGTGTTTCAGCGTGTAGACTTCTTCTCTTGCCACCGCTCCGATGCCGTTAACGTTGTTGGCGGCATTCATCGGGCAAATCTCCCACAGCTTATCGTTGTACATCGGGCAAAACAGAGTCAGTTCCACCACGATGCCGCGATCACTCGCCTGCTGCAACAAATCCTTCGCTCGTTCAAACCAGGCCGAATCCCATTTGGTCAAATCGAACTTAGGACCACCCCCAGCGTAACCCGGTTCACCGCTTCGCGCCCACGGACTGAGATAACGTCCCGGCTTCGGAGCGAGAGGGTTATCGGTAATCCCAAACGCATAAGCGTTCTCACGATAGGTGCCCGCGAAAACTCGCGTATGGTTCAGACCATGCGCCTTCAGTTCATCAAAGTACTTCACGTAGTCAAAGTCTTGATTCAGCAAAGCTCCATAGTGTTCCCCCGACGTCACCAGAATGGTCGGCTTTCCACGCCACTGGAAGTAATGCGGGTTGTCGGGATGCAATGAAATCGGAGCTTTGCCAGACTCCGCAGAAACCGCGCTCGACGCCAGACAAAATGTCAGACTCGACAAGAGAATAATTCGCAACATCATGTTCAGCCTTAAAACTCTGAATGAAGTTAAATCGATGACGGCATTCTACAAGAATTAGAAGTCGCTTCGCCAGCGTCGGTCCGGAGCCGTGGAGTTGGCATCTTCTGGGCGGGGGTTTGTTAGCGGATCGGCACGAGCCGACCGGCAATACTTGGGGTGTCTGTGGCCGCGACCGGACGGCTTGCGCCGTTCCGCTAAGAATGTTTAGCGCGCCCTAAATTTTGTACTGCGGTATCTTCAACGTCTCGCCATCTTTCAACGCCGACTGATGCGCTACGATTCCGGCGACCGTTAGATTCAGCGACTGAGCGATATCGACCACTGGCTTGCGGTCTTCGAGGATCGCGTTGACGAACTCGTGCGTTAATTGTCCGTGGGAACCGTCGTGGCCTCCGGGTCGAACGCCGGGTGGCAGAATAGGCCGAGTCACAGCGGGCAGATTTTTTTCATGCCCGTTGTATTCGCCGTAGTAAGTCCCCTTCGTCCCTCGAATACGGCCCTTGACACCGCTTACGCCGGGCGTGTCCCAGCTGACCGCCATCCGCGCCATGCCTCCTTCGCTGGTGCGGAACAACGCGATCTCGGTGCCGAACGGATTCTTGTATGCATTGTTGGCCGGTTGCAGCAATTCTTTCGCGCTGGGCGTCCCCAGGCAGGTGACCTCCGTGAAACTGCCACCGGTAACGCCCGTGTGATACGCGTTTGAATGCGTCCCATACCACTGCGGCGGCATCCCGATTCGCCAGCCCTTGTACGAATCGATCAGCTCGACCGAGTCGTGATAATATTCTCCCTCGGAGTAGAGCAGCTTGCCCAATCCGCCTGCCTGATAGATCGCACGCATCGCGTACAGATCTTCGTGAAAATACGAAGTTTCGAACATCATGTATTTGCGGTCCGAGGATTTTACAACTTCAAATAATTCCTCGGCGTCTTCCAGCGATCCATACACGGCCGGCACCGCGGTCGCCACGTGCTTACCATGTCGCAATACCTCCATGCAATGCCGGGCGTGACTAGGCGCGTCGGTGGCAACGAAGATCGCTTCGATGCTGTCGTCCTTCACCATTTCTTCTAACGACGGATATGTCTTCTCGCAGCGACATATCTTGGCCAACTGAGCACAGCGCGCAGGAAACAGATCGCTGACTGCCACGACTTCAACATTCGGGTGATCCTGAAAGCTGAACGACGCACCGAAGCGACAGACGCCATACCCAACGATGCCGACACGAATCTTGCGGTCCGAAACGGGCTGCCAAGCTTTCGAAGCGTTCGGGTCAATCGGCGCTTCCTCGAAGCCCTCGATCGTCTTTCCTTTTTCCTGGGCGTACGCCGCACCCTGTGCACCGACCGCAGCCGCACCAAGACTTACCGCCTGTAAAAAAGAACGTCGCGAGGTGGAATGGTTCATCAAGAAGACTCCATAGCTGAGAATTTTAGTAATAGGTGCCCTATTTCCAATTTGCTGGCGACCGCAGAAATGGATTGTAGCGAAAACATCCGGCCCCGCCTGGAAAAGATTGCATTGCAGGTTGAGCCAACGTAGGCTGAAACGCGATTCGTCGGTTGCCCGAAAGAAACAAGCGGAAAGAACCGCAGCGTGGCTCCGGCACCGGTTTCCGCAAACGGCATTCAATGGTCGGGAATATACAACCATGAAATATTTCATCGCGTTATTTGTCCTTCTGAGCGTCACCATGACGACTTCCGCCGAGGACGTCCGCCACCAGCCGTTAAAGGATCTGGATGGCTATTTCCCATTTAGTCCCCCTGCCACGATCGACCAATGGGAACCACGCAAGGAATACGTGCGGCGGCAGATCCTCGTAGCGACCGGTCTTTGGCCGATGCCGACCAAAACACCACTGAATGCGGTGCTCCACGGCAAGATCGAAGGAGACGGATACTCCGTCGAAAAGGTCTATTTCGAAAGCGCCCCCGGTTTCTTCGTCACGGGCAATTTGTACCGTCCAACCAATATCAAGGGCAGGGTGCCCGGCGTCATGCTCGCCCATGGCCATCGCAAGGATGCACGTTTGCAACAAACACCCGAGCCCAAGCTGCGAGGCCAGATCGCCGACGGTGCCGAGCGATTTGAAGACGCAGGACGCAGCACGTACCAGTCGCTATGTCGCCAACTGGCCAAGATGGGCTGCGTGGTTTGGCAGTGGGACATGCTGGGCGATTCCGATTCCATTCAACTGTCACGTGAGCTTGTCCATGGCTTTGCAAAGCAGCGACCGGAGATGAACACGACGAAGGATTGGGGGCTGTTCAGTCCGCAGGCCGAATCGCATTGCCAAAGTGTGATGGGGCTGCAAACGCTGAACGCCGTACGCGGGCTGGACTTTTTGCTCAGTCTGCCGGAGGTCGATCCGCAGCGTGTCGCCGTCACCGGTGCAAGTGGCGGCGGAACTCAAACGATGATTTTGGCGGCGATCGACGACCGCATCAAACTTTCATTTCCCGTCGTCATGGTCAGCACCGCGATGCAGGGTGGTTGCACATGCGAGAACGCAAGCCTGCTACGCGTCAATACGGGCAATGTCGAATTCGCTGCCCTGGCGGCCCCCATGCCGCAAGGGATGAACACCGCAAACGACTGGACTAAGGAGATGGCTACGAAAGGCTTCCCCGATCTACAGCAGTTGTACGCCACCTACGGAAAGCCGGATAACGTTTTTCTCGAACGAGGCGAACACTTTCCACACAATTACAATGCGGTGACTCGCTCGGCGTTCTACACGTTCCTCAACAAACATTTCAAGCTGGGTGCCAAGGCCCCCGTGATCGAGACCGATTTCGATCCCCTTCCCGCCGAACAGTTGACCGTCTGGAACGCTAAGCATCCCGCCCCCAAAGCCGCCGACCCCGATTTCGAACGCAAATTGCTGAACGGGATTACCGAAGATGCTCAGCAACAACTCACCGCTGCCGCAGCGACGCCCGAAGGGCTGCGAGACGTGATCCGTCCGGCGTTGGAAGTGCTGATCGGTCGCACGTACGCAAATGCAGGGGACGTGAAATGGGTCCTCACTGAACAGCAGGAACGCGATGACCATGTCAAACAATTCGGAACGCTGGTCAACAACACCTATGGCGAAAGAGTGAACGTCGTCTGGATTACGCCGAAGCAGTGGAACGGCCGCGTCGTCATCTGGCTGGATGAGGCGGGTAGTGGCGCCGTATGTCGAGAAGACGGCACCCTAAATGGCGCGGTACAGAAACTGGTTCAAGCGGGCGTCGCCGTGCTGGGAGCCGATCTGTTCCAACAGGGGGACCAAGTCGTCAAACAGACTCGCGTCGTGGCGAATCCTCGCGAATTTGCCGGTTACACGTTTGGCTATAACCATGCGTTGTTTGCTCAACGCACTCACGATGTGTTAAGCATCGTCCGTTTCCTGCGTCACACGGAATCAGGACCTTGCCCAAGTTCCGAACTGAAAAGTGTGGCGGTTGCCGGTTGGCATCAGACCGGCCCCATCGTTGCGGCGGCAGGCGGACTGGCGGGCGACGCGATTGACCGGAGCGCGATCGATACTCAAGGCTTTCGCTTTGGCAAAGTACTGGACTACCGCGATCCGATGTTCTTGCCGGGCGGCGCAAAATACCTGGACCTGCCCGGCATGCTCGCCCTGAACGCTCCACGCCCGCTCTGGCTTGCCGGCGAAGGTTCACATCCTGCAGCTGTATCCACCGCGTATAAGCTGGCTCCCCAAGCCGATGGTCTGGTAACTTTCACCGGCGATGCCGAAGAACAGACAGCTTCCGCTAGCGAGTGGTTACAAAAATAGCTGACGGCATCAAGCAGAAAACGGCTTTGCCGTCTTCGTAAACTTTACGGACGACCGCCCTCCAGCGAATCACACCATGCGAAACCTGCTAACCATCGAACGGATTTTTAGCGTCGCCTTTCGCTCCAGGAACAAATCTAAAAACGCAATTTTCACGGAGCGACAGGTGCCACCAACTTTCGTCTCGATGCTGCGATTCACTGTGGTCCTGTTCGTGATCGGTGCGTCGCCAATCATCGGCAGTACGGTCGACGCAGCACAGCCAATTCCAAACGTTCTGCTAATCGTTTCCGATGACCAGCGACCGGACACGATCGCGGCCCTTGGGAATGATGTAATCCAAACTCCGAATCTGGATTCCTTGGTTCGGCGGAGCAGTCTGTTCACGCGAGCCGTTTGCGCAAACCCGATCTGTACGCCTAGCCGTGGTGAAATCCTCAGCGGATGCAGTGGGTTCCGCACCGGTGTGCTGGATTTTGGCGGCAAACAACCACCCGGTTTTGTCTCTTTTGCGGAAACGATGCAACGTGGAGGCTATCAAACGTCGTACGTCGGCAAGTGGCACAACAAAGGCCGACCAAGCGATTACGGCTACCAAACGACCGTCGGTCTATTTTCGGGCGGTGGTGCGAAATGGATGAAACCGAACCAAGTCGATGCGCACGGTCGTCCGATGACGGGCTACACCGGCTGGATTTTTCAGTCCAGCGATGGCAAGGAAAAGTATCCAGATCGTGGAGTTGGTTTGACAAGCGACATCAGCAAAAAGTTTGCAGACGCTTCTATCAAACAAATCAAGACACCACACCAAAAGCCGTTTTTCATGCATGTGAACTTTACGGCGCCACATGATCCGCTGCTGCTGCCGCCCGGCTTCGAAAATACTTATGACCCATCGTCGATGCCATTGCCGACAAATTTTCGGACAAGCCACCCGTTTGATCACGGCAATCGTGACTCACGCGACGAATTGCTGCTGCCTTCGCCTCGAACCGAAAAAGACGTCCGCGAAGACCTGGCAGTTTATTACGCCGTCATTTCGCACCTCGATCAACAAATCGGTCGCATCTTGAAAGCACTAGACGACAGCGGCGAACGCGATAACACAATCGTGATTTTCACCAGCGATCACGGACTAGCGATGGGAAGCCACGGGCTGCGTGGTAAGCAGAACATGTACGAACACACGATGAACGTTCCGATGTTGATCAGCGGCCCTGGCATTCCCGCAAATCAACGCTTCAATGCCCAGATGTACTTACGCGACGTCTATCCCACGGTCTGCGACCTGGTGGGCATCCCGGTGCCGGACGCTCCTGCCAGTGCGGGAAAGCCGCTGCCGATTGACGGACGTAGCATGGTCCCCGTTATGAGAGGCGAACAGGACCAGATTCACGAATACGTCTTTGGATACTTCCGCAATTTCCAACGCATGATTCGTGGTGATCGTTGGAAGTTAATTCATTATCCGCAGATCGATAAGTGGCAGCTGTTTGACTTACAAAACGATCCATTTGAGTTAAAAAACGTAGCAGACGCCCCTTCCCACGCTGCGGTTCTGGAGGACCTACAGACCAAACTTCGCGACTGGCAAAATCAAGTTGGTGATCCACTCGTGTCCTCCTAAACAACCTCTTTTCACTGGCGAGTACAATGCTGTCTGTAGGCTCTCAACGGCGTGCCGCCCCCTTCCAATACAATCGCGTCCCCACCATTCAGAACCTTTCGGGATCTAAATCAATGCGTCATGACTTCAACCAGCTAGAACCTGTCCGTCCGCAAACGAGGATTCTCCAGGCGGTGGTGATTGCGATCGTTGGGGTGACGTTTTTGCTCCAGTCGGGCGATGCGGACGCGGAGCAACCAAACATCGTCTTCATTCTCGCCGACGACTTGGGCTATGGCGAACTTGGGTGCTACGGTCAGACGAAGATCCGAACTCCGAATCTTGACCGACTTGCTAGCCAAGGGATGCGTTGGATGCAGCATTACACGGGGGCCCCCGTATGTGCTCCGGCGCGATGCACATTGATGACGGGTCAACATTTGGGACACGCCGAAATCCGTAGCAATCGCAAAGCGGTAAATAAGCGACAGTTTCCCGGCGAGTGGCCGATTACCGATGGCATCGTCACGATCGCCGAATCGCTCAAAGATGCGGGCTATGCAACCGGAGCGTTTGGCAAATGGGGCCTCGGCAACGCGGAATCAAGCGGATCCCCCAATCGACAAGGTTTTGATCGGTTTTATGGATACCTGAGTCAACGCAATGCTCACAGCTACTATCCGCCTTACTTAAACAGTGACGCGGAAGAGGTGACGCTTAACGACCCACCGGTTCCAGGCCATTTAAGGAAGCCAGAAGGCGAAGTGAAGGCTGACGACTACCGAGGCCAGGTATACGCTCCCGATCGAATTTTAGAAGAAGCGGTCGAGTGGCTTGATAAAAACAAAGAGGGGCCCTTCTTCCTATACCTCCCATTCATTGAACCTCACGTTTCCCTACAGCCACCCCAAGAATGGATCGATCAATATCCACAGGAATGGGATGAGGAACACGGTGCCTACCGGGGCCAGAACGGCTATCTGCCTCATCCGCGTCCACGTGCCGCTTACGCAGCGATGATTTCCGACTTGGACGAGCATGTCGGCACGATCCTCGATCGACTTGACCAACATGGGCTGAGCGAAAACACGATCGTGATCTTTACGTCAGACAATGGCCCCACACACCCACGTAACGACGATCGCTGGGAAGTAGGAGGCGCCGCAACCAAATTCTTCGCTTCTAGTGGTGGCCTGAAAGGTTTCAAAGGAAGCTGTTACGAGGGTGGCCTGCGAATGCCCTGCATCGTGCGTTGGCCGGGCCAAGTGAAGCCAGGTTCCACATCCGAAATGGTATCTTATATGCCCGATTGGTTTCCCACGTTAGCGAAAATCGGTGGTGCGAAACTTCCCGTGAATCAACAACTCGATGGAATCGATCTGACGCCAGAACTGAAAGGGGAGGGGACTCCGCAACGCGACGAACCCTTGGTTTGGGAATTTGCCGGATACGGCGGCATTATCGCGATTCGCGATGGCGACTGGAAAGCCGTTCGCCGGGACGTGAAAACGAAATCCCCGAAGAAGTGGGAACTATACAACTTGGCAAACGACCGCAGCGAATCAACCAACGTGGCAACCTCCCACCCTGAAATCATTCAGCGACTGGAGACCCGTTACCGAGCAAACCGAACCGTCGAGCCTGATTTCCCGCAGCCATTGTTCGACCCACCGAGCGGCGTTTCCGAAAACAACTAACCACCCCCAAAGCAGGTCGAGATAAAAACCGATTTGCAATAAACACTTGACGGGATAGAGGTTCCAACGTGATAGCGACAGCGGCCTACCAAAAATGCATTTTAATTCTCGCGTTCGCCGTCTCCGCTTGCGGTTTCATCGCGACGGCACAGGCTCAGACAACGACCGCACAAGCGTCATCCGGGGCCTCTGAACCAAGCGGTGGGATTTTTGACAAACCGACGTATCAAGTGAAGGTGACTCACGGGTTACCTTACGCTCAGGGCATGATCTATCACCCCACCGACCCGAAACGTTTCTATCCGAGGAATCTTACGCTTGATGTCTATGAACCCGACGAAGACACAACGCAGAATCGTCCGGTTGTCTTGCTGGTTCATTCCGGCGGCTTCTGGACGGGTGATTCGTTGATGAGGTCCATGGTTCGTGCAGGAAACTATTTCGCGGAGCGCGGCTGGGTTTGTTTCTCAATCAACTATCGCCTCCACGGCGATCGAGCCATCGCACCAGACGGATGGCTGAAAAACCGTCCCACCTATGCCGCAGCAAGAGACGCAAAAGCAGCCATCCGCTGGATCCGTGCCAACGCAGCCTCGTATCGAATCGACGATGATTCGATTGTCGTTTACGGTCCCTCCGCCGGTGGTTACATCGGGGTCGCCCTGGGCGCTTCCGATGAAGCAGACTTTCGCGACGAACTCCTTTCAAACGCTGCCGAAAACAAACTGCTGCAAGCGACGCACCTCGATCAGTCGTCTCAAGTCAGTGCGGTTGTCAGTCATTGGGGATCGGGGCTGTTGCTTGAATTGCTGGAAGAATATGACGGTCAAAATCGATTCGATTCCAATGACGCGCCATTACTGATCATCCACGGAACCGAAGACACACTCGTACCCTATTCGCATGCCGAAGACTTGCTGAAGAACTATCAAAGCAAGATCGAGCATTTTCGGCTGGAAGGTTTTGGCCATTCCGCTTGGAACGCCAAGGTCAACGGCAACTCGCTCCTCGATGCGGTCTATCCATTCATGCGAAACGCCGTTAACCGCTAAGCGAACGGCCGTCCGCCAAAGTATCGATTATGAGAATTCTTTCGCAGGGGAACGTGAACAGAACAAGTGACGATTTCAGGGCAGGTTGCTCCTGTTTGTTTCCGCCGGGGTAAGCCCGCAAACGGAACTCGTTGGGCAGCATGCGGGGCCGAAGGGTCCACGCTATCAATCGTCACTTATAAAATTCACGTCCCGAGCGAAAGGCGACACTGCAGCCTCGTCTCTGAGAAACGTTGCTACACGTTTACACCGACAGGCTTTTACTTAAATGCCTGTCAGTTCACGCGCCCCGCGAAAACACAACGCCAGATCGGTTTGCGGATTCGTCCGATTCTGCGTTACGGGTCCGCTGAACTGGTAAACTGTAGTGCGCCGGCAATTTGTCGATCGCCCTTGCTACCTCCATCGTCATTCGTTTTCCGGCAAGCCAATCATGATCAACCGCAGACAATTTGCGTTGGCCAGCACTGCAGGGCTGGCAGCCGCGACCGCTCATCTGGATCGATTTGCCGTCGCCGAAGTTCCCAGCTTGTCCGAAAAACGTTTGGTCGAACAAGGACTAAATGCTCTCTCGCGAGCTCATGAACGAAGCTACTTCGCCAACGGCCATCGCGGTGCGTCGATGATCTCGGCGCATTTGATGTGCGTCGACAACCAACTAGGCGACGCGACGACCAATCGAATCATCGAACTGTTTGATTTGAACTGGGCATCGAGTCCGCTCTGCGCGGCCTACCCGGAATCGGATCCCATCGACGACGCAGTGAAACGCGTCGGTGAAACGCTCGCCAAAGGGGGAACCGTCCTACGTGAAGTCGGTCATGACGTGATCTTTGCAATGCACGCGATCAAGGCATTCCGGATGGTGCCTGCACTTGCGACCGAGGAACGGGTCACAGGAGTGTGTGATCTGATCGATCAAATCAAACCGTGGCGCGATATCGATCCCTCCGAGGATGTTTCCCCACCGCCGTTCTCTGATTCAAAGGCGGCATCCAAGTTTATCCTGAAAGAAGCAAGTCACTCGATCGACCGCTTTCAAGGATTCGGTCAAGGTTTCGCTGGCCACATGCTGACGTTCGGGCAAGCTCTCGTCGAACTGGCCGCTATGGGAGATGTTGAGTGGGCGGAAAGCTGCCGAACCGCATTTCGGAAATACGTCACTGTCACGCGGAAAGGTCCGCAGCCCGGCGATCGCAAAATCAAAGACCATTCACCAAGCCAGCTGCGGCCCGACGAATCGAAATACTGGCAACAACGTGGCGACAAAAGTCTTGGGATCGGTCACGTCTTCAAATACCCCTACGCCTACTACGACTTGCTCGCCCGAGCCGAGGATGCCGAACTAGAGAAGGAACTCGATTCAAAAGCTTGGCAAATTTTCTAAGTCAGCATCATCGCAATCAGCCCATGGGAACTCTCTTTCAAAGCCTCAGCTGGCGACAGAGAAAGCCTACAAATCGCTTCGTTGAAGGCCTATGTCGTGGCGAGCTTTTTGACGCACGCGATCTGCACAGATGACTCAGGTCGTCCGCAATAAATCTCTCTCCCGCCGTACCCTAAAATTCCTTTGCAAACGCTTCAACCGCGTCAACGATACCAAGGGTTGAAACGTCCGTTGGCATTCGAACGCAGGTGAAACGCAACCTGTACGGTTGTCCCTAAATGCCTAGCACTTCCGGTGGAGCTTCGCCGCTTCCGCGTCAAATCGATCAAAATCATTCCAGAGCGGTAATAATCGGACCTACGGAAGCAGGCCACCATCAGGTCGATTCAGAGGACGATTCCCGAGTGCGAGTGATGGAAACCAGCCTCTCGCACGGTCGCGTTAGTGCAGCAATACGGTCATTTCCCCCCTTGATCTTCCAAATTCCCTCTGAAAATTTTGTGATCCTTACAAGCCGTTCTGGGTAAATGGTAAGGCTGACCTTTCTGGGGTTCGTTCGTTGTATCCGTCCACTCTGCCAAATAGACTACTATTGAGCAGTCCTGCCAACCTGGACCGATTGAATCCCTTTTCTACCTTTCTACGACAATCATGGTTCAGAACTTACCATCTGATTCGTTGCCATCCGACGCAATTTCTGGCGGGAAACAGACGTCTCAGTTCGTTGGTTTTGAAATCGACGGCCAGCAATACGCTTTTCGAATCGAACAGATTCAAGAAATCGTGATGCCTGACCAAGTCACCGAAACACCGCAAGTCGCCGATTATGTGGAGGGCGTCCGGAATTTGCGTGGCGAGATTATTCCGATCATTAACCTCCGCAAACTTCTCGGCTTGCCATCCAAACAGGCAGACAGCGATACACGCACCATCGTCGTCAATGTGGGGCAACGGACCATGGGATGTACGGTCGATGCGGTTTCGCATGTGATTCGGATTCCAGAGCAGAGCATTCAGCCGGTCCCTGAAACCATGACGGTCGCCGGAAGCCATGACATCGCGGGGTTCGCAAAAGTGGATGCCAACCTCGTGATCATTTTGGACATCGAGGAATTGTTAAGTCCAGAACGACTGAAACGTCATCCTGTTCGAGAAGTGAATCCTTCTTAAATCCATCCAGCCGCCCGACTACCACTTGAGAACTGCTCCATGTCAAAGACAGCCCGCCCTGAAACGTCGACCGCCGAAACCAAAAAAGAGTTGCGACGGGAAATAGAAATTCTCAAGCTGGAGAATTCACGTCTTGAGCAGAACGTGGCAGGACAGCTGGCTGCGATCAACCATTCGCAGTCCGTAATCGAGTTCGAAATGGACGGCACAATTGTCAGCGCCAATGAGAACTTCTTGACGTTGATGGGTTACACGCTGGCCGAAATCCAAGGACGAAACGACAGTATCTTTATCGATCCCGAACACCTAGCGAGCCCCGAATATCGAGACCTGTGGAACCGGCTGAATAAAGGAGAACACGAAAATGGTCAATACAAACGGATCAGTAAATCAGGCAAGGAGATCTGGATCCAAGGTTCGTACAGCCCAATTTTCGACGCCGACGGGAAACCGCTCAAAGTGATCGAATATGCCACGGACATCACCGAACAGACGCTGCGCAACGCTGACTTCGAGGGGCAGATCGAGGCCATTCAAAAGTCACAAGCGGTCATCGAATTCGAGATGGACGGAACGATCGTCACCGCGAACAGCCTCTTCTTAGAGGCAATGGGTTACACCTTGGATGAAATCCGTGGCAAGCATCACCGAATTTTTGTCGACCCTGACGAGCGAATCAAGCCAGGGTATGCGGAGTTTTGGGAGAAATTGAACCGCGGTGAATACGCCCACTCGGAATACCGGCGAATTGGGAAAGGGGGCCGCGAAGTATGGATCCAAGGTTCTTATAATCCCATTCTCGGTCTGAACGGACGCCCCTGCAAAGTCGTCAAGTACGCCGACGATGTAACGCAACGCGTTCAGTTGGAACGATCCGCCAAGCAGCAGCGTGAAAAGACCAAAAACCTGATTGATGAAGTGATCGAAAGCGCTCACCAATTTGCCGAAGGGGCAAGGGTCATTGCCGAAAGTAGTGCGAACTTGAGCGATGGCGCTCAAAACCAAGCGGCGAGCGTGGAAGAGATGACCGCATCGGTCGCCGAAATGACGAACGCCATCCAGGTCATTGCAACCAGCGCCGCATCCGTGAACGATCAGGCAAGCAAAACCGCATGCCTGGCAGGCGAGGCAAGCAAGACACGGACAGAAGCCGTCGTCGCCATGCGTTTGATCGAAAAATCGAGCGAGCAAATTACGGATATTATCCAAGTCATCAGCGACATCGCCAGTCAAACCAACTTGTTGGCGTTGAACGCAGCGATCGAGGCAGCCCGCGCGGGCGAACACGGTTTGGGTTTTGCCGTGGTGGCCGATGAGGTACGGAAACTTGCCGAACGGTCCAGTGAAGCCGCCAAAGAAATTACTCAGCTGATCAAAGAATCGTCGCGTCGCGTTGCCGAAGGAGCGGAGTTATCCGAAGATGTCGGTAATTCGCTAGCTTCGATCGTTGAAGCGGTCGACATCACGGCTGCCGGGATCGTCCAAATCGCAGAGCAGACCGAATCGCAATCTGCAAGCGCCGATCAGGTACAAATTGCAATTCGATCGGTTTCCGAGACGACGGAATCGAATGCAGCCAGCGCGGAAGAACTTGCCGCCAGCGCCGAACAACTTGGCGCACAGTCGCACACACTGCAAGACTTGGTGAGTAAGTTTGAATCGTAACGTCGCAGGGATCCCGGGGCACGGTATCGATCGCAATGTTGCCAACCACCCCACGCCGCCGTGGAAACAAACAAAGGGTCAATCAACCGTGGGACTCCCGCGTCTTAATTCGCAACAATTCGATCGGTTCCATGATTTCATTTACAAGAAAAGTGGGATCCATATCGACAAGAACAAGATCACCTTGCTTAGCAATCGTATCCGCCGCCGAGTAAACGCAGGCGGATATGATGATTTTGATGACTACTACCGAGTTCTCACGTCGACTGCCGGAGCCGATGAACTTGCGGGTTTCCTGGATGCGATCACGACAAACGAAACCTACTTCTTTCGCACCCAAAAGCAATTCGATTGGCTTGCCAGTGATTGGCTGTCCGAGCAAATCGCTAGACACCGCGCCGGCGAACGGAAGCGTCAGCTGCGAATTTGGTCGGCAGGTTGTTCGAATGGCTCCGAACCCTACTCGATCGCAATCTGCCTAGCGGAGAATCTGTTTCGACTTCGTGACTGGTCATTGGAGGTCGTCGGAACCGACATCAGTGCCGAAATGTTGAACATGGCACGCAAAGGAAGTTTCAACGCGCGTGCGATCGAGGAAGTTCCAGAACAACAGCAGCGGCGGTACTTCCACCCCCCAACCGAAAACAATCAACGCCAAGTTCGAGATTCGATCAAGAAACTGGTGAAGTTTCAGCAACATAATCTGATGGTACCGTTGGCCGAGTCGAGTTTTGATTGCATCTTTATCCGGAACGTGCTGATCTACTTTGACCGCGAATCAAAACAGAAAGTGGTCGACAATCTGCTCAATGCGTTAGCGTTCGGGGGATACCTAGTCGTCGGTCCTTCCGAAGGCATCTACGAAATGCTGGGCGGTTTGGAAAGAGTTTCGCCCCTGATTTACAAGAAGGTGACAGCAACGTCACGCACCCGTCCTACGACCGAGACACGAGGTCGGAACTCATGAGCGACAACACACAGAATTCGTCCGGTCCCAATGACGACATGTCGGAATACTTGCAGACGTTTCTGGATGAGACCGAGGAGCAACTTGATGACTTGGTCGAAACCATGCTGTCGCTCGAGCGCGATTCGACGAACTCCGAAGATTTGAACGAGTCCTTTCGACTGATCCATTCCATCAAAGGATCCGCCGGAATGATGGGACTGGAACAGATTACGGTCCTTACCCATCATCTTGAAAATCGCTTTGAGCGTTTTCGATCCGGCACCGAACAGCTCGATGAGCCGACGATGAACGTCGTCCTGCGGTGCGTCGATTTCCTTCGCCAAAGCAACGATCGGCTGCGAGACGGCAACGCCCTGGGCAGCCCTACCGAGTTGCTTAGTGAGTTGAAGCGATTAGAAGATCAGGCTGCGCTGCAAAAAAACACGTCCAAAGAAACAGCGTCAGAGTCAACTGCAGAAGAAGCGATTACCGAAGCGACTTTGGAACCGACACCGGAAGACACGCCGCCGAAAGCTGAGCATCCGACGGAAATACCCCCCGCCTCGCCCGAGCTGCACGATTCGCCAATCCGCATGGTCATCCGATTCCGGCCACGGTTGCAATTGGTGGACTTGAAAGCCCAGTTGATCGTGAACCGATTAGCAGGATTGGGAACCATCAAATCAACTCGACCGACGCTGGAGAGCTTGTCGGAAGACGAGCCGTTGGAGGAATTTGAATTACAGATCGAAACCGATCGGGATCTGGACAACTTGCGCAGTGCCGCACAGGTCGACGGTGTGGATTCAATCGACTTCCCAGAGGACGTGGACAAGTCCAGCAAAACGGCAGAACGGAGAGCGTCGGTTGAATATCCCGACGTTAACTTACCCGCGGAATCCACTGATTCAGACGCTCCAGAATTCGGCACCAAACAAAATTCGATAACGGTGATCGAACCAATTCAGTCAGCCGAACCGACGGAATCAGCCGAACCGACTATTGACGCCGAACCAACGGAATCCGCCGACACGGTCGCCGCGAACAAAATCGATATCGATCCTCAACCGATGGACGTTCCAGAACCGGCTGAGTCCGCTCAATCACCGCAGCCTGTCGAAACCGTGAACGCTGCCGACGCCCCAACCGTTAGCGATGTCCCCACGTCCGACAAAGCGGCTGGCAAGGTTGCCGAAACGATGCGTGTCGAAATCGATCGATTGGACAGTCTGATGAATTTGGCGGGCGAATTGGTCGTCAACCGAGCCCGCTTTGTCCAGATTTCCAGTCAGATCAATCCGTCGCATCGAAAAGCAAGTGCGTTGAATCGAATCCGCGAATTCTGTGACAGTTTGCGTGACACGATCGAAGGCTTGGAAAATGAAACCGCTGAACCGAGCGACCGCGGCGCTTTGGTGACGCAGTTGCGATGCGGTTTGGAATTAATGGATGAACACTCGGAGATCTGGGAACATGACCGTGGCCACCTGGACAAATTTGGCGAGGCAATCGACCAACTTTCGCGAGTTTCCAAAAATCTGCAGAAAGGAGTCTTAGACACTCGAATGGTCCCGGTCGGTCCGCTATTCAATCGGTTTAAACGCGTGGTCCGCGATCTATCCAAAGAACGTGACAAGCGGGTCAACCTGCTGATCCGTGGCGAGAAAACAGAGCTGGACAAACGGATGATCGACGCTCTGGGCGATCCCTTGATGCACCTAGTACGAAACTCCATCGACCACGGTTTAGAACCGACGCAGGTTCGCCTTGACAGTCACAAACCAGAAATCGGAACGATCTCCCTGGAGGCGACTCACAGTGGCAACAACATTTATATCCACGTACGAGATGACGGCGGCGGGATCGATGTCGACAAGATCAAAACCAAACTGATCAACAATCAAGTTCTTTCGAAGGCAGCGACGAGTGAACTAAGCGACGCACAGGCCTTGGATTACATCTGGCACCCTGGATTCAGCACCGCTCAGGAAGTTACCGACGTTTCGGGGCGGGGCGTCGGGATGGACGTCGTGCAAAACCGGATCAGGAAATTAAACGGAACGATCGAAGTCGAATCGATTCCGAAACAAGGAACCCATTTCACCATTCGGTTGCCCCTAACATTGGCAATTATCAATTGCCTATTGGTCAAAATCCGCGGGGTCGTGTTTTCGATGCCGATTGATGAAGTTCGCGAAATCGTTTCGGTCAAAGAGGAGGAAATTGTCACCGTTCAGGGAAAACGAACGATCGATGTCCGGGACGAATTTATTCCCTTGGTTCGAATCGACGAAGTTTTCCACTGGAATAATTGGGGCCAAAAGGACGACGAACCGGTTCGCGGTGATTCGAATGTCGACGCGAATGCATCCCAGGTTGTCATTGTACAAACCGCTGGAAAAACCATGGGCCTGCACGTGGACGAACTTATCGGCAGTCATGACATGGTGATCAAGTCGCTTTCGGATAACTTCATTGAGATCCGCGGGTTGTCAGGGGCGAGTATCCTAGGTGACGGTAACGTCGGCCTGATGCTTGATATTGGCACGGCATATCAAATGGCGACTCAACCATCCACACGAACGGCTACCGAGGAACTTTCAAGTTGACCGACCAAGGAGAGAATCTTCTCAGTGCAACCCAATTGGCTACTCTCGAATCGACATTTCGTCGCGGGTCGGCTAGTGCATCCGAGGCGCTCGCCAAGTGGATTGGCAAACCATCCGTCGTTGATTTCGATTCATTGGAACAGTTGCCAATGGAGGAAGCGACGGAACTGCTCACTCGCGGGGACGACGCGCCAATCTGTTCCTGTTCAATGCAGATCCAAGGGATCATCACCGGTGAGATGATCCTGGCGTTCGACGACGCCAGCGGATGGGCGTTGGCCGATATTCTGCTGGACAATCCTCAAGGCACAACGACCGAGTGGACTGAATTGACGACATCGGCCGCCCTGGAAACGACCAACATCCTTTGCTGTGCCTACCTTAACGCATTACAGCAGAGCCTCTCCGTCGGCAGCGAATCGCAGGAAGTCGTTCCAACCCCTCCCAGATTCAGCCGTGAATTCGCTGAAAGTCTGATGGAGTTTGTCCTGATGGGACAGGCAATTGCCTTTGACCAAGCGATCCTGGCAAGAACGCGATTCGAAATTGATCGGCTGGCCGTAAATTGGACCTTGCTGTTTGTGCCGGACGCCGAATCGATGTCGCGTCTGCCAGAACTGCTTCTTAGCGGCGAGTCCGAGCGATGAGGAGTTTGCCAACATGGACCCACTAAGACAGGCAGCCGGTCGGTCCGTTCGCATGGGTGAAATGCATGTTGGTGGAGAAGGGGATATTCTCCGCACGCTGCTAGGTTCGTGCATCGGTCTGATGCTGTATGATCGACGCAAGAAAATTGGGGGTTTAGCCCACATCGTGCTGCCCGAATCACGCGGTAAAATCGAACGTCCCGGCAAGTATGTCGACACTGCGATTCCTGGACTGATCGCGCAGATGGAAAGGTTTGCCGCCGAGAAATTAAAGCTGACAGCTAAGATCGCCGGCGGCGCCAGCATGTTTTCGACGAGCACCGCCGGAAACATCGGCCAACAGAATTTTGACGCATGTCAGCAATTGCTCTCCGATTTCCGCATTCCGGTCCTGGCCAGTCACTGCGGCGGTGAAAAAGGGAGACGGATGTCCGTTGATATCACAAACGGCAATGTGGTGATCGAGATCGTTGGACAAGATCCGCTCGAATTGGGATGAACCTTTGGCGAGAGACAATCAGATGGGAACGAAACGCTTGTTGGTCGTCGACGACGCCCTCTTCATGCGCAAACGCATTCGCGAGATCGCGGAAACCGCCGGTTGGGAAATCGCCGGTGAAGCCGAAGACGGCGAACAGGCCTTGGCAATCTATGAACAGACAAAACCGGACCTCGTCACCTTGGACATCGTGATGCCAAAACTGGACGGTGTGTCGACGCTGAAACAATTAATGCAGTTTGATCCGCAGGCACGCGTCGTTATGGTCAGCGCCGTGAATCAAAAACCAAAGCTGGCAGAATGCATCGCGGCCGGTGCGATCGACTTCATCGTCAAACCGTTTGACAAAGCAGGGCTGCTCGCGTTCTTTGAAAAATCCCTTGCTGCCGATAACCAATCGTAGGAAGCGTATTGTGAAATCCCGACCGACGAAAATTCTGGTGGTAGACGACTCGGCGTTATATCGCCAGTCGATCCAGAATGTATTGCGCGAATACGAAGGCGCACAAACGGTCGGCAGTGCCAAGAATGGCGTCGACGCTTTGGAAAAAATCGAACGATTGGATCCGGATCTATTGACCCTTGACGTTCAAATGCCCGACATGAATGGCATTGAATTACTGCGTGAGATCAAACGCCGAAAACTTCGCCCCAAAGCAATCATGGTCAGCAGTTTTACCGCTGCAGGAACTCAAGTGACCACGGATGCGTTAATGGAGGGAGCATTCGATTTTATTCTCAAACCATCCGGTAGCGATTCCGGCGCAAACCGCCAACAGCTTCAAGACGAACTACAGGAAAAGATCTCCGCTTTTCGCGAATCATCTGACACCGTTAGGACTTCGAAACGCGTCACCCGGCAACCCGTGGGCGACAATGGGTTGGCCGAAAAAGTACCGGCACCCAAATCCCCGTGCCGAGTAGTGGTCTTGGGCACGTCGACCGGTGGCCCCGTCGCGTTGAAGGCCCTCCTGCCGAAATTGCCCGCGGAGTTGCCAATCCCCCTCCTGGTCGTTCAGCATATGCCGCCAACCTATACGCAGTCGTTAGCGGTACGTCTGAATTCGATCTGTGAATTGGAGGTCGTCGAAGCGACCAACAACATGGAGGCCATCGCCGGTCGGGTGATCCTTGCCGCTGGCGGCCAGCAAATGAAACTGATCTCACGCGCCGGCCGTTTACTGGTTCAAGTAACCGACGCCCCCCCTGAAAACAGCGTGCGGCCATCGGTTGATTACACGCTTCGATCGACAGTCGAAGCCACGGGCGGAAATGCACTTGCTGTGATCATGACCGGCATGGGCCGTGACGGGCTGGAAGGCTGTCGCGGGTTGAAGCAAGCTGGCGGGTACGTCTTCGCGCAAAATCAGTCTGATTGTGTCGTCTTTGGAATGCCCAAAGCCGTGATCGAACAAAACCTTGCCGACCGAACCTTGCCGCTTGCCAAGTTGGCACCCGCAATCGTCCGGCACATCAAACGCAGCCGCCGAGCTTAAAACAGGTCCTTAGGTTTAGTCATCATGAACGATTCCTCACCACGTGCTTCTTTACTGATCGTCGAAGACAGCCGCATCCAAGCAAAAATCTTGTCGGACAAACTGCTGGAGGCGGGGTACCAGGTTCGCACCGCAGAAAACGGCCAGATCGGTTTGGAAATGATTCGTGAGCAACCACCAACGCTGGTGATCTCGGACATCGAAATGCCCGTGATGAACGGCTACCAGTTGTGTCACGCGGTTAAGAACGATCCCGACCTGCGACGAATTCCGTTCATCTTGTTATCGACGTTGGCCGATGCCCAAGACATCATCAAGGGGCTGCACTGCGGCGCGGACAACTATGTCACCAAACCGTACGATCCCAAGTTCCTGATCTCGCGAGTCGCATCGCTGCTGGAAACGCCGCTTGCCGAAGACGAAGAAGAACAGCAGCTGGATGTAACCCTCGGCGGCACCCAGTACACGGTGAAGGCTGGACGACAACAGGTCCTGAACCTGCTGGTCTCTACCTTTGAGAACGCGGTCGAGAAAAACCAGGAACTTGTCCGGACCAACGAAGAACTGACGGTCGCCAAAGAACAACTCACGCGTTGGAACGATCAACTGGAATCGTTGAACAATCAATTAGATTCTTCCAACCAACGCATGACCCGCGACTTGGACGCCGCGGCGAAAGTTCAACGATCGCTGTTGCCATCGTCCAACCCCAAAACGTCTCTCGTCAATTTCTCTTGGAAGTTCATCCCCTGTGATGAACTGGCCGGCGATTTCCTAAACTATTTCGCGTTGGATGAAGACCATATTGCGATCTACGTGGTCGACGTCAGCGGCCATGGAGTCGCGTCTTCATTGTTGTCGGTTACCATCGGTCGGTTGATGACCCCGCTGGTCTCTTCCTCGTCGCTGCTGGTCCAGTCAGACGGCAATGGCCAAACCCGGATTGTCCCGCCTCGAGAGGTCGCGTTCGAACTAAATCGACGCTTTCCAATGGAAGAGCAGAACGAACTGTTCTTTACAATGTTATATGGCGTGCTGAAATTGAGCACGTTGGAACTTCAATACGTTTCGGCAGGCCATGACCCAATCGTTCATGTCCGCAAAGGCGAACTGCCCAAGATGTTGGAAGGGACCAACATGGCTATCGGATGGGTCGAAGATATGGAATACGACCAAGAAGCCGTGACGCTCGCTCCCGGCGACCGGCTTTATGCCTACTCCGATGGCGTTCCCGAAGCGATGGATGAAGGGCTGAATCAATTCTCGATGCAACAAATGATGGAGATGATTGAACTTGGTCAGTCGCAGTCTTTGGAACAAAGTGTGTCATTGCTTGAGAAATCGGTACAACGCTGGTGTGCAAAAAACGGCCCCAAAGACGATGTTTCAATCCTGGGACTAGAAATCGCATCGGATTCCTAAAAAAAACTCCCAACTCCCAACTCCCAACTCCCAACTCCCAACTCCCAACTCCCAACTCCCAACTCCCAACTCCCAACTCCCAACTCCCACGAATCGCACAAAACAAGGCAAAGGCCCCCCCTACGTGTTATGCTGAAACACGTCCACTCTCTATTTCCGATTTGTTCGGTGACACTCCTAATGCTATCCGGAATGGTCTATCCAGCTACGCTGTTTCTCGTCTTGGTGTCGGCTGTTGCGTTCGCTGACGAACAGCAATTCAATCGGGACGTACGGCCCATCCTTTCCAATCACTGTTTCACCTGTCACGGACCGGATGCGGCGACTCGTGAAGGTGGACTGCGGCTCGATCAGCGGGACGCGGCGACGGCAACCAGTGATTCTGGGGAACGAGCGATCGTACCGGGTGACACGGACGCCAGCGAATTGATCCGGCGCATTACCTCGACCGATCCCGATGTACGAATGCCACCGGTCGATGGTCCAAAGCCGCTCGATGCAAAACAGATCGCCACGTTAACAAAGTGGATTGACGGTGGCGCCGCATATCAGTCTCACTGGGCGTTTGGCCCCGTCGTGGAACCCGCCGTACCGAACATCGGGGACAGCCCCTGGCCGCGGAACGACATCGATCACTTCGTCCTCGCGCGGTTACGCGAAAACAGCTTGAAACCGGCCGACCAAGCCTCTCCTGAAACACTCATTCGCCGAGTCGCATTTGACCTAACCGGGTTACCGCCGACGGTTGAGGAAATCGAAAAATTCCTGACCGACCGATCGGATCAAGCCTATGAAAACATGGTTGACCGATACCTCCAGTCGCCCGCGTACGGCGAGCACATGGCTCGCCATTGGTTGGACTTGGCTAGGTACGCGGACACAAACGGCTACCAATACGATACCGAACGCGAGCAATGGGTCTGGCGCGACTGGGTGATCGACGCCTACAACCGCAACATGCCGTTTGATCAATTCACGACGGAGCAGATCGCCGGCGACCTGCTACCAAATGCCACCGCCCAACAGAGGCTTGCGACAGGGTTCAACCGGAATCATGGCATCACGATCGAAGGAGGTATCATCGATGAAGAATATCGAACCGAATACGTGATGGATCGAGTCACAACCACCGGCGCCGTCTGGTTGGGATTAACCGTCGGGTGTGCCCGTTGCCATGACCACAAATACGACCCGATCTCTCAGCGTGAATTCTATCAGCTCTATTCATTCTTCAATCAAGTGCCCGAACGCGGGATGAAAGGATTCGCTCCCACCGAAAAAATACCGTCGCCCCTTGCAGGGAATCGCCAACAACAATTGGAAGCGAAGCTTCGCAGATTGCAGGCGGAACTGGCTAAGCCCATCGATTGGGATTCTCACTTGGAACAATGGGCAGGACAGCTTGCTAATTCCCCCGGCAGCGGCTGGAACGTCCTGACGCCAAAAATCCTAAAGTCCTCTGCCGGATCAACGCTAACGCCACTGGCCGACCATTCGATTCTTGCGGGCGGTGCGAACCCACGTCAGGACATTTATGACATCGGGTCGCAGACCGAAGTCGTCGGCATCACGGCGGTGCGACTGGAAGCGTTAACGGATGACTCCCTTCCCGGCGGCGGCCCCGGACGCCATAGCAATTCAAATTTTGTCCTCAGCGAATTTGAACTGACCGCGGTATCGACCGAGGATCCATCGAAAACGAAGGCAGTGAAATTCGTACGCGCGATCACGGATTACCAGCAAACGAATTACGAAGTTGCCAAAGCGATCAACGGGACGGTCGCCAACAATGATGGCTGGGCCGTGGACGGACCGTCTCGAAAAGAACCGGCGACCGCGATCTTTGTCGCTGAAAAGCCGTTCGGGTTCCCAGGTGGTACGGAACTGCGATTTCGCCTTCGTCATGAAGCCGGTTTCGCTACACACGGTATCGGCCGGACGCGGCTCTCCGTATCAACCGATCCGCAATCGGACCTGACCTTTCAGGGAATCCCTGCGGACATTCGGCGGATCGCTGCTACCAAGCAAGCCGCTCGATCGGCTGAAGATACCGCCAAGCTAAAAGATTACGTCGCTGCCCACCACGATCCTCAAGAAGATCTGAAACAACGTATCGCTGCCATCCAACAGCAACAGGCGACCGCGTTTCCGGCGACGATGGTCATGCAGGACATGCCGAAACCGCGTAAGACCCATCTACTGAACCGTGGCCAATACGATGCCCCTACCGACGAAGTCACGGCAAATGTTCCTGCCATCTTTCCATCGATGCCCCAAAATTCCGCCGCGAACCGCCTGGGTTTTGCCGAGTGGCTGGTCGATCCTTCGCATCCTCTGACCGCCCGCGTTGCGGTTAATCGTTATTGGCAACGGCTCTTCGGAATGGGGTTGGTGAAAACGTCGGAAGACTTCGGAGTCCAAGGCTCGCTCCCCAGTCACCCGGAATTACTGGACTGGTTGGCGACCGAATTCGTTCGCAGCGGCTGGAATGTTAAACAGATCCAGCGTCTGATGATCACGTCAGCAACCTATCGGCAAACATCCCACGTCGGCGCTGCCGCTTATCAAGCCGATCCCGAAAACCGATGGCTCGCCCGAGGCCCACGCATGCGGCTTGATGGCGAGGAACTTCGCGACGCAGCACTGCTTGCCAGCGGTCTGCTGGTGAATCAGGTGGGCGGAAAAAGCGTCTACCCTTACCAGCCTGCCGGGCTGTGGATGGAACTGAACAATCGGCCGGGTTATTCCAAAGAATACCCGCAAGGCAGTGGCGACGATCTCTACCGCCGCAGCATCTATACTTTTTGGAAACGAACCGTACCGTCGCCGATGCTGAAGATTTTGGATGCTCCAGAACGTGAGCTCTGTACCATTCGCCGGTCGCGAACGAACACGCCGTCCCAAGCCCTTGTGCTACTGAACAGCCCTCAGTTCGTTGAAGCAGCCAGGCATCTAGGCGAGAGAATGATGAAACACGACGCCCAACGTCTTGAAGACAAACTGACCTTTGGGTTTCGACTTGTTACCGCTCGCGAGCCAACCGAACCCGAATTGACGGCCATCGTCGAAGCCTTTCATTTGGAACATCAGAAACTGGTTGCGTCCCCTGATTTGGCTCTAAAAATTCTGCAAGTGGGCGAATCTCCGTTCGATTCCACACTCGACACATCGCAGTTGGCCGCCTTCGCAAGTATTGCAAGCCTGTATCTGAACCTGGATGAAGCCATTACAAAAGGTTAATGCACATGATGAGTCATCCAATCCAGGAATCCCAACTCCTGCAAACCCGACGACACTTCTTCGGACGTACCAGCACCGGTATCGGCGTTGCGGCGTTAGCCTCATTGATGAACACCGGCTCCGCCCACGGGGGACCGGGACCGGACGCACTCAGCCAGCTGTCGCAGATTGCTCCCAAGGCAAAGCGGGTCATTTACCTGCTGCAATCGGGAGCTCCTTCGCAGGTCGATCTGTTCGATTATAAGCCTTCGCTGAACAAACTGGATCGAACGGAACTACCCGATAGCGTTCGCCAAGGACAGCGACTGACGGGGATGACCGCTGGCCAAAAGAACTTCACGGTCGTCAAATCTCCTTGGAAATTCCAGCAGCATGGACAATCGGGTGCATGGTTAAGTGAGCTGCTTCCGCACATGTCCAACGTTGTTGACGACATCTGCATCATCCGATCGATGCATACCGAGGCGATCAATCACGATCCAGCGATCACCTTCTTCCAGTCGGGTAACCAGCAACCGGGCAGGCCGAGTATCGGTGCGTGGCTCAGCTATGGTTTGGGCAGTGAAACGCAAGATCTGCCTTCGTTTGTGGTCCTGCTAAGCAAGAACACCTTCCATCAAGCTCAGCCGCTTTACGATCGGCTTTGGGGCAGCGGCTTTCTGCCATCGAAATATCAAGGCGTGAAATTTCGCAGCCAGGGTGATCCGGTTTTGTACCTGAACGACCCCACCGGGCGGTCGAGCGCTGACCGCCGCATGATGCTTGACCGACTGGAAAATTTAAACCGAATGCACGAAGCGGCCATCGGCGATCCAGAAATTTCTTCTCGTATCGCTCAATACGAAATGGCTTATCGGATGCAGACATCGGTCCCCGATTTGGCCGACACATCTGACGAACCCGCCAGCACGTTTGACCTATACGGTGAAGATGCCAAGCAACCCGGCTCGCATGCTTCGAATTGCCTGCTTGCCCGTCGGCTTGCCGAACGGGGCGTCCGTTTCATTCAGGTCTTTCATCGCGGCTGGGACCATCACAGCAACGTCCAGAAATACCTACCGACTCTCGCAAAAGAAACCGACCAGGGCTCCGCCGCGTTGATTCAAGATCTGAAACAACGTGGGATGCTAGATGAAACGCTTGTTATCTGGGCGGGTGAATTCGGCCGCACGGTTTACTCGCAAGGCAATCCTGACACCTTTGGTCGCGATCACCATCCTCGCTGTTTCTCCATTTGGATGGCAGGCGGAGGCATCAAGCCGGGCATCCGGTACGGCCAGACAGACGACTACTGCTACAACATCACAGAAAACCCTGTCCATGTTCACGACTTCCACGCCACGTTACTGCACTGCCTAGGAATCGACCACGAAAAACTCACCTACCGTTTCCAAGGGCGTGATTACCGTCTAACGGATGTCCACGGAAACGTGGTCCACAACATTTTGACGTAACATCCCCTATTGATTTGTGTCACCTTTCGCAAGGAACGTGAGGGATAGCGGTCGCGTTTTGTCGGCCTCCGACCTGCCACGTGCCTTCTAAATACGCTGATCCCACGGCATTGCGATTTCAGCTTGTTGGAATGCCATTTGTTATTTTCAGGTTCCGCATTTGAAACGCAGGAATTCCAAGCGTGAACTATGCCATCGAACCTGATCTTCAGACAGCAGAGTTCATTGATATTCTTCGCCGATCGACGCTGGCCGAAAGGCGACCGATGGACGATGCAGATCACCTTGCGCAGATGCTTTCAGGAGCGGACCTAATCGCCACGGCGCGCGATGAAAACGGGAAACTTGTCGGTCTGGCCCGCGCGATCACCGATTTTGCTTACTGCACCTATCTATCGGACTTGGCGGTTGATGTCGCTTCGCAAGGATTGGGAATCGGCCGCCAACTGATCCAATTGATTCATCAAAAGGCAGGCCTGAATACGAGGTTGATTCTGCTAGCGGCTCCGGCTGCCCAAAGCTATTACCCGCATATTGGCATGGAAAAGCATGAATCGTGCTGGATGATTCCACCGCAAGGTCTCTAATAAATCTGACGGTGCTTTTGCCGGTAGGAATCGGTCCTACTTTTTCCGCTTTTTCATTTGCTTCCAAAGCTGCTGACCAATTGTTTTATCGAGCCTCGCCAGTTGTTGCTGCCTTGTGTCGAAAGCGATCAAGCTTCCTTTAGGACGTTTTGCGTAGACGAATGGCAAGCAGACGGCAACGACACGGTGCGGCTCCCCCTTTTCACGAGGCAAGTACCGCGACCGGACCGGCTCGTCCACCGACAGCGAAACGCTTGAGCAGCTCCAAAGAAACGACGGGATTTCGATGATCTCGCTAAGGATCGTGACGTAATCACCTCTAGCAATGTCTTCGCCCGCGACTCGCATGGCAACGGTCAGCCCAATTTTCGAACTCTTTACGGAACTGGTTTTGGTTTTGATTTTGGTCTTCATGATTCCGCGATCGGTGCAGGAATAATTTGGTTCGGTGCGTTCAAGGATCAGCGGCGATCCGGTGACTCATGACCAGGCATCAGCGCAAATCCGAACACACAGAATTCGATTCTCTCTCGACGAAGATAAAACAACTAACGAAGCGCAGTAATCAGGAGGCCTAATAACAGAAAGCCACACGCCAATTCGTCAGCGGATCCATCAAGTGGATTGTGAAGAAAGAAGGCCAAAAGCAGAGATTGGTTCACGCTAAAGCAACGCTTTTCGTAAAATCAAGCGTCACAGGACTAAACCGGCGGCAGTAGCTGTAGCTCAGGCTGCCGGCCTGAAGAGTGAACTGCAGGCTGCCAGCCTGCATTACGTTAGCGCAGAACGAGAACAGGGCAGTGGGCGGAGCGTACGACGTGTTCGGCGACGGAACCGATCAGCAAGCGTTTGATGCCGGTTCGACCGTGTGACGGCATAACGATCAACTCGACACCGTTTTGCGATGCAAATTCAACGATCCCGATCGTCGGCGCGTCGACGACGGCCGCAAAATGAACGCCCACACAATCGGATTTCTCAAACAGATCCTGCATCGCTTGAAGTGCCTTCTTCCGATTCGCTTCGTCGATCTCATTGGCGCCCTCTATGTTTGCCAAAGAATTCCCCAGTTCCCCGGCGAGTTCATAACCACCGTTATCGTCAAACCCGTGAAGCTGAGCAGGGTCGATGACATGCAGTACCGTCACTTGCTCATTTCTACTTGCGATCTTGCAAGCGGTCTCAACGGCCCCAGCAGAGAAGTCTGAAAAATCAAAAGGGACGACGATCTTTGTTTTGGCAAAATAGTTTGTTTCAGCCATTTCTTGTTCCGTCCGAGATCTTTGGGGAATGTATCCATGCCGACTGCCTACCGAACATACATTATCGAATCTTCTCGCGAGAGAATCACGAGAATCTTTACTCCGTCCGTCCGCTTGACCAGCGGAAAGCCAGAAGCAGTGTCGATTGAATTCATGCCCCAACAGGGAGAACGGAATGAATACAACATTCACTTCCAAAGATTCAATCAACACGTATCGTGTTCCACGTTCCAAACCTGCAACGCTACTAAACGGACCGATACCCCGACGATCTTCTGATGCTAAGCACAGCTCGTACAGGTCGTTGCGTACGGGATGGCTTCCAGCCGCGCCTTAGGAATCGTTTTCCCACAGCGTGTGCATTTCCCATAAGTACCCATATCGATTTGGTGCAACGCATGTTTGATCTGATCAATTTCTTTCAACGCGAGATTCCCGATCGATTCCGCGACCTCGTCCCCTTCGGTCTCCGCGGCTCGATCTTCCCAATCCTCGTTGGCTGGATCGCTCAAGTCATCGTCGATTTCCACCGCTCGGGCGACCAAATCGGCGAGCTCTTTTTCAAGCGACGCGCGAAGCTTGGAGTAATCTGGTTTACTTGTCATGTTGATTGATCGGTTGCTGAGCTGTGGAAACGGCAAACTCGAAGCGAAGGCTCGTTTGAAAGCTGCTTAGAGTCGCGGAGAAGAACTCCCCGTGTTGGCAAGTGTTACGCAAGTCGCGTGCCGATCGCCCCCTTTCCAAAATTAGCTTGCCAACGCGTCCCATACAGCGCGCTTCAGAATGCACAGTGCGTATTCGCACGTGTGCGATGTGCAAACAAGATGCCCATTGCGAATGTTTGCCAGATCAAAGAAAGCGCCGGTTGCCATGGTCTTGCGGAAGAGCCTCCGAAGCGGCTTACTCTGATTAAGAACAAGCCTACCTTGCAATCAACATCGCATTCTTCCGATACGTTACGACCAACACATCGCATCGGGGTGCCTGGGCCAGATGACATAATGACTACGACGGATCGACGCAATTCGCGCCGGCTCTCTCTTCTTCGACTCCACTAAAAAAGCCAAAGAGACCGATCCGTTGCCTTCCCTCTCCTCACATCACGGGGACTGATATTGACAAAAACCATCAAGACGCCTATCGTATATCGACGATAAGCGATTGCAGACATCTAGATTTAGTTTGTCGCGAACCAAAATCATGACGAAAGACGTCCGACGAATATTGGTTGGGCAGCAAGTGTCCGGCGTTGCTAATTGTCACCAACCTTGAGAGCTCGCCCCGACCGACTTTGACTCCGCCCCGTGCCGAACACGTGCGTCATGGTTAACGGGGCTGCATCCAAAGGATAGCCAAATGATCAAAGAAATAACGCTAGTACAACTGGCGGTTTTTCAACATTTAAGCATGTCAAAAGAAAACCCTTTTCATGCAGAAAGATGTCGAAGGCCTGCACGTATTCGCCAACAAAGGATTGCAACGTATCAAATTGGCTGAATTACAAATGACCGCAACTTCAAAACGGACCGAAGGGGCGATGGTTCCGCCCCCCACGGACACGGATGAGCCCCACACTTTGATTCAAAAACCATCAAACCTGTAAGAGGCAAAATCATGGCGAAAGTTCAAGTTCTCGGTACCGGCTGCATTAAATGTGGCTACCTCATGAAAAACGCGGAAGTCGCTGTTGCAGAGCGACAGGCGGGCGATTTGGTCGAGAAGGTCGACGACATCGTGAAAGTGCTTGAGTTCAATCCGTCAGCGCTCCCCGCCTTAGTCATCAATGGCAAAGTCGTCAGCAACGGAACACTTCCTAGCTCGGAAGAAATCAAACAACTCATTGATCAATCAAACGAAGGGGAAGGTCTGTAATGAAAACCAAATCTATTTTCAGCCTATTGCTATTGATGTTTGTAGGCATCAGCATCGTTATGGCAGTTCGAAAAATCGGACCGCCAGCCAAACCGGATTCATCCGATACCGCCGCAGCCGCCACGATGACTTCGGCGACAACGCCGGTCGGTCTCCAGTCGAGTCTTGCGGAGTCCCCCTTCAGCGCGGTCTATTTCCACGCGCCCCATCGCTGTCCGACCTGTCGAACCATCGAAAGCTTTACTCACGAGGCACTCAACCCGGAGATCGAAGCGGGCAAGATTTCCTGGCAAATAGCGGACTACACATCCGATGAAAACGCGTCGCTGGTCAAGCAGTTCGACGTCTACACATCGACCGTCGTGTTAGTAAACGTGGAAGACGGAAAAATTGTCCGCTGGAAGAATCTAGAAGAGGTCTGGAATCATACCGGCGATCAAGATGAATTCACGAACTTCATCAACGAATCCTGGAATTCATTTGCGAACGCAAGCACGAAAGAACAGTCGTGAAAGATGCGTCGCTTTCGTTGAAAGAAGCGAAGTGCGGGAAGGATTTGAACTCCGTGCATCGCTTCGGACGCGAAGTGCAGACAGTCCTACATCGCAGTCCGTCAGTCAATTCGCGAGCGATACGAACATGTGTCACCTATGGATTCCGATCCAACAGAAGAGAGAACCGACGCGCCAAAAATGACGGCGTCGAATGATTTCGCTTTATCCCCCAAACGAACCGTCACGACAGGCAGGCAATCCGAAACCTAAAGTTCACGTAACAAGGTAGTACGCGAAATCATGAATAGTTATTGGCTAGTAGCAGGTTCAGCATTATGGCTAGGAATTCTGACATCGATCAGTCCATGCCCACTCGCCACGAACATCGCTGCGATATCGTATGTCAGCCGTAGTTTGGGACAGTCCTGGAAGACGGTTGCCTCCAGCTTGCTTTACACACTGGGGCGGGTACTGGCATACAGCGTTCTCGGAGCGTTGGTTGTCGCAAGTCTGCTTTCAGCTCCGGGTCTAGCCGTCGGACTCCAGAAGTATCTGAACCTATTCCTGGGCCCATTGCTGGTCATTGTCGGGATGATTCTGCTGGGATTAATCGAATTGCCAATGACTTCAGGGCAGGGGATCCAAAGGCTGCGTGAGAAATTTGAAAACCTTGGATTCATCGGTTCGGCCTTGCTGGGAATCTTGTTCGCCCTCAGCTTTTGCCCAGTATCAGCCGCTCTGTTCTTCGGCAGCCTAATTCCTCTGGCAGTGAAAAACGATTCAAGCGTGTTCCTACCTGCTCTCTACGGAGTCGGAACAGGCGTTCCCGTGCTTCTGTTTGCCCTTCTGTTGGTCTTCGGCAAACAGTCGTTTTCTAGCTTTTTCCAAAAAGTAACCAGTGCTGAAACTTGGCTGCGCCGCCTTACCGGAGGCAGTATTTTGGCCGTTGGCATCTACATCACCGTTCAACAAATCTATTTGAGCTGAAGCAATTGTTTTGGTGGACCAGCGATGATAGCCCCTGGGTGCCAATAGACTCTGCAGCGCGAATGTCTGCTTGGGCAAACGATAGGGCCAGGCCCTATCAGCCATGAACACGCACGCGGATCCTATTTAGATGGCCAGCGGAAGCTCAATCCCATCTACTTTCTTAGCGGAACGGCGCGAGCCGTCCGGCATTCAGATTGAAAACACAAAGAATTTGCCCATCGGCTTGCGCCGATCCGCTAGAAATACCGCCCGCAGATGCCAAAGGAGCTGGCATTGGGCGGAAATTGGCTCGGCAGCTGGATCCGCTCTACTTCTGCCGTGCTCGGTCCCAAGGACTGCCCGGCTGAATTTCAGAATCCATTTCAGCGCCTATGTCAGACTCCATTTCAGAGCCCGTTTCAGACTCCACTTCAATCTCGTCGAGATCTGGGCTGTTCTTCCCATGCCGGTCGTCGTAACTGACCGAGTACAAATAGAGCCGTTCGACCTTTTTCCGCGCCCATTCCGTTTTCCGAAGAAATTTCAAGCTGCTGTTGATGCTCGGGTTGCTGATGAAACACTGGATGTGGATGCGGTCACCCAATCGCTCCCAACCATACTCAGCGACCAAGTACTCTAGGATCGATTTCAGCGTGATGCCGTGCAGCGGATTGTTGGGCTGTGACTGGTTCATAAGCTTTTGTAGAAGGATTCCTATACGTTGACCGAAAACCGGCCGCCGGCGGATGTGAATTCCCCGATTATGGTCAAACGGGCGACAATCCGATACCGTCGATTGACCAGCCCGGCTGCCTCCCCAAGCATTCTATTCCTTCCTTTACGCGTTCTCGCTAAGAATTTTGCCGATTCGCAACAACGCGCAATCCGTTGACCTGCATAACGCGAGAAACCGGAACCGAGTGGCAAGCGACACTGCCCGCACACTAAAGCGATTCGGGCGAAGCTGCCTGCCGCAAGCCAAAGGAGGGGGGAAAGCAGGGCAATGGGCCGGGCACCTACTGCCGAAATTTGAATCCTGTTGCCGAAATCTGAATCCCGCCACGCGCTCGTCTTCAATGGCCCTATCGCTGACCGCTTCAAGCGATTCTATGAATTAGCTCTCATCGGTCGACTCGAACTTCGCGAACGATCCGGTGGTTCGATTGGCGTAGGCAACAAGGGCCAGCATCACCGGCACCTCCACAAGGACGCCCACGATCGTGGCCAAAACGACCGGCGATGACGCTCCGAAAAGAGTAATTGCCACGGCAACTGAAAGCTCGAAGAAATTCGATGCACCGATCATCCCGGCCGGTGCAGCGATCTCGTGACGACAGTGAAGTTTATAGCAGACACCATAAGCCAAAAAGAAAATCAAAACCGTTTGGATAATCAGCGGGATCGCAATCAACACGATATGAAACGGATTGTTGAGAATCACTTCCCCTTGGAATGAAAAGATCAAAATCAATGTCAGCAGCAAACCGGCGATCGTGAAGTTATTGAACTTAGGAATAAACTTGTTCTCGAAATACTCTTCGCCTTTGGAGCGGACGACCAGATGCCGGGTGAGTACTCCACCGGCCAACGGCACGACAACGAACAGAACCACCGAAACGATCAGCGTCATCCAGGGGATCGTAATCCCTCCGATACCTAGCAAGAGCGCAACGATCGGGGTGAAGGCGACCAAAATGATCAAGTCATTCGTCGCCACCTGCACCACGGTGTAAGCCGCATTGCCACGCGTCAAGTGACTCCAAACAAAAACCATCGCAGTGCAGGGTGCAGCCCCCAACAAAACAGCACCTGCCAAATAATCCTTGGCCAATTCCGGTGAAATCCAGGGCTCAAACACCACATAAAAAAAGAACGCGGCGATACCAAACATTGTAAAAGGCTTGATCAGCCAGTTCACAATCCAGGTTACAAACAACCCCTTCGGAGTTTTTCCGACATCCTTAATACTGGCGAAATCTACCTTCATCATCATCGGGTAGATCATCAACCAGATCAGTATCGCGATCGGTATCGAAACATTGGCGTACTCAAATTTGACAAGGAGTGCAGGGATTGCGGGAACAAACTTCCCAATCAACACCCCAATCACCATGCAAAGCACAACCCAGTACGTCAGATTCTTTTCGAAGAAGCCAATGGATGCCTGCGGTTCTTTGTCCATCTCTAATGTCTTTCTAGTTCTTTACTGGCAAACGTTTCAGTCTGCGTTCGTTAATCGAAATCTGTGGGCACACGGAAAATCTATGTTTTGGCCGATCGACGCTTGGGACGACAACCTTCAAACGCGACCGCCAATCCACGAAAAGCTTCAGAGAGATGCTTATACCGCACTGCATACATGACCGTGCGGCCTTCTTTCGTGGCGGTGAGGACTCCCGCTTTCTCCAACACGCTCAGGTGACGCGACACCACAGAGAAATCGACCTTGCAGCATTCCGTTAGTTCGGTAACCGAACAAGCCCGACCGCACTTCGCCAAGCAGGAAAGCAGCTTTAATCGCGTCGGTTCGCCCAATGCCTTAAACAGTTCAGCATCAAGCAAGTCGTCGATGGGGCCACAACACTGTGAGGCCTCTTGTGGCTTCATGTCCGAATCTCCGTGCATGCATGTTTGCGTCAGCATGCAAACGTACAACGTTACGCAGAATGCGTCAAGAGACGGAAAACGAGTTGCAGCCGCAGAGGATCTCGGCGAGAAAACGCTCCAGACGAAAAACGCCCGCGACAGATTTCTCTATCGCGGGCGTTCTGGTTTACAACAAGTTCACAACACGGTCGGCGAGTCCTTTCTCGCCAAGCACGATGCTCATATTGCCGGCCGAGGCAATCTTTTCGAGTATTTCCAGCTCTCGAAGTCGCATCAGCGTTGGATTGTCGGCCAGCAGCTTTGCCGTGTTGGCTTGGCTTCGCATGGCCGCCGTTTCTTCGCGGGCGCGGATCAAGTTTGCTTCGGCCGCCTTCCTGGCTTCGATCACCTTGTTCATCAAGTCCTTCATGTCGCCTGGCAGGATCACATCACGGATTCCGACCGAAACGACTTCCAAACCGAGTACTCTGGCTCGGTCACGGACGCTCTGCTCAAGTTCTTCGATCAGATCGTCTTTGCCTCCCAGAAACACGTCCAGTTCACGAGCGCCGACGGAAGCTCGCAGCGCAAACTGCACTTCTCGGTAGAACGATTGTCGCAAATCGTCCGACACACTTACCGCTCGGCGCGCATCCTTCACGACGTACGTCGCCATCGCGTTGATCCGCAGGCTTACCTTGTCGGCCGTCAGCATTTCTTGTCCGGAAACGTCGACCTGCAATTCACGCGTGTCGACGGCGACAACACGAGCGTCACCGGCATCCTTCCAGAATGCATACAAACCAGGGTCAAGCAGTTCAACGAAGCGGCCATCCAGGAATAGGACGCCGACGTGGTCCCGATCGACCTTGCACACGTCCAGCAATCGGGCCGCGTCGCCCCCCCGAACGATCGTCGAGAGCTCTTTGTGCTCCAGACGTGCGTTTTCGATGGTAACGGTTTCGACGCGAGTATTACGAACGCCGGTCCAGTATGCGTACAGGCCAGGGCCAAGGACGCAGCTGAATCGACCGTCGATCCACACCAACGCTCGCTCGTGATCGCTCAAATCAATGACCTCGGCCTTGTCGGCCAAAACGCCAGACTTGACGATCACGTCAAGCTGATCATCGACCAGCCATGGGTCACGTTTGCTGACCACACGAACCTTAGTCTTACCAAATCCCATGTAGACAAAGTGCTTTCCAGCACCGATCAGCCCAACGAATTCGTTTTCGCGGAATTTCAAACCGACTTCATAACTACGAATATGGATTTTCTTGAACATAGTGAAGTCTTCCTCCTGTAATTTCGGCAAGGTTCGATACCGACTTGCCAGCGGCTTTGTTGTTGATTTCGCTGTGAGAAGGAGGCTTTTGGGCAAACCATTGTTCACCGAATCACACAAAATGTTCGCGGAAGTTTGCTCCCAATCATTAAGCGTGACCGGCGTCTGCTGAATTGGGGCTTTGATGATGGAACGGTTCAGGTTGGCGAATAGCCAGCTTTACCGTTCCGATATTCAAAGACCGTCTTCAGGTTCGTCCGGTGCTACTGAATGATTCGTCTGCGAACTTGCAAGGCGAAACGATCGTGTTGCTAGGCAGAAACATCCGACCGAGGTCATTGGTCGCTGCCAGCCGATTCGGCGAGGCAACCGAATGCCCGCCAGCTTCATGGTGAACGCTTTCGCGCCCGGTTGAGTCAGCCTTAAGCCAACTTTGGTGCGTGACGGGATTCGAACCCGTGACAGTCAGAGTGTTAATCTGATGCTCTACCCACTGAGCTACTTCGGCCGATGTTCATGCAGAACCCGTTTACGGAACACGGCAAACCAATCGCAAACTCGCAAGGCCACCGCGCCGCCGGAACTCACACCGACCAATCGCATCCAACCTGACACACTTGAGTGCCACTGGTTCACGATCATTGATAAAGAAATCGAGTCTGCCGAAATGGACGGATACCCGATTTGAGCGTCTTCGCTCGAAGACGAATGTCTCCGGGAGACGTGCGATAAATAGGTTCCAAGTAAGGTTGCAGGCAACCGAGATCCCAACCCGCCGCGTCAGCGAGAGACCGAAAGAGCAGGCCGCTGTCCCTCGCCGCGCCAGTTTTGAAGTTGCGATTTTTGAAGTTGGCTACTTTGCTTCCGCCGGGCTTGTCCCGGTCCGGGCCAATCCCGGAAACGGAACTCTCGATACTTGGAGCTTAAAAAATGCTGGAATAGCCGAATGATTTGAGGCATCCGCAAGAGTACGGAAATCAGGACGATTGCTCCCAGCAATCACCTCAAAAGCGCAATTTCAAAACTTACGCAGCGGGTTGGAATTTTCGTCTCTTGCCACATCACTGCAATCCGCTTGGAAATCGAAACTTACAAATCGCACGTCCCGATCGCGACCCTCTCAATACCAACTTCTGTGTCAAAATTTTATGGCGGTTTCGGTCCGGTTCCGCAACCTAATCCTTAGCGGCCGAATTTCGGCGTCCAGATTTGCCTCTTAACGCTCGATTTTCCTAGGTTTCGCTTTACTAAATTTAAGTCAAACCGTGAACCATTCCCTATAAACTTCGATACTCACTCGCAGTCGATCGGCAGCGGGCGCGGATTCGCTCGACGCGGCGTGGTGCTTCGTCGGTCGTTGGAATGACGGCGATGAAGACCGAAAGCGACGGGTAATGCACCGCTGCGCAATCTCGAATGCTTAAACGAAACCGATGCTATGCCGACCTGCCGCTCATCCTACAAGGGACCGAAACCAATGCTTCGCTATCTGATTGCTGCAACTTGTCTTCTCATTGGGACGGCTGAACTTGGCGCCGCGGATTGGCCTGAGTTTCTTGGGGCGGGTGGTGCCGCAAAATCAGCGGACGTCGTGCCATTGACCTGGAGCGAAACTGAAAACCTTATGTGGAAGGCCGATTTGCCTGGGACGGGTTCGTCCAGCCCCATCATTGTGGACAATCAAGTCATCGTGACTTGTTATGTTTCCGGTGACGCGGCTAAACGCCAAGTCGTCAGCTTCGACAAGAACACCGGCAAGCAACAGTGGTCCGTCGATTTTCCGATCGACTATCGCGAAGACGGTTATCAGGGATACATCACCGAACATGGCTACGCCAGCAATACGCCGGTGACCGACGGCCAGAACGTGTATGTGTTCCTCGGCAAAGGGGGCGTTCACTGCATCTCTCTGGAGGGCATCAAAAAATGGAGCGTTGATGTCGGCAAGGGGAGCAGCAACCGGCATTGGGGATCAGCGTCCAGCCCTGTGCTTTACGAAGACAAACTATTCGTCAACGCAGCGGAAGAAGCCAAGGCGATCTTCTGTCTGGACAAGCATTCCGGCAAGGAGCTGTGGCGAACCGATGCCGACATGCTGGAACTGACCTACGGAACGCCACGCATTGTCCACGTCGATGATGCGAACGTGGAATTAGTCATCAGCGTGCCCGAAGAGATCTGGTCACTCAATCCTGATAATGGGAAATTGAAGTGGTTCGCCAGCACTCCCATGACAGGGAACGTCACGCCGTCGGTGATTGTGGATGGAACCACGATCTACAGTTTTGGCGGCTATAGAGCATCGGGCAGCATCGCGGTCAAAGCGGGCGGTGGAACGGCCAAACAGAAAGACGTGACCAACAGCGACGTTTTATGGACCAATCAATCGAGCTCCTATGTTGCGACACCGTTGCTACACGAAAATCGTTTGTACTGGATCGACGACCGTGGGATTGCCTACTGCACCTCTGCGGAAGACGGCAAGGTGATTTACCGCGAACGAGTCCGCAATCTCGAAAGTGGTCGGCCCGTCTACGCATCGCCGGTTCTGATTGGACAGCATATCTATATCGTCACCCGTCGAAGCGGCACGATTGTGTTTCCGCCCGGTGAATCATTCACGCCGAAATCGCAAAATAGGTTTGCCAGCGACGCAAGCGACTTCAACGCGTCGCCCGCGGTTAGCGACGGAAAATTGTACTTACGAAGCAACCAAGCTCTCTATTGCATTGGGGCAAAATGACCGCAAACACCGGGGAATGCATTTGAAATACGGCGGAATCAAGCGGGAAAACGACATCGCATCAATAACGACTCATCCCCAATTTGCCACATGCGTTGGAAAACCCCATGCAGACCACTCTCCACCGAACCTTGGCCGCACTGTTTGCAACCCTCCTACTCACCGGAACCTCGATGGCTCAGCAAAGTCCGACGGAGCCAACGTTAGCTGACCAGTTGGCCGAAAAAACCGCCCAATTCGCGTCCCGTGCACCGGCTGATCGCAAGGCCGCCTATCAAAAGGGGATCGACATGGTCCATGCAACGGGAATCGAAACATCTGCTAAGCAGGTGGGTGACGCTGCAATCGATGGCACGCTAAAGGACTGGAAGGGCAACACGATCACGTTAAGCGAACTGTGGCAAGAAGGCCCGGTCGTCCTGATGTGGTATCGCGGCGGATGGTGTCCCTACTGCAACATCCAGCTCCGGGCGATGCAGCAGAATCTTGACAAAATCGAGAATGCAGGTGCCAGGCTTGTCGTGATGACGCCTGAGCTACCGGCCAAAGCAAAAGAAACGGCCGAGACGAACGATCTGAACATCGTCGCCCTCCATGACGCAAACCTAGAACTGGCCAAGAAGTATGGGATCGTCTTCGATTTGCCTGCCCCAATCGCCCCGATGTATCGCAGTAATGGCAAACTGAAAGAATACAACGGAAACGAAGACCTCCAGTTGCCGCTATCGGCGACCTACGTCGTCGATTCGTCCGGAAAGATCACCTACGCATTCCTGAACGCCGACTACAAGAAACGCGCCGAACCATCCGATGTGATCACCGCGGTCCAAGCGGCCGCGGCTCAGTAGTGGATCATCCGTTGATCCCGTCTCAGTGATCCATTTTGACAATGGCGTTTTGCAACAGCTGCTTCAGCCGTACGGGATCCGTCGCGCTGACCTTTGCGACAAAGCCACGTTTGTGTGCAAAACGAACTTCGTCGTGCGATTCGATTTGCGAAAAATCCAAACGTTGGCAGTCGTTGTAGCGAGTCAATCCGTATCCGTCGCCTCGCCGATCGGGATAGACTAACGCTTGAATCTCCTCGGTTTTTCCTTCGCTCTCGATGAATGCGTAGACACCAAACGAAGGGTTCTCTGAAATCGCGTCACTTTTTTCCAGGAACAGTGCTCGAACCGGTTCGCCATCGGTTTCGATCGTCCAGTACTGGCCATGTGCTTTCAAGTAGTCCAGTCGTTCACGCAAAGTCCGTAAGTAATTGACGATATCTTCACCCACCATGCACATGACTTGGTAGATAGGATTCTCAGGACGGAGCTCTGTGCAATTCGCGAATCGGCCAAGCAAAGTAATATCGACCGGGGAATTCAACGCCCCCAATGCCGAGCGCGGGATCCCCATCAACTTGGCAGCTTCGTTTGGTCCCAACGTGTCCAGCCATTCCGCTGGTCGAAGCCAAGCACAGAACGATACCGCATCTTCGTAAAGTCCCATGTGTTGCAGGACAAGTGACAACGCACAAAGTGGCGGAGCATCGCGTGGGAACTGGTGATGGTCAAAGTTGTTTTTACTTGGATCGTGTGCACCCCCCACATCAACGACGCAAATCAAAGGATCGGCCAAGTCCTGATCCGTAGGCTCGCGCCGCTGGATCGGAACACCATGCGAATGAGCCAGCAGACAGCAGGCAAGGAAATCATCTTTGTGAGCGTCGCCCGGATGGGTCACAATCAGCTGCATGGTCATAAAGTTGCGTCATCAAATTGGCGAGCAGGTAAAAAACAACAACCACAAAACATACAGCCCAAACGGACGCTGCAAAGGCACACAAGCACGAAGCGCAAGCGAGTAAACAAACGAACCAACAAAATTCTACCCACAACCACGAACCACAAGCAAATAAACCGCCACCGATACCAACGGCGTCCCAAGGTCCCCCAAAACATTTGACGGGAAGGCTGATTCGCTTACCCTTCCCCCCCTGGACTCATTGCCAAGGATGCGGCGACGTGCAGATGGCCAACCAAATCCCCAAAACGCTGTGGTGGGTTTCGACATTGCATCATGGTTTATGCAACTGCAAGTCACATCAAAATCTTTCGGGGAACCGTGCCTTGCACCTTGTTCCCTACGAATATTACAATGATCCTCGATCGTTGGCCCCCCATTTGATCTTCCTGTGCCCCTTCTCAGCTACCGGCCTCAATTGTTCGTTATGGATATTGGAAACGATCAATACACACTGATGACCAGCACAACTGGTCTTGTCGGGCAGTATCTGATTCGCAATGCGATGGTACGCGGCCAGCGCATTGCGGTGATCGTTAGAAGTACCAAAAAGAAGACAGCCTACGAACGTGTTGACGCTATTCTGCAGAGATTCGAATCAGAACTAGGGCGCGAGCTGCCTCGCCCCGTATGTTTGGAAGGCGATATCCTCGAACCCGATCTGGGGCTAAGTCCTGGAGCGGTCGATTGGGTCCGCAACAATTGCTCCCGCATGATTCACGGTGCGGCGGTCCTTAAGTTTCAAGGCACCGATCGCACCGAAGACCCCTGGAAAACAAACTTGGGGGGTACGGAGAATGTTTTGGCGTTCTGTCGCCATACGGCCATCAGGGACTTTCACTACTTCTCGACGGCATACGTTTGCGGCAACCGAACCGACTTGGTTCATGAATCTGAATTGGATGTTGGGCAAGACTTTCGCAATGACTACGAAAGAAGCAAATTCGAAGCCGAACATGCGGTTAGGAAAGCACCGTTTTTTGATCAGCTGACCGTCTATCGTCCAGCCGTTATTTCGGGCGATTCGCAGACGGGACATACAACCAGCTACCACGGGCTACATACCTACCTGCGATTAATGTCGCTGCTCGTGCCAATGGTCGACCCCGACGAGAACGGCGTCCGACACACCCCCATTCGCCTTCCGATGACCGGCGATGAGCACCGTAACGTTGTGCCAATCGATTGGGTTGCGGACGTGGTATCGCGGCTCCTCGACACGCCTGAATCTCACGGTAAAACCTACCACCTGACGCCACGCATTCACCTCACACCGCGAAGAATCATTGACTGCTGTTGCTCGTACTTTAATTCACACGGGGTCCAGTATTGTGGGGACCTTAACGTGTCAGAGAACATGAACGGTTTTGAGCAGACCTATTTTTCCGGAGTCGCACTTTATGATCCGTACAATTCAACCGATCCAAAGTTCGACAATTCGAACCTTCTAGAATTTGCTTCGGACCTCCCCTGTCCGGAAATTGATGAAGCGGTCATTCACCGATATCTTGCGTTTGGGATGGCCGACCGGTGGGGCAAACGACGCAATCGCGACATCGAATCGCCAAGTCCATTAGTCGATTTCCTGAGAGACGCTACCGTCGCATCGATGCATCAAGAGAAAGACAAACGCTCTGAATTGCAGGCTCCTGCGGGTCTGGGCCTGGACATCCTGGGTCCTGGAGGTGGTCAATGGCGATTGGTCGGGCAACAAGGATCCGCAAGACTGGAGGTTGCCCATGGACTTCCATGTCCGAAAACTCCAACGATTCGTGCTAGTTCACGCGTTCTTGCCAAACTGTCGACAGAGCAGGATCTGTGTTCATCGGAGATCGGTCGGTACCTGAACGCTAATACGTCTCCTGCCACGCTCTCTAGCGACGCAATTGACATGTGCCGCACACTGTTTGCGAAAGTCGCATACACCTAGACCAGGCGACTCTTCAACCGCTTTTGATGCGTTTGCTTAATCGCTAATTGGGCCTCGAGTGACATTCGGCGAGCGGTTACTCGTATCGCAACGCATCGATCGGATTCAATCGAGAGGCGGTGCGGGCAGGGTAATATCCGAAAACGATCCCCACGGTTGCGGCAACGGATACCGCAACGATCGGAGCCCAGATCGACATCGCGGTCGGCCAACCAATGACATAGGCAACCAGCGAAGACCACAGATGACCAGCAAAGATACCGATAAATCCACCGACCATGCACAGCACGGTCGCCTCGATCAAAAACTGGCGCAGGATCGCACTACGGTTCGCACCGACTGCCATCCGTAAACCGATCTCTCGCGTCCTCTCGGTTACCGAGACCAGCATGATATTCATGATCCCGACGCCGCCAACCATCAGCGACACGCCGGCAATCACCAACCCGAGCGCCGATACTCCGCCGACGACTTGTCCGACAACTCGCGATACCTCCGTAATATCGTTGATTCGATAAGCACCAGCTGAATCAACGTTATGGCGACGTGACAGCAACTGCGTGATCTGCTGACGCGCCAATTCAACATGCTCAGGCGACACGGCCTCGACATAGATTTGATGGACTTCCTCGCGCTGCGTCGATCGCTTCATCGATGCCAGCTGCATCGGCGGCATCAGATCCGCAAAGGTACTGAATTGTGGGGTACTTCCAGGACTGCTGTTCACGCGAAGTTTAAATGTCGTCCAAGGTCCGATGATAATGTCATCTTGGTCGTTTCCAATCACGTCGCCTCCCTTTTCGGTTAACACCCCCAGAACGCGCAACGGAACCCCATTGACGCGTATCTCCTCACCGATCGGGTACTCGTCACCAAACAGTTCACGAGCGACGGTCATCCCGAGAATACAGACCTTAGAAGCTTCAATCACGTGCTCGTCGGTGAACGATGTTCCCAATTCAAGCTGATCCCAGTTGCGCGCCGTCAAATACTGCGGCGTGGTTCCAAGAGCTAGGTTGGGACTCCACCGTCGATTCCGACGAACCAATTGAACGTGTGAATAGACCAACGGCGCCGCGACCTTCACCGCCGAGCACTGCTCGGAAACCGCCACGACGTCTTCTGGAATAATTTGGATCGGACGTTGGCGTCCACCGCTGCTGGATGCTTTGCCGGGACTAATTGTCAGCATGCTGGCGCCCATACTAGCGACCGTTTCTTCAATCGCAGTCGCAGCACCGGCGCTCAGTTCCATCGTTGAGATCACCGAGGCGACGCCGATAATCACTCCCAGCATTGTGAGAACCGTCCGCAGCGCGTTTCGACGCAGCGCCAAAATCGCGACGATAACTGCATTCCAGCTAGCAGCCAGAGGCCAAGCGGATGCCTGTTCACGCGTCGATTCCGACTTCGTTTCTGGCGGACTTAAGGGTCCGGCGGTGCAAACCCGCTGGCGAACGTCTTCCGCAACCAAGCCGTCTTTCATTCGCACGACACGGTCCGCTTCGTGAGCGACTTCCGCATCATGGGTGACCACCACAAGCGTGATGCCGTGCTCTTGGTTGAGTTGCCGAAACAACGCCAGGATTTCCTGCTCGGTAACCGTGTCTAGGTTCCCTGTGGGTTCGTCAGCCAGCAACAGCTTAGGACGATTCATCAGTGCCCGAGCGATCGCAATTCGCTGCCGTTCGCCCCCCGACAATTGATTTGGCATATGGTCCAGTCGGCCCGCCAAGCCAACGGATTCCAGTAAACGAGTCGCATCTTCAACGCGGGTCCGTCTGGAACGACCGTCCGATGAATAGATGGTCGGCAACAGCACGTTGTCTAAAGCAGTCGCACGCGGCAGCAGATTGAAGTTTTGAAAGACAAAGCCAATATGCTGACTTCGAAACGCCGCAAGCTCCATCGGCGTAAGACTGGAAACATCGGTGCCCGCCAGACGATAGATCCCGTCCGTCGGATGATCCAAACTTCCTAGCAGGTTCATCAAGGTCGTCTTGCCAGATCCCGAGGATCCCATCAGCGCCACGTACTCGCCCGCTTCGATATTCAGCGTGATGCCCTTAAGCACCGCCAAGTCGTGGTCACCAACGCGATAGTCTTTACGAAGACCCTGCAGTTCGATCAACGTTGCAACCTATAGTTAACGAACTGAATTGACATTAGGCATGACGCCCGCAAACGCCGTAAAACCATTCGCCGCAATGCTGCCACATGAAAGGTCATGCGGCTTTCCTGACGCTGACATCCTTCTCATCTGAATCGCTCAATCGACCATCCGTAACCATCAGCACACGAGTGGCGACGGAGAAGTAACGATCGTCATGGGTGATCGCGACAACCGTTTTTCCACTGCGATTCAGCTCGGGCAGAATTTGCTGATAGAAGGTATCTTTGAATTCAGGATCTTGTTCGGCGGCCCACTCATCAAACACAAAGATGGGCCGATCGTCCAGCGCGGCAACCAACAATGCCAGACGCTTGTGCTGGCCTCGCGACAGTTCTCCCGTCAAGAGCCGTCCCGTTTGCACATCGACTTTATCTTCCATCCCCAACAGCGAAATCCAATGCTCCAACTTGCCGGGCGTCGCATCAATTCCAAGCAGGCGATCGAATAAATGCCCTTCGACAAAAACGGTTGAAAAGAGTTGCCGATAGTCCGCGCGTACTTTGTTTGTTACGTCACGACCGTTCCAGGAAAGCCGCCCCGCATCGGGAACGTACAGACCGGTCAATAGCTTCGCGAGCGTCGTTTTTCCGCTGCCATTACCTCCCGCGATGAAAAGCGTCTCACCTGGACAGAGCGTCAAATCAACCGGCCCCAAAGCGAAACAATCATCACCCATAGAATCGTATCGATAGGTGACGCCTTGCAGTTCGATCGACTGAAATTTGGTAGGAGCTGAAACCGAGCTTTGCTGCTCGGGCCGATCAATCATTAACCCCAAGGTTTCGATCTTGGCCACGGCAACCGACGCGGCATTCATTGCAGGCAACCATCCCAAGATCCCGTCCAGCGGATAAGTAAGATACAGGATCGTCAATACGTAACCGGTCAACGTTGCCGTCGATACGGTCGAGATCTGCGGCCATAGAAACAGCAACAGGCCGATGCCGATAAAGAGAAACAGGCGGCCCCAACTGTGGGCAAATCCTTGGATGTTCGATCCAACAATCAGACTGTGCCGCATCCGCGTATCCGCAGGCAGTAATACGTCATAGACAAAATCCAGACATCGCATGTTGTTCCCCTTCAGCTCCTTGATGCCGTCGATCATCGCCCGCAACTGCTTGACCACTTCGTCTTGGTCCTCGCGGGCTTTGCGAATGTGACGGTTGGCCAGCCGAAGGCCGGTCAAGAAACTAAACACGCCGATGCTGGCCATAAGAATCGTCCCGCCTGCCAGCGGAAGAGACAGCGTGGCCAAATAGACCAAACCACAAGCCAACACCATCGCATTGGCACAAGCGGCGGGAAACGCAGACAGAGCGGCCGTGATCGCATTCACATCACCGATCAACGCCGCCAGCAATCGATTGGGGCCGACAGATTCCAGAGTCGGCAACGGAGCGGCGATGATCTTTGTGCACAGCTCATACCGCAGACGGGCGGCCGTGGCCTGCGACAGTTGCACTAGCAAATACTTCGCAGTCACCTGAGTTAGCAGCACCATGACACAGGCGCCCGCAAACAAATACGGAAGCGACCCAGCCTCTGACGGATCATCGGTCAGTGCATGGTGAATCAGCATGATCAAGCCAAGATTCATCATGCCACTTAAGGCACCCAGCAATCCAGAAACCAGACCGGATATCCAGGAAGATCGGATCAGGACCAGAAACAGTTTCATTGATGTGACATGATTAGTGACTCAGGCTAAAAGCGGGAAACACGAATCTCCTTGCGCGTGGGCAATACACTTTCGCTGCATATAACAAGAATCTTTTCCTGTCACAATGGAGATCGCCCGGACGAAATTCATGCGTCCCCTTTCGCTTTCATAGCAATCAGCCGACCTGAGAGCAGAAAAGGCTGAAAGTTAGCGAATAAGGGACATCGAAATCGCCAGAAGGGTCGCCGACCTTTTCAGAGGACTGCTATGCGGCTAGGCACCGAAGGAGCCCAAGCCGCTTTGCAACGAGCTGTCGATTTAGTCGGAAGCAGAGAAGAATCATCCCCTTTCGCTCGGGACGCGAACAGAACAAGCAAAGAAAATCTGGCTCCCCTCGCGCTCAAAACAAGCTCGCTCAAAACAAGCTCGCTCAAAACAAGCTCGCTCAAAACAAGCTCGCTTAAAACAGGTTTGAGATTGAATCAGACATTCGCCAACCAGTTCAATTGACTGCGACTGAAAGGCTTGTTCTGGGGGAGAGGGGCTGGGGGGAGAGGGGGCCGACGGAGGTAGGAAAGGCGTGAGATATCCGCTTGAAATGCGGGGCATCAACCGCATCTTCGCCGCAGAATCGCCTGCCGACAAACGCCCAACACGAGACTCGTTCGGTAACACTCACTCAGTTCACTCGGCAGAACGTTCCGCTACTGGGGTTTAGACGATTCCCGAACTCGCCTTACGACAATCCCTAACAACTTGTCGGCTGCCTGCGTCGAAACCGCGCGAGGGTCATGGTGCAGAGTGATCGTCAAGCGATTGGCGTACCAACTGACTCCAAATGCAGCGTTCAGATGTCGAGCGATCGGCGGTATCGCCTCGGTTTCGTTTAACACGACATTCCCGCACCGCAACCTACCTTCGCTGCGTGGCAACGGACTTCGCAAGAACAGTCGACTAAGATTCGTAAAGACAGCAGTGATTTGACAGTTTTTCGGTCGTGCCGTTCGCTGCAGCCCACGTGGCAGGCGCCGTTGTATCCACAGGGAATAGATAAACAGATAGTTCAGTTGCAGCCGCTTGATCAGGTTCATTTCCTCGCTAAGCCTCTTTAACAATTGATCCGGTTCCTCCATGTCGACGCTGCGTCTATCCAGAAAGACCGAGCTGACAATATTGGCGGCGGGTGCCTGGTATTGCTGCTTCCGTCGCAAGCTGACGGGAATCATCACTCGCAACCACCCCTCGGGGTCACGAACGTTCTGAGATTGCCGGAACTCCTGCAAGGCAAGAAACAAGTCGCGGATCAATAGATCGTTCTGCGTCACCCCCGCCCGCTTGGCAGCCTGCCGGAGATCTGCAGAAACTTCCTTATCAAAGTGATGGGCGACCACGGTTGGAAAGGCCGGTGGTGTCGGGGCAGTGCGATCGACCACACGATGCTGCACCAAATGCTCTGGGTTCCTAGTCAAGAACTGAAACACACCGAGAAGACCGACTGCCTGGCGAACAAAAATTCGAAGAAAGCCGCCCGTCGTCAATCCAAGGGAACCGCGACTTGCAAGCAGGTCTTGAGCGACATCGGGAAGGTCGTAGTCGGCGTTTCCATCCATCTCCATCGCGTAAGCCAACAACAGCTCATGAACGACTTGAAAGATCGCAAGCCCATCGCAGCAGGCGTGGTGAAACTGAACTACCAGCTCCGAATCCCGTTCATCAACACGAACGACAAACCTCAGACCGTGCTCCACTTCGAGGTTCAGCCGCAAAAAAGATGGCTGATCGGTTTCGGCTCCGCTGAACCAAGTTACGTTGGACGTGGGCTCGCCCACATGCCATCGGTACTTTCCGCGATGCTGGTCTACCGTCGAATGCAACAGCGGATGCCGGATGACCGTCGTGAGGACCGCCGCGCGAAAAGCCCTTTCGTCCAGGCGTCCTTCGAATCGCATACGCACAAAGCAATTCGTCGGAAAAGCACTGCTGTCCTGATGCAGCATCAACTCTTCAAAATGGGTCAACGAAAAAGTTTGAGGCATCAGCGATGCTGTCATTTTACGAGTTAATGGATTTAACCAAGCAACGCCCCTGGCACATCGGCGACCTTCAGAAAAAATCGCCGAAATCAATCAAACAAGCCGCCTTATTGCGAACGATCGTCCTGAAGCAAAACAAGTAACAGAGCCTAGCCCGGTCGATCCAACAGTCGATTCTAAAATGCTTTAACTAACTTTCTTGGCGTAGGAACTTTGTCATTTTGGGTTGCCCCGGCGCCCCCCAGTACGGAGTAATATTGAGATCGATGACATAAAAATTCTCATCGTCATCCGCAACCACATCCAGAGCACCGTAGTCAAGCTGAATTCCATCCACAAAGGAAGCGACGACCGTTTTCAAACCAGGAGACAACTCGTCATCCGTGTCCGGCGATTCAAGTAGCCGCGAGCAATCCTCATAGTGAAAATTATCTCTTTTAAAGACTCCTTTGAATCGCTTCACGGGACTTTCCGTGTCGGGCTGCACAAATCGAGAGATGACAAGCCGCCCGCAGACCAAATAAGCCCGATAAAAAACGCCTCTCGCATTTTCGATTAACCGCTCAATCGCAAGCCCACGATCCTCCCATTCATCCGTCATACTTGACCGTGGCTTGATCGGGTATTCCAGGTTGCCGTCAACAAGCGTCGAAACGGGAGGCAAACCCATTTGGGCACGCGTCTCCTGATCCAGAAGCAGCTCATTCACCCCTCCGTGGTTGCAGTTCGATTTTAGGATCAACTTTTCATCGGGATTTCCCGCTCGAGTGGCACCTGTCGAGGGGAGCCCCAACCGCTTGCATTCCGCCTGAACGCGCCTTTTGGTTATGTCACTGACATTGGCGTTCCATACGCGAATGCCTTTCTGCCGCAGGGCCGCGATGAGCTCGCTCCGCTGCTGCGGGAATGCTGCTTGACGGCTCAAATTGAGATGCACCAAAAAATCACGGGTGCGCGGCTTCACGCGAGCCAGCACTTCAGAAACTTCATCTTTGGGATTCGCTTCAATTCGATAGGCGCGTGGTCGCCATACCTGAATGCCATAGTCCTTCCACGCATTCCATTCGTACACCGCAAATCGACTTCTTCTCATTCCACTACCAATAACATTTTTGACCGGGGATATCCTGCTCCCGGCGTGAATGTCAGACATTGCCGTGGAGCGGCTTTTGTAGCACAGTGTCGGTTTAGATTCCACTCAACGAATCGGTGGACCGTCCGGCGGTACCGATCCGGCGCTGAAGCCCGGCAGAAGAAACCGGGGGGCAGGGCAGAGGGGTTTTAGGAATCGGCTTTCCGGCACAGCATTCAGATTGAACAATCGGGTTCTACCGCTGTGTGTTGCCGGACGGTGCTGGTATTCTGCTTGTTTGACGGCATCGGGTTCGATTCTGAACCACGTCTCGACTATTTGCTCGCGTAAATACGATGCCAATTCACGGCCTCTTCCGCCCCGACAACCTTATCGCCCCCCGCGGCTTTCTCCAGCATGACTAACCACGGCAACGGGGACTGGAAGACAAACAACGCCGGCTCCGGTGACATCAGCGTCGTGATTCCCGTTTTTAACAATGCGGAATTTGTCGAACAGGCGTTGCAAAGCGTGTTCGACCAGAATCATTGCCGCACAGAAATCATTGTTATCGACGACGGGTCCACCGATCAGACAAGCGAAATCCTGGCAAATTATTCCGAACGCATCAAAGTCATCCGGCAGGCCAACGCCGGATCGGCCGTCGCCAGAAACGTCGGCCTGCATGAAGCGGCGCATGAATACGTCGCTTTCCTGGATGCAGACGACTGGTTTTTGCCTGGGAAACTCTGCAAGCAGGCCGAAATCCTCAATGGCAATCCCCAGATAGGTGCCGTGCATAGTGGCTGGAAGACGGCCGACGCGGAGGGGACCATTACGCAAGAGGTCCAGCCATGGATCAACGCCCCCAGGTTAAATCTAGATACATGGCTAATGCGGAAACCGGTCGCACTGGGAGCGATGCTGTTCAGACGCCACTGGCTGCAGGATGTTGGAGGATTCGACCCGGAACTGCGGATGTCTCAAGACGTCGATTTGATGCTGCGACTTTCTCTGGCGGGATGCCGCTTTGAATGGCAGCGAGAATCGACGCTTTGCTACCGACACCACACTACCAGCACCATTCACAGCGACGGCTTGGGGCAAGTTAAATATGCCACGATGGTGCTGGATAAATTCTACGCGAACCGTCTGGTACCGGCGCCGGTCAAACGGAAAGAACGGTTGGTGCGGTACTATTCGTACACATGGCTGGCCTGGCATCTATTCAATACAGGGAATGCCGATGCCGTCGCCGGACAACTACAACGAACACTCCCGTACTCGCGATATGATTTCCGCCGAACCGTTCACGACTGGCTATATCATCTGACGGAATGGACGGACCCTCAGGATGCGGATTTTGAAGACCTCCGTGAGATAATTCCTCGGCTTGTCGCCATCGGTGACGAGGCCCCGTCGGTTCCCACAAACCTTTCTCCAAACCTTTCCGATCAGCTCGACTGGTGGCTGACCGTCTGGTGGCACTACCTTCAGCGGAACGATGCAGAGGCGTCGCGGCGACTGCACGCGACTCCGGCTCCAGAATCAATTCTTGATCAAATCAACTTTTATCTGCGAACCGGTATCTCGCCCGCCCATCCCGACGCTGTCGATCGATTCTGCCAGGACGCGTTGGCCGCTGGCCTGATCACGTCGACCGATCGGCACAAAGCAACGGAACTTTACGTCACGCTGTGTGGACGCGCACTGTATGCAAGAGATTTGCGGGTCGCCTGTCAAGCGTTGATGCGTGCACTCCATTATGGCTGGCACCCAAGAGCTTGGCTTCCGGCATTCCGCTCAGTCCAGGCCCTTCTCGGAGAGCTACGAACGGCCTGACACCTCGCCACCTTTCTAACCGTTCAGCCTTTGCTGAATTTCAAAGAGAGACGTTGGACGTATCCAATGGCGACTGGATCGTCCCCTCATCAAGCATTCGCACATCGCTGGGACCACGGACCTCGTAAGTCACCCCACGCCAGACCACACGCCGAAGAAATGTAGCACGAATGATTGCGGAAATATGAATAACAACCGACAGCAACATGGCAGCGGGGATTTTCAGGAACTGCATTCCGAACATGCCGGGCACTGATTCGCCCTGAGCCCGAATGATCCTGCGAGCCGCAAAGTCCAAAAGCAACCACAACACCATCACCGTCACGCTATAAACCATCGCTCCTGCGGCAAACCAGTATGCCTCGGTGTTAAACCCCTGAAACAGACAAACCACAACCAGCACAAGCGTCACCAAATAAGTACAAAGTACCGCAAGTGTGTAGACCAGCATCGCTGGCCATCCGGCACTCATGTACGTCCTGGTCCATTTGAGTTGCCGTGTGAGAAAACTGTGGGCGAACCGCAAATCACAGTCCTCGCGATTCGCCATCATCAACGACGGAACAAAGCGAAGCTTCAACCTCCGCTTTTTCAAAGCCACCCGAATCGGGCCATCGTCAACAATCGATCGCGTCAACGTTTCGCGAAGACCGCTCTCTTTCACCACCGAAGCACGAATTGCCAAAGAGCCGCCCCAGGGGATCTGCTTCAAATGCATCGTAACAACGCCAATCGCATTGCAAACCTGGCGCACCAACGATCCCATCCAGCCAATGGTCGGAACAAACCATCGGTTGCCAAAGGTGGCGCCAATTCGAGGGTCCGCCAGCGGAGCCACCAACTCGCGCAACCACGTTGGGTGGCTCTCAAGGTCTGAATCGGCAAGCACCAACACTTCGAACGAATCGTCGATTTGATCCAAAAGCTGGACCAGCGAACTGCACTTCAGACTACATGTCTTCAGTCGATCACGTAGCGTCGAAGCGTGAACGATGCACGCACCGCTCGGACCGAGTGCATCGCTGGATCGCGAAACTGACGACACACCGCAGCTAACTTGGCTGCCGCTCTCCCCACCCAATGCGGAGGTCAAAGAGGCGGTGTGCGACGAGCCGTCGTTGGCTTGATTAACGATCTCCCAGGCGGGATCGGTATCCGAATCGATGGCGATGAAAATTTCGAAGTCGGGATAACGCTGATGCATTAATCGACGTAAGCCCCCCGCAAGGCTGGGATCGGCTCCGCGCAAACAGAGCAGCACAGCGACCCTGGGCAAATCTTCGTCAGCGGAGACCGTCGCACGATGCCGGAATAGGACAAACAGCGTAAGGGCGGTGCACACGGTGTTGCCCGCTGCGAATCCGGTGAGCGCCCAGAAAGCAAACATCGCCGTTTGAAGAAGCATCATGCGAGCATTGTCAAGCAAGGCAGAGGGTGGCGATTCGTTTTGGAGAGGACGGCCAGCAAGCTACACGAACAGCGGGCCGAGGTCAACTTTGTCCGCTTCTTGAGCAGCGTCCTGCACGCTCCTTGCGGTACCTTCCAGCTTCACAGGTCACCGGAACGCTGAATACTATTGCCGCGTCAGGCGTACTATGCTAATGCTCGATATACGGGCACGTCCAAACTGCCCTCCAGCAAACGATCAAGGGCACCTATCGACAACTATTTTCGACCCTGTTTGTGTTCGACGAATGGTTACCGCATGTAGGCAAGGAACAGCCACTTGAATCGCCCCGCCAAAAAACGCTCGCTATTTTCGCGACTGATGATCGGAATCGTTGCGGTCAGCTGCATCCTTTCTGCGGTAATCGCCATACGCCTGTTCAATCAACGCAACGATTTACCCGAACTGCGTACGGTGAATGTCCAGCGCCGCGACCTTGTCATCACCGTCGGCACCACAGGGACCATCGAACCGGACGAAGTCGTCCAAGTAGGTCCCGACGTTTCCGGAAAAATCATTCGCTTCGGTGTCGATGATCGCGATCCCGAAAAATCGATTGGTGTCGGCTCGCGAGTCAGCAAAGGGACCGTGCTGTTTCAATTGGACAGTCAGCAATACGAGATCGGTCTGCAGAAGGCAAATGCCGCCCTTCGATTGGCCGCAGCGGACTTGGTGCGATTAGAGGCTCAGTCCCATCAATCCCAGCGAAACCTCGATCGGGCAGATCGACTGCGTGCGACAAACCCGCAAAGCGTTTACGACGAAGTCGTTACCGCCAATGAAATGGCTGTGGCACTGTTAGCCGTTGGTCAGGCCAAACTTGAGCAAGCCGAAGCGGAAGTTCATCACGCAAAAGTCAGCCTGGAGAACACGTTCGTTCGCTCCCCGATCGATGGCATCGTGATCGATCGACGAGCCAATTTGGGCCAACACGTCAGCGTCGGTCATCCAGGACTTTTCTTGCTGGCCAGGAACTTGGACCAAATGCAAATCCGAGCATCGGTTAGCGAAAGCGACATCGGCAAAGTGAAACTGGGCCAGCCCGTCACGTTTACGGTCGACGCACACCGCGACCAAACGATGGGCGGGCGTGTGAAAGAGATTTTACTGAATGCCAGAATGCATGGAAACTTTGTGACCTACGACGTGATCGTGTCGATTGACCAAACCGATCTAAAGCTTTTGCCGCACATGACCACGGATGTCGAATTTGAAATCATCAAGCGCGAGCAAGCATGGTTGGTGCCAACCGGTGCCCTTCAGTGGTGGCCCGGCGCGGATCAAATGGAACAGTCGGTCGCCAGAGATTTTACCTCGGACAGCGATGAATCCAGCTCGCCAAGCAAAGGAGACACCGCCTATGTTTGGGTCCCCGCGGACAACGGCAAAGTGCGAGCCGTTCCGGTTCGCGTCGGCATTGACGATGGCGTGCAAACCGAAGTGATCGGGGGTGCGTTCGAATCGGAATCGCCGGTGGTTGTCGGCGAAATCAAACGGACGACCCTTGCGAGAATCATTCCGACCGTGAAAACGCTCCGCTAGACGTTCTGCAAATCTGGCTCTGAACGAAACGACTTATCGCAGCGTCGGGGATTGCTGAGTCGCTGAAGGACTAGCAATTCGCGTCCCCGAGACATTGTTCTCAAGATTTTCCGGTTGGGCGAACACCGAAGCCGAATTTAGCGAGAACTGGTATTCGTCGATCGTTGGCGGACCAAATCCAACTCCCATCGCTTGCAGTAATGTGCCTCTCGCGTAGTGCACTTTGATGAACGCCAAATTGTAATCGACCAAGCTGCGTTGGAATTCCGTTTCGGCTTTGGTAGCTCGGATCTGAGCCTCCAAGACGTCTTCAACTCGGACATCTCCCTCGGCATGGCGCTGCGATTGAGCGGCCAATCGGATCCGCGACGCGTCGCGACTCTGTTCCATCGAATTCATCGTCCCGAACGCGCGATCCAAATCGATGAACGTCGTGCGAAGCTGAGCCGTTATCTGGCGGCGTTGTTCGGCGGCGATCGCTTGCTCGCGTTTCAGCTGAAGCTGAGCATGCCGGACTGCAGCGTTCTCTCGGCGGTTCATGACTGGACGGCTGTAATCAACCCCCAGCTGCCAACCCTGCAAGGCACTTCCAAACAGCTCCGTATCCGACGGCGGATTATCGGCCAATCGTCGGTACTGAGCGATCAAATCCAACTGTGGAAGCCTAAGGTTTTTGGCCGCTTTGATTTCAAGGATTCGCTTATCGATGATGGCCTGTTGTTTGCGCAGTTCGATTCGGCTTCCCAGGGCCAACGAGTCGCTTTCCTGCCAATCAAACCGTAGCGGCGCTCGCAGCGGAGGACCGACGGGTTGAATCAACCGGTCATCGCAAGCGGGAAGGGCCAGCAACGTGCGCAATTTCAACTCGACGCTGTAGACGCCGGTTTGCCCCGGATTCGTCCCACAAATTGCATTCCGGACGGCAGCCTCAGCGGAGTAGTACTGCTGCCGCGCCAAAGCTTCGACGTCGGGAGGACTGACCGCTTGTTCAACACGCTGTTGCTCAAGCTGCCATGCCTGCCGCGCGTTCTCAAGTGCCGTCCGCTTCGCTGCCAAATTCTGATGCGCGAAGAAGAGCTCCCAGTACACGATCGACACATCACGGACCAATTCGGAAACAGCCTGTTCGACTTCAAGCTTTGCCTGATGGAGATCGATCTGAGCGATACGGACTCCTCGGTAGACACCCGACTTCGCCATCGGCCCGGCGATATCGTTGAACTCAGCCCCCGATCCTCGCATCAACGGATGTCGAACTTCGGCGCCGTAAGCCGCGTAGGGACCGCCAGCAAGGTTTTCATCATAGCCCCCCATACCGCCGACCGAGACGTTGGTTCCCGAATGCAAGATACGGCCAACACCTAATTTGGCAATCGTTTCGGGCTGCGAGAAAACGCCGAACTGGCCGTTCGAAAATGCCGAATTGACCGAATTACCATTGCCGTTCCAAGCAAAGCCAGACTGAATTTGAGTGTCGAATGCAGACAGGCATGCGTCGATTCCAAGATTTGGATCGCTTCGCAATAATTCGGGATCCAACGTGGTTCGCACCATGTCGGGATACGTCAATACGCGTGCGCCGTGGTCGCGCATCACTTCACTGTTGCTAAGCGCCATCTGTACCGCTTCATCAAGCGACAAAGGCCAAGCCGTCAGCTGATCGAACTCATCGGCGGTGGGCGGCGACCGCTGAACCGATTCCTGCAGATGTGCAACGGTCGCGACGTCGGATCCCTGGTCCGTTTCCGAGCCGTCTTCAATGGCACCCGATTTTCCGGTCGGATAGGCCACCAAATTCGATGGCGTATATCCCTGCTGAAACGCCTGACTTGGACTGGAATTCCGGCAGCCGTGAGAGCTTACCATCACCATCGCGATCAGCGTCAACGTGATGGCTCGGTGACTCAATTCGGCTGCTCTCGAAGTACGAAATCGCGGGTTCGCTAGGTCCTTGGATGCATGCTCTAAGATTGCCGGACCTTAACGTTTATCGGAGTTACGCGTCGGATCTGCCAGCAATACTGGCACCTCCTGACTTGGTTGCCTAATCCGCAAAGTCGCCCACCCCAATAGCTCGCCGATTGCCAAAGGAACGTTATCAAAGAGAACGAGAGTCGGTCACAGGCTCGGCATAGGGAGCATACGGGCCTCTTTTGATTTTTGTGCCACGAATGTGATAGGCGATTCCTCGCCAACTCACCTTGGTCGTGAAGAAGCACTTGCAGAACCACAACGGTGAAATGAGTTGGCTGATCACGATCCAAAACGTTAGCTTCACGATCGACGAAAGTTTCATCCAGCTTTCGGCGGACTCCTTGTGCGCCCCCATACGCCGAAAGCTGTGTTCACAAAGGATAACCAGCAACGCGTTGGAAATTTCAAACCCAACAAATGCAATCAGCGCTGTTTGCAGCGAATCAAAGTCGGATCGGAACCACCCCATGATCGCCACCGCCGCCGCGATAAACGGAATGGCGGACGATAAGATTCCGTAGCCGACCGTCGCGGGCCAACTGGGATGGTAAAGTTTTGCGGTCAGCAACTGCCGAGGAACCCAGTTCATCAGGTCGCCGAACGTGCACGTTTCGCGATTGACCACCATAACATTGGGCACGAAGACTTGACGGTAACCGTGTTGACGCACGACTCGGTCCAGCATCGTATCTTCACACAACGCATGCGACCACTTGTCCAGCAAACCGGCTTCTTCGATCACACGAGAACGAATCGCAAGGCTTCCCCCCCAAGCGATTCGAAACACGATCATGTTGATCGCAGCAGGAATGTTCCAAAGGTAACGAACCAACGGAGCGCCGGTAGGAGGCTGAGGTTGATACCAGCGGTTGCCGGTCGTTACCGCCACCTTGGGGTTCTCGAACGGGGCGACAAGGTCGGCCAACCAAGTCGGTTCAGGGATCGTGTCGGCGTCACACAACGCGATGATCTCGAACGATGCATCCAGTCCCCTAATCGCCTGAACAATGGCACTGCATTTTAGGCTGCAGGTATCGAGAGGGTCTCGCAAAATACTCACATGCATTCGAGCGTCTGATTCAAATTCGCGAAGAATCTGTCCAGCAGGATCCTCTTCACTGTCAACGACAACCCGCAACTGAAAATCGGGGTAATCTTGATCCAGTAAACATCGGATGCTTTGCTTTAAAAACGGATCCGCGCCGCGCAGACAAAGAATGATCGCGACGGGGGGTGTGAAAGACCGTTTCGTCGCTCGCCCCCTTTGCGACATCTTCACAACAAATACCAGCGAAAAAACAGCCTGAATCGCCACGATCAGAATCACAGCCCAGAAAAAAGCGATGGCGAGAGTCACTCGGGAGAATTCCTTCAAAAATCGGCGTAATGAAAAGACAGATCGAGCCCACCGGCCCTGCGAGCCAAAGTACTCAGCCGAGCATTAGACGCTGCGATACGAAGTCTTTCAAGGATCCGATAGGATCGGATCTTAGCCGAAGCGAGATTCCGTCAACGCAGATGATCTCCGTTTGCTCGTCCCAATCCTCGTTGACCGGATCGCTCAAATCGTGATCGATTGTTTCGCGCATGCGTTTCTGATGAATATTGTTCCTTCCAGTCCGCTATCGCAGGACTCATTCACCGCAGGCTGGCAGCCTGCACGACAGGACTAAACTTCATCGCTTCGAGTCCCCAACGACACGTTGCAGCTCCGTCGTTCCAAGACGGATGTTTTCATCTCGGGGGACGTGAAATTTTTTTAGTAACCGATTTAAAGCAGGGGCCTGCTGTGCGGCAAGCATTAGAAAATCCCAACCCGCTGCGTAAGCGAGGGACCGGGAACACGAACCATAATCCCTCGCTTACGCAGCGGGTTGGGATTTCGACAGCCTACGGGTCCGGAGAGTGGGCTTCACTAAATGCTGGACAGACGCAGTGCGAACGGCTTCGGAGATCGTTCATGCATCACCAATTGATTTCACGTCTCGAGAAACGAACCTATGACGGCCCCAAATAAGTTAGGATCGATACACCAAAGCTAATTTGAACAAACATCGCTTCACCGTTCGAACTTTCAATTCTCCGCATTTGGTTACGTTGCCCAAAGGTCAGAAAACAATGTCTACGAAAAACACCTTCGCAATCACCGCAGCGAGCGGTCAGCTTGGATCAGAAATTGTCCTTGCTACGGCTGAAATCGTCGGCACGGACAACGTCATCGGACTCGCCCGCACGCCCAGCAAAGCGGAATCGCTCGGCGTCGAAATACGTCCCGGTGACTACACGTCGCGTCGTGACCTTCAAGAATCGCTGTGCGGTGTCGATACTTTGCTTCTCATTTCCGGCATGGACGCTCCGGACAAGCGGATCCAACAGCATCGCAACGTCATCGACTCCGCAAAGCAGGCCGGAGTCCGTAAGATCGTTTACACCAGCATCCAGGGTGCGGAACAGAACACCGCTTTTTCACCGATCGTCCAGAGCAACCGGCAAACCGAACAAGATGTTCGCGAAAGTGGGCTCGCCTGGGTGATCGGACGCAACGGGATCTACATTGAACCGGATGTTGACTACATCGCAACGTACATCGAACGAGGCGAAATTGCGAATTGTGCGAGCGACGGGAAGTGCGGCTACACAACGCGTTCCGAACTCGCATACGCTTACGCTCGAATGATGGCGGAATCAAAACATGACGGCCAAACTTATAATTTGCATGGCGAGGCGATCACCCAACAGCAACTAACCGAATACATGAATACCGCCTTTGGCACCGATTTGAAATACCGTTCGATGTCGGTCCAGGAATATCGCGAAGATCGAATCGCCGAACTTGGCGAATTCATGGGCAACGTGATCGCGGGAATCTACGAAGGCATCCGCAACGGCGAAGTGAACAACCCAAGCCACTTTACGGAGGCTGCCGGCCGAGATCATTTGAGCTGGAAAGTGTATTTCGATGGCCTGAAAGAGAGTGTTCCACCGCGATAGACCACCCAACCCTGCGGTGGGCATGCATCATGCTGTAAAGAAAGGTAAGCGAGGTTTGTCACCAGCGGCCTAACCCGCTGCGTAAGCGAGCAACCGAAAGAGCAGGGCGCTTCGCGCTATCTCAAACCGTCCAGATCGCGACAACTTTTTCTCATGTTCACTCGGCCTGATTAACCGGCCCCCAGCTTCGCTGCTGCCTTAACGAAACGTTTAACAACTTTCACGTCGACGCAATCCGAGCTATTAAACGTCAGGTGTCGCCGGAACTTTCCGCCACCTTCTAATAAACCATCGGGGTCTTCAATCGACGTCCCCTGTGCAAACGACAACTTCACGTGTTCCTTGTAGGCGAACAGACCACAGAACTGGGCTTCTTTCTCTTCAGGCTTCAACGTGTAAAGCGTCCCGCCGTACTTCGGGACCTTTGTCGCCTTGGGAATCGCAGCCATCACAAGCGAATCGAGCCGTTCGATCAGACGTGCTTTGTCCGCATCGGTCATCTGCTTGTGCTTCTCACTTAACAAGAAATCGATTGTTTCTTCGACACGTCGTTCGCGTGTCGCGACCATCTTTGCCGAATCGACTCGGTAACAGAACCCGCGACGCTTACCCGCTGTCCAACCATCCCAGACTTCACGAGCCACATCGTTGGCCTCCAACGCAAACTGCAACTCCATCGGCACCGTGATCGCGTCTTGATCCGCGATGTCAAAAGAAACCGAAACGCGGTCGCCAAGCGATACGCCGCACAGCTTTTGCAGTTTCCTTGCAACCATCAAATACCATTTCCCCTTCGTCGGGATCAAAGCCGCTTCGATGCGGATGCCTTCGATCTCGCCGTCAATCCGCAACCGCTTTGATTTGCTAAAATCCAGCTGCGAGGTGATTTCTTTCGGTACGTAGACGACCGAAAAGACAATTTTCCCGAAACCGTATTTCACGATCTTCGCGTCAAAGTTGTAGGGATAGTCACTCATGGTGTTTCAAATACTCCGCGCGTAAAATGAACCGCACCATCCTACGGGATCGGGCGAACTTCCCGGAGCCCACTGCATCGATTGATTCCTATCCAAATCAATACAAACGAAATTTCGTTCTTTTATCAGTGAACCAGGGCGCAGACCTCGGCGTCTTTCCGCTTATCACGCCGTCCGTTAGCTTTCTCTCACAAGGCCACTATGAGTATTCCCATTTGGCAAATCGACGCCTTTGCGGATCGCCCGTTCACCGGCAATCCTGCTGCCATCTGCATTTTGGAGAACTACCCGAGCGACGGTTGGTTGCAAATGGTCGCTGCTGAAATGAACCTGTCGGAAACGTCGTTCATTGTTCCTGCGGGTGAACCGAACTCGTATCATCTTCGCTGGTTCACACCAACAACCGAAGTCGATCTTTGCGGTCACGCCACTCTGGCTGCCTCGCACATATTGATCGAACAAGGGCGAGCTGATGTCAATGAACCGATTCGGTTCCAAACGCTCAGCGGCGAATTATCATGCACGCGTTCTGGCTCTCAGATCACGTTGGACTTTCCGGCGACGCAGGAACAGCAAGACGTCGACGCGTCGATCGCCCAAAGTCTCAATGCCGCACTCGGCACCGGAGATGCTAATGTTAAAATGCTGCAAACCAAATTTGATCTGGCTGTCATCTACGAGGAAGCCGACACCGTGGAAAACCTGCGTCCTGACTTTAATGCACTCCAGCAAATCCAGACCCGCGGCGTCATGGTCACAGCCCCCAGCCAACGACCGGACATCGATTTTGTTTCACGCTTCTTCGCCCCGCGTTGTGGGATCAACGAAGATCCCGTCACCGGATCCGCCCACTGCTTCCTCGCACCATTTTGGGCGTCCCGACTTAGCAAAACTTCCCTCGTCGGCCACCAAGCGTCGCCACGAGGTGGAACCGTTCACTGCCAACTCGCCGGAGACCGCGTCAAGCTTTCAGGAAAAGCGGTGACCGTGACCGAAGGGCATCTATTGGTGGAACCCAAATGAATCAATTGGGCCGAGCCACCGAACGAGCGATGGGGATGAATGATTCCGTCTGGGAGCGGCATGCGAACCCGTGGAGTGGTTGGAGCCGTGTCGCAATCTTGCCAATGCTCGCCATCGCGATCTGGAGTCGAGTCTGGATTGGATGGTGGTCGCTCATTCCTATTACCATCCTTATCGCCTGGATTTGGATCAACCCGCGGATTTTTCCGCGGCCCAAATCCGTCGACAATTGGATGTCGCAAGGTGTGCTAGGCGAACGGATTTGGTTGGCGAATAAACCTGGCTCCATCGCCGATCATCATATCCGCGTCGCACGTGTGCTCACCATCATCGCTGGCTTAGGAACACTCATTTTCGTGGGCGGCCTAATTTGGTTAAACGTCGCCGCCACACTCTTCGGATTGGCAGTATCCATGCTAGGCAAACTCTGGTTCATCGATCGAATGGTGTGGATTTACAAAGACCAACAAAGCTCAACCAAGTGACCTGAAAACCGAGCAAAGTAGGCCGGACCAAAGAGCGACAGCGATACCGTTCCGGCACAAGCACCCAACACACCGCATGCCGGACCGCTAGCGTCGAAAGTCAATTCTTCCTTAGCAGAGTAGGCCGGACCAAAGAGCGACAGCGATACCGTTCCGGCACAAACACCCAACACCCAACACCCAACACCCAACACCCAACACCCAACACCCAACACCCAACACCCAACACCCAACACACCACACACCACACACCACACACCACACACCACACACCACACACCACACACCACACACCACACACCACACACCACACACCACACACCACACACCACATGCCACATGCCACATGCCACACACCACATGCCGGACCGCTAGCGCCGTTCCGCTAAAAAAGCAAAGTAGGCCGGACCAAAGAGCGACAGCGATACCGTTCCGGCACAAACACCCAACACACCGCATGCCGGACGGCTCGCGCCGTTCCGCTAAAAAAAACACAGTAGGCCGGACCAAAGAGCGACAGCGATACCGTTCCGGCACAAGCACCCAACACACCACATGCCGGACCGCTCGCGCCGTTCCGCTAAAAAAGCAAAGTAGGCCGGACCAAAGAGCGACAGCGATACCGTTCCGGCACAAGCACCCAACACACCACATGCCGGACGGCTCGCGCCGTTCCGCTAAGAAAGCAGAGTAGGCCGGACCAAAGAGCGACAGCGATACCGTTCCGGCACAAGCACCCAACACACCACATGCCGGACGGCTCGCGCCGTTCCGCTAAAAAAGAGAACGAACGATTCGGCGTTTACTACGGACCTTACCAATCGACATCATCCACCGAACTACAATCTGTCATAATGAGGCGACTTCCCCGAAACGTGCCCTTACTCCATGCAGTCGCGAACCATGAATCGAATTGTTGTCCTGCTTACGATGTGTCTTCTTTCATCGCCTGCGTTCGGCCAATCGGTCGGTTACCCGCCCAGCTTCGATGATGCGCGAGCGGAAACGTACAAGACGATTGACGACGTGGAAATGAAAGTGTGGATCTTTGATCCACCTGATCATCAGGCCAGTGATTCGCGTCCTGCGATTGTGTTCTTCTTTGGTGGCGGCTGGACGACAGGCAATCCAGCTCAATTCGAAAGACATTGCCGGTATCTGGCGTCACAGGGAATGGTCGCGATGACCGCCGACTACCGCGTCCGCTCACGCCACGGAACCTTGGCGGACAAATCACTCGAAGACGCTGAATCCGCGATTCGCTGGGTTCGTGACAATGCCAAACGGCTGGGGATCGATCCCAATCGCGTCGCCGCCGGCGGAGGCTCCGCTGGCGGGCACTTGGCTGCCTGCCTAGGCGTGGTAGCGCCGCTAAGCCAGCCGGCAACCGAGCCGGCATCAAAACAAACTAGCAGCGTGCCCAACGCATTGGCACTGTTCAACCCCGCCTTGCTTTTGGCACCTTTCGAGGAGATCCGTTTGGGTCAAAACGAAGATGGAGTCGACAAGTTCGCTGACATCGCCACACGTACTGGCGTCCCACCGGAGCGCATCTCACCGATTCACCACATTCGTTCCGGCCTACCGCCAACGGTGATCTTTCATGGCGAAGCCGACACGACCGTTCCCTTTGAAACGGCAAAGCGGTACACGGAACTGGCAACACAAGCGGGCAACCGCTGCGAATTGGCCAGCTACCCACACGCCACTCACGGTTTCTTTAATTACGGCCGAGGAGGCGAACCGGGTGAGTTTTATCCCCTGACCGTCTCGCGAATGCACACCTTCTTGCAGTCGTTGGGATACCTACAAAACCCGCCTGCGATCGCATTGCCCAAATCTTCAAACGTCCATTATCGAAGCCATTTTGATTTCTCTCGGCATGCCTTCGAAAACAACAAGAAAGGGACGGTGGCGTTCATTGGCGGATCGATCACCGAAATGGACGGCTACCGCGTGATGGTCCAGGCCGACCTGCAAGCTCGGTTCCCAGAAACAGAATTCACGTTCATCAACGCCGGGATCAGCTCCACATGTTCCACAACGGGTGCCTTTAGACTCGCCGAGGACGTTCTTGCTGCGAAACCGGACCTGCTGTTCATCGAATTCGCGGTGAACGACGATCAGGATGCGGCACACGCCGAGCGTGAATGCATTCGCGGAATGGAAGGGATCCTCAGACATGCCCGAACGGCCCTTCCACAATTGGACATGGTGGTCACCCACTTTGTGAATCCACCGATGCTGCAAAAATTGCAAAACGGCGAAACGCCAACCAGTAGCGGTGCCCACGAACGCGTGGCCGCTCACTACGGAGTCGCATCGATCGACCTGGCTCGAGAAGTGGCCGAGCGGATCACGGCGGGCTCGTTGACCTGGGAAGCGTACGGTGGCACGCACCCCAAAGATCCAGGCAACCGGCTTGCGGCCGATATGATCAAAGATCTGTTCGATGCAACATGGTCGAGTCCCATCGCAGATCACCCCCGCAGCAAATCGCATCGCTCGGCAAGGCAGATCGACAAGAACAGCTATGCAAAAGGAAAGATGCTGCCTCCCGCGGCGGCAAAACTTGACAACGGCTGGGTCGTCCACCAACCGGACTGGGCGAGTTTGCCAGGATCCAAGCGAGCAAGGTTTAGCGACATGCAACTGCTGTGCAGCACCGAGGTCGGTTCACAGTGCACGCTAGAGTTCAACGGAACAGGAATCGGTTTGTTCGTCCTAGCCGGTCCCGATGCCGGGGCAGTCGAATATTCCATCGACAGAGGCGAACCTCGAACGCTAGACCTATACCATCACTACAGCAAGGGCTTGCACTATCCACGCACGGTGATGCTGAATGCAGATCTAGAGCCAGGCAAACATCAGATCGAAATCCGAGTCGCCAAAACAAAGAACGAATCCAGCCAAGGAAACGCAATCCGAATCCTAAAGTTTGCCGTAAACCAGTAGGCCTAGATCTGTCCAACCGTAGCTCTGTCTTTCCAAGACAGATGTTTTCGTCTAGGACACCAGTCCCCTAAATACAAATACAAGCACGAATCGCAACCGAGTAAACAAATCGAGTGAACATCCCCTCATCTTCCACTCCACTCACAAAATCACCAACCTGATCAACGACATCATCTATCGCATCAAACCCAACACGTTAACCGATACGCACGAAACATCCCTCACATGAAAACGGCCTACAGCGGAGCACTCCCCAACGGACCTTTTTGATTTAGAATCTCCGGCGACGTCAACATGCACTGACGGAAACCAGAAAACAACAGACTCTGGTCCAGTTTTTTCCAAACGTCTGCAAGGGCACTCAGGATTCCGGGAAACGTGTCGTGATGAACTTAATCGAACTTACCGCGACCGGATTTGGATTCCTGTGCGTTTTACTGACGATCCGCCGGAGTGTTTGGTGCTGGCCGACCGGACTCATTCAGGTCTTGCTGTTCATCATCATTTTTTACAATGCAAAACTATATTCTGATTTATTGCTGCATGTGATCTACGTTTTCCTACAGTTCTATGGCTGGTATCACTGGACCCGAGTAGATGCTGGCAATCGGAACCTAGTCGTTAAGTCGCTTGCGATTCCATGGCTCGGCTGCTGGCTTGCCGTAACGACAGCTGGAACCATCGGACTCGGGTTGGCGATGGCCTTGTGGACGGATGCCTCGCTTCCTTATCCCGATGCGTTCACAACAGTGGCAAGTCTTGTTGCGCAGATCTTGCTCGCTCGACGATACGTTCAAAACTGGGGCTTCTGGATTTGCGTCGATGTCGTCGCTATTTGGGTCTATTTCACAAAAGAGCTCAATGCGACTGCGGTGCTCTACATTACGTTTATGATCCTAGCCAGTGTTGGATTAGTGATTTGGAAGAAGCAGCTGGCGAAGCAAAGAACGAACGAGGTCGCGGCATGACTTTAGGACTGACCTTAGGTAAATATGCACCGCTGCATCGCGGGCATCAATTGATTATTGAGCGAGCAATTGCCGAGAACGACCACACCATCGTAGTGATCTACGACGCACCCGAAGTCACACCCGTTCTGCTGGAAACGCGAGCCGGTTGGATCAGGAAATTGTATCCGAGCGTCGAGGTCCTCCTGGCGAAGGATGGGCCAACCGTTGTGGGCAATACCCCCGAAATCACCTCGCTCCATGACGCCTATCTGCGTCAACTTTTGAAAGGCCGAGACGTCACGCACTTCTACAGTAGTGAATTTTATGGGCATCACGTGAGTCAGGCGTTGGGGGCGATTGACTGCCGCGTTGATGACGATCGAAAGCAAATTCCTATTTCCGCAACTACAATTCGCCGAGCCCCCTATCGTTTCCGCGACTACTTGGAAACCATCGTCTACAGTGACCTAGTGACAAAGATCGTATTTCTCGGGGCCCCTTCGACGGGCAAGACAACGATCGCTCGTGAATTAGCTAAACGCTTAAAGACGAAATGGGTACCGGAGTTCGGTCGCGAGTATTGGGAGTCACATCACGTCGACCGCCGGTTAACGCTGGAGCAGCTCGCGGAGATCGCGGTCGGGCATCGCGAACGTGAGGACCAGATCATAGCGAATGCGAACCGCTATCTGTTTGTCGATACCGATGCGACTACCACGTATCAATTCTCTCTTGACTATCATGGCAAGGCGCACCCAACGGTGGCAGAGTTGGCGGACTCATGTCGTGATCGATATCGTTTCTGCTTTGTTTGCGACACAGACATCCCGTATGATGACACATGGGATCGCAGTGGCGAAGTGCACCGCGCGAATTTCCAGATGAAGATTGAATCGGATCTCATTCGCCGAAATATCGACTTTATCAAACTCTCCGGTTCGCTCCAGAGTCGTGTTAACCGGGTCATCAAAAGTCTAATGTCGCTGAATTCATGAACACATGAACAAAGTTTCAAAACGTGAAGCCATTGTCGGATGTATCCTAGGAACCGCGGTCGGCGATGCGTTGGGGTTGCCCTACGAAGGCGTTTCATCGCAAAGGGCACCTAAATTACTTGGGCCGCCCGATCGCTACCGATTCCTGTTTGGTCGCGGGATGATTTCCGACGACACCGAGCACACATGCATGGTGGCTCAGTCGCTGATTGAAGCTAACGGCGACGTTGATATCTTCACCAAACGTTTCGCCAGTCGATTGCGGTGGTGGATCTTGGCGTTTCCGGCGGGCGTTGGCAAAGCGACCGCTCGTTCGGGGATCAAATTATGGCTAGGAGCAAAACCACAAAATGCCGGAGTCTTTTCTGCAGGCAACGGCCCAGCGATGCGAGCCGCGGTTTTTGGTGCGGCGATCGACGATTGTACGTTATTGCTGCATATGGTGCGAGCATCTTCACGGCTGACGCACAGTGATCCGAAAGCCGAATACGGAGCAATCGCCGTAGCGTTGGCAGCGAAGCACTCAAGGGATAACGAAACCGCAGACGCGAATCTATGGCTCGAGCAAGTTGCCGAAGCCGTCGGCAACGAAGGAGTCGAATTAACGGATCTGCTTCGCAAAGCGGACCAGAGCATCCGAACTGGAGAATCCACACCCGACTTTGCACAAGGTCTGGGGCTGGGCAAAGGCGTCACCGGATACACCTACCACACAGTTCCAGTCGCGATCCATGCTTGGCTAGCACACCCCAAAGACTTTCGCCAAGCTGTCGCCACCATCATCCGCTGCGGAGGCGACGCCGACACGACCGCCGCGATCGTTGGTGGCATTGTTGGAGCAGGCGTCGGTCGTGAGGGCGGGGAAGGGAATATTCCCGAAGAGTGGATCGATGGCCTGTGCGAATGGCCGCGGAGCGTAACATGGATGCGTTCACTCGGCGAATCGCTGGCCGCCTCAATCGATGCAAATCCGACCACTGGCACAAAGCCTCCCTCCATCAATCCGCTCGGAGTCCTACTTCGCAATCTACTGTTCCTTCTAGTCGTCCTCTTTCACGGCTTTCGACGGCTTGCCCCGCCTTACTAAAGACCACAAATTCATAAATCGTCATCCGCAACAAAATCAAAGCCAACCTCAATCTGCAAGTCCAACAACCTGCGCTAACTGAGCCTTCCCTACCGTCTTCACTCGATTTCTCAGTGACTTAGTCTTCTTGGCCTTTTACCAACTTACCTCGCACGTCCACGAATAAGAAACGAATGTTGATCGGCTTCTGCCTTTCAAGTTAACACTGTGATTCGGATACCTTCTTTTCAAATGTTGTTTTGCCGATTTGGGCCAATGAAAGATCTCATCGACTATACTTATCCAACGATTCGACCAGCATTTGGATTTCTTAGGGCAATGATCGCGGCATGACAGACAGTAAGCACAACGGCGGGCAGCAACAAAGCGAAAACGCAAGCGACAATGAACTGGACAGTCCTTGTTCCTGCTCGATTGAAGTCGTCGCTGAAGAGTGTTTCAATTATGCGGCTTGGCAGAACGCAGTGCCATTGTTACGTGAGTTAAAAGTCGTCAATTCCACAGATTCAGATCTGGCGTCACTCAAGGTTGAACTGACTGCGAATCCTGCGTTTGTTTCAAATCATGTATGGAGCATTGACCGGGTCGGTGCCAACAGTGAAGTTTGCATCAAAAACATTGACATCCAAATTCAGGCCGATTATCTGGATGGACTGGACGAAGCGATTCGTGGCACGCTTGCGTTTAGAATACTCAGGGGCGACGATGAGCTAACAGCAACCCATCATGAACTGCGAGTACTCGCTCGCGATGAATGGGGTGGTGTGACGGCAATGGGCGAATTACTGCCAGCCTTTGTAACCCCAAATGATCCGGCACTTGCACCATTGCTAAAGTCGGCCGCAGCCTCAATGCAGCTTCATGGCCATTCGCCAGCGTTAGATGGATACCAATCAGACGACCCGAACCGCGTTTATCTGCTAACTGCAGCATTGTGGTCGGCAGTCGCTGAGAAAGCGCTGACCTATGCCAATCCACCAAGCAGTTTTGAACGAGTTGGACAGAAAACTAGAAGAGTATCGGCAGTGTTGGCCGATGGTTTGGCGACTTGCTTGGACTCAACCCTCCTGTTTGCTGCTGGACTGGAAGCGATCGGGTTGAACGCTGTTTTGGTAATGGTACAAGGCCATTGCTTTGTCGGTGTCTGGCTGATCGACAAATCGCTGTCGAAACGGATTTCAACGGATCCGAGTGAGTTGCGCAAAGCTTACGTTGCGAAAGAGTTCGTCGTATTTGAGACAACCATGGTTACTCAACGGCCTCCCGCGATGTTCAACGATGCCGTAGCCGTGGCGGTCGACGCAATCAGTGAGGCAAAGGAATACGAGTTCGTCGCAGCGATCGACGTAGCGCGCGCTCGCATGTCACAGGTCCGCCCGCTCGCGTCTCACGGCAAGCGGTCAGAGGTGATAGAGAAAGCCAGTGAAAATGGCCCTCTGCCGTTGCCAGCTTCGCCTGGGTTTAAGACACCAACAATAGACGACGATCCAATTCCGCAAACACCAGCGGGCCGCATCGATCGCTGGCAACGCAAACTCCTGGATCTATCGCTACGGAATCGTCTGCTGAATTTCAAAACGAACAAGCAAACCGTACCGGTGCTGTGCCCTGATGTTTCGCGTTTGGAAGACCGGTTGGCTAGCGGCGGACGACTGCGGCTAGTATCACTGGTCGACGAGAATCAAGTGGCAGACCGAGATTCCAAGCTCTTCCAAGACCGAACTCAAAAGGACGTCGATCGAGAGTTTGCGAGAGAGGCATTGGCACGCGACGAAATTGCCTGCCAACTTGGAGCAAACGACCTTGATCGGCGTCTGACCACCCTATTCAGAAAGGCGAAAAACGATCTCGCAGAGGGCGGATCCAATACTCTGTATCTCGCGGTCGGTTTTTTGCGTTGGAAACAACAGGCTTCTACGTCGAGTACCTATCGGGCTCCTTTGCTGCTTATCCCCATCAAATTGACTCGCCGTAGTGCTTCATCGCCGTTTCACCTCAGCCATCACGATGACGATGTTCGATTCAACGCAACACTGTTGCAGTTGCTAAAAAAAGACTTCGACTGCGATTTAACGAATTTGGAATCAGACCTACCGACCGACGATAGCGGCGTGGATGTCCCCAAAGTACTTGGACGCGTTCGACGTGCCGTGCGTGACATTCCAGGGTTTGAAGTAGTCGAAGAAGTAGCAGTCGGATCATTTTCATTCGCGAAGTACTTGATGTGGAAAGACCTAGCTGAACGCGTCGATCAACTGGAAAAAAATCGCGTAGTTCGCCATTTGGTTCGAGACCCAGACAAGGCATTTTCGTCGGATGTGGGTTCACCGATGCCGAAACCATTCGAGATCGACACGCGTTACCGACCGGTAGATGTGGTGCACCCGTTACCAGCGGATTCGTCGCAATTGGCCGCCGTGATGGCCGCATCGGAAGGCCATGATTTGGTGATTGTCGGCCCGCCCGGTACCGGCAAGAGCCAGACGATAGCGAACCTAATTGCGCAGTGTTTATCCGTTGGCAAAACGGTATTGTTCGTTGCCGAAAAAACAGCGGCTCTTGACGTCGTGCATCGACGATTGAAGGAACACGGTTTAGGCGACTGCTGTGTTGAGTTGCATTCCAACAAGGCAGAACGCCGGCGGATGCTAGCCCAGCTTGAGGCGTCCTGGAAGCGAAGAGAGCGTCCAACCAAAGACAATTGGTTAGAAGTAAGTGAACGTCTAAAGATTCGGCGTGACGAACTGAATGCTTACGTTCAGGCAATTCATGCCACCCACGAGAATGGCTGGACCGTTTACGACGCCATGGGCGTGAGTGTCCGTGATCGTTCATTTCCTGCCGTTCAACTAGATTGGCCGCGAACGACGATCCATGATCGCGATGAATATAAGGCGCTGCACCAGTGTGTCGAAGATTTGTCGATCGCTTGGTCAGCATTGCCCCAAAGTGCAAATCTTGGGCGAGTTTGCGCTAGCGAATGGTCGATGGGATGGGAGACTGACTTTCTATCCTGTTGCGACGAACTAAAGCACGCTTCGACTGTCCTATCGGATTCGGTTGCGGCGCTTTCGACATCACTCGGGCTTTCGCTTGGAGATGACATTGTTGCTAAGCAGTTTCAAGCGGTCTATCGATTCACCAAAGAACTAGCAGCCGAGCGTCTTCCGCCAAGTGAGTTACTGCTTAACGATGAACTTGAATCATTAAAGTCAAAATTGGACGAGAGAAGTCATCTGCTTAATCAATACGATTCCGCAGAACGCGAACTGAACTCGGTAGTCATGAAGTTCGCAGCGTTGCTTGGTAGCGAAGAAACCTCCGACGTCCCCGAATCGACTCGTCCAGCACTCTATCGACTGGCAAACACAGTCGTACGGGGCGACCTACCACCAGACGCACTGGTTTTCCACACAAATTTTGACACCTTGCCTAACCTTCTTGCCGAACGCAAAAGGTTACTGGAACTGCGAGATGAAACGGCTAGAGCACTAACGGCTCGACAGTTTGATCCGGTGTTGATTGCAAAAATCAAACTTGAAGAAATAGAATCGGAATGGCAGAAAGCGAACAGTTCGTTCTGGCCGCTTTCAACCCTGCGAACCAAAGCGGTTGTGAAACGACTTAAGTCTACCATGTCCCCCAACGGAGAACCGAACCCAGAACTGGATCTATCTCTCCTTTGTGAGCAACGCGATCACATCTCCACGTTGAATGAAAACCTATTGTCTCTTGGCTTACCTGATGACCTTCAATCGATCGTTCAAGAAAATCCTTCGGGTTTGGACTTAGCGCTGCAGACCGCAGAAAGAATACGCACGAAGATAAAGGAAAGCGGATGGCTGCTTGAAACCGTAGCGAAGGCTTCGAGAGGATCCTTAAAGACGATTCGGGATGCGGCTAAAAGGCTGTATCCACCGGGGCAGAGACTGGAAAAGACCAAGGTATTGCTACGAGAGAATCTTGAATCACTTGGCCTGAAGAAAACGCTAACTGAGAAGGTTGACAAGGACGCTTCGGCACTCGAGACAGAACTCGAAGCAGCACTGCGAATTCGCGACGCATCGCGCACAATCGGCTTGGACAATGATAGCCTGCAGCGGGTGATAGAAGCCACAGCCGATGAACGTGTCAAGCATGTCAAAAAGTTTCAGCAAGATGCAAAAACGCTCGGTAATGCGTGGAAAGCTTATACGAAAATCGCTGGTATAACTCCAGCGTCGAACGAAACAACCCGCATGGCTAACGATGCGTTGGAGCAGGCTGAACGCGTTCTAAACAACCGAAAAATGCTGAAGCAATGGGTTATGTGGACGGCCGCAACAAACCGTGCGAAGAGTCTCGGACTGAACTCGTTTTGCGACTCACTGGTCAGCGGCGATACTAATTCGAAAGACTTATCAGAACAGTTCCGATTGGCTTATGCCCGATGGTGGCTTCCTATTGCCGTGGATAAATCTGATTCCCTACGGACGTTTGGGCGTGTGCAACACGAAGAGACCATTCGAGAATTCTGCAGACTGGATGAACTTGCACGCCAAGCGGCTGCACCACGCGCGAAACAGGCGATCTACCATGACCTGCCTAACTCCAATGATGTACCACGAAAGTCGGAACTTGGACTGTTGCGACATCAAATGGGGCTGAAACGCCCGAGCAAGTCGATTCGCGAAATGATCTCAGGGATGCCAAATTCATTTAACAAACTGGCACCTTGCTTGATGATGTCACCACTATCCATTGCACAGTACTTACCGACAGACCAAGAATTATTTGACGTCGTCGTGTTTGATGAAGCATCACAAATTCCGACTTGGGACGCTATCGGGGCCATCGCCCGGGGAAAGCAGACGATTATCGTTGGCGATCCGAAACAACTTCCGCCTACAAACTTCTTTGGGAAAACAGAAGACGACGAAGAAAATGACGAAATTGACGAGTGTGAGAAGGATCTTGAGAGCATCCTGGACGAGGCACAAGCGTCCGGTCTGCCAACCTTGCAATTGAATTGGCACTATCGCAGTCGTCATGAATCCTTAATCGCATTTTCTAATTGGCACTATTACAACAACGAATTGGTCACTTTCCCTGCAGCTCATTCGGAAGAGCGGGGTGTTTCATTGGTTCATGTTGCGGATGGTATTTATGATCGCGGCAAGAGTCGCTCAAATCGCAAAGAAGCGGATGCCATCGTCGATGAATTAGTGGTTCGTATGAAGCGATGCATGCAAAAATCGGAGGAAGAGCGACTGACCTATGGTGTGGTCACATTCAACAGTCAACAGCAGACGTTGATTCAAGATTTGCTAGATGAGGCTTTACGGAATTCACCAGAATTAGAATGGTTTTTCTCAGACGAACGAATCGAACCGACTGCCGTTAAGAACCTGGAAAATGTGCAGGGCGACGAACGTGACGTGATGTACTTTTCGATCACTTTTGGAAAAGACATAACCGGAAAGTTCCCTGTCGATTTCGGAGCACTTAATCGCACCGGCGGTGAGCGACGTTTAAACGTCGCGATTACACGTGCGCGCGTGGCACTTTGTGTTTACGCATCCTTCCTACCCGATGAACTTCGCGCGGAACGCTCAGGAGCACGAGGAGTCCACGATTTAAAGTCGTTCTTGAATTACGCACATCGTGGCTTCCAGTCGATCGCCGAACAGAACGAAGGTTCGGTGGGCGATTATGAATCCCCCCTTGAGGAAGCTGTTGCCCAAGCACTCATTGAACGTGGTTGGCAGGTTGAACCACAAATTGGTGTTTCTGGATTCCGAATCGACTTAGGCGTGATCCATCCTGATCGACCTGGTGCATACTTGGCTGGCGTCGAGTGCGATGGAGCGACCTATCACCGTTCCGCAGTTGCACGCGACCGCGACAAAACACGTCAACTTGTTTTAGAGAACCTGGGTTGGAATATTGCTCGAGTTTGGTCAACGGATTGGTGGTACGATCCTGACACGGCGATTGATGCACTACAGCAGGAGCTAGAGAAACTGCTGGAAGCGTCCAAGCACGAAATCCCCCCCCTCCCGAAGAACGCTCCCCAAACTAACGCAGTCAGCGATTTGCTCCCAGATGATACCACGCAGTTTAATGACTCGGATTCGGACGAACCTGCAAACGAACCGCAACAACCTCAAGAGATCCCCGATAGATCAGAAGTGTTCGCTGCCGCTACTGAAATATCACTCGTGTCGGAAAATAGAGACGCACAAAAATCAACGTCGGAAACATCTAAGTGCCGTACATCGAGTGAACGAAAGCTCTATCAACCTCTCATGCTCGAAGACGCAACCGATCGCCAAGCAGAATTCTTCGACGAAAGCTATACGGAGACCATCCGACAAATGGCGCTGGCCGTGGTGGACGCTGAAGGGCCTGTTCGCGACGACTTGGTCGCGAAACGGATTGCACGCGTTCACGGGTTTGCTCGCACCGCAGCAAAGATCAAGCAACGCATCATGGCTACGATACCAGAGCTCACCAAAACGAAAGAATCTGCGGGAAATTTCCTATGGGCCAATGAGAATCCGGATCAATCTATACCATTTCGATACGCCGGTAAGGGTGACGAGCGGCGACGATTGGACGAAATCCCCATCCAAGAGTTGTTCGGCCTCATTCAATCAGAAAGGCACCTACTTGACAGCGAAGATCCGGCCTTAGCCTTAGCCCGAGAGATCGGGCTAGCCCGACTATCTAAGTCCGCACGCGAACGAATCGAAACAGCGATAGAATCAAAGCTCGGTAGCAGTATTTAAGAATAGCCATCGAAACGCATCTCGGGCACTTTGTGGCTCAGCTTGAAGATGCATTGCAGGAACAAGATCGAACGAATGACGTATAAAATCCAGCATTCGAAAAATCCTGCGTCAACGTGACCAATCTCACCACCTGGGAAAATGGTTCCGCCGAATTCACTTTTCGGGGCAGCATTCCGAATGGGTTGCGACCACCCGGATGCTGCTTGTAGTATCCCGTTGCCTGAAAGCTTTCCTTCCTTGTTGAGGTTCCTCGTGCCACGTCTGTTCGCTATCAGTGTCGCCGCGCTGCTCTTTGTTGCGATCCCAACAATTTTGGTTGCACAATTCGGAAAGTTCTTTTTCGGATCCCCGGCGGTTCCGGAAGTGACGGTCCAGCAATTGCAGAAGTTGAACGCGAAGCAGCCCGAGGAACTTTACAAAATCAATGAACAGTATCTGATCCTGGATGTAAGGGCCCCCGAAGAGTACCAAGTGTCAATGATCCCTGGAGCGATCACGCAAGAGCAGTTTGAAAAGAATCAAGCAGAGTATCGCAACCGAACGATCATCGTTTACTGCACGATCGGATATCGGTCCGAAAAGTATGCAAAGAAACTGATTGCGGATGGTTTTATCGCCCAGAATTTTAAAGGTAGTATCCTAGATTGGTGCCGCGCAGGAATGCCGCTGGTGACCATGCAAGGTGAACAGACGAATCGAGTGCACACCTACAGCTCCGAATACAAAGTCCCTCCCAACTACACGGCAGTCTACTGAACAGACGCAGCACAATGCTGTTGGAGCCTATTCATACGAATGCCGAATTCTTTGATCTTTAGGCCGAGCTGCCGATCCTGCACACCAGCGAATACGATCGCAAGACATCAACCGGCGGATGCGGATTGCCTGACAGCTGTCGATCGTTAGCCAGACAGGAAATGTTCTTAACCTACTTGTTGTTCGCGTCACGTCCCATCGATTGAATCGGAAGCCTAGAAAGTTTGTAGCCTTTCGCTCGGGACGTGAAATCTATAAATGAAGGGTATGCAGCAGTCGACGAGTCTACATGAGGCCGAGTGAACACGTAGCCCGGAGGGCGGCAGATACTTGCCGGCGGCGCGAGCCGCCGGAGTGGGGATCGCGAAAAGGAAAGCCCAGCGGGCGACAGAACCACCCTTGTCTGTCCACGCTCTGGCGAGCGCAGCTACCGTCGCCAGACGGTGGTTTCCAAGTGGGGTTGCTGCTGTGCGGCAATGCATCGCGCCCCCCCAACCCGCCGCGTAAGCGAGGGATTGCAGACAGTGTTCCCGGTCCCTCGGTTACGAAGCGGCTTGGGATTAGTTGCGTCGACGCTGCTAGCCCGCAGGCTTCCGAAAGAGTTCCGTTTCCGGGCTTGCCCCGGCGGCCTCACAACTGGCAGCTACCCTCATATGCGTTCGAAGCTGCCGGAGAAGGATGAACTGAAATCCAGCAACAGGGTAGCTGCCGACGCAATAACCGGCATGAGCCCAATGCGATCCACTTTCTTAGCGGAACGGCGCAAGCCGTCCGGCAATCGCACAGAAAACAGGATGGATTTTCCGGTCCGCTTGCGCCGACCGGCTAAGAAATCCGCCCGCAGAAAGCATTGGGCGCAAGCCGCCGGCATGGCTGACTAACAGGTATCGCTTACGATGCGTCTAACCATTCTCAAGGAACAATACCGAAGCTAAGGTCAGCGTCCCACAATTTCGGTTGCGGGACGAAACGCGTACCAGGGGAACCAGAACGTATTCATCCATTGAATTCCGGGATCGGCTTTGACGACTCGAATCGTTTGATCATCAGCGTCGAAGGCTACCGTGAACTTTTTGCTGCCAAGAGACTTTTCGATTTGCGTCGACTTTCCTTCGAACGCAGAAATCGGAATCGCCAGCGAATTGGCGTCGTCCCAAACGCCCAGCACCGTTTCCTTCAAAGGCAACGCGTTGCTGGTTGGCTTTGCCGGGAACATCAGATTGGGTTGTTGAAAATAGCGAGCGTACGGGCTGGTTTGATAGTTTCGTCTGTGGCCGGTTTCTGACGAAACCACCAATGTGTTGGGATTGCGTTTCTGCCAAGCGGCCCACGTGGTCAGCTCCATCGGCAACGCGGCCAACTTCATTCCAGCACCGGGGCCGGAAACACCTTCGCCTTTCACCTGCGACCAGAGGCTTTCCGTTTTGGATCGGTCGTACATCAACACGTTGCTGTTGTACAGCAATCCTGATACGCCGAACTCCCGTTCCCCAAGCGGAGTCCGACGATCAAACACGACCGCCGAATCGCACAGTGGGCAATAGGTCACAGCGATCGGAAGCTCGCCGATGCGATCGTTGATGATCTCGTGGTAGTTCAAAATGGGCAGTGGGTAAGCACGCGATTCCCGCCCCGACACCACGCCGATCACTCGATCGTTGGGGCGCAAGTAAGTCGCTTCGGCGGCCGAGACCATCATTGGATTGGACAGGGCAGGGATACCATCTTTGGGCGGTCCCCCGGCGCGAATTTCTTGGACGGGAATGGTTGCTTGGCTCAAGTCGAATCCAACATCGGCTTGTCCTCGAAGCTGCACCACATGCACGCTTAACGGATCGCTGTCATCACGATCAACCTGACGCGGCAACGACCATAGAGCCGCTAACGTTAACGAAGTGAAAATCAACAGACTGCGGATAAATCTGGACGGAATACTCATTTCAGATCAACTCCAATTCGACCGATCGACGTGTTGGTGACTTCAACGCTTCTGTGAGCTAGCTCACGGACAGGCGGAACAACAGAACGCAATACTCTGTCCCGATAAAACGAATTTCTTAACCCACGAAGGAAAGAACGATGTTCAAGACCCTGCAACGTACCCTGTTGGCGATCCTATTTTGCACTCCGTTGCTCGGCTGCACCCCAAGCAGTTCGCCGGAACCGGTAGACTCACCGGCCGCAGCAAGCACCGACGATCAACCGAGCACGCCAAACACACCAAAGACTCCACCGCAGGGCTCAGGCACCTCGAATTAGCGACAGCAACGACCGCCAGGTTTGGTCAAACAAAACAATCCATTCCCAACGCGGCAATTGCATTCTCCCAAGGCCGCGTCCCAAAGGTTGTGAAGCAACTCACAATTCCCAAAAGACCAACACCAAAATTCTCCCGCAAGGCCCCGTCGCGATGCAGAGCTATTGAACTCATACTACAGCGTCGACGCTGCACCATTCTCTGCTCCCCCGCAGTCGATTGATTGGTTGGCACGACTAACTTGGACTCAATGTCTAGAGAAAGTTACCAATCAAAGAAGCGGCAAGGTTCGGGGACATTCCCCAGTTGTTGCCATGCGTCGACTCATCACCGCAATGAATCACCAAGTCCACTTCCGGAGCCTGCAATCCGAGATGTTCGTTGTGAATGTCAGGAATAAGCTATTTCTTCATGCGGAGTGTTCTCGAAAAAAGGAGTGCTGTAAACCCAGCGGTGCTTGAGTTCCACAGAAAACGGATTCAGACGATGGTCTGACATTCGATGCTTTGATCGAGGGTAGCTCCGATCCATGATGCAAGGCGAACTCTTGATTTGGTAGACTGCATCACTGTAATTTTTACGTGACGCAAGGGCAATGAACTATGGCGAGATCGCAACAAAGTGGCTGCCTGGGGATCTTTCTGAAACTGTTGGGCATCGGTAGCGGAGCCGGACCGGGAAGTAAAAATCAAGATCTTCCATACCGTGTACGCGACAACTTCCTGTCAGCCGCCGAGTTGGCCTTCTATCGCGTTCTTGAACAAGCGGTCGGGCAAACCTACTCGATCAACAACAAGGTGCGACTATGGGATGTGCTGTATGTTCCGCGAAGCGACGAGAGCCGCAAATACGAGAATAAGATCAGCAGCAAGCACCTCGACTTTCTGCTCTGCGACCCGATAACCATGCAGCCGGTCTTGGCCGTCGAACTCGACGACGCCAGCCACGATCGCAAAGACCGACAAGATCGTGACGCGTTTCTCGATCAAGCACTCGCGACCGCTGGCCTGTCCATCCTGCACATCACAGCCGCTCGTACCTATTCGATCGCAGAAGTCCAACAACAAATCACGAGTTTTTTACCCGACGAGGCAAATACCTCGCCAGCTCCACCACCATTGCCGACGAAATCAAACGCCCCCTCCTGTCCGAAATGCCATACCGCAATGGTCCAACGCAAAGCCGCAAAGGGAGCACACGCCGGCAAGCATTTCTGGGCTTGTACCAACTACCCACAATGCCGCGAAATCATAGGTATCGACTAACTCGCGGATATGTTCGGTCAATTTCTGGTTAGCAGAATTATTAATTGCTTGTCTAGTCGCTTGCATCACCTTGCCGATGGCCATGGAATGCTCACCAAAAGCGAGCCACTGAAAAGAAGAGCTGCGACGGCATCTGCAAAACCATCCCTAAATACAATGCGGCGTTTCATTTAGCTGCAATTGTTTTAGTGAATTGCTTGTGAGCAACGACAATAATTCGCACTCGTCAAGCCTCTCTTTTAAACCATCAAGTCGGCGGGCCAAATGAAATAGGGTCCGAAACGCGGGCTGGTGCGAAATTCGCCTCCAGCAGCTTTACCTTTTTCGGTTAGGTACGGCGTGCCGTCCTTGTCTTCCACGAGTCCCGTGGCGATCAACTTTTCTAACAGTTCCTTGGTCTTGACGCCCATCTGCTTAGCAAGTTTCGAAGTTGTCAACTTGTCGTATTTCTTTTCGCTTGAATCAGGGTTCGGCAGTGGCGTTGGCTCAACTGAAACGATTGGCGGATCCTCTACTCGCTCGGCTGACATCCGCACCGTGTCACTGACTCGAAGGATTCGCTGGACCTCTTCCTTCGCGTCCGAATAGAGCTGTCGATCGTCAGTAGCATCGAAATAGATCCCCATTTCATTATTGTTGACTTGACTGAACTCATAGAGATTCATACTCGTCACAATACATCCGTGCTCGCTCATGTAACACTTCGCATGGAGGTTCTTGCAGAAACTGGTACGGACCAGATCCAGGTTACGTAGCCAAGTGATCTCGTCCGGTCTTAGCTCAACCTTCCCGTAAACGATTCGCACATCAATCTTCAATCGGTTTTTATCTTCCAGCAGCTCACGAATGCGGTCGTTTAGCTGAAGGTACGGACTTACAAGAACCAATTGAACGCTTGCATCCTTGATTAGGTTCTGCAAGTAAAAGTTCACACCGGTCGTATCGAGGAATTTTGCCACGTAATTTTGCCCCTGTTCAAATAAAGGTTGTTTGAGGAAAGAGAATATTAAATCCGATCGAATCCGAGAAGTCGACTACACGTTTACGAATCTTCGGACTGTTCACTCGCTTGTTTAGTCGCTTGCATCGCCTTGCCGATAGGGAGGCCGGCGAACGGGAACGTTGGTTCAACTCTAGTGCTCTCAAATGCAGCGACGATTGCGGCTCGATATTCCTTGCCTCCGAGTCCAATCACGTCCGCGTATTGGTCGAGTTTCATCATCGCGACTTGCTGCTTAAGTATTTCTGTGGAGACGGGACCAGACGAGTTCCGTTTGAAGGTGACTTCATACGGACCAGGAAGCTCGAAGTCGGGCAAGATGAAGCCGTACTTCGCACTGAGGATGATCCAGTTGTTCCCCTTTCGTTCCGCATATTTCCGATTTACTTTAAACGGTGAGCCGGTATAGGCATCTTTCGCAAAAATCGGCCCGACAGTGGGCTGCTTGGCCCAGATCTTCGCCCTCCCGCATGGCACGACGACGAGAATGGAATTTACATGGAATTTGTCGGATGACATTTAGGTTTCCTGATGCTGGATAAAGTCTCTCAGCGAGAAGTAACGCTCATCGCCATCCTTAGGACGCCAGAGAAAACCGTTTGTCCCGTCGAAGCGAACCCGATCGCCTGATTCAAAATGGAACCAAGCTCGGCCCTTGGGATTCTGAGCGTCTTGGTTCTTGGCAGACGCGAGCCGAACAGAAAACTGTTTATTGGTAGCACGCAACCATTCCAGTAATCGCCATTCCGGCTCAGTCTCCAACGCAACTTCAGAAACGGACCTTGCTCGTTCCAGCCCCAACCTTGTTGTCCAGCGTCCCTGCGTCGGCATGAAGTCCTGGGCGGTGAACTCAATATCACGGTTCATTGGACGGATGGGGCTTAAACGATATAGCACCATGAGTTCGTTGCGACGAGGCGGCCACGGGGTCGCGATGTCCGAGCGATCCACAATTTCGAACGAACGAACGTCGGCCACGTGTCGGATCCCCGGACTGCCCAAGCTAGCGGGCGTGTAGATCGCAACCTGCTTAACATGATATTGTCGTGGTTGTGTTTTGGCGTAAGGTTGGTAGTAAACTCGTTCCGACATCACCCAATCGAAATGCTCTCGTGTGCCGGGCGCACGCAGCGTTCCAATCAGAACCGCTTCGCTGGCCGCGATTCGCCAGTCACGCGATCTCTCGTCCGCCGAATTCGCAATCGCCCGGTCGGCCATCGACCAACCGCCTTGGCGAACGGCCGAAAGCAACCATTCTTTCAAGAAAGCAGTATTGCTGGGCAGTACCGGAATCGCCCCGACACCGAGTCGCTCCAGGGATTCCCACAAGCGGCTGTCATGAAAATTCTCGTCAGGCGATGGATTCATCGGAAACAATGCCGCCGCTTGAATGACAGAACGCTTTAACTCAAACGTATCCGATTCACTTTGGTCAATTTCCAGGATCGCATCGCGGTAACGATGTAGAACATTGATTGCGTCAGCAGGCGGGCCAAACGCGCCAAATTGCTTGCGATAGTTATCCGTCGCGTCGATGCGATACTTGGCATCCGCGACCAACTGAATGATGGGCCAGCCGTCTTCCTCGAACCGAATCAAAATGTCCGGCTTCTGAGGAATCAGAGTTGTGTCATGATTTGAAAACTGCGGGTTGTACTTCACCCGAATCTTTCGATGCTTTCCAGTTGAGAATGCAACTTGCTGCGTCTCCCCCTGCTTCAACTGAACTGACAAGCCGGACGATCGAACGCGGAACAGCGAGTCAAGATTCTGCGGCGGACCGTGTTCATCTTGGAGGATGCGAACAACGGTCAGATACGTCCAGTACTCGTATAGCACCTCCAAATCTTTAACCGCCAACTGAATCAGATCGCCTTCCAGACGCAAACCCATCTTCAAAAACATCAGCAGCCGATACGCTTCACGGTAACCCGGTGCCGACACCAGTTGCAGGGAAGCGAAACCGATCGGCGGATCGCCGTCTGCTTCTTTGATTGGTTCCAGGTTCAGCAGCCGCGACACACGACTCTTCAAACGAGTGATGCCATCCAACGTTCGCTTTCGTCGAGACGTCAATTCGGCTTCGGAATCGTAAATGTTCGCAATCTGACCGAGTGTTCGCTGCACATCGACCAGTTGATTACGCAACCAGCGGTGTTCCATTGTGTCGAGCGTTAACTCCGCCGGTCGCTCAACGATCTGCTCACGGACAGAGATGCCGTTAAGGCGGACAAGTGAGCCTTTACCCTGGCCGCGGCGAACCTGCGCCCGCACGCGCGAATCCACTTTTCGGATCCGTTCCAGCCGAGATGTTCGCTCACGCCGGACTAGCGCTCGCGTTGGTCGCTGAGCAATGTGATTCATCGCCGTGTCGAGTTCGTCAATGATCTGTTCGATCAAGACCAGCCACTCGAGCTTCGATGGCGGACGATCACTGGACAGTTTGCCCATCTGGTGAGTCGACCGCAGGTATTCGTAAGCGAGGTTTGTCAGAATCGACTGCACATCGGCGACGATGTCTTGGTAGTCCGATTTGTAGTCGATCTTCGTTGGAAAGACTTCGACTTCAAAATCGAGCGTTCGATTTCCATTTACGTATATCGAGAACAGGCTTCGTCCGATTTGTCCCCGGAAATTCACGCTACCATGAACCACCCGTCCGTTCTCTTGCGAGTTCAATGCCCGCGTGATCACCGGATCGCGGTGGCGAATCTCGACCGTGTCGCCTTCGTTTGCGCCGCGAAGGTAAAGCTGGTATTCGGTCTGTTCGTACAGCGGTGGCCCGTTTGTATCGCTGGCGTCAGTGGCAACGGCTTGCGGCACACCACTTCGCATCATTGAATCACGCCACTGCAGACCACTGCCGTGAGAAATCAACTGTAAACGCCCCATGACCGGCATCGAATGAGCCAACACGGCGTGGTCGCTTTGGCGAACACGATGCCAATCAAGGGTGAAACGATTCGTAGCGATACAGAACAGGTGCTTCATGGCTACAACCAGAACGATGTGTAGCCTTCGGACGTCAATCGCTCCCACATCAAGCAAAGCCGTGATGCGGTGCGCGGATAAGTCGCATGCTCGATCGCGTCGGGTCGGCCCGCTTTGGCCCAACTTTCAACCGCGGTCTCGGCATCATCCGAATCGCTCGCCAACTGGCTTACCGACTGACCATGAGCCAATCCCAACAACCCAATCATGGTTCGCCGAATCGCGTTGCTTCCCCCAACCAAGCGCGGCAACACTTTCATCATTAAAGCGAGGTCCAATGGATCGACACGTTCGCCATTGCGTGTGATAAACGAATCCGTCAAATCATCCGCGTTCAACAGGAATAAGATGACTTCATCGCGTGTCCGGTAACCAACCTGCAACTGACTGTGGACCAAGCATTTGTTGGCATCTTGAAGAACCGTCGTCGCGCGAGCGGCGGCGTCCTGAAAACGGGAGTCACCATGGTCGCACTCTGAAATTCGTGTTGCCCGGCAATGCCAAAACGATGCCGGCCAATAAACCGGATCCACTGATGCGTCAGACGGAGTGGACTGATCCAAGTCCAAGTCGACTTCAGACAGTTCCAGCGTGAATGCACGGTCCAGCACTTTGCGGCTGAAACCGTGCGAACTCTCGTCCATGTTTACCGTTCCGACGATCCCAAAGTTTGCTGGCATGGTCTGCTCTTGCCATTGTTGGAATGTTGATGGCAATGTTTGTGCGACCAGCTTCGTCGATTCATATCCTCCCGAGAGAGACTTCTTTCGGTCCTCGATCGCACTAAGCACTTCCGCAAAATAGTGTTCGACGCGAGCGATATTCATTTCATCCAACAAACAAACACAAAATCGTTCCGTGTCCGTCGAAGCGCCCCTCGCTGCCTTCAATACAACACCCGGGCGGAATCCATCCTGCAAATCAACGTAGCCCAGCACATCCGAACTGTCCGTCCAGTCGGGCCGAACCGAAACGCGATCGATTTTGCCAGTCGTCAACTCCGCTACCAAAGCCGGCAGCTTTGATTTCCCCGTACCCGAAACGCCCGCCAAAATCACGAACGGTTTCGTACGCATCGCCGTGATGTACGTCGCAATCTGCCACGGATGAAATATGAACCCCTTCGCGGCAATCGCGTCAATCAAATTGCTCGTCGCCTCCGCCAGATCGGTTTCAGCTGGCGGTACGATCACCGGCGGGTCGATTTCTTCACCGCAATCCAATCCTTCCAGTCCGGGTACACCTTCATACGTACGCCGCATTTCACAGAGAAACGGCTGATTTGATTCCATTGGCGAAAGCGTATGCATAGCTAAGACAAGCGTTGTCGGCATGTCGACCTCCTTGTCACTTTTCCAATCGACGGTGCGCACGTGCGGATGCGGAACATCCTGGTCGCGGTACTCGTAACCGCCCGTGATCACGCCCCAACCATAAACTCCGCTCCGACCTCTCTTTGCAAAAACAACATCCCCCGGGGTCATCTTCTCGCAAAAGTGCCAAAGCATGCGAGCGACTGCCTTGCTTCCGTAATCTGGGTAGGTTTCAGACGCGCGTGCCGCAACCGCATCAACGCTATCGAAATTCGAGAGATCGCCAACTTCTTTCCATCCGATATTGATGATGCCAGCCGTTTGCCAAAGGTCCCAAAGAACGCCGCCCTCGCCCGGAGCTAACAACCAATATTTCGGCATCGCATTCACCACCGTCTTGTTAGGCCACCACTTAGTTTTAATCGCATCAAGAACTCGCGATTGACAATCCCCATCCTGCAGCATCTGCCAATAGGCCTCCTGAAGCCGAGCATGTGACACCTTTTCCCTGATTTTCGCTGGCGTCGGGGCTGAAACATCGAGCAACTCATTTGTGTCGTGATGAGCGAGCATCCAAAAAAGATCACTTGCCAGGCGGCCAAACCCTTCAGCCAACTGTTGCTCACCGATCTCTTCGCCGTGCTCTCGCATTCGTGTGATGAATCGAGGCAGCAACCAACCGAAATGAATGTTATTGTCCAGCAGTTCTTCATCACGAATCGCCTCGATCACCAACGCCAGAATCACCGGTTTGTAAAGCTTGACCGTCTGCATCGACTTTATCAGCGAGATGAAGTTGTCCGCTCGCTGGCGATCGTCTTGAAACGCGATCGCCATTTGCCGGTCAGCCTTCAGACCTATTTCTGGCATCTGCAAGTAAAGGATTTGAACAGCGACGGTGTTATCAATCTCTTTTCGATGAGCTTCGCCGCCATTCTGCCTAAGCCACGCAAGTCTCGACTCAAAGGCAGACGCCGTGACTCGGGCCGGGCTTTCTGAATCAAGACGCTGAACCGTACATCCACGATCATCGACATCGCTGATGCAGTAGCGGCTGCCTTGCTTAGGGCTCACCAACACAACGCGTTCGTTTGCCAGCACTTGCATTAAACCAACAAAGTCAGTTTTCTCTGGTAGAATCAGTCGTTCTTCAACCCACTGCTTATAAGTGCTCATCAGTGTCTTAAGCGACTGAGTCAACTCAATCGGTGAGCCCTTGATTTTATCAAGATCGACAAATTGCTCGAACACCATCCCTTTGTCGTAACGCCGTGCTAACCCGCCAGAACCAATCGCTGTTCGCTCGGCTGTACCGCTAACCACATCCACGAACCCAGACTCCGTCAATTCCTGCCGGCTCTCACTACCAAGCTCCTCCCAAACTTCGCCCGCTTTTTCGTCCTCGCGGCCTCGAAAAGCGGTTGCAGCAACCCCCAATCCAATGCGAATCCCCACCGAAGTTTCGGAGGAAAAATGAATGACAGGATAGACACCCTTTTGGGCGCTGGTGGTTTCGCGGCTGTCGAAGAAAGCAACCCAGGGAACCGCTGCCCAATTACCTTTACCAACCGAGGCCTCTACGACCCAGTGCTCGTTGTCACAAAGCACCGAGAGCAACTCGGCTCCCCGTTCTTTCAGCTGACGTTCCAGCTGTTTCGCTTCCGCGTCCCCGCTCATCGTCGCCGGACGATCGGGATAGATGGTTAGAAGTTGCGAACAGGACGCCCAAAATGGAGCCCATTGACTGGCCTCATCATCGTTAATCTGATACTTCACGCCTTTGCTGCTCCTTCAATATCATTCAAGAAAGACGAGTAAGGATCAATCGCGTTGACCACCAGCTGACCTCTTGATCGATCGCAGGAAACGCAGAGTAGACGACGTCGCAGGTTTACGCCTAGCGAGCCCCAGAAAATATTCATCAAGCTCCGTACTTCGTCAGATCGTAAAGCGAGGCCAGCCGCCCGATGAAGTGCCTTAATCGTCTTGCCTGATCGCGCCGTACTCCACACACGAGCTGGCACTTTATAAAGCATTTCGCCAATCGCTTCTTGAGAGGGATGCACGAAAACGGCCCGTCTATCCAAAAATACGAAGAGAAGCCGAAGTAAGCTTTCCACACTAGACATAAAAAGGTTCACCTACTTGCACTTGAGCTCGAAACAATGAGCTCCCAATGCATACTCGGGTACTCGCAAGGAAGGGCAAGAATGTGCTCATCAAAAAACGGGACTTCGGAGTCTTAAACAATGTTGCAATTTGAAAGAAGAGTCCCAACAGCATACGGTCAGTTCAGGGGTGCCACAATCACCTATCGAACTAGACCGTTGTCGGTCTAAAAGTTTTGTTGATACGCGGCCGATAGAATTTTGCAAACACAACCAAAATGAAGTTTCGAATTAGCTTCGCCCTTACCCGAGCCGATCTTGCGCAACAGATAGACGTCAGGATTTTGCACCACAGCAAGGTCCAACGAATCCGATTGCGCTCCGTGATTATTTGCGAGGCGCATGCGGATTGGCAGGATGAACAGATTCAGTCGATCAATGAATCGCTTGAATCGTTGGCACGAGTCAACGCTGATCTCGTAGTGAAATCAGCACGAACTGTAATTGACCTCTATTCTGCAATTGACGATGTCCGCAAAGTACCTGTGTTGAACTTGTCAGTGCGTGAGTCATGTAGTGAGAAAGGCTAATAATCTCCAAACGCCGTTTGAATTAAATGGGATGAACAATCAGCGGGGGCGAATTTGCTTTGAATAGCAATTTGGACCAGTGGACGTACGAGATGTCGCGATGAAAGCGGGTTCTACAGAAGGCATGATTGATTCCATGAAGGCACCCCCTTTTTTGGGACATTACTCGCTGACCGGCACGCCGACGCTGTTGACGGCTGATATTGCTTGCTCAGTCTATAGCGTTGCAACGGTGGAAAATGGTGGTGTATCTCCGAGATGAAGGGCCCCGAACTGAATATGGTTATATTCTGTTGAGTGCAGACTGTGCGATCGAGGTAACCGGGAGAAAACGTGATGAGTAAATTGCGATTTGGTTCGTGTGTTGATTCGGATGAATTGGCTGGTGAGAACCGGCGTGTTCTTGAAATTCGCTATGAGATTGCGGAGTCGCTTGGACGTTCGGCTCTTGATGCTATCGATAATGGCGAATACCTGACCGATGATGGGTTGGTCGATTGGTCGGGCGAAATTGAGGCGGCCGAAGCGGCTAAGATTTCGATTCCTTCCGATGCGACTCTTCCGGAAACTGGACGAGGATCGGAAGGTGGCGGGCATGCGGAGACTTTGGTGACCGTTGTGAATCGAACCACTCTGTCCGCCGCTTCTGCACTGGTCGAGCAGGGGCATCGCCCGTTGGCTCTTAACTTTGCAAACGGCGTCGAGCCCGGTGGTGGTTTTTTGAGGGGTGCGACCGCTCAAGAGGAGACGCTTTGCCGATCGAGTGCGCTGTACGCGACTCTGTTCGACGATCCGATGTACGACTTCCATCGCAATCACGATCCGGCCGCTTCAAGCGATTGGGCCATCCTGTCGCCTGACGTACCCGTTTTCCGAAACGATGCGGGCATGGAATGCGATAAACCCTGGTCACTCAGCTTTCTGACCTGTGCAGCGCCGTATGCGCCGACCGTCGGGCGACTGACTGCAGAACCTATGCTTCGCCAACGGATTCACCGCGTGCTCTCGATCGCAGAAGCCTACCGGTACGAGTCGCTCGTGCTGGGCGCGTGGGGATGTGGTGTGTTCGCAAATGATCCGCTGCAAACCGCAAAAGATTTTCGAACCGCCCTCGAAAGCGATTTTGCTGGAGCTTTCTCACACGTGGTCTTTGCCATCACGGATTGGTCGCCGCAGCGCAGGTACTTGCGCCCGTTCTGCGATGTGTTTTCGGATGCGTGACCAACTCGTACGTCAGTTCAGGGCCGGGAATCGACGACGTGGTTTTGCCATCGGTCCGAGCAGGGCGGATTCTTTACCAGCTAGACGTCATTTGATGCTGCGGACAGTTCACCAATAATATCAGTAAGATTCAGCTGACGCTCAGCGGGTGAAGTGCGAAGCGTATTGAGCATGATACGCCGAAACGGTTCCGGAACCGTGCTGATGGCAGAGGATCCTAACTTGAGGTCCCAAAGTGTAACCGCCATAGCTTCCTGCAAACTTTCACCTGCGTTGGGAGGCTTTTTGAGCAGAAGCCAGTGGAGGAGCCCACCGATGGCGTAGATGTCGGTTTTGGGGCCAATGGAACCGAACGCGGGGTCGATCTGCTCGGGTGCAGCGAACCCCAACGTTCCACCAAGGACTTGAGACCCGCTGAAACCTTCAGACGCCGATCGCGATGAGGCTTGTGAAAAACCAAAGTCGGTAATCGTGACTCGATCTTCCGCATCGACAAGAACGTTCGTCGGAGTCAGATCGCCGTGGACCAGGCCCGCGCGATGCACGGCTTGGATCGCTTCACAAACCTGCAGCAGCAAATCAACTATCCGTTTCGGTGCGGCATCGACGACATCTTGCAGTGAATGCCCCTCGATCCACTCGCTGATAACATACGGTCCCCCATGGGGCGATTCACCGTACCCGAGATAGCGAATGACGCCGGGGTGCGTGATTTTCGAAGCGATATTGATCTCTCGCAAAAACGACCGGCGAGCACCTTCGCTCTGCCAGAACGCTTTCCGCAAAAATTTTACGGCAACGATGCGGCCGTCGGACTGCATGCTGGCACGATAGATTTTTCCAAAACCACCGCTGCCGATCAGTTTGCCGAGCACAAACTGGTTGTATTGAACTCGCGGCAGTGTCGGCGTGCTTCGTGCCACGTGTGCGGCGTCCTTCGTGATCGTGGTATCCGGGGCGAGCCGGTTACGCACTCGCGACAGGCGGCGACGCACGGTTCGTTCGTCGATGCCAAGCGTCTGGGCCAGTTCTCGTTGCGTCTGGCCTGCCAGGACGCCCTCAACGATTTCCACTAAATCGTCTGGCAATTCTGCCTTCAGAATCGCGAGGAATTCGCCCGCCTGATCATTGGCACTGGAGGTGTTGTCGCTGGCGGCTTGAGGCTGGACATCATCGAGGGCAAATCGGCCCAGATCGCCGCCTCGTTTGAGCGCCGTCTGACGCTCGATGGACCGGGCCATTTTGCGACGTGCAAATGTTGCGAGCAATCGCCACAGCGAAACACTAACACTGACTTGAATGCGACTCTGTCTGGCGGCATCAAAGAAGCTGCCCATTGCGGACTGAACGATTTCGCTCGGATCCATCGAGCCGCGGAAACGTCGGTTCAGGCGACTGGCCACCAAGGCCACCAAACGTATTGCGTAGCGATCGAACAGGACGTTGGCAGCTCGTTCATCACCTGCTTTCCAGGCGTGCAGCAACCAACCATCCGGCCGATCCGTGATCGATTCGAAAATTTCGGTTTCTTTTTCGTGGTTGCTGTCCGGTTCCAAACTCGCTTTCTCACTTCCTAGACGACACGGTGCTTCGCCACCGTGATGAACATCTACACCAGCGGTGGCAACACCGTTATACAAGAGGAGAGACAAGAATGGCGATGGTGGTTACCGATCCCTGCATAGGGTGCAAAGACAAAGCATGCCTCCCGGTCTGCCCGGTCGAATGCTTTCACAGCAACGAAGACGAGCCGATGGTCTACATTGATCCGGACGAATGCATCGACTGCGGAGCCTGCGTGTCGGAGTGCCCGACGGAAGCAATCTTCCACGAAGACGATGTACCGGACCAATGGAAAAGCTTTATCGAACTAAATGCCGTAAAGTCAGCGACGTGTCCGTCTGCACACGAATGAACCGACTTCGGCAAGCGACCGCCGAATGCAGGCAGTCGATTTAGTGGATACTGCAAGAAAGGCCGGACGGCTTGCGCCGTTCCGCTAAGAAGGGACGTTCGAATTCAAAATCTTAGCGGAAGGGCGCGAGCCCTCCGGCCTGCATACCAATCTGCGAGAAAGGCCGGACGGCTTGCGCCGTGCCGCTAAGAGGGGACGCTCGAATTCAAATTCTTAGCGGTTGGGCGCGAGCCCTCCGGCCTGCAAACCACTCCGCAAGAAGGGCCGGACGGCTCGCGCCGTGCCGCTAAGAAGGGACGTTCGAATTCAAATTCTTAGCGGAAGGGCGCGAGCCCTCCGGCCCGGTAACCACTCCGCAAGAAGGGCCGGACGGCTTGCGCCGTTCCGCTAAGAAGGGACGCTCGAATTCAAATTCTTAGCGGAAGGGCGCGAGCCCTCCGGCCCGGTAATGACTCCGCAAGAAGGGCCGGACGGCTTGCGCCGTGCCGCTAGGAAGGGACACTCGAATTCAAATTCTTAGCGGTTGGGCGCGAGCCCTCCGGCCTGCATACCAATCTGCAAGAAAGGCCGGACGGCTTGCGCCGTTCCGCTAAGAAGGGACGCTCGAATTCAAAATCTTAGCGGAAGGGCGCGAGCCCTCCGGCCCGGTATCCAATCTGCAAGAAAGGCCGGACGGCTTGCGCCGTGCCGCTAAGAAGGGACGTTCGAATTCAAATTCTTAGCGGTTGGGCGCGAGCCCTCCGGCCTGCATACCAATCTGCAAGAAAGGCCGGACGGCTTGCGCCGTGCCGCTAAGAAGGGACGCTCGAATTCAAATTCTTAGCGGTTGGGCGCGAACCCTCCGGCCCGGTATCCAATCCGCGAGAAAGGCCGGACGGCTTGCGCCGTGCCGCTAAGAGGGGACACTCGACTGGAATAACTATGTTAAAATCACGACCGTATCCGTTATGAAACTCTTGCCCCCATGGTTCTGATATGGCATGGCGACCTGAACGACTTGTGAAGGCTGGCGAACTTGATAACTCCACACTCGGCTGGACGATCGGCTGGCTGGAACTTGAAGGGATCGACCAGCGACTACAACTTAAATTGGCCGGCAACTGCCACCCAGACCTGGCTGGCTGGAAATTTCGCATTAATCGCATAGAACCGGAACTGCCTGAACCTGATACGTCGCCCGACAATCCGGATATTAGTCTCGACCAATCCGGCCACGTCGGTGACATCACCGCGGACCAGATGGTCAAACACCATGAAATGTCCGACAGCGAATTGGTGCGTCGCTTAGTGGCTGGTGAAAAGCCGCCGTTCACTTGGCGCAAGTGTCTGTACTTGGAGTGGTTCAGCAACGCCAACGGCCGCATCGTGATTCAAAGCACACGACTGGAGGTCGAGCGGATCGGAGAGCGAGCGTTTGAGCTGACCGAGGATGAATGGAAAGAACAGGTACAGCAAAATGCCAACGAACTTGGCCACTCCATGGTTCAACTTACCGATGCGTTGCAAGAACGCGAAGACGAGGACGAGGACGACGCATGAAAGATCATGTGAATCGAATCTCAATCGGCATATGCAGCGATTTTTAAAGATGAGCACGAAAAAGGGCCGCTATGGTAACTGAACCGAAATCGCCGTTGGTCCTGCTATCAGGGCTTGCCGCGGACGCTCGAATCTTTACGCCGCAGAAGGTTGCTTTTCCGCAACTAAATTGCCCGCGTTGGTTGGTTCCAGAACGATCCGAGTCTCTAAACGACTACACCCGACGCTTAGCAGCAACACTCGACAGCGAGCCTTGCTTCATCGGTGGTGCGTCTTTTGGCGGCATCGTCGCCTTACATCTGGCGGAACATGTCGACGCCAAAGCCGTCATCCTGATCGGAAGCATTATATCGCCGTCAGAACTACCACTTTACGCCCGCTGTGCTCGACCGTTTCGTTTCCTGGTTCCCGTGATTCCGATCCGGCTTCTGCAGTTCCTCATTCGACCGCTCACGATCCGAATCGTGCGGCGACATGCACCGATTGTATATGGATTTGCCAGTCAATTTCGCGACTCAGACCCGGTAGTCTTCAAGTGGTCTTTGTCACGGATCTTGGATTGGTCAATCGCACCGAACGTTTCTTGCCCCGTCTTTCATCTGCATGGCGACCGCGACTGGATACTCCCGCTGCGATATACCTCCGCCGACAGAATTGTCGCGGGCGGCGGGCATCTGCTTTCGCTAACTCACCCAGACGAGGTGAACTCCTACATCCGGCAAATCGTTAGCCAGCTTACGTCACCATCGGCTGCTGCAGACGACAGCAACGAACCGGGACAGGATGGGTAGGGTGTGAAGGACTGTTAGTGTTCGCGGGGGAGTGAATTTTTTTGATGACGTCATTGCCGTAGCTCCGCCTCTCCGAGGCGGAGAACTCGGTAACCACGAGTCTCGGAGAGACTCTACTACGTGCCACCGGAATGGGGATCGCGAAAAGGAAAGCCCAGCGGGCGACAGAACCACCCTTGTCTGTCGCCCGCTGGGCTTTTCTCATGCGCGCGCTCGGGTTTCCGTTGGCTTACGCCAACGGCAAGTATCTGCCGCCCGCTGGGCTAAAATCACTGCACTCAAACTTGGGTCGGCAGGATTGAATCCTGCCTGTAAGTTTCACGTCCCCCGCGAAGGTAGCTGCAGGGGAGCGTTCTTTCGCGGGGGCATGTGAAATTTATTCGTGACGTATGGCGAGCCCTCCGGCCTGCATACCAATCTGCAAGAAAGGCCGGACGGCTTGCGCCGTGCCGCTAAGAAAGGGACGCTCGAATTCAAAATCTTCGCGGAAGGGCGCCCGCCCTATTTCCTGCGTGCCCCCTTCACCGCTGGAGCACAACCTCGAACAATACGGTTTCGCGAATGTGATACTCCGTTGCAACAAAGTAGGATGAGGCACCGATGTCCGAATACCAATGGGTCGAATTCAGGGCGATCGAATCACCGCTTGATCGAGAAGCCATCGAATTCATGCACACGCAGTCTTCGCGGGCGGAGATTGACCAGTGGCGTTTTGCCAACGAGTACCACTATGGCGATTTTCACGGCGACGCCTTGGAAATGCTCCGTCGAGGCTACGACTTGCACGTGCATTATTCAAACTTCGGCAACCGAACGCTCTATTTTCGGTTTCACGACGGATTTCAGTTTGCGGAATTGGTCGATCAGTACACCGATGATGAACAAATATCCTGGCAATCGGATGAGAAGGGTAGCGGCGGTATGCTGATGATCACCCCTGATGGCGCCATGGAGATGGCCGAAGAGATCTGGGACCCTGAAACTCTAGCGTCCGATTTTGTTCCACTGTGGGAAATGATCAATCGCGGTGACATGCGACCGGTGTATTTGGCCTACTTGGCTCTCTGCACTTGGTTTGACGCCGAAGATGACAATGATTTAGAACCGCCCGTTCCTGCTGGATTAAAACAATCCCACCCCAGCCTAGATCGACTGTGCGTCTATTTGGAAGTGGATATTGATCTACTGGACTTGGCGTCAGAGGCTTCGTCTGAGTTACAGGACCAATCGCTTAATTCAGAGCGGATTGGTGAATGGTTGAAAAGCCAAGACCACGAACCAATGAGGGCAATGCTACAAAGAGTTTTATGCAATCCACACGAAGAACCGCAACGATTGCTCCGGGAAATTGCAGCCGAACTGCACTCGCCAATCGCTCCCACTGAGAGTCGCAGGAGTCTGCGTGAGATGCGGCGGCAAGCCGATGAACGGACAATACAGCGGAAAGAAGCGATAGAAGCTGAGAACGCTCGAAAAAAAGCCGAGGTCGAACGCTTGGCCCGCAAGATTCATGAGAATCAAATTCAATCCATCACGAAAGATCCGAATCCAACTCTCCTCCGGATTGAAAAGGCTATCGAAGAGAAGAACCGACCTGCATACGAACGAGCCGCCAGCGATTTGAAACTGCTTCAAGAGGCGTTTGGTCATGTCTACGCCGGGGCCAAGGCTGACGAGATACGAAGCAAGTACTCCAACCGGCCTGCACTCCTCGCGGAAATCCGAAAAGCCCTCGAGGGTTGACCACGGTGACTGCCGTTCAGGCACAGCCCGGCTGATTCGGTGGCGTCTCTTTTTACGAAGCGACCGGACGGCTGTCGCGTCCGCTTGCGATTTCGGAAGCCAGAGAGCATACGGACGGGCAAAATGGCCCATGTTAGTTCCCACTGCGATCGGGTCCCAGAGCATCGATGCAAGTCATTCCAGCCTAATCAGGGCGGAAGCAATCCGAACTGAACCGAAAAATCCATTAGCCTATAGCCCCGTGGGCTGTGGATATATATTGCCCGGATGGAAGATTGTCGTCTTTCGCTCCGCGAGAGTTCTTTTCAGGGGGCGTTCTTTCGCGAAGCGAAAGGCGACAATCTGAAATTCGTTGCCTTGCTGGGCTCAATACATTTCCGAAAGGTGCCGGACCATTTGCTCGCATTCGTTTCGAGGCATCGGAAGGAGAGCATTCATCCTTGTTGGCAACCGGAATCGACGCGTTTAGGACTTCCCTCAAACCGGACTGGACGGATGACCGCCTGGTAGCTTTCACTGCTGGCGAAAATCCGCGACAATTCCTGTTTGCCTTTGTTGCTGACGCCAAATGCCTGATCCAAAACATCTCGTGACCGACGGCGCGGACTTTTAAAAATACGGCGACTCACTAGCCTCGACTTTCAGCCGAAGAACCCGGCATTACCGTATCAAGAGAAAACGCTTCATCATGAAAGCTGTCTGCGCGAAACAGTATGGTCCTCTCCAAAACTTACAAGTTTGCGATATGCCCAAACCTGAGGTTCAGGCGTCCAAAATATTGGTGCGAGTGCACGCCGCCGGACTTCACATCGGCGATTGCTTCACGGTTCGTGGGACACCTTTTGTTGTACGAATGGAAACGGGTTGGCGCCGACCGAAAAGCGGGGTTCCTGGCTACGACTTTTCCGGCGTGGTCGAAGCGGTCGGCGAAGGTGTCACCGATTTCGCTGTGGGCGACGAAGTTTACGGCGAATGTCCTGGCAGCTGCGCCGAATTTGTTTTGGTGGCCAAAGACAAGCTGACTGCGAAACCTAATGGCTTGTCACACGTCGAAGCCGCCGCCATGCCCACGTCGGCACTAGCGGCGCTTCATGCTTTGCGCGATGTCGCCAAATTGCAGGCGAGCGAATCGTTGCTAATCAACGGAGCGTCGGGCGGCATTGGAACTTTTGCCGTTCAGATTGCCAAAGCGTTCGGCGCCGAAGTGACAGGAGTTTGCAGTGGGAACAATGCGTCACTGGTCAAGTCGCTTGGTGCCGACCATGTGGTCGACTACAACGCAGTCGATTTCACCAACTCCGGAAACCAATACGACTGTATCTTTGACAATGTAGAGAACCGCAATCTGTCAGATATCCGTCGCGTGCTAAAACCGTCCGGGACACTGATCTGCAATAGCGGAACCGGAGCGAGCGGATTGGCGTTCTGGATTCGTTTACTGAAACCGCTGGTTCTTTCGCCGTTCAGCAAGCAACGACTTTGCCGATATCTCTCGGTGCCAACGCGTAAAGACCTGGAAGTGCTTAGCGAAATGGTAAGCGATGAAAAGCTAAGGCCTGTCGTGTCGGAAGTCTACCGGCTCGACTCGGTCGCAAAAGCGTTGCAGGACCTGGAATCCGGACGCACCGTCGGCAAACGAGTCGTGAGGGTAATCGAAGCATAAACGCATCACGCCAGCGATTGGCTCGGGCTTGACTTGGTGAGCTGAACGAGTTGTCGTTACGACGGCAAGTCACGCTTCGACCAACTGCAGAGCGTAAGAGTTGGTGCACTGGCATTTTTTTGTACCGGCTGCGCTGAATCGGCTCCGACATAGTTTTGCTTAATGGAACTATCCCAGCACTTGAACCCGAATCGGACCACTGATTCCGATTCACTCTTCATCGCACATGTTTCGACGGCGAACCAGAAAGTGCTGGCCGGCCGGACGGCCGGTGAGAAATTTGGATGAATCGACGGCGCGGTCGATGCCAAGGAAATGCGACCAGATTTTAGTCCGATTTTCTCTTGTTACATGGATCAGTTTCTGGGGTGTAGATCAGTTCGTTATACTCTTACTTAAGGCGTTTCGTTTGCTGCTGGGAACACTGGTTAGCAACTCCTCGCCTTCCTACGCAGAATGATTGAAGCTACCTCGATAGAAGCGATCACAAATCGTAATCAACCTTGCTCTATCTGCGACGCTGACTTTCCATGTAATCGCAGATGGGATCAAAGCGGCGAAGTGCACCGCGAGAGTTTCAGAGGAACTTTAAAGAGGATCTCATTTGCCGAAACATCAACACTTCAAAGCCGATCAGTACGCTACAGTGTCGTGTTAGCAAGGACATCGGAATCTAGTGCCGCTGGATGTAGGAACCTAGCTTCACAACGCCAGGCCATTCGCGGAAAATTTCCGAGAACCACGAACGGCAAGTTGCTCGTAGCCCCAGCAGCCACCTAGAACGGACGTACGAAAACACCCGTTGAGCAATAGAAATTAGTCGCTTTAGTTCTTCGCAGATTGATTTCGGTTTACTCGGCGGTCACGCCCGACAACGAATACCAATGCACCAAATCCTAATATAGCGAGAGAGGTTGGTTCCGGGACTGTTCCCGGCGCCGACGCCGAATCGACATTCAGAATGTCGAAAGCCCATTCAGCAGTGCGGGCATCTCCGTTGACGTCATTAAAAAATGGGTTGGAGCCATACATTTCATCGAACGTAAAGTTGGGATTGCCCTCATGAAGAAAACCTAACGAAATATGGTCCCCGAGTCCGCCAGTGAAGAAATTGTCAAATTGTGAGACGGCTACAGTATAATCGCCAACCGCCAATGGTATCGACAAGAAAGTGTCATAGTCTGAGCTAGTAACGGGGTCGATCCCAACGTCAGGGAATGAACCGTCGTCGTTTGTTCCGATAAGGTTTCCACTTGAGTTGAATAGCGAAAGTATGGGGTCGAATCCGCCTGCCGAGATGATGTTCCCCTCTGAATTTGTTCCCCCCGCATAGGATAGTGTTTTAAGGGTAACGGTGGACGGTGCACCGACACTAAAATCAAAAAGTAACACGTCATCGTCTTGTCCAAAGACTCCAGTAAATGAGAAATTCATCAAGCCAGCTTGCACCTGCTCCGCCGAAGTTACAAGCATCGTCAAACACGCAAACGCAAATATAAATCGTTTCATTTTCGTCCCCTAAAAGCACCTTCTTCGCGAAGGTTAGATGAGTCGTAGATTAAATTAGATCGAGTGCAACACGCAGCAATCCACGCATCGCATTCGCGGCAATCAGCGTCATGATTTTCAACGGATAGAATCGTTGAGTATCTATGAAGGTCTCAAGGGACATAAAGAGTGAGGAGATTGTGCCAGATGAATGTCATGAACTGACAATCGCCATCGCAATTCTGCGACGGGCAGTAGTGTCGCCACTCGATCCCACGCGGGAGACGCAAATTCAGCATCCGTGGAGGACAATGAGAGTGCCGCAAGTGCCCCGATGGGTAGAGTGTATCGAAGGTGCTCTTTATGTTCCCGGTCTCTTGGGGGAAGTACATCCGGAACTGACACGGCCCCACTTGCCTGTGAGATATGCGGACCTGCCTGTGAATTGAGCATCACCCCTGCCTTCGCCATCGTCGGACAAAGCATCAACGCACAAACCAGCAGGGGGGCTCGAACATCCATACAACAAAACTAAAGCACCACATGGGGGGACGCAAGCACCAAGTCTCCGTTAGTCTAAAGAAAATCCAAATTTTCCTTGCCGTCATGATTCACTCGTTTTCTTTCCACCATCAAAGCAAAAGAAAGGATACACCCCAAGTGGAACTATCTCGTGGCTCAGGGAATGAATACAAATTTATCTAAAATGTCAAACCATTTTTGGTGCCGTAGCACGGTCGGTTGGTTCGAACTTGATGGGACCGGCAGCAGCAGATAACGGGTTACGAAGAGAGGATCTCTGCATTGGGCAGGCGTTCACGCAGTGCTTTTATTCCCTCTGGAGTGAGCTTCGTGTCGGCGACATCGATGTAGTTGAGGGCCATTGCGATGAGAGTGGGAACCGATGCGTCGGTCACCAGCGTTCCGCACAAGTTAAGTCGCGTGAGGTTTGGCAGCTGTGCAATCAGCTCGATCGCTCGATCGGTAACGCCGGTTTCCCAGAAGCTGATCCCATCGAGATTTGGCAGCGAAAGCAGCGGCTGGACGTCTGCGTCGGTAATCTCCATTTTGTTGAAGTCGATATCGACGATGTCCTCGTTCGGAATTTTCTCGCGGCCGCGAAAAGGTTCACCGAGGAACGAGAAGCGAACTCCTCGGTCCGTCAAAGCGATCATAGCAGCATCCATTAAACCTCTCTCCATCCTGAACCGTTAATGTTTAGCTGGTCGATAAGCGAACGCTCCGTCTGTGGGCTTCTGACGGATTGCATTCCGCGGCTCCCATGCTTCTCCGGCGATGACGCGTCCCCTCTTCATTCTTTTCCCAATCTCCGGCGGCTCAAGGCATGATGCTGTGTTGAAGTTTTGGGCAAGAAAATGGGGGCAAGAAAATGATGTGCGGATCGGGACTGGTCCGGGGCGTCCTGTCACTAAGTCTCTTGTTTAATAATAACGTACCGGGAAACCGAAGAGGATGCTGCGGACGCTTCGGGCCACAGCAGTACGGATAGATGCTGGTTGACTTACTTGCTCAGGCGAATCGTGCTAAGTCGTCGTTAATCGGAACGGTTACTCCCTTTTCCATTCGCTCTAGCGGCTTGACGCCAAATTCGCTTTGGTGTCTTGCTGTACTTACACAGGGAAGGGGACTAACGGTAACGCCGAATCTGCCTATAAACGCATTTGCTAAAACCCTGGAAAACCGATCGAAGGAAGATGGTTAGTACTTGGGAAAGATGGCCGGAGTCGGAAAGCGGTCTTCGTGGTCGAAGTTGAACAAGTATTCCTCGCGAGGCAATTGCATCTTGGGCCAGCTTTGCGGGCGGACGCGGACGATTCTTGTGGGGCGGATGCCTTCGATAATCAGGTCGGTCTCATACTGAATTTGGATGCCGCTGCTGCCGAGCGGGATTTTTCCCGTTGCCTGAGTGACGTCAAGGATTTTGCCGGCGGAAGCCATGTGCGAGGGGCCGTAGTGGCCGGAAGTGTGTTTCAAGGTGTTCTCGGCTGCATTCATTTGTGCCCCGACACCTTTTTGGAAATCGGCGTAGAGGGAGGGATCCATTCCACCGAACAGTGTCGCGGTGACCGTCGCGCGACCGAACTTTCCATATTCGACCGCATCCACCCAGGCTGGCATCCAGCGGCTGCGGATGAATACTTTGTGCGTCTCGGTCTGCAATTGGGCGGCGTGTCCGATGGAGGCATCATCCAACCAGATGTCCGAGATGTGGAAGCGTGTGAAAGCGCCACTCAGGCCATCTCCCGCTGCGGGTTTCCACGTGATTCCAAGCAGAACCGCTTGGCCGCCCAGGTCTTTCTTGCCGCTCGCGGGCCATGCATCTTCGGCGATCATGTCCGCAACGGTGATGCGTTCGCGTCCGCGCCAGATTCGGGTGGCGGAGTCGAAGGTCAACTCTTCATCGCTGAAGTTGCCGTCTCCGCCTACCTTCGGCTGGCGGCTAGCGATGATCCTACCCGTATTGTTCTCAAGCTCCACTTCCTTAAGCTTCCAGACCATTCCCTGGTCCAGGCAGTGGCTGGGTTCGTCTTCCAGCAGGAGCACATGATTCTCCGCCGGCGTGGTGCCGATGCCTCGATAATGCCCTACGTCTTTCGTCTTGCTATCGACCGGCAATACAGGCACGGCGGAAATTTTCGGGTCAGGCGGTAGGAAAGCCTGGGCGTGCATCACGGTACCAAGCGGGATGTCGCGAAGATCCGCCGGCGCACCGTGATACCGGATGACACCGTAAGGAAGCATTGCAAAAGGCTGCGGATCGTTTCGGTAAAATTTACCGGTCCCTTCCACACGGAGACTACCGCGGCGGTTCGCATGGTCCACGAACACAATTTCGCCTCGATAGGCGTGCGCCTTTTCCAATGGCGGAAACTTCCCAGCTTTGGGACGGAACGGTTCATTCGCGATCGTCAAAGTCGGGGTCAACATTAAGAGCGATAGACAGAACGTTGCGGCTGGTCTCATGTTTGCGGGCGTCGTTAGCGGGTAGCGGGTAGAGTTGAGCGGCTAAAGCTGAAAGCTTCTTAAACTTCAATCACCTGGTTGCTGTCAGCGAATTGGTCGACTTCGACCCCCATCCGCTGAGCCATCATCAGCAACAGGTTACTCATGTGGGCGTCCGGATTCGCAGGGCGACTACAGAGCCGATAGTGTTCTCCGGGTCGGTCTAGCTGATATCCGTCGAAATGGCCTTGGTTGAAATCGAGATGACTGCCGTGCCGCAGACCGAGTTCCGAACCGCCGGCGAGCACCAGAGGGAGATTGGCGTTGCCGTGGCTGTGACCGTAAGACATGCCGCTGCCGAACAACGACATCGTCGAGTCGAGTAACGGTTTGCCGTTAACGTCCTTGGTCTCGGCAAGCCGGCTGAGGAAATAGCCGAACTGCTCGATGGCGAAGGTGTCGTAGTTGGTCAGTTTCTCCATGTAGCCCGGATCACCGCCATGGTGGCTAAGTTGATGACGCGACTCGGTGATGCCGATTTCGGGAATGGCAATCGCCTGGCCTTCGCCCCCCATGCTGAAGGTGGCCACGCGAGTCACATCCGTCTGAAAGGCGAGCACCATCAGGTCGTAGACCGTGCGGAAATAGTCTCCGGCCATGGTGACGGCGATGTCGCGGTCGGTACGTTTACGATCATTTTCCGAGATGTCGGGCAGCGGAGTGTCCAGCCACGCATCGGCTCGCCGCGTGCGGATCTCCGCCTCACGCACCGACGTCATATACTGTTCCATACGTCCTTTGTCAGCAGCCCCCATCTTCTGCTCCAGTCGCCGCACTTCGGCGAGGTTGTCGTCCAGCACGCTGGCTTTACGACGTAAGGCTCGACGCTGGGCTGCGACGCCTCCTTTGGGTTTCTCGAATAGCGACGCAAAGATCTCACTGCAGCGACGCAGCGGAGGCAGCCCAACTCCATCGGCCGTCCAGGCAAGCGATTCCTGGTTGATGGCAATTTCCATCGATGGGTAACGCGTATGCTGGGCCGTGATTTCGGCCATCTTCTGGTCCACCGAGATGGAATTGCGATCCGTCGGCCCCAGCTTACCGCCGGTAAGCCAGATCTTAATGCAGTTGTGGTGGTGGCCGAGACCTCCCGGGTGATGCAGACCGCTGATCGGGGTGATGACACCGCGATACTTCTCCAAAGGCTTTAGTGATTTGGAGAATTCGTAGCCCTTGCCCGGCGTCGTTATCTGGTAATTCAGCGAATGGACGCCGTTGGCCAGATAGATGAAAGCACTGCGCCGCGGTGAGGATACTGGTTCTGACGCACGAAGCGGAATCATGCATTCCAGCATTGGCAGCGAAATGCAAGTACCTAGTGCGCGTAGAGCGTGGCGACGGTTGATCAGCCAGGATTGGGAGAGGAAAGTCATTAGGTTTTTCTTGGGCTGGTGGCTTTGGGTTGTGCTGGTGGGCTGCTGCGTTGCTGGAGGAAAATGATTAAGTAGTAATGGAAATTGGAGAATTCAGAATGGGTGCTTTTGGTTGTGGCTTATTGCGGGGTTTTGTGACTCGGGCTTCGTGGTTCGGTTTGTTCTGCGGGGAGGAAGCTGCGTTGCTTGGAAAGGAAATGAGTAAGGAGTAATGGAAATTGGAGAATGCTGAATGGGTGGTTTGGTTGCTGCTTTTTGCGGGGTTGGGCGATTCAGGCTTCGTGGTTCGGTTTGTTCTGCGGGGAGGCTGATGCGTTGCTTGGGGAGGAAATGAGTAAGGAGTAATGGAAATTGGAGAATGCAGAATGGGTGGTTTTGGATGTGGCTTTTTGCGGGGTTGGGCGATTCAGGCTTCGTGGTTCGGTTTGTTCTGCGGGCAGGCTGCTGCGTTGCTTGGAAAGAATGATTAAGGAGTAATGGAAATTGGAGAATGCAGAATGGGTGCTTTTGGTTGCTGCTTTTTGCGGGGTTGGGCGATTCAGGCTTCGTGGTTCGGTTTGTTCTGCGGGCAGGCTGCTGCGTTGCTTGGAAAGAATGATTAAGGAGTAATGGAAATTGGAGAATGCAGAATGGGTGGTTTTGGTTGCTGCTTTTTGCGGGGTTGGGCGATTCAGGCTTCGTGGTTCGGTTTGTTCTGCGGGGTGACTGCTGCGTTGCTTGGAAAGAATGATTAAGTAGTAATGGAAATTGGAGAATGCTGAATGGGTGGTTTGGTTGTTGCTTTTTGCGGGGTTGGGCGATTCAGGCTTCGTGGTTCGGTTTGTTCTGCGGCGAGGCTGCTGCGTTGCTTGGGGAGGAAATGAGTAAGAAGTAATGGAAATTGGAGAATGCTGAATGGGTGCTTTTGGTTGCTGCTTTTTGCTGGGTTGGGCGACTCAAGCGATTCGACGTTGGGAGTTGGTTGTGCTGGTGGGTTGATGCGTTGCTTGGTGAGAATGATTAAGGAGTAATGGAAATTGGAGAATGCAGAATGGGTGGTTTTGGTTGTTGCTTTTTGCGGGGTTTTGCGACTCGGGCTTCGTGGTTCAGTTGGTTGTGCTGGTGGGTTGATGCGTTGCTTGGAAAGAATGATTAAGTAGTAATGGAAATTGGAAATTGCAGAATGGATGCTTGTAGTTGTGGCTGTCAGTTTTTGTCGGGCTGTGAATGGTTGGATTTGGCTGTGACTAGTGACTTGGCGATGATCTTGCAGAGTTGATCGCACTCGTCTCGTAGCTGTTCGAGACGTTGTTCGGGTATTAACTCGGACTTGACAATTAAGCGTATCCAAACGGAGCTTTCTCGCAGTTCTTTTAGGACGATTGCCAGTTTGTGAATAAAATCCTTCTTGCTTTCCGCGGCACATGCTTCTGCATAATTCGGAGCAGGAGACGTACCCGACCGAACAATCTGTCCGGCAATGTGCCTTCCCAGCCGGGTGCTTGGCAGCGCATCAACTGCTTTCCCAACTCGAACAGCAAACTCCAGCAATCGTTCTTCAATATCCGCTCCCTTCCTCTCCACACCTCTCCCTTCATTTTGCATTTTCCAATCTCCATTAAATATTAATCATTCCCACTCCACTTCACTTCGTCGCTTCCCCAAAGCACCAAAATCCCCACCAAAACCAAACCACCAACAACTCCGCATTCCTTCTCAGTAAAGTCTCCCAAAAAGCCATTCTGCAATCTCCAATTTCCATTACTCCTTAACCATTCCCACTTCACCTCACTTCGCCGCTTCCCCAAAACTCCAAAACTCCAAAACTCCAAAACTCCAAAACTCCAAAACTCCAAAACTCCAAAACTCCAAAACTCCAAAACTCCAAAATCGCCACCACAACCAAACCACCACAAACTCCGCATTCCTTCTCAGTAAAGTCACCCAAAACAGCCATTCTGCATTCTCCAATCTCCATTAAATATTAATCATTCCCACTCCACCTCACTTCGCCGCTTCCCCAAAGCTCCAAAATCGCCACCAAAAACAAACCACCAACAACTCCGCGTTCCTTCTCCGTAAAGTCACCCCAAAAGCCATTCTGCATTTTCCAATTTCCATTACTCCTTAATCATTCACACTCCACCGCACTTCGCCGCTTCCCCCAAGCTCCAAAATCGCCACCACAATCAAACCACCAGCTCCGCATACCTTCTCCGTAAAGTCTCCCCAAACAGCCATTCTGCATTTTCCAATCTCCAATAAATATTAATCATTCAACCACACCTCATTTCACCGCTTCCTCAAGAGCTCCGACATCGCCACCGCACGCACAATATCACGGACTCCGTGTTGATTCTCTTTCGCTTCGTCGAAAATCGCTTGGGTATCTTCTAAATCATCCACGGTCAGTACGCGGCGTAGCGCGTAGGTACTTAGGTGCTCGATGAACGCTTGCAGGAACGCGTCACGATCTTCTAGCAGCAATTGTTTAAACTGATCGGAATCGCTGAACTCGCGACCATTGGGCAAAACTCCCGATGCATCGACTTGCGGATCTTTGCCTTTTCCACCTTCGACGCGTTCGTGCGTGCGCCACTGGCCTATCGCGTCATATTGTTCGAACGCAAAGCCAAGCGGATCGATGTTTCGATGGCAAGCTGCACAACTGGCGTTCTGGGCGTGAACCGCCAACCGTTGCCGAATGGTGATCTTATCCCCTTCAGGCGGAACCGGTTCGATCGGCTCCACATTTGCCGGCGGTGGTGGTGGCGTTTTGTTGAAAATGGATTCACTCAGCCATGCACCGCGGTGAACCGGGCGATGACGGGTGCCGTCGGATGACAAGCCGAGCACTGCCCCCATTGTCAGCAGACCGCCGCGATGATCGTCCGGCTTAAGCGAAACTCGCTGAAAACCACCCGAAGTCGACTCCGGCAGGCCGTAAAAGTCACCCAATCGAGCATTGGTCATCGTCCAGTCCGAATGAATGAACTCATCCAGCGGAAGATTCTTTGCGAACATCTCACGGAAGAATTCAACCGGCTCGTTCCGCATGCTTGTTTCCAACCAGTCGTCGTAGCCGGGGAAGAGATTCTTATCGGGCGGGAACATGCCGACTCGGTGCAATTGCAACCATTGCCTCGAGAAGTCTTCGATGAATCGATGGATTCGAACGTCCGTCAGCATCCGATCGACCTGTTTCGCAAGGACGAAGGATCCTGTCTCTGGAGTTTCGGAATCGCTCGACTGGCGGCCTGGCGCACATAGGAAACCACTGCCAGCGGCCGCATTAAGATCATCATCGGGCATCGAACTCCAAAGGAAATAAGACAACCGCGAGGCGAGTTCCCAATCCGTCAGCCGTTCGCGCGCTACCAAATCGCCCTCAACTAGGTAGATAAAGTGCCGTGACGTCAGCACTCCCTTCAACGCGACCTCATAGGCATCGGCCAGGCTTTCGCCCGCATCGCGTTCGGCTTGGTAGGATTGCAGATAGTTTTGCAACTCTTGCATATTCACCGGACGCCGCCAAGCTCGCTGGGCGAAACGCTGCAGATGCTCCGCAACCACTTCGGGCGTCGCGTCTTCTGGAGGGAGCACGCCACTGCGCCGCGATTTCTCCGCGTCCGTTACCAGCGGCCCTTCCCACTCAATCCAATCGAGGATGACCGTCGAAAAAAGGCCGTTCCCCTTTTCATCAAACATTTGTGGGGCGTTGGGGTTCAGCAGCAGAGGTTCGCTGCTATGCGTGAAAATGTATCCACCGCCGCTGGAGAGCACGTTGCGGAAAGCGGAGCCTTTTCTTTCATCGACCATGTCGGTGGCCACGACGCAGAATTCTAAATTCGTTGGCATCTCGAGGAGCGTTTCGAACTCATAGACCTTTGGAGCGTCCTCCGGTGCAGTGATGTCAAATTCAATCAGCCCGTTGACGTTTTCCCTGCTGGCGCCTGTCACCTTACCGATGCTTAGGTGTGCCGGTTGGCCGCCGGGGGGCCGAGTTCCGCTGGCCTGGATGCGGACTTTGTAGAGCCCACTATGTTCGGGGCCGGTTCTCCCAAACCACCTTGACGATAACGCGTTCTGGACTCGACCGGGAAACAGGAGGTACCGCAACGGCCGTTCGATGCCGAGGCGATCCAACGCTTCTTGCTGAGGCTTTCCGCCTCCGTAACGTAACTCGGCCGCGGTTTTGCGAACCTTGCGAGCCTCGCCGGATGCTTCGGAGAAAGCGCGGTCTAGTACGACTTCCGCGGCGTGATAATAGCGGTCAACATGCGACGGGGAGAGTGAAAGTTCCGAACCAATCCGTTCGTAACCGTGCCATAAAGTGTCTTCGTTTAACTCACCTGGCTGAGTCGGATCATAGCGCACGCCCAGTAGGTCATAGACCGTGTTCTGATACTCCTTGCGGCTCAGTCGATAATGAGCCACCGGCGCGCGAGCGGCCATCCGCGCAGCCTTGCCTTCCTTAATCTGAGAATGGAGCTTCGAGACGAACGCTGCGATCTCATCCTGAGTCGGCTGCGGCTCATCCTCGGGAGGCATCTGTCCGGCGTTGATCCGCTCAATGACCTCCCCCCAGTGCTGGGCATCAACGCCTGACGAGAAGTCGCGAGAGAGCTGATCAAGACGTACCTCGCCCTCATCCGCTTCCGGCCCATGACAGCGATTACAGTGCTGCGTAAGAAATGCCTCGAATGGGTCAGCTCCACGAACAGCACCAGCCAAGGAAAAGCTGGCGATCATAAGCACGATTGAACGAGCAAAGAATTGAAAAACTAACATGGTTGATGAGAAAGCAAATCGCTTATCGGTGGTGGGTGGAGTGTAGTGAGTAGACAAGGTGGAGTCCGTCGCACGACAGGAGATTAAACACGTTCTGTCATCGCCTCGCCTCCCAGTCGATTCGTGTTGCCTGCAATTTCGACACAAAGTTCGTCGATTGTTTCATCGCATTGCCCTGTCGGCCAAAAGTCCATTATACGCTCGCAACGCTTGATGCTTTCTCCTAAATCAACCTTTTTGATGGCGTCTTGGAAACTGCCGGAAGAATCCGACCAGCAACGCGTTGGAGGCAACAAATCGTCAGCACGCCGCGAGCTCCGATTACAAGCAGTCGAATTCTGCGTCGATCGCGAGACAAGTTTGTAAATCTCGTTCGATACGCAGCTGATCGACCAGACCTTGGTTTTGTCAGGATCCACAGGTCTACCAGCATCCGTCGCACGAAATACGGCAACACGTTGGTGTCGATAGTCACGCGACCATTGATCACAAATTGCGAATCCGCATCGATCAGGCTGGCGTGAAAGCGACGGCGTTCGGTCCGCTATTTTTTTTCGACCGGTCGGACCGTCGAAGCAGTGCCAGTCGCACAAAGTTGCCGCCCGCCAAACTCCGGCATCATACCTCTTGATCAAACAGCGCCGCATCTCACTGCCTCCTCAAAACCGATCCCCAGCGAACCTAACGAAATGGTACCGCCGTAAGGGCTAAATCGAAGAAGGGTTTACGATGGTAAACAGCTTTGCGACCATAGTTCCCCGGAAGATCCTGGTTGCCATACCGGCAACCATCGAACATGTTAAACTCGCCGATTGGAAGCTTAGCCTTGCCCGCGAACGGGTGTCCGGCAATTACTTGTGTTCACGATTTCGCGTCAGAAAGCGGTCCGTTTAATGAAGCGATTAAAGAGGACAGCTTGGGACCTGCACTGGAAGCAAAGTTGTCACTCACCTGACTGGCCGAGCTGTCGGTTTCGTGATTGTCGCCTTTCGCTCCGCGGAAGAACGCTCCGTTAAAGCTAGTTACGCGGAGCGAAAGGCGACAATCTTTCTCCGTTTTCGATTCAATCGACAGCCCGTGAGGCTTGGAGTTATTATGAAAAAGATTCAACTGCAATGGCGGCGTATGGCATGCTCCGGAACCAAAACCTTCGCCTTCGCTGTGTGGATGTTCGCGATGGTCATGCCCGCCTTTGGGCAAAAGCTGAACACCGAAAATGAACGCGTCATTCAAAGCGAGCGGCCTGACGGTCGACACGTGAGCACGCGAGGATTCCAGCAGCATCTGCTCCGTAACGCCAAACCGAAACTGGCATTTAATCCGGAATTCACCCCTGAGGAGTTCGAACAGTGGCGGTCCCAGGTACGCGTCAAGCTGCGGGAATTGATGAACTTCCCCGAACCGGTTCCTCAACCTCCGCCGCGTAAGCTTTGGTCCCAGGAACGCGAAGGTTATGTGCTGGAGAAATGGGAGCTCTATCCCGAGCACGGCAGCGTGGTTCCGTTTCTGGTGCTGATCCCAGACAACGCCACGCCTGAGAGTCCGGCGCCCGCGATCATGTGTCTGCCGGGTTCCTCAGGCACCAAAGAGAATCTGGCTGGCGAGCCGCCGCTGGTAGCGGCATTCGAACCGGATGACCGCAATCATGACGGCTGGCTTCACGCACAACGCAATCAGCAGGCCGTGCAATTCGCCAGAGCTGGGTTCGTTGCGGTAGCGGTCGACCATCCAGGAAACGGCGAACTCTCCGACTTGGCAATGCATCGCGGCAGCACGATGGACGATCGCAGCACACTTTCGCGATATCTCATCGACATGGGCCGCAGTTACATTGCTCTCTCCGTGTTTCAAAAGCAGCAGATCCTCACCTGGCTGCGCGAGCGACCGTACGTCGATGACTCACGTGTTGCCGTAAGTGGTCATTCACTTGGCACGGAGGCTCTGCTGGTGCTGTCCGCACTCGACCCGCAAATTCAAGGCATCGTTTGGAATGATTATCTCGCCGCCACGATCGAACGGGCGAAAGTCAGCACCATGCCCAATCAACGCGGTATCAGGCCGACGGCAAACTGGCTGGGCCACTGTATTCCGGGGCTATGGGAGTGGTTCGATTACCCTGATTTGGTCGCCGCCTTAGCACCGCGTCCATTGATCGTGACCGAAGGCGGACCGACGCATTCACTGAACCTCGTGCGCAAGGCTTATCAGATCGCCAGGGCACCGGAAAAGGTTTCAATTCACTACTATCCCCAATACAGTGATCCGAATGATCGACGTGATGGCAAGCCGATTCCAGAGGGTCTGAACGCGACCGAATGGTTGGACCACGCCAACGTGAATGCCGCCCACCACTATTTCAAAGGTTACCTAGCAGTTCCATGGCTGAGTCGCCAATTCCAACTGCCTGATCCCGGGGAAGTCTATCCGCCCGCGCCGCCCGAGGCTGTGAGTGGAGGAGTGAAGGAGTGGAGGAGTGAAGGAGTGAAGGAGTGAAGGAGTGAAGGAGTGAAGGAGTGGAGGAGTGGAGGAGTGGAGGAGTGGAGGAGTGGAGGAGTGGAGGAGTGGAGGAGTGGAGGAGTGGAGGAGTGGAGGAGTGGAGGAGTGGAGGAGTGGAGGAGTGGAGGAGTGGAGGAGTGGAGGAGTGGAGGAGTGGAGGAGTGGAGGAGTGGAGGAGTGGAGGAGTGGAGGAGTGAAGGAGTGAAGGAGTGGAGGAGTGGAGGAGTGGAGGAGTGGAGGAGTGGAGGAGTGGACCTTCGCGGTCGCCGACGCGTCTGCTTGTACGGATACAAAGTCTTCAACGCTCTGATTGCGTCCGGCCGCGACACCTATCCCTTCAACCCGATTGCCGAAGAAATTGAAGGGCACAAGGCCTATCTGAAAATCGCGGAACTTCCCATTACTTTCGATCATCACGCCACCAGAGGTCACACGCCAAATCATCGCCGATGCAATCGCAGACGGCGTTAAAAGCATCTGGATGCAAACCGGTTCCAAAGACGAGCAGGCCAGTGCATCGGCGGGCGAACCGTCCGCTGCTCACAAGCCTTAGACCATTCAAAATACTGGATTGAGTGAGGTTGCGCCAATATTTTTTTGACAAAAGCGTTGACTTGCGGACCAGTACCTGTAACATACAGCCATCTCGCTCGCGAGACTTTACTTTGCGAGTCAGATGAACAAACGTGTAATCTCAACTCGCATGACCCGAGCGATATGCCTTCATTAGAAAACCGCAGCGTTCGACTCCCACGTCTCGCCTTCGTCGTGCGGCTACTGTTCGCACTGTTCCTTGTCGGCACCGGGATCATGACGATGGGTTTTGGCGTGAACGGGTATCCGGTTGGTGATCCGCCAAATGAACTCGATCAGTTCATGCTCGCACTAGAGAAAACTGGCTATCTGATTTTTTGGGTTGGCTTTCTCAAAACGGTCGCTGGCGGGCTGATGTTCTTCCCAAGGACAACGCCACTTGCAATCCTGATGGCGCTTCCCTATGCATTCAATATCTTGCTGTACGTGACCTTCTTTGCTCATCAATACCTTGTTGTCGGGATTCCCGATTTCGCAGCGTGCGTTCTACTAATTTACTGCTATTTTGATTGGTATCGCCCGATCTTTGCCGGGCCGACAACCGCCGCGATTCAGGATGCTTCCGGAGACGAACATGCACTTTGACTCAGAATCCTCGCCCGGATTCGCAATCGGGCGTGTCGCCTATTTGATTCGTTCGGGAATGTCTGCGGTGCTGAAGAGCAATGGCTGGCCTTTTTCGCCTGAAGAAACACAGACACTAATTACCTTGTTGGATGCCGGTAAACGGCTCAGCATGAACGAGTTGGCTTCGCTGATGATTCGTGATCCAACGACGGTGAAACGGCAGTTGGATCGACTTGTTGAACAGAAGTTTGTCGAGCGAAGCGTATCGGAAGAGGACGCTCGGATTGTGATGGTCGGATTGACTCGCCGCGGCGAGCAGAAACTTCAAACCGTCCTTCCCCTGCTAGACGACTTGCGAAAAACCACGCTTAAAGGCATCTCGAAGTCGGAACTGGAAGCGACGCAAAACGTTCTGCGAAAGATGCAGAAGAACTTGACCAACCACCTTTCAAAGGAATAGTCACATGCACAAGATGTTCTTCTCTCTTTGCTTCCGCACAAGCTCGAAAGCAGTCGGTCTACTTTGCATTCTTTCACTGACCGGCGGACTTGCCAGCGGACAAACGCAGGTCGATCCCGAAACGGCACTTCGAATGCTCAATGCTCAGCAGCAACAGTTCGACAAGGGAGTCGTCAAAGTTGCGGACAATGTTTTCACCGCGGTTGGGTTTCACGGAGCGAACACGTCGATGATCGTCGGCACGGACGGCGTCATCATCGTCGATACTCTTTTCGGTCCAACCAGTGCGGCCAACGCGGCTGAAGCTTTTCGACAATACAGTGACAAGCCGGTCAAGGCGATCATCTACACCCACAGCCATGGCGATCATATCGGGGGCGGCAGTGCCTTCGTTGGCGATGAGAAACCGGAGATCTACGCCACCGAAAGTTTTGGCTCTGCCGAAGGCGTCAATAAAGCAGTCGATCCGGTAAAGCAGAAACGAAACATTCGCCAGTTCGGGCGGCAGCTCTCACCGTCAGAGATTACGAATCGCGGTGTCGCGCCGGCGGGCACAGAGGATAGCGACCGCGGCAAAGGATTCCTTCCACCGACCGTCACCGTTCCCAGCAGCGGACTTAAAACGACGATCGCGGGTGTCGACATCGAATTCCACATCGGCCCGGGGGAAACCGACGATGCGATGTTTATTTGGCTGCCCAAGGAAAAAGTGTTGTTTGCGGGCGACAATTTTTACAGCTCCTTTCCAAACCTGTATGCGATTCGGGGCACGGCCTATCGTGACGTACTGAATTGGTCCGAAAGCGTTGGCAAGATGGCTGCGTTAAAACCACGCGTTGTCGTCCCTGGCCATACGATGCCCATTCAAGGATCGCAAGCGGCTACGGAGGCACTGACCGACTACAGCGAAGCGATTCGCAGTGTGTACGAACAAACGGTACGAGGCATCAATGCAGGAAAAGGTCCCGATCAAATCGCTCACGAAGTCAAACTCCCTGAGCATCTAAAAGACAAACCCTATCTCATCGAGTTCTACGGCACTGTGCCGCATGCGGTCCGAGCAATCTATTCAGGTCTGTTGGGCTGGTACGACGGAAACCCAACGACGCTGAGTCCGATGGAACCCAAATTGAAAGCGCGCAAGATTGCCGAACTTGCCGGTGGCACTCAAAACTTGACCGAGCAAATGAATGTTGCATTGGCGGAGCAAGACTACCAATGGGCACTGGAGTTGTCGGACCATTTGAAATGGTTGGACGACGGCGACAGTAAACGGGCTCGCAAAGTCAAGATTGAGGCACTCAGAGGACTGGCTGCCCGAGAGTACAACGCGCCGAACCGGAACTACTACCTCAGCTACGCCAACGAACTCGAATCTGGCAAGTTGAGCGAGCTATGGTTTTAGCCATCGGGTTGAATGCAAAAGTCGTTACGACTTTCTGCGTCGTTGATTTGAACAACGATCCAATCGCATCGTCACCCGAGACATCGACGTGATCATGAAGGCCTACACGGAATCACGTCGGTGTTTTTGGGGAACGGACTCCCGCCTCCACGTAAGAATTTGATGACTACGGCTACAACCGCTGCGAAAATACGATGGCAAACCAAATGAACGGCGAGGCGAATCTACGGACATTGCTTCAAAACATGCGGCCCGAGCTGCAAGATGGCGAATACGTGTTTTGCTCACTGGAACCTGCGGTCGTGTCCGAACTTTGCCTTTCTCCCATCGGTCAATTTCTTGAAGAGGAAGGTTTGACGCTAATTCTTGCGAAGGACGAAGCGGAAGCGAACCATCTGGACTTCACGTTTCCCTGCAGGAAGATCACTCTCAAAGTGCACTCCAGCCTAGACGCGATCGGTTTCCTTGCGATCGTAACGGAAAAACTCGCTGAACATGGCATCAGCGTCAACGCAATCTCAGCCTACTTCCATGATCACCTTTTTGTCCCGTCTGAAAAAGCTGAAGATGCGATACGTGTATTGAGCGACGTCGTCGAGCAATCGCGTCGCTCGTAGTTCGCGTTCGAGACGTCGTCATGATGGTCGGTGCTGACAAGATGCAAACTTTCTACTTCTCGTGATGATTGCTCGCTCCTCAGCGGAGATCGCCAGTTTCGGCATGAAATGCCGTCAACACAAGCACATGGCGCAAGCGAGTGGGTTTTGACGTAAATGACTCACTGGCTTGTACCACGTGTTTGTATTAGCCACAAAAGCGGCGTTTTCCATCTAGAAATCGTGTTGTAACACCGTCCCTCAAGGGGCCCACTCGACTTTCGTATTGATTTCGTTCCCCACAGCGAGCCTCCCGCGGCAGAATCCGCATTCCTCCCCGCCTGGCATCCCTAACTTATCCCTAATCGCTAGTGATGCCTCTCGTTCAAAACCTTTGGACAATGAGTGGGTTGTTTGGCGGAACCACAGCTCGGCGAACGGAGAATCTTGCCATGTCAAAATACAACTGGCCACGGCTTACCCCAAGGGAGCCGGCTAAGGGCTCCACAAGCCATAGCGGCCCAGCGAGTACGAGTTGGTCAAGCCATTGAAGATGCGGACACCTCAGGCGCCGCATGCGGCCTCGCGTGCATGCCTTTTGGAAACGAAACAAGCAAACAAGGAACAACTTATGAAAATCTGCGATGATTTTAAAATCATCTCCACCGGGCCCCTGATCCATGTGCGAGTCCACGACGATTCTCGGCAAGCCGCTCCGCTGGTCCACGCGCAAGCGATCGATCGCCAGGTTCAGGAATTTGGAAGCGTTTGCGTCCTGATGAAAGTGTGTCTAGCGGCGAAGCGGTCCGCCATGGCCTGGTGGCAAACCTCCCGTGGTGACTTCAAGGCCATTCACTGCGATCCCATCAAGCTCGATGAGGCGAAACAGTCGCTTGTGAGTGTTGGGCATCAAGAACGGGAGGAGCGCAACGATGGGATTTCTTGATATCTTTGCGATACTCATTCTCTTGGTTCTGGGTGTCACGCTGGTTGGCGTTTGGGTCTTGCTGGGGATGATGCCCGGTCGGATTGCCCGCGGGCGGAACCACCCGCAAGCCGACGCGGTTCGCGTCTGTGGATGGTGGGGCGTCCTCACGATGGGGCTGCTGCTGCCGGTGGCGTTCATCTGGGCCTACTACAAACCGGTGGTCGCCCAAGACACCGAAGCTTCCGATGTCGCAACCTCAACCAAAGGAGACGCAGCGTGATTCTTTTCCTGACCTTGATATACGTGGCGTTCTTGGCCATTCTGGTCAAGTTGAAAATTGTCTGTTTCAACTTATTCTGGAAACTCTCACCGCTGCTTTGGATGTTGATGCTGACGGTGGTCTTGTTCATACCGATGCAGTGGGGAGCACCCTCGGGGGCGGTCAACGTCTATCGCATGGTGGTCGAAATCGTTCCCAACGTCAGCGGCGAAGTGATCGAAGTCAACTCGCAGGGCAGCAAGCCGATCCGTAAAGGTGACGTGTTGTTTCGGCTTGACCCACAGCCTTACCAAATCGAATTGGATCGATTGATGGCGGCTGTCAAGGAAGCTGAGCAGGCAGCCAAAATGCTGCCCGCTGGCCTCGCGGAAGCGGATGCGAGCGTCGCTCAGGCCGAAGCAGCGATCGTCGCCGCGAAGCAGCAAGCCGCCTCCCTTGAATCCGCGTTTGTTGCAGCGAACGCCAGCGTTGCGAAGTCTCAGGCTCAGCTGGAGTTGGCTAAAGCGGAAAACAGGCGTGCCCAAGAACTGGTTGTCAGCAAAGCGATCTCAAAAGAAGAAGCCGAAACCAAGCAACGGAACCTAGAATCGGCAATTGCGTCCGTCAACGCAGCCGAGGCTTCGCGTCAACAGGCACAACTTGCGTTGGAGTCCACCATTGAAGGCGTCAACACCAGTGTCATCGAAGCGCAAGAGCGATTGAAGGCGTCTCAAGCAGCAAAGCAGAAAGCGGAGCTTGCGGTTTCGTCCACGATCAACGGCGAAAACACGCAAGTGGCCCAGCTTCGAGCTCAATTGGCGACCGCTCAATTCAACCTTGCACAAACCACCGTCGTTGCTCCTTCGGACGGTTCTGTGATCGGGATGACACTGCAGCCCGGTCAGCGCGTGGCCGCGTTCCCTGTCCGCACGTGGATGGCTTTCGTCGATTCGTCCAGTGCACAAATCGCGGTTGGCATCGATCAAAATAGGTTGCGTCATGTGAAGCCAGGGCAGAAAGCAGACGTCGTGTTGGAGCTGTACCCAGGTCGGACATTCTCCGCGACGGTGGACCGGATTGCCTACATCACGCCACAGGGACAACTTCAGCCGACGGGCACGGTGGCCGCTGCGCCGTCAAAAGGTCAGCAGACATCGACTTTCGGTGTCGTGCTAACCCTCGACGATGCGGGGCCGGATGTTGACATCCACGAGTTGCCCGGTGGCGCAACTGGAACAGCAGCGATCTACACTGATTCGGTGAAGGCAACGCATCTGATACGCCGTGTGATGATTCGCATGGAGACTTTCATGAACTACATCATGCCGTCCTAACTGGCGGTTCCCCCTTCCCCTTAACCATCGACATGAACATTCTTTCCGAAAGCAGGGACAATACGATGACCACGCGACGAAACCACCACCTGCTAATTCTGGCAGCGATGGCTTTCTGTTCGCTCACAACCAGCGTTCAAGCACAGCCACCCAAAATGAAATACTCCACCAAGATTCCGGCGAACGTCGTCATCCCCGATCGGACAGAAACACGTCTCGGGGCTTTGGAGTTCGTGGATGGATTCCCCACCGAAGCGACTGCGGAGAAGGTGTGGGATCACATCGACTTCTCCCGCGCCATCGAGGCCATGATCATGACCACGCCCGCGGCTTCGCTGCAGGGATCGCTTACGCATCGGCCGGAGTTACTCGAAAAGAAGGTCAACGGCGAAATCTTACATTCTTGGGATGGTGAATCAACATGGACTTACTGAACCTGAATCAACATCGTGAAGAAGGGAAGCGTCTGGCGGAAATCGTCCAGGTGCTGGGTCGCTATGGATTGGCAGATTGGTTCGCCAAGGTTCCAGTGCAGTCGGTTCGTGATCTGTTGGCGAGCAAGGAAACGCAGGCAATTGCGGACTTGCCCATCGGCGAACGACTGCGGTTGGCTCTGACGGAACTGGGGACGACCTATATCAAACTGGGGCAAGTCCTCAGCACACGAGCCGACCTGGTCGGGCCGGATATCGCAACGGAACTGCGAAAGCTGCAAGCCGATACACCGGCCGACCCGGCGGAAGTGGTGCGGCAAACGATCATGGAAGAACTGGGACAGGCACCGGAGGAACTGTTTGCGGAGTTTGAAGCGGAGGCGTTTTCTTCCGCATCGGTTGGTCAGGTGCATCGCGCGAAACTTGCCGACGGACAACAAGTCGTCCTGAAGGTCCAGCACGCTGGCATCCAGGAAACCGTTCGCATCGACCTGGAATTGCTCGGAAAGCTGGCGAAGCTGATGGAAGAGTACGTTCCGGAGGCCAGGAATTACCAGCCGGAGGCGACGACTCGCGAGTTTCGTCGCACGCTGCTGCGTGAATTGGATTTCACTTGCGAACGCAGCAACATGGAGACCTTCACACGCAACTTCGAGGGTGACGAAACGGTTCACATCCCCACGCCGTACAAAGACCGCTCCAGTAAACGCGTGCTGACGATGGAATTGCTGGACGGGATTCCAGGGTCAAAACCGGAACGTCTGGCCGAGGCAGGCGTGGATTTGAACCTGCTGGCCAAAGACGCTGCCACGATCTTTATGAACATGATTTTTCGGGACGGATTCTATCATGCCGACCCGCATCCGGGAAATTTCTTTGTGCTCGATGGTCGCGTGGTCGGACTGCTCGACTGTGGCATGGTCGGTCGGCTAGATGATTCCACGCGTGAGTTGTTTGAAGACCTGCTATTGATGCTGATGCAGCGAGATGCCGAGGGGCTATCCGATACTTTGTTGCGTGCCGGTTCCGCGCCGGCCGACGTGGATCGAGTGGCCTTTCGAGCCGATGTCAGTGATCTGTTGGTGCAATACGGATCACAGTCGCTGGAAGACTTTGATATCGGTGGAGCAATAGATCAGTTGATGGACATTGTTCGACGGCACCATATTGTGATGCCATCGGCCGCGTCGCTGCTGCTAAAGACATTGGTAATGCTGGAAGGGACCGCACGTCTGCTCAGTCCGAACTTCAGCCTCAATGACGTCATCGCACCCTTCAAGAACCAATTGATTCGGTCTCGCCTGGACCCCAAACGCTTAGCTCGCCGACTGCAACAGTCGATGCGTGACGTTGATCGCCTGGTGCGAAACGGTCCCCGAAACATCGCCGACATTCTCGATCGTGCGCAATCCGGCAAGCTGCAGATGACGCACCAGGTAAACAACCTCGAACTGGTCGCCAACCGCATTGTCGGTGGGTTACTGATCGCGTCGTTGCTAATCGCGTCAGCCATGCTGTTAAGCAACAACGTTCCGCCTCGTCTGTTCGGTGAGTCGATTGCCGGAGGCCTGGGCTTCCTGGTTGCCGCGGGATTCGGCACTCGCCTGCTTTGGCGAATCAGAAAAGACATCAGGTAACTTCTAAATCAAAGAAACGAAATGCCAAAAAACCTTTTCTTTAACCACGACTCTATGAGAGGAAAAACGATGCTATCGAGACTTCCAATTTCGCGAGTCGCCATTGCGTCCATCGCAATCGCATTTGCCCTGACCACGCACGCCCAGACGCAGTTTCCCAAGATGAAAATGACCACCGAGATTCCAAAGTCGATCACGGCTCCGGATAAGGTCGAAACGTCAATTGGCACGCTCGAATACTTCGACGGAGTGCCAAAGCCGAATACGGTGGAGACGGTTTACGACTATCTACTTTGCCCCCAAAGCGTCTGAAGGACAGGAGGGCAACTGGCTCCAGACCATCCCCGGCAAGAGTTGGTGGATCGGCTTGCGAATGTATGGTCCCGAGCAGCCATGGATCGACAAGACCTGGCGTCCGGGCGAGATCGAACTGGTGAAGTAATCGTGACGGGGGCTTCCACCCCCAGCGAGAAAGAGCACTGCGGTTCCCGGCGCCAGGACAGCCACATTGGATAGAGCAAAACGACAAACCGTGAAAGAGAGATAAAAATGATTCAACAAGTAATGATGGGAATCGGCCTGACTCTGATGCTGGCGGTATCGGCAATGGCCCAGGAGCAGCCGCTGGCTAGCAGCATCAGTAGTACACGGCCAACGGATCCGCTGGGATCATGGAATGACGGACCGACCAAAGCAGCGATCCTTCAGTTCGTGCAGGATGTCACCAAAGAGGGTGGCCCGAAGTTTGTCCCGCCTGAACAGCGGATCGCGACCTTCGACAACGACGGAACCTTATGGTGCGAACAACCGGTAGTGCAGTTTGAATTCGCGATTCATCGTATTAAGGCGATGGCAGGCGATCATCCCGAATGGAAGGAACTGGAACCGTATAAATCGGTGCTTGCCGGCGACGTGCAACGTCTCGTTGACGATCTGACAAACGGCGGACATGAATTTCTGAAAGTGATCGAAACGTCCCATGCCGGTATGTCGGTGGAAGAGTTTGATCGCCACGTCAGGGATTTCTTTGCGACCGCCAAACACCCGAAGCTTAAAGTGGCGTACACACAGCTCGCCTACGTACCGATGGTTGACTTGCTGGCTTATCTGCGTGCCAATGGGTTCAAGACCTATATCTGTTCCGGCGGCGGAATCGATTTCATGCGAGCCATCTCGGAAGAGACCTATGGGATTGTTCCGGAAAACGTGATCGGGACTAACGGCCGAAATGTGTTCAAACAGGTCGATGGCCAGTGGCAATTGTTAAAGACGGCAGACCACCTGTTCTTCAATGACAAGGCGACCAAGCCCACGGGAATTGATCTGCACATTGGTCGCAAACCGATCTTTGCAGGCGGAAATGTGCGCAGCGGTGGCGACATCGGAATGTTGACGTATTGCCACAGCAACTCTCTGCCGTCATTCCAATTGCTCGTCAATCACGATGATGCCAAACGCGAATTCGCGTACACGGAAAAAGACAACGCGTCACTCAAGCAGGCGAAGGCACAAGGTTGGAACGTCGTCAACATCAAGTCGGATTGGAAGACCATATTTCCAAACGAACAAACAACTCGGTAAATGAGAAGCGGGATGAATAAGAACGAAGTCTAACGCTTTTGTTGTGCTGGTATGACGGAAATCCGACCACGCTAAATCCGCTCGAGCCGAAGCTCAAATCGCGAAAGATGGCCGACTTGGCTGGCGGCACGGAAACGCTAACTCGGCAGATGGAAGCGACTTTGGAGCAAGAAGATTATCAGAGGGCGCTGGAGCTTTCGGATCACGTGAAGTGGCTTGAGGACGGCGATCGTAAGCTGGCCCGCAAAGTAAAGATCGAGGCACTGCGAGGATTAGCCGCACGCGAATACAACGCACCGAATCCCAACTACTATTTGAGTTACGCGAACGATCTGGAGTCCGGCCAGTTAAGTGAAATTTGGTTTTAGAGTTTGCCCGTAGCGAACCGCGCGGAGCGTTTCAGTAGTAAACTGTAGCGGTGGCATCCTGCCGCCGTCCATGAAACTGTAGCGGTGGCATCCTGCCCCCGTCCATGAAACTGTATCGGTGGCATCCTGCCGCCGATTGATCAAGCATTTCACTCACCGGTGGCTGGAAGCCCCCGATACTACTGAGCTCCTATGAACGTAGAGAAAATACCCTTTCGTGGTTTCGATGAACGAGGCGAAGTCCGCGTGTACTATCACGGAATTCTTCCCCATTGGCGTCAAGCGAACTGCACCTACTTTGTGACATTCCGACTTGCTGACGCGCTCCCAGCCGGTGTCATTCGCGAGTTTGAATACGAGCGTGACCAGTGGTTGCTTCATCGAGGCATCGACCCGAAGCTGCTAAACGCGGAGGGATTCGACTGGAAGAACATCGGTGTGCAATTGCCGAAGAACGATCAGCGTCTTTATGAACGGACCATGGCGACGAAGCTCAACAAGTATCTCGACGCGGGACACGGAAGTTGCGTGTTAAAGCGTCCTGATCTCGCAAAAATCGTCGCGAACTCGCTGACGCATTTTCACGGTGATCGCGTTCTAACCGGTGACTATGTCGTGATGCCGAATCATGTTCATGTGCTAATGCGACCGATCAATGGCTTCGAGTTGGAAGACATCTTGCAGGCTGTGAAAAGTTTCACTGCGAACGCGATCAATCGGAAGTTGGGGGTGAATGGACCATTTTGGATGCGAGAGAGTTATGACCACATCGTGCGAGACCCGGAACAATTGGAGGCGTTCCAGAACTACATTCGCGCAAATCCGGAGAAGGCAATGTTGACGTCGCACGAATACCTATTTCAAAACGCCACCTACCGCCTCGAATAGTATCGGTGGCATCCTGCCGCCGCGAGTGTTAGCCGTTGGCAAGTGTTAGCCGGTGGCATCCTGCCGCCGGGCCCTTAAGCGGTGGCAGGATGCCCCCGGTACGTCCCTACCTTACCTTGACAAACAGGGGATCACCGTGGACGGTTTTTAGCGCCAGCTTGGCGTAAACCACTTCGGTCACTTCCTCCTGTGCGAGTCGCTCTTCAATCGGATCGAGCAGTCGGCTGGACGCATCGTGGTCGTCGGCAGCGATGTCTACAAAATGGGAGTGAAGAGAATTCAATTTGAGGACCTGAACTTCGACAAAAACTACACCGCCTGGAGTTCCTACGCCCAAAGCAAACTTGCACAGATGATGTTCGCCTACGAATTGCAGCGGCGTGTTGAATCCGCCGGCAAAAGCGTCACGGTCCAGGTCTGCCATCCCGGCGCCTCGCGAGCCAATCTGTTGAAGGATACAGCAAGCACCTTCAGCAAGATTCTCTGGTCCATACTCCCAAGAGTCATCGCCCAATCCGCGAAGAAGGAATCGTGGCCGGAAGTGACCAAAGCGTAGGCGGCGGAGCGCTGAGTATCCGACGGCTTGCCTCGTCCAACGGTCACCGTGGTAACACTATCGCTAGCCCGGCGAGCACGCCGGTGATGATAAGTGCATACTTCATCTGCAAATTCGTTAAAAAGATAAGGTCTGGCGCGGCGCAGGCGATCGAATCGCGATCGTCGAGAGCTCAAAACCGTATCGAACGGATGCCGCTCAGAAATCTAGCTTGCCGTAAGCCGACATGACCGATTTTTCGACATCTAGATTTACCCAACGTCGGCGATGTTGAACTCGCCCCCCAAGGCTCAGAACAACCACGCAAACGTTGCCCCCTTTCTTCAGATAGCCCTGGAGGAATTCATGACCTGAAAGCCAAGAAGTACAGAGACACGAGAGACCTTTGCTTAAGATCGCCCCGGGGACCGTTTCGGCGTCGGCCGGATAGCACTTTTCCAGAGACACATCGTGAGAACTTTCGCCGGCCAGCGTTGACGTAGGTCCTTGCCGGAGCCGCGATAAAAACGAAAAAAGACCGGCATGAAAACCATGCCGGCCTTTTGTTCTTCTGCGCTGCTTTCGCGAGGGACGTGCGATAAATAAGTTGACGATTTCCGCTCAGGCTGCTCTTGTTTGTTTCCACCGGGCTCGTCCCGGTCGGTACAACAACTGGCAGCTACCTGAATGCCTTTACTGACTCGATCCTTCTCCGCCAGCCAGTGGACATTTTCGACTCGCATTCAACTCTGTCCCGACCACAGAAACCTTGCGTCCGGCGTTAATTAGCGTACTGATGTCACCAGTTCTTCGTGTTTTTCTGAACCAAGATCGTATCGATCAAGGTTCATTACCTTGGTCCACGCATCGACAAAGTCGCTAACGAACTTCGCCTCAGCATCGCCGCTCGCGTAAACCTCTGCGATGGCTCGCAGCTGCGAATTGGATCCAAAGACTAAATCCACGCTGCTTGCGCGCCACTGGACCTCATTAGTCTTTCGGTCACGCCCCTCATAGAAATGATCGCAAACTTCTGACACGGACCACATCGTGTTCATGTCCAGCAGGTTTACAAAAAAGTCGTTGGTCAACACGCCAACTCGCTCGGTCAGCACCCCCAATCGCATCTCGTCCGTGTTCGCGTTCAAAACACGCAATCCGCCAACAAGCACAGTCATTTCCGGTGCCGTCAAGGTCAGCAATTGGGACTTGTCAACCAATAGCTCTTCCGCGGGACGGTCAAGATTGGCAGCGGTGTAGTTGCGAAACCCATCGGCGATCGGTTCAAGGACAGCCAATCCGTCCACATCGGTCATGTCCACTGTGGCATCCGTTCTTCCGGGACGAAAAGCAATGCTTACTTCATGCGACGCTTTTCTCGCAGCTTCCTCCACGGCGGCGTTTCCGGCCAGCACGATCAGATCCGCCAATGAGATCTTCGTTCCGTCGGTTTTGTACTGATCGAATTTGTTCTTGATATTCGTCAACTTGGAAAGAACATTCTCCGTTCGCTGTGGATTATTCGCGGCCCAATCTTTTTGCGGTGCCAGTCTGATTCTCGCCCCATTCGCGCCACCACGACGATCGCTGTGACGATAAGTCGAAGCAGACGCCCAAGCCGTCGAAACGAGTTCCGATATGCTGAGACCTGAGCGAAGAACCGCTTTCTTCAGCAACTCAACATCGGCTTCACTGACCAGTTTGTGATCCACTTCTGGCACCGGATCTTGCCATAGAAATGACTCATCGGGAACTTCCGGGCCGAGGTAACGAGAAGTCGGCCCCATGTCACGATGCGTCAACTTGAACCACGCCTTGGCAAAGGCCCGTTCAAATTCTTCCGGATTCTCGTAGAAACGTCGCGAGATCGGTCCGTAGATCGGGTCGACTTTCAAAGCAAGGTCGGTCGTAAACATCATCGGGGCATGCGACTTCGAAGCGTCGTGTGCGTCTGGAACGGTCCCCTCAGCGGCGGAATCTTTCGGTTTCCACTGAAAGGCTCCCGCTGGGCTTTTCACCAATTCCCATTCATATTCAAACAAATTCTCAAAGTAGCCGTTGGACCATTCGATGGGCGTCGAGGTCCATGCGCCCTCCAGTCCACTGGTGATCGTATCGCTCGCGTTGCCAGTGCCGTAGCTGTTCTTCCACCCGAGTCCTTGCTCGACAAGGTTGGCACCCTCGGGATCAGGTCCAACATTCCCTTCAGGTGGTGCCGCGCCATGTGATTTGCCAAAGGTGTGTCCGCCAGCAATCAGGGCGACCGTCTCTTCGTCGTTCATCGCCATCCGACCGAACGTTTCGCGAATATCTTTGGCTGCCGCGAGCGGGTCCGGTTTTCCGTTAGGGCCTTCGGGGTTGACGTAGATCAGTCCCATCTGGACAGCGGCAAGCGGATTGGCCAATTCGTGGTCACCCGAATATCGGGCGTCCCCTAGCATCTCCGTTTCCGGTCCCCAATAAACGTCCTTCTGCGGTTCCCAAACATCGACTCGCCCGCCGGCAAAACCGAGTGGCTCAAAGCCCATGGACTCTAAAGCGACATTGCCCGTCAGGACCATCAGGTCCGCCCAAGAAATTCGCTTGCCGTATTTCTGCTTAACCGGCCAAAGTAAGCGACGAGCCTTGTCGAGGTTGGCATTGTCGGGCCAACCGTTCAGTGGTGCGAACCGCTGTGTACCGTAGGAGGCACCGCCACGACCGTCGTTAACACGATAGGTTCCCGCACTGTGCCAAGCCATTCGGATGAAGAGTGGGCCGTAGTGCCCATAGTCAGCTGGCCACCAGTCTTGCGAGTCGGTCATGACCGCTTCGATGTCCGCCTTGACCGCTGCCAGATCAAGTTTCGCAAATTCCTTCGGGTAGTCGAAATCTTCGTCCATCGGATTACCCTTGGACGAGTTCTGATGAAGAATCTCGAGATTGATTTGATTCGGCCACCAATCGCCGCTGCTGTAGGTGCCTGAAACCGTATGACGATTTGGATCGACTTGACCGATCACTGGACATTGACTGGCTGCTGCCATGCTTTCCCCTTTTTGCTGACTCTGGTTCGACGAATTTGAATCTTGAGCGACCGCCGGCAACGCAACGCCCAGACTGACGAAGCCGACCATCATTGACCTTGCAGAAGTTTTCCAGCGCATAGCATTCTCCCGTTCGATTTTTCGCTTCATCCACGCAAGAAGCCGACAAAGCTTCTTCCTAACAAGGATGATTGCACGTCGGTAGTATTGGCTGAATCCTGCACTGCGTCCAATGCATTACCCACATGATGGCAATGCGTTTTTCGCATTGGATAGCGATCCAGATGCATCAGCGATGATTTCGACCCGCGCCACCAACCCTGCAAACACCGGACGCTTCAGCACCCTCGTCTGGCGTCTTCGGACAGCTGCTTATTTGTCATTGACGAACGTTTCGCAGTAGGAGTGCAGGAAGCTTCGGAACTCGCGTAGCAGTCGACTTTGGAAGCGATACGGATTCCAAACTGCCGCGATGGTCCGTTTTGGTTTGACACCCTCAATTTGCCGATATAGACGCCCGCTACCTCTATCAAGCTTCTGGGCCATTTCAGGAATCATTGATACGCCGTGCCCAAGTGATACAAGCTCTTGAACCATGACAAGTTGATTGGTGCGTTCGACTGCCACGGGAAGGATCGATCGTTGTCGACAAAACGACGAAATCTGGTCGGTTAAGCAATGAGCTTCATCAAGCAAGACAAACGGGCAGTTTTTGACATCCGTGAGTTTGATTTTCTTCTTCTTAGAAAGCGGATGCTTTTCGGGGAGGACGAGCAAGAGTTCCTCATCAAAAAGCGATTCGATCTCCACATATCGAGCGGTTACCGGCAGCGCAAGAATTGCGACATCGATCTCTCCTTGCTTGCAGCACTTCATCAAGTGGTCGGTCGTGTTCTCCTGGACAATTAGGCTCGCCTTTGGAAACTGGTCCGAGAATTGCCGGAGCAGGTTTGGCAAAAAAAACGGGGCAATCGTCGGTATTGCTCCTATTCGGATGCGTCCACTTTGACCGTCATCACAAATCTCTGCTTTGGTATCTTCGATAATGAGCAAAATTTGTTCGGCTCGACTTTGAAACATCGTCCCAACTTCCGTCAATTCGACGGAACGCGGCTTGCGATCGAACAGCGGTTGCCCCAATTCTTCTTCTAAACGCTGAATCGAGCGACTGAAGGCGGACTGCGAGATGCTCATTCGCTCAGCTGCCCTGGTGAAGTTCTTTGTGTCCGCCAAGCACTGAAAGAAGCGAAGTTGTTCAGAGTCCATCGTCAGTATTATGCTCGGCAATCGAGGAAACCGCTTCGCCAGCGGTCAAACAGGTCGGCTGTAAATCCATCCATCATTGTTGTCCGGAAGGACTGCGACAAAAAGGCGGCGTTGAGCAAGTCTGTTTTGAGAGCCGGCAAGCTTCTCGCTGGCCGGCCCAAAGACTACCGGCATGTGAAGCGAGTCGGTCGGCCCATTCTCAACATCTGGTGAAGCGGTGATTCAACTGTCTGACATCACGTTTTGCGTCAATACGATTCATCGAATCGTGGTCCTGCCATCGTCCTGCCATCGCTTGGTTAAATCCCTTCACCAACCTATCGCCAATCCCAATATCATCGTGGTAAATGACCGACCATGGCATGTTGGATTTGCCAAAGGGCACCACGCTTGATGCGATTTTGAATCCGTCCCAATAAAGTTTTTTTGCCGTTCGCGTTGCATTGAGCGGCGGTTTTCGTCCTTACAGTGTATCGGGATTGCTACGCCGCTTTTCCGTTTCTCTTTTCGAGCACCGCCGAGGAAACGTCTCATGGCTTTCAAGCATCGGTACGGATTGGCTAGGTTTCTGATTTTGGCCCTGATGTTGGCCCTGATCATCGCCCCTCAAGCAATCGCTCAGGATACAATCGCGGGCCGCGAACTGTTTGAGCGGGAATGGGAATTCGTCGACCGTGCACCAGCATTCACGGAATTGGATTCAACGCATCTGGAGCCGCAGCGGGGACATCGGGGACGGGGTCGAGGAATGGGGCGAAGTCCCCATCCGCAACACCGCGACAATGGTCAAGAGTTGGCATCCACGCTCCCAGCTGATGGACTGGGGCCACTGCACAACGCGATCTCTTGTGCAGCGTGTCACCCCGGCGGTGGAGCCTCGGGCGTGAATCACAATGTGACTCAGATCACTGTCGACCCGCGCTCGCCATTTCTTAGTCAACCGACTAATCGTGGTGGCCACAGAGATCCCGCAAGTTCAGTCATCGATTTCTTTCCGGGGCTGTTGTCCGGTAACTGGCTGTCGTTTAACACGGTCGTTCATGACCTTTCCACGCGGCCCGGGTATGAAATCATTCGCCAACGTTTGTCCGTTGGAGTGCCCTCCGGTTTACAGCCAGAATGGTTCAGTCCTCAAGAGCGAACGGTTGATGCAATCGCAAAGCAACCCGTGGTTGCCGGGAGATATGGAACGCTCGACTATTATCTCAGCCAACGCAATTCACCGCCGCTTCATGGCATGGGACTAATCGAGCGGATCTCCGTGAATCGGTTGACAGCAATCTCACGTTCCCAGAGTCGATCCTCCGGTGGTACCATCTCTGGCAGAGTGGCTGGGAAGTATGGCTGGCGGGGCCAAGTCAACACGTTGTCCGACTTTGTTGCAGGAGCTTGCGCGACAGAGATGGGGCTGAATGTGAGCAACATCGCTCAACAGGCCAATGATCCGGCAGATCCTCACTACGTCAGCTTGGCAGCCGATATTTCAACGAGGCAAGTCGCGGACCTAACAAGCTACGTCGCCGACTTGCCAGCCCCAGCCAAGCAATTGCTACCTGCGGAAGACCGCAAACGGGTTCGCCGTGGAGAACGTATTTTCAGCTCAGTTGGATGTGCCGCTTGTCACATCGCTGACATACTGCCAGCACGAGGCATCTTCAGCGATCTATTGTTGCACGACATGGGCTCCGACCTGCAAGATCCATTCCCGGCTCCTGCGAACCAGTTGACTAGCACCAACTCAACTGCACCTGCGAGTGCTTACCAGAGTCAATACGGCGGCGAAACATCCTCTTATCGTATCGGCTCTTCACCCAACCGTAGTGGGGCTCCCAACCGTCGCGGGCCGCCGCCCAATCGCCGACGTTCAGCCCCCAGCGTCGTCAGTTCCTTGATACCGGCGGGGACGCCTCAAGCGATTGCGATGGATTATCCCGAGCAACCACAGTTTCCCCGCGGCGATGTCAGTCAGGCTGAGCTGAATGGCCAACACCGATTCTCATGGGATGCGCTACAGCGGGAATGGAAAACACCGCCGCTTTGGGGAGTCGCGGACTCGGCACCCTACCTTCACGATGGTCGCGCCGAAACCCTGACCGATGCAATCCAATGGCATGGGGGCGAAGCGGATGAATCCAAGCGAAACTTTCTCAAGCTGAATGAAGAGCAAAAGGAATTAATGCTTGCGTTCTTAGAAAGCTTGAAGGCACCGTCGGACTGATCGCCTACTGCGGAATCCCATCGTGAAATGGTGAAAGGATTATGCAACGTCGTGCGGTATGCTAAGAATCCGACCGAGCTGCGGGGGCAACCAACACGAACAGGCTGCTGGCCGGAGACCACTCCAATTGAGCGGGAATGTCAAACCGCAAGCGAACTGCCGTGCAGGACACCGTGATCATCGCGGCGGAGATGGCGGAGATGGCGGTGAAGATCAGCAGATTGGCCGCGTTGTACAGATCGCTCATCAAGTCGCCCGCGATCTTGTGCAGATAGCGGTTCGATGCAAGCTGATTCATGTCGTGCCTTAGCGGTGTTGGGAAACCTTCGACGCGAGAGGCTCCGGATGTCGATGCTTCCGTCTCGCAGCGATCGCTGCGGCCGTCACAATCGCAATCACGGGATAGGTGATCCTTGGAATTTCAAACTGATAGATGCTGTTGATGGGTTGCACTTTCGAGCCTGCAATTTCGCCTAGTGACGCCATGATTGCGTCGAGGGCCACATCTGAAATCGGAGGCGTGGTTCCGCTGGCAATCATCTCCAACGAACGATGCAGATTCACCGTTGATTCCAGTTGCACGTCTAACCAATCGAGGCCAGCGATGAATGCGTTGGCCGGTAGCAACACTTGGTCGACAGCGATCATTCCCCCTGGCCCACGGAACCAGGCCGCAATCGCTGCGTCAGTGATTTCAGCCTGATGATTCGACGCTTGCTCGATCACCAATCGGATGTGCGGGGCTACCCCGGAGTCCAGCTGCCACGGTTGGTGGTGTTCGTCGACCGGATCATCAATCGAAAGCTCCAGGTTCGAGGGTGACAAGTCGATCAATCCATTGGAAGGTTCTTCACTTGCTGCCGAAAGACCAGCGGTAAGCGGCGAAATCTGCCGTTGGTTCGAGGCAACGCCGGTGACGGAGTTTCCTAGAGGGCGAGCTAGTGAGTCCTCTGCTACTGGACTCGTCACCTGGTCCACTATGCCGGTGACCAGTTCGCTGAAGGTGATTGCCGCGATGGCTGCATCAACTGCCGAGGCAGTCTGTCGGTTTGCAACTTCGGCCGACGACGATTGCTGTGATTGCTGGTCTTCGATCGGTGTCAGCGTTACAGTTGACTGCGTTACAGTTGACTGCGAATCGAAATCGACTTGCGCGTTCGGCGTAGAGCCGCGCTCATCGTTCGACGGATTGGTACGGTCTGATTGCTGGACAATAGGTCCATTGTCGTTTCCTATCGTTCGCACTTCCTGTGTTTGGTTCGCTTCGACGTTCTGCTGTGAACCGCTGGACGCCGCGCTATCGGCGAAGAGATCAAGTGCAATTGCATCGCCAGCGAACAAATTGCCCGCGAGCAGCGAACGGTTTTCGAGCGGTTCGATGCGAAGCATGCGACTTTCGTGGTTCTCTTTCATGACTCCCCTCTCAGTTGTTTCAAGTTGATTTGCTGCGTTTTGAGCGATGTTTTGTATTTGATGCTTTTCGGCGCAAGCTCAATCGCACGCCGTTGATGTGCGATCGCATCTTCGTAAAGAACCGCGGCCTCATGGCGATCGCCGATTCGATCAGTCAAGAACGCGAGATTGTTCAAGATGCCCCCCAGCATGTTTTGGACCTCTGCGTTTTCGCAGTACACATCCAACAACGCGCGTCCGTGTTGGACCGCTTGCTGTAACACCGTTTGTGCCTGCTTCAGGTCGCCGCTCGCCGAAAGCGATAGCCCCAAATGGTTCAGGCTGATGACCAAATCGCGGCGGTAAATCGGTTGATCGGGCCAACGGGTGTGGAGCTGACGTCCAATCTCAACCGCTTGCCGGAGCGATTCGGCTGAGTCGGCGTGATTTCCAGTCTGGGTTTGCGTGTCGGCGAGAGTATTGAGTGTCAGCATGACCTGGGTGGCAAGTTTCGGATCGCTTGGGGCTTCTTCCAACAACCCAAGTTGATACTGAAGCGATTGACGCGCTAGTGTTCCCGCTTGGTTAGGATCACGCTTGGCAAGCAGCCCGGCCAAATTCGATTGAATGGTTGATTCAAGTGCCCGTTCTTCGTAGTGGCCGACTCTGTGAGTCCCCTCGTGCAGCTGGGACTGTTGACCTCGCCTACTACAGTCAAGCAATCCCAACGCACGCTCATACGCTTGCTGCGACTGCTCAGCCCGGCCCGCGCCGGACAACATGCCTCCCAGGTTATTGAGTGTCTTGGCAAGCTCGACGTCGTTTCCAAGTCGCTCCTGCGTGGCGATTGCTTTTGCGAACCACTCGGCGGCTGACTGCCATTCGCCAACGCCGGCGAGCCTTTCGGCGAGATTGTTCTGACTGATCGACCACTGTAGGTTCACAGCCGCATCATCGGGAACGTCTTGGGCAATCGCTGCGTAGAGTCTTTCGGATTCTCGCAGCGAAGCGGTTGCATCGGCCGTTTGACCGAGTTCACTTTGGAACACGCCCATCTTTCCGTACGTCACCGCGAGGTCGATGCGTTGCTGATTGTCACGATCATCAATGACGCTGGCCGCCGCGATCTGCTTGTAGTAGTCGAGTGTCTGTGAGAGCAATCGTTGTCGCACCGAATTCGCATCGGGAAGGTCAGCCAACAACTCTGAAATTTGCATTCCCAACAGATCGACGGCTTCTCGCGTGATCTCCCTGTCATGCTGCGCCTGAATCAACAACGCATCAGAGACTTTTTTCTCTGCAGCCAGCAACGTGGTGCCCACGGCAAGACCGGCGAGAGCCAAACTGCCAACCAAGACGGTGGTGATGACGGCCGTTCGGTGTTTGGCTGCGTGCCTGACGAGGCGGTCGATAAGCGTCGGAGGACGAGCGATCGTTGGTTCGCCTGTCAGCACGCGCCGCAAGTCATCGGCGAACTCCTTCGCAGTGTCGTAGCGGTCATCACGACGTGGCGACATCACTTTGGCGACAACCGTTTCAAGATCACGAGGCAGGCCGGGACAAAGCTGGCGCAAGGGCGTGATGTCGTTGTCGTCGATCTGGCGAAGGATCGCTGCCGTGTCGTCACCGCCATATGCCGGCCGAAGCGTGAGCATTTCGTACAACGTCGCAGCAAGCGAATAGATATCACTCCGTCCGTCCACGATCGCCGATTCACCGCGTGCCTGCTCGGGACTCATGTAGCGTGCCGTACCGACGACATCGGATGACCCCGTCAGTGCAGCGTCGTTTTGAATTCGCGCGAGTCCGAAATCAGCAATCCAAACATTATCTCGATGATCGAGCAACAGATTCGACGGCTTGATGTCACGATGAACGATGCCGTATTCGTGTGCGGCCCCGAGTCCTTCAGCGACTTGAATGGCAAACCGTACCGGCGTTCGCCAATCGCTGACATCGTTCTCTTCGTAGCGGAACTCGCCAACAGTTTCGGCGTTAGGCGTCGTGGACCGAAAATCTTGGCAACGTCCGCTACGGTTGGTTTGGATTTCGCACTGTCGCCGCTCGATCCACTGGTCCAACGATTCGCCGTCGATGTAACGCATCGCAAAAAAGTGAACGCCTCGCTCGTAACCGATCGTATGCACAGGGACAATATTGGGGTGCTGCAAGCTAGCCGCCGCCTCCGCCTCGTGCTGAAATCGCTTCAGTTGCCTTGGATCGAGAACAGAGGCCATCGGAAGAATCTTGACGGCAACGGTACGGTTGAGCGATTTCTGAGTGGCGCGGTAAACGACTCCCATCCCGCCGCGTCCGATGATTTCATGAAGCTGGAAATCGCCGAGGCGTGTTGGCTCGGTATCAGACGTAGTGGACGAGGCTACGAGTCCTTCGGTGCTGGCGGTACTGTCGGCTAGAGACTCGTTGCCTCGTCCACTACCAACCGCCGGTTCGCCGCCCGCCATTCGATGCAGACTCTCCAATCCGCCAACGCAAACTCGCAGCGGTTCGCGAAGCTCGGGTGCCGACTTCGTGAGCTGCTCCACCGTCGGCGGAACGCCGGACTCCATGGCGGCGAGATACTGTTCTAGCAGCATACCGAGTTTATCTTTCTGGTCGCCCGTCAAACCTTTCATGAAATCAGGTTCGTCATCGTCGTCGACCAATTGGCTGTGACTTCCAAGCCAAATCATGTTGCGTCTCCGTTCTTATCCATCTGACAAACGTCTTTGAATTTGGCAATCGCACGGACCCACAGCATTCGCGCCGCTCCCGACTTGATCTTCATCCGCTCTGCGATCTCGTCGAACGTTAGCCCCTGGAGATTGCGATAGACAATCACATCGCGGTAGCTATCTTTCATCTTTGCCAATTGGCCGGAAAGCTCGGCAGCCAATTCACGCCGCATCATCACTTCGCTCGGCGATGCCGCTTTGTCAGTTGCGATGTGTGCAAGCCTCGCCATGCTGTCGTCCAGACGTTTCGCCATCGTGTCCAACCCAACCTCACGTCGAATGTCTCGCTTCTTGGCATAGACATTCTTTTCGATCGCATGACTGAGGCAGTTGCTCAGAATCTGACGCAGCCATGCCATCAGTTCTCCCTCGCTCTTGCCACGAAACTGAGCGAAGTCGCGATGAGCGGCCAGCATGGTTTCTTGAACCAAATCCGACGTACTCAAGCGTCGCCGCAGACGATTATCAAGCTGCGTGCTCGCCAGAACTGCCAAATAGTTATGGTAAAGCTGTAGCAAATCCCCAAACGATTCAGCGTTGCCTTCGCGCACTTTGGCGATCATCTGCTTAACAGAATGAGCGGCATACGGAGTGTTTTTGAAGTCGCTTGACATTGCAGTCTCTAGGAAAGCCCCACTGGGCCAATCCATGGCAATGTGCGTCGCTGGAATTCGACGGGGAACTTCTTTGTAAGGACGAAACGAACAACAAAATGTCACGCCAAACGAATTCTTTCGAGAATTTTTCGGAGAATCTTTCGGCCGTCACGCATCCCAAATTGGCAGGAAGGCACCGTACGAGACGGATAAAAGCAAACGTCGTTCCCTCACGCGGGGATTTGAAGGCTTTGGCGATCACCGCGACTGACTTCTGGTTCGGAATGTGCGATTTGGCGATCGATCGGTCGCGACACAAGTTCGTTGCGACGAACAGCAATTTGCTTGGGAGCGTCAATGCCGATCGTCACCCGACCGTTGGCGATTCGGGTGATGATGATTCGAATGTCTTCGCCGATTGTGATTCGCTCGCCAATTTTTCGAGATAATACCAACATGGTTTCTTCCTTGAATGAGAATTGGTTAAACAGGTTGCAGATCAGTCCTCTGCAGATAGGAACTCAGGACACTTCTCCATCGCTGGTGTCACAAAAGATTTTTCTTTTTCATCCCTCGTCTCGATTTTGCAAATAGTCGTCCATGTTGCGAATGCAGTTGTCCAACGGATCGATGTTGATCGAAGAAGGCATCGTTTCGTACGCGGCAATGCGATTGAATGGGCAAAGTCGATTGACGCTCAGGTTGAGAAACATCGCGTGCCGTGCGTCTTGAGTTTGGTGAATGCCAGCCGTAATCCATACTGGTCATCCGGAAATTGCTGATCCCCGATAGCGGAGTTACTGGAATGTGATGGTTCAGCGGTTGGTGAATGGTTGGATGTCGGTTCGACATGGTGATTCACCCGGTGAAAATCTGTGGGCGGCGTCGGCAGTTTGGTTGAGCGAGTTGACTGAAACGTTCCTTGATTGCCGTTACAGCGATGTGGCATTTTTCGATGTTTAGCACTGCATCGGGCGAGGTTACTGAAACCGACAAGGGTGACTGCCGGATCGCTGCGTAACAAATAGCGACGTGTTCCGTACCTAAGTAGTACGCCGCTGGTTGTCGCGAGTGCCGCGTCACGCAACTGGCCCCTCTTCTCTTGAACAACACGCCTCAAACTCGACGTAGGTGATGACATGACATCATTTTGGAATCGCTGGACCGGACTTCAGAAATCTTCTCGTCGAAAAAATCGAAAACGAACACCACTGCGGCGACGACCACGTGCCGAGAACTTGGAGACTCGTCAGCTCCTTGCGGCCAACATCTTTCATAACGAGCCGATGCCTGAGGATGTCGATCAAGATGGGATCGTCCTGGCGGTCGACACTCTGACCATCCTCAACCAAATGAACCGCCAAGGTGCAAATGCTGGTGGAGAAGTTGACGGCAACGGCCAACAGCGCGGACAAGCCCGCATAACCGACGTGAACAATGACGATCAGGACACCGCGCTCGATGCGTTGATGGCAGGCAATCGTCTCAACCGCGACCGAGGCGGAGTTGGAGGTTCAACGGATCCCGCAGACAATCCCGTTGACACGCCTGTCGATGATACAACCGACAACACTACCGAAGATTCCACCGACGTTGTCATTGATGACGACACGACGCCAACATCCCAGACCGAAACCGATGTGGTGCTGGAGTGGAACGATCTCTTCGGCGAAATCCTGGTCGACGATACGCAGAATCAAAACCCTGGGTACGCCTCGCGTTCCCAGGCGATTTTGAACTTGGCGATCTATGACGCCGTGGCAATCGCGACAAGTGGCAATGATGCGGAAACCTTCTATGACTACGACCTCAACCTCAGCCAAACAGATAAAATTTCAGCCGAAGTCGCCGCGTCCCAAGCAGCGTACACGGTTCTGAGTTCGCTGTATCCCGATCAACAAGGCACGCTCGATGCATTCTTGGAAACTAGCCTTTCTAGCTTGAGCAACGACGGCAATTTTGCAGACAGCTTAGAAGTTGGCACTGAAATCGGCAACGAAATTCTCGCCATTCGAGCGAGCGACGGTTCGGACGTCATCGCCGAATACACTTACACCGATGAGGCCGGCTACTTCCAACCCGATCCATTGAATCCCGATGTTGCCGCATGGGGTCCGACCTGGGGCGACGTCGATACATTCGCCATTTCCTCCAGCGATGACTTTCGTCCCGAAACCACGCCTGCACTGACCAGTGAAGAATACGCCGCTTCGTACAACGAAGTCCTCGAACTCGGCTCGGCCGACAGCGAGACTCGTACGGCAGATCAAACGGAAGCGGGCATTTTCTGGGCTTATGATCGGGAGGGATTAGGAACTCCAATCGCGCTCTTTAACGACGTCCTGCAAACCATCGCCGTGCAAGAAGGGAACACGATCGAGGAGAACGCTGCGTTGTTCGCTCAAGCCTCGGTTGCGATGGCAGACGCTGGCATCACGGCATGGGATACGAAGTTCACGGAAGAATTCTGGCGACCGGTCACCGCGATTCAGGCGGGCGACACCGATGGCAATGACCTAACCGAGGGGGACGCCGACTGGGTCGCCTTGGGAGCCCCCAATGGTGAAGACACCACCGGCTTCACTCCTCAATTCCCCACCTACATCTCGGGACACGCCACCTTTGGTGCGGCACTGTTCGGCACGCTACAAGAATTCTACGGCACCGATGACATCTCTTTTGACGTGACTTCGGCCGAACTGGAAATGCTGCTGGAAAACCCTGAACTGCAAGAAGCCTACGGATTGGACCTTGATGACGCGACTCGCACGTTCGATTCGTTCAGCGAAGCAATGGCCGAAAACGGAGTGAGCCGTGTCTACCTGGGCATTCACTTCGACTTCGACGATCTCGTCGGTCAAGAAGTCGGCCAGGCCATTGCGACCAGCGTTGCATCGGAGTTTGTAGTCGCGAGCGATGACGAAAGTGGAGACAGCGGCTTTGTGAACCACAAAGAAGATGGTGGCAACTTTGCCGGTCAAGGCGGAAACAACAATGGACAACAGGGCCAAGACGATCCGACACGTCGTCGTCAGCGCGACAGCCGTTTTGCTGCCGTCGATTCAGTCTTTGCGCAGGGACTATTCTGAGCCCTATAGCGATGAGCTGGATGTGTACGGGGTCACGAGCCTTCCGCCCGCCGCGTCCAAGCGTGCCATCACGTCGCCGATCAAGTCGGGGTACATTTCACGGAGCTATTGATTGATGTCGACGTACTCGTCGTCACGGTCGGGTTGGTAGCCCCGCACTAGCTTTTTATCTTCAAACGGATGCCGCCCCATGCGGATCGTCTTGCACACATTGTGCTCGGTTTCTGTTTGAAGATCCGCAATACCGCCTCGATCCGTCTTCTCGAGAATTCCAGCCACGTCGAAAAGGATGGAGGTGCCATGTTTTCCATGGATCGCGACGGCCGTGACGTGATGCCACCGACCGTCACTCAAAGTTGTCTGCCCTGGGTGACTCCTCCCGCAGACAACCGCAGCAGACTGCTATTGCCCTTTCCCAATACTCGACGCTGTTTTCTGAAATTCGAAAGCTCCGATATCGGTGCCGCCGGTATCAATAGGTGTTCGCACTAAATCCTTCCCCCCCGAATTCTCGATCACAACCCCGGCATCGACGCACGGAGAGCCGGATCTTAATTGATACCCACGGAGTTCATTTAACGTCATCAGATCGATAAGGAAACCGGCTTTTCCTGGTCGTTCAAACTCGGGATCGTCCACAATCGCCTGGGTTTCTGAAGGATGCGGTTCAATGTTGTGGTACACGTTGTTGCGGAACACGGTGTTAATGCCTGTCGCATTGGGCCCCCACTGACCATTCCCTTCAAAAAAGAAAATGTTGTTTTCAAAGGTTGAATTTATCGGAGTTCGCCCTTCTGCAAAAACCTCTACGTCCAATCCCTTTCGAACATAGTGCGTGTTGTTGTAGATGTGCACATTCTCCGCCTGTTTCCTTCTATCAAATCCGTAAAAGTAAATGCCGTGCTTGTCGTTCTGGCTGATGTTGTAACGAATGACAACATTTCTCGTCGGCTTCTTCATGATGCCGCAGAACCACAGATTATCGTGACTGTAGTTATATTGGATGTAGGTGTTGATACAGTTGTAGTCGGCATCGAACCCACCGCGATCCGATTCGCCGCCGCCATCTTTGTTGTCAGTGTCCCCTACATTGCCATAGGCTTCGTTGTACTGGATCTTAATGCCATCTGTGTTGAAACAAAAAATGCTGTGTCCTGTATCGCGACGGCTGCTATTGGCAAGGATGTTGCGCTCATAAATCGCATCTTTGCTAGCTCGCGCAATCACATTGTTGCGCCCTGTGGTATCGACTCGATTGCCGGCCACGTAGACTCTGGTCCAAAGATTTATTGCCTGATACCCGTCCTTCTGGAGGTTGACTTTAGCGCAAGTGGAGTTGTTGCCGATCCCCACGCCGCCAATGTTTTCCACCCGATTGTTGGTTATTCGCAGGTCATCGAACTTTGAATTCTTGACCTTTTTCATGTGTACATGGATACCCCCGCGCCCCTTGCCGGCAACCATCCCATTTACATTGTGGACATAACAGTCGTTGATATGGACATGTCGGTAGGTTCCTTCCACTCTCTCAACCAGCACATAGATACCAAAGAGATTGCCCTGATCCTGATCCGAGCCGTCGGTATTGGTGACCTCCAGACTATCCACCTCCCAATAGGAAGGATTCTTAAGCATCACGCCGGCCAGGTGGTTCCCCTTGGCATGGATCACCGGCCGGTTGCCATCACCATACGCGCCGATTCGAACCGGTGCGTCTTCGGAACCATTTCCTCGCGGAGCCAACATCCCGGTAAACGTCATCCCTCGTTTCAGCGATATCGTATCGCCCGGCTGCAATTCAATGGTGCGGATCTCATCGAACTTCTTCTGCGTGTCCACGCGATAGTCTTCCGCAAGGCACACAGCTGGAATGAGCAGCAACAACCCTAGTGTAAATTTAGAGCATTTCATGATTGCATCACTCACGGGAATTTCTTGTCGAACGTTTTATATTCGGTGAACATAGCCTTCAGCCGCTGAAGGACCTGTCTCTGTTCAGGTTTCTCCGCAAGGTTTGTCCACTCATTGGGATTCTTTCGATAGTCTTAGAGGTCCATCGACCCGTCATCATATTCGATATAACGGGGAAAGCCAAACTGCACGGATTTGTGGTCGTCCTCCTTGAAGGTGAAAGCCGGGTATTCCCAAGGTTCGGAAGGATTATCCAACAACGGTTTGAGGCTACTACCGACCACATCGTCATTGGGAGGAAGTCCGCAACGATCCAACAACGTTGGATAGAAATCAGTCAGGCTCACCACCTGATCCCACGCTCCAGTCTTTACACTGCTATCCGCGGATTTCGGCACCTTGAGAATCAATGGGCCAACCCGGAGCGATTCCACAGGGTGTGCTTCTGAAAAGGTTTTTTATCGCCCAGGTGATACCTGTGATCCGACCAGAGAATCACGATTGTATTATCACGATACGGACTGGCATCCAGAGCATCCAACACCTCTCCAATCTAAGAATCGGCAAGCGTGATGCTGGCCCTATAGGCATGAATATTATTCCGCCACTGATTTTTTTGGATTGCCCATTCCGTTCTTGAACAGCCCTCGTTGAACACGCCCAACGCTGCCTTCCAAAGATCGTCGAAGTCGTTGGGAATGTAAGACGACAGCCCCCGCTTCTCCTTGCCAGACTGGTGAAAATACTTCTGCGGAACATACCAGGGAGCATACGGCCGAAGAAGTCGGACCATCAGCATGAAGCGGACATCAGTCGGGCCGATACCAACCGGACCCAGATGTCGTTTGGGTTTTTCTTGCCTTGATCAAGCATGTCAGCAAATCGATGACGCTTACATCTTGGGCGTTCGAATGAACGTTGCGTTCTGATTAGTGTTCAGATTAATCGAGCGATACATTTCCGTGTGGCGACGTTGAGCCATGCAGCGACTACTTGTCGGATGTGTTTGTATCCAAAGCATTGTCGATCCATACTCGATTCCAATCCTTTTTCATGTCCGCCACAATCCATCCCTTGGACTTCGCATCATCCAGCCCTTTCGAGAGTTGACCGATTTTGGATGTGCGGTCATACGCGTACTCGCGATCAGCATCCGTATGATGAACGACGAGGGCAAAGCGTAAACCCTCGCCACTTGTTGTCCACTCAAGCATTTGATAGTCCCCATCGGAATTACCAAACGCCGCAATGGGGCGACGGCCTATGTGATGGTTGATGGCGACGGGCTTCCCTTCTTTATCGTCGAAAAAGTTCAAGGCGGGCAGGCGAACGAGAGAAGGTTTTCCATCACGCAATTCGTATTTGGTCTTGATACTACTGCCGATGACTTGCTCGGGTGGTATGCCATACACGCGCTGAGTCCATGGACGCATGAATTCGATTCCGCCGCCGGAAACAATAAAGACCTTGAATTCTTTTGCTTTTAGATAATCGATCAATTCAAGCATCGGTTGATAGACCATCTCCGTATACAGTTTATCTGTTTGGGGATGCCTAGCAGTAGCGATCCAGTCGACAACAATTTTTTCAAACTCCGCCGTTGTCATGCCAGCATGGGTCGCCATGACAAGTTCGGCGATTGCCTTCTCGCCACCAGCAGCAGCAGCTTTAAGATCTCCCTTCAATACTGAGGCAAAGGGCTCTTGATTTCGCCACTCTGGATGCTGCGGAGCAATTTCCCTCAAGCGATCAAGCGTAAACAACAATTGAACATAGACCGGTTGCTCGGCCCAGAGTGTGCCGTCGTTGTCGAAAGTGGCGATCCGGTCAACGGGGGCTACATAGTCGGGCGAGTCCTTCGCGGTCACTTTTTCAACGAACGCGATGACTGATTGCTTGGCCGCGGTGTCGTTCCACGACGGCAAGGGGTCGGCGGCACGCGTGCGGGCTGCCAAGCTGGCTATTACGAAAACAATCAACAGCGAAAAGGGGTGGTTCTTCACAGTTTTTCTTCTACTTTTTCGATATTCAGCCTAGAACTAGAAAATGGCGGGCGCCCCTCAGGAGGCGCCCGCCAGATGATTCAATCCGATCACTTGCCGCCCGGATTCATGTCCTTGATCTGCTCTTCAAGCGTTGAGAGACTCCAGTCGCCAGGCGTCTGACTAGGCGGATAATCTTTCATGGTCATGAGGAACTTGGACGCGACGACCTGCATCGGCGCCAGCAGGTAAACCTTGTCCATATACCAGTCCTCGTAGGTGTTCGAACCGGCCTGAGCCTTCTCGAAGGGGTCGCGACGCAGATTGTATAAATGCGGCGTCCGCAACTTGATAAAGGGTTCCCGCCAGATCTGCAGGCGATCGGCCCGGTTCTCTAGGTACGTAGCTTTCCAGTCCTTGACGCGGATGGCGCACACTTCACCGCCGTCGGTCGTATAGATGAACTCTTGGCGGGGGGATGCCTCGATATCTTCGTCGATGGTCTCAAAAGTTCCAGCCTTCTTGAGGTAGTCGAGCATGTTGTAGCCGTCGATGTAATTCTTGTACTCTCGACCGATCAACTCAACTCCCTCGCGCAGCTGCTCCTTGATGTCCGGATTGCCCGCTGCGGCGGCGAAAGTGGGAAGCCAGTCCTCGTGCGAGACGATGCCATTGACGGTCGCGCCGGCGGGCCATTTGCCGGGCCAGCGGACGTAACAGGGAACGCGGAAGGCACCTTCCCAGTTGGAGTTTTTCTCACCGTGGAAGGGAGTCGTCCCCGCATCCGGCCAAGTGTTGTAGTGGACCCCGTTATCGGTGGAGTACTGGACGATCGTGTCGTCCGCGATGCCAAGCTCATCGATCAGATCGAGCAATTCTCCGACATGGATGTCGTGTTCGACCATGCCGTCGTGGTACTCATCTCCCGTTTTGCCTGCGAGGCCGGTGTGCTCTTCCTTGACGTGGGTGCGGAAGTGCATCCGGGTTCCATTCCACCAGCACATCCAAGGCTTGCCAGCTTCGTGTTGGCGCTGGATGAAATCTTTGGCGGCGGCGAGAGTTTCCTCGTCGACGGTTTCCATCCGCTTCTTGGTCAGCGGCCCGGTATCCTCAATCTTGCCGTCAGCGGTGGCCTTGATCACACCGCGGGGACCGAACTTCTTGCGGAAAGTCGAGCCGTCGGCAAGCTCCATATCGGCTGGATAGTCGCGGTCCTCCGGCTCCTCTTCTGCATTCAGGTGGTAGAGATTGCCCATGAACTCGTCGAAGCCATGGTTGGTCGGCAGATGCTCGTCTCTGTCGCCTTGGTGGTTCTTGCCGAACTGGCCGGTGGCGTAGCCTTGGCCCTTGAGGACGGCGGCGAAAGTGACGTCCGTCTCCTGCCAACCTTGCGGAGCTGCAGGCAGGCCGACCTTGGTCATGCCGGTACGGACCGGCACGCTGCCATTGAGGAAGGCCGCGCGACCCGCCGTGCAGGATTGCTGACCGTAGTAGTCGGTGAAACTAATACCTTCCTTGGCGATGCGGTCGATGTTGGGAGTCTTGTAGCCCATCATGCCACGGTTCATGTGGCTGATGTTCCAGACTCCGATGTCATCTCCCCAAATAACGAGGATGTTGGGCTTCTTGGAGTCGGTTGACTGGCCATGAGCCATGGTAGAACAGGCGATGCCTACGCTACATGCAAGGAAGAACGATAGTAGAGGACGAATTCGAATCATCTAAATTCTCCGGGTGAAAAGGCAAAATTTGTAAGTGAAGAAGGTCTATTCGCCGAGCCTGCAATTTTCACGAGGAGCCTGCAAGGCTTGCTTGACAGCATCAAGCAGATCTCGTCCAAGGAATGGTTTTTGATGATAACTGCTCGCACCCAGCCTTCCGGCCCTGTCGCGAAATGCGGAGTTATCAAATGACGTAATAAAAATGGTCGGCGGCGAATCTCCATCGGGCAAGGAGTATTCAAACAGGTCAAGTCCCGACATGCCCGGCAATTGAATGTCGAGAATCAAGCAGTCTGCAGTTAACAAAACGCCCGCTTCAATAGAGGCTTCTGCCGAACCGAACACGATTGGCCTGAAACCACCTACTCGCAGCATTCGTTCAATGGCTCGACGCATACTGGGATCGTCTTCAACAACGACGATTTCGAGTAGGTCGCTCGGCATTAAAATGCTCCAGCTTGTGTCAAGGCTATTACCCGAACAGTCTGAGCGAGTTGATGACGATTGCAATTGTCCCTAGGGGCAATTTCAACTGCCCTTTGGTGCAAGTGGCCAAACGTTCACATGCATCCGCCGTCCCGAATCAGTTTTTTGGGATCGGCAGATTGAGCTGGACGGCCGACGCGATAAGACCGGCTAGCGAAGTGACTTGAAGCTTTTCCATCAGATTGGCTCGGTGCGATTTGACGGTGCGTTCTGAGATACCGAGTTCTGAGGCGATATTTTTGTTGAGCTTTCCATCGACTACGAGTAGAAAAACGGAGACTTCCCTTTCTGTTAACTTCTGGAACCGAGCACGCCGGAGCTTCAGGCTTTCATAGTTTACCCGGTTCAATGCGTCACTTGAGATTGCATTGCGAACGGCAGACAACAGCGAATCCCGCTTGACCGGCTTCGTCAGAAAATCGATCGCTCCCGCCTTGATTGCTCGCACGCTCATTTGAATGTCACCGTGTCCGGTAAGAAAGATAATGGGAAGCGCATTATCGAAGTCGTTAAGCCCCTTTTGAAGTTCGAGTCCGTTGAGACCGGGCATGCGAATATCCAGTACAACGCAACCATGTGTGTGACTTGCCCGCGAGAGTAAGAACTCGGCCGCAGAAGCATGCTCGCAGACTTCGTAACCGGCCGCGCGCAGCAAACGGACTATCGATTTACGGAAAGAATCGTCATCATCAACAACATGGACTGTCGGGTTCGGTAACGTCATCCGGTTTGCTCCTGAGAGACACATGCGAACGGACTCGTTTCGTTTAATGACTTTTGCGCGAGCGGAACAGTGAACCGTACACCCAATCCGATGTGGCAGTTATCGTCAACCCAGATGCGACCTTCGTGAGCTTCCACTAGCGTTCGAGCAATTGAAAGCCCTAACCCCATGCCCTCCTTCTTGGTTGTGAAGAAAGGATCGAACAAGCGAGAACGCCTTTCCGTTGGAATCCCAGGCCCAGAATCTTGGACCAAGAATTCCAAATTGTCGCCCTGAAGTTGAGTCTGCACAAACAGCTTCTTCGGCTGGTTCAATTCTGACATTGCTTCCATACCATTCAATAATAGATTGAGTAGCACCTGCTGTAAGTGCACTTTGTCCGCGATGACTAGCGGCCCGCCAGGAGCGAGTTCCGTGTGGACGGCAACGTCACGCCGCTTCGCCTCACGGTGGATAAGTCGTATCACGTTTTCGATCAATTCATTCGGTTCAATAGCTTGCAATTCCAGCTCGCGATTTCGCATCAAGGCTCGCAGTCGCTCAATGACCTCGCAGGCGCGTAAATCGTCCTGGCGAATGTCTACCAAAATTTGCCGCAGTTCATCCATCGATTCAGGCGAAGAATCGATCAGCATCTCTGCGGCGTCCGCATTGCTTAAAATAGCACCAAGAGGCTGATGAATCTCGTGCGCAATCGACGCCGTCAGTTCGCCGACGGTAGCAAGTCGTGATGCGTGCGTCAGCTCTCTTCGCGTCTCATCGGCTTCCAATTCTGCCAGGATGCGATTTCTTCTTTCGAATAACAGACCGATCAGCAGCGCGGCTTGAAGTGCCAAGACGAAAGTTGCTGTTAGCACCGAGCTGCGGTGTTCTTTCCATAGCGAACTTTGGCGGAACCGCATATCGCTTCGCGCTGGGAGGCGATCTTCACTTAATCCCCAGCGGGCCAATTGGCGACAATCGACGATTGACAAATCCTTGCCTGGAAAATAGGGCGCGATGTTTTCAGGCTTTTCGCCCGCCAAAATTCGCAGAGCTAAATCTCCCGTCTCCCGACCGACTTCCTCGAACGTATCCATGCATCCGCCAACAATCCCCGTTCCCATATAAGTGTCGTAGGTTCCATAGACAGGGACAGCGGACGCGTTCGCCACTAATTTCGCCGCATCGGCGGAAAGGAAGTATTCTCCCTCCCCGTCGGTGAAGAACGTTAAAAAGATCACCACCGCATCAGACGGGAGGTCACGCAAACGCTCCAAAAGCGTTTGCATTGGCAAGCCTGAGAGATAAGTAAATTCAAGCCGAGATTCGTGATTGCGAAATCGTTCTCTCGCTAAATCGTCCCACGCGCGATCAAAATCCGAAGCTCCGGAGACAACAACGACTCGTCGCGTTTGAGGTTGCAATTTCATCGCCAACTCTAACGTCGGCAATGGATCAAGCTTCATCAAGATCCCAGTTGCACGATTCAGCTCACCCCAGCTGGCACTTTCCTCGCGAACACCCGTAAAGACGACCGGAACATCGGGAAATAGGGCGTGTCGCCGGTCGGCCAGAAGATTGAGAGCTTGAGGTCCCGCCGAGATAACAAGGTCGAAGTCTCGACCTTTGTATTTTTCCCGGAGCATGTCCGCCGTCCGCGAAAGATGACTATCTCCAGGAAACCGTACAAGATCGAGAAACTCGCTATAAAATTCGATGCGATCGGGATAGCCTTGACGCATTTGGTCGACCATAGCGTTGCCGAGCGAGATGTTTGCTGGCAAGAAACTCTCGTTCGAATACAGGATCAAGACACTTTTGGTCTCGGCGGCATCTACGGTGATAGGCGAACTTAGGACAATAGCAACAACGATGCCCCACGAACTGCCCCCCCATCTAAACTTGCTCCAGGCGTGAAGTAGGAAACCACGATATTTGCTCAATTCCTTTGGATGTATCATTCGGTGCCTAGGGAGTCTCAATTTCAGGACAAGGATTCACACGTTCACGGAAGTCAAATTCGAGTTCCGTTTCTTGAGGAGTAAGGTTCCTAACTTCGCCTTAGTGTGCATTTCGTTATTCACGCCTACCGTCGACTTGGAACTCTGGGGAGCACTCGTCGGTTTTCGCTGATTCAGCTGGATTAGTTGAGTTTAATCCCTCACCAGTCACACTCGTCACAAAAAATCAGTTCCCAAGAACCCCAAAAGATCGGAGCAAAATTCGTCTGCACGGCGTGGTCTGGACCGTAAATCCGCTGGTTTTATCCAATACCCCAGTATTATCGGGCCGCCAGGGGACGCCTGCTTACGCAGTTCAGAGAGCTAGCCCGCGTGGCGATGCGACGACGATCCGTTTCAGAATGCGGCTAGACATGTTGCGATTCATCGCCGCCCGCGATCGGTGGGGCGCCGCAGGGTGCGGCGTGATGGTTTGGGAGCTTGAAGAGTCGTTCGGACATCGGCTTATTCGCCCCATGATTTCATTGGGTTGGTGTTTGGTCGTGGCTTGGCGGTGTTGCCTCGCTTTGTTCCGAACCTATCGGGGCGCGTCGGTTTCATCAAGCTTGATGTTGGTTTGTGTCCAGATACAAAAAACGCCGTATCAAATCGGAGCCTCCATCAACAGGACAACTGATGTTGCGAAGCAGTGTCGAATTTTCGACGCCCGGCGAAGAGGGTGGTAAATCCTACGAAAAGGTAAGGCATAATATTACGTTGGTCATGCCCATAAGCGAATCCGCTGACGGACCATAAATCCGATCCTACACAGCATCACGGCAATCTCTCGCACTGATCGTAGTGGATCTTGTTAAAGATCCCTCATCTACTGATCGTAGTGGATCTTGTTAAAGATCCTCATTCCACAACATCCACCCTCAAAATCATTAACAAGACCGACTAGCCATCTCAAACCGCATTAAACCTTTCTTCCTCAAATACGAAACCGTTCGATCAAATTCATCCCAAAAGCTCGCTTCAAATGGCCGAAGCTGCGGATACCCAGGGACCACGACGCCCGTAAACGGGTAAGTCGCATATCCATCGTCCGGAACCAACCCCGCTCGCTCTGGATTGCGAGCGATGTAATCACAAACTTCCCGAAACGAATCCTCGCTCCGTTCAGATTCCTTAAGAACATGATCATAAGCTTGATCCTGCAAACCAAACTCAATTCGTTTCAATGACTCATTCACCGACTTGCGAAAATGCTTCATCGCCAGCAGTTGATCCGAGCCATCGAACAATCCCATCCAAAGCATATGAAAGTGGTCCGTCATCAAGCAAAACATCGGGCAAGCGATCCCATAGCGGAACATTGCATGTGCCAACAATTCACGAAAGCGATAGTAAAACGGAGGTGTCAACCAACCAGTCTTTCGTTCGCGAATGGTCAGTGACCAATGGACCATCGCAAATCCACGATAATGCTCTGGCGACAGTCGCTTCAAATGATCCCGTTTCGACATCTCCAGCCTCCCGAAATACCGACAATTCCCGTAGTTAAAGATCCCACCATCATACAATTCCCGTAGTGGATCTTGTTAAAGATCCCATCATCATACCGAATCCCACAGCCACAAAGGATCTTTAACAAGATCCACTACCCTGATAATCGGCTACGACAAGATGATGCAGAACGTCAGCGTGCATCATCACCCGCTGCTGTTCGTTTATCGCGTCCTGTTGACCGGCATCCATCTGATGCGCACCGGCGAAGTCGAAGCCAACCTTGTCAAGCTCAACGAAACCGCAAAGCTACCATTTCTCGAAGACTTGATTGTCCAAAAGCGAAACCGCCCCGAGAAGGGAACGTTCAACTCGGCTGACCTCGATTTTCACACGGCGCAGTACGAACAATTGACCGCTGAATTGGAAGCCGCATACGATGAGAGCAAGCTCCCCGACCTGCCATCAGCAAGACCGGCGCCGAACGACCTGCTCGTTCGTCTGCGCCTTGGCAAGTAAACGCGAATCTGTCGGTTCGCTCGCTGTGCCATTGAAGTTGGGTTGCTTAGTAGGCACCCCGACGCCGCTGGCGCCGAATGTCGCATGCACAGACCAATACGTTGTCAAGGGCGGTAAATTGGTTGCCTACCGCTGAGACAGTGAGTCGGAACTGTAAGGCGACAAGTTCATTTGGGGCGAAACAGAATAAAAATCTATCTCGATGATGAACGAACGACGCCTGAAGGCTGGACGCGTGTGTATTGACCCGATGAGACTATCGAGCTACTGACGATCGGGACAGTCATCCACCAAAGGCATCAACTTATCTCGGTTTTCTTGGAAGGTCCGTAGGCTTGCATTTCCGCGTCCACCTTTGCTCGTAACCACTCAGCTTCTGCTTGCTCTCGTAATCGAAATGCTTCTGCGTTCGCTTCAGCATCTTGTCGCATGATTCCAACTCGATCTGCTCGACTTCCGGTCACGTTCAAGCCACCACCAACTGGGCTTGGCTTTGTTGCTCCGCCGCCAACACTCGGTTCATGATCTCCTGCAGGTTTCCTGGGAAGATCAATTCCTTCACGTCAGCTCGACGAATCGCAACACCGTAGTCATTCTCAGACTCCATTACGTCCGTAAGGATGAATACCTGGATCTTATCTGGTAGAATCACATGTCCCTCCCAAAACGACCTGCTACTCCTGCTACTATTGCCTGCTTCATGAACGAACTTTTACATTTATCAACCAGAGCATTTGCGGGTTTCTTGTCGATTAACTTGCCGCAGCTCGGTGACAATTGGTGGCAGAAGTTTGTGGTTAGCGCGCTGAGTTTCCAGCAACAGAGATTGGTCGCAGAAAAACGCATTGACGATGTGAAGCAGTTCGACTTTGCAGCACTTGTAAGGATTGTCGATCAGAATTGGTACAACCTTGCCAGGTCGCTCAATCTGCCTCGTGAAGGTCGTAGTTGGATTAAGGAACTTCAAACCATTCGCAACCGATGGGCGCACCTGTCGTCGGAGTCTGTTTCTGCAAGTGATCGCTATCGAGATGCCGATACCCTTGCCCGAGTTCTAGCGATGCTGGACGCCGACGGGGTGTTGCGTGGCGAAGTCGAGAAATATAAGAACAAAGCGATTGCTGAAATGTCGTCGCTGAACTCAACCAAAGAACCAACCCCAAAATCAGATCAGAGAGATGCTGTCGACGCCCCTATTTCAACACCGGTTGCCGAACCGGATGTCGAGCCAGAGCATGCTACAAAGTTTTTTCGCTTAGGCGATATCGTTGCACTACGGTCAGATTCTTCAGTGTTGGTTCCCATCATTGGGATCGACACCAGCGGAAGCGAAGTTCGATACAGCGTCTTTCATGAGGGAGCGACCGCTCAGTATTACGAGAGGCAGCTTACGGCAGATCAGCAGCCCAGCGTCGAATCCTCCGCGTTGACTGCTAAAGAATTGCACGCCCATTTGACTAGCCTGATCCTGCTTTCGCCTTCATCAACGAAGCTGTTCTCTCTCCGCAGCGGGCGAGTGCAATTTGTTCCATATCAGTACCGGCCAGTCTTAAAGTTGGTCCGTGCTGATCGTCCTCGATTGCTGATCGCCGATGAAGTTGGGGTCGGTAAGACGATCGAAGCAGGTTTGATTATCAAGGAACTGAAATCGCGGATGGACATTTCATCCGTGCTCATCATTTGCCCAAAGGCGCTGGTTGCGGAACGTAAATGGTTCTTGGAGATGAAACGATTTGACGAACAGTTCACCGCTCTGGACGGATCAACGCTTCGCCATTGCATTGAGGAAACGGATCTCGAAGGTGAGTGGCCACAGCAATATGAGAAGGCGATCGTTCCGTTCTCATTGTTTGACTCCAATTTACTGTTCGGAAGTGAGGGGAAGAGTCGCAGGGCAAAAGAAGGCTTACTTTCCCTCGATCCACCACCAAAATTCGATTTAGTGATCGTGGACGAAGCCCACCATTTGCGAAATCCGCAAACGTTCTTGCACCAAGGAGTTCGCTACTTTTGCGAGAATGCCGAAGCTGTCGTTTTCTTGTCCGCGACTCCGGTGCAACTTGGCAGCGAAGATTTGTTCACGCTGCTTAACGTCTTGCGACCGGACTTGGTTATCGACCATGCCAGTTTCAATCAAATGGCCGCGCCCAACAAACCGATCAACGCCGCGGTAAGTGAGTGCCGTTCCGCAGAAGATGGCTGGCAAGGCCGCGCAGTTGATCATTTGCAGGAAGCCGCTGATACGCAATGGGGCAAGCTGTTCCTTCGCGAATCGCCTGCATTTCAGTCTGCGTTCGACCTGCTGCGCAGTGACGAAATTCCGGACCAAAAACGAGTCGCGGTCACTCGAACAATCGAGGAACTTTACACGTTCAGTTCGCTCATCAATCGAACGCGGCGTCGTGACATCGGCGAGTTCACTGTACGAACCCCTGAAACGCTCAATGCCCAGTTCACAGCCGGGCAACAAGAGCTACACGACAAGCTGCTGGAAACGATCGCGAACATCCTGTCCGCATCCCATGGTCAACAGAACGTTAAGTTCATGATGACTACCGTTCGTCGACAAGCGGCAAGCTGTTTGTACGGACTTAAACCGCTTTTGAGCGATATCCTTCGAGGGAAACTGAAAGACTTGGAGGTCACGGACGAGTCAGGTGAAGCACCGACCGAACTTGCGCCTGCGTTATTATCCCAGATCAAAGCATGCGTCGATGAAATTATTTCGCTCGCTGAAAATCTTGATCATAATGATCGCAAAGCGGATGAGTTACTCAAAGTGCTCCGCGACAAGGGCAAGATGCAAAACAACAAATCCCTTCTGTTTACCACGTTTAGACATACGCTGAGCTATCTTGCTGACCGCTGTGAACAGGAGGGTTTGCGTTTCGGCGTGATCCATGGCGGCATACCCGACGAGGAACGTGCTAGTCTTCGCAAGCGATTTTCCTTTGACAAGGAACGTGATGATGCGATCGACGTTCTTCTTTCGTCAGAAGTGGGATGCGAAGGTCTCGACTTCCAGTTCTGTGACTTGCTCGTCAATTATGACTTGCCTTGGAATCCAATGCGGATCGAGCAACGAATCGGTCGCATCGACCGATATGGGCAAAAGAGCAAATCGGTTGCAATTGTCAACTTGATCACGCCGGGCACGGTGGACGCAGAGATCTACGAACGGTGCTTGCTTCGTATCGGCGTGTTCAACCACTCGGTCGGTGGTAGTGAAGAAATACTCGGTGAGATCACGGAACAATTACGGAGCATCGAGGAAAGCTTCGCACTAACCGCTGAGCAACGCGAGTCGCAGTTGCAGCAGTTGGCCGATAACGGCATTCGGCGAATCCAGGAAGAACAAGCCTTAGAATCGAAGCAAGCCGAACTATTCGGTTTGAATGTACCGAACCAAACTTGGGAACAGGAAATTGAGGAGGCGGAATCGTTCTGGCTGTCTGCGGAATCGTTGCAGAAGACGGTGGAGGCGTATCTTGCGAGCAAACTCGAACCGTTAGGAGAATACATCTTGGGCGAGAAGTCGCTCAAGACGCTTCGACTCAATCAAGAAGCTCGGGCAACGCTGCTCGATGCTCTTCGGAGGTCTCCGCGTTCAACCGAACCAGTTTGGCGACATTGGGAAAAGTGGCTTAAGGGAGACATGCCTACGCTTTCCGTCACATTTGATCAAAAATCGGCTGCCGAGAACAACGGTTCGACCTATCTCAACGTCCTGCATCCCCTGCTGCGACAAGCCGCCGAAGAATTGCAGCGAAATGAAACGCCGACCGTTGGCCTGGAAATCGTCGATACCACACTCGTTCCAGGAGACTACGCATTCGCTGTTCATCAATGGCGGAACACTGGTGTTAAGCCAGACGAAACACTCGTCGCTGTTTGCGACTCGCCCGAGATCGAGGCTCGGCTGATGACTTTACTTCAGACTGCGACTGATTCCACCGATGGCACGAGCTTAGAAGCTGAACAGACCAAAGAACTGGACGCCCGACATCACTCGAAATGGAGTGACGCTCGCGCTGAACACATCGCTCGCAACGTCGAGTTAGTCCAGCACCGAATTCAGAGTTTACTTGCCAGCGGAACAGCCCGCTGCCAATTGCTTGAAAATCAAATCAATGCTGCGACGAATGAGAAGATCGCATTGATGAAAAAACGTGAGCTTGCGTCGGCGCAGCGTGATGGTAAACGTCGGCTTGAAGAGTTGGAAAAGTCGTCCGAAACGGCGGACATCCACGCGAAGCAAGTCGTTGTCGGTATTTTGCGAGTGAAGTCAGGAGTCGCAAAGTGAACTTTATTGAGAGAGTGCGAAGTGAGAACGAGCCTTTGGCGGCGGTCCTGAGAAACGAAAGATTTTCTGGCATTCGTCAGATTGTCGAGCAACTCTACCCCGATAAGGCACACTTCATCTATGAGTTGCTACAGAACGCCGAAGATACCGGCGCGAGAATTGTTCAGTTCCGATTGGAGAAGAATCGGCTGATTTTTGCCCACGATGGAAGAACGTTTACTGAGGATGATGTTTGGGGAATCACCAATATTGGCAAAGGAACAAAACAGGACAACGAAGACAAAATTGGTCGTTTTGGTGTCGGTTTCAAAGCCGTGTTTGCATATTCCGAGACTCCTTCAATCTGGTCGCCAACACATAATTTTAGGATTTCCGATCTCGTTCTTCCCACGGAAATTCCACCACGCAGTGCAGCAGACAAAGCGACCATTTTTGATTTTCCGTTTAACAACCCGAAGAAGTCAGCCGCATCTGCGTTCGATGAAATTGCCGAAGGGCTTCAGCTTCTTTCAGAGGAGTTGCTGATTTTCTTGAACCACATCCATCGAGTGAAATGGGAAATTGTCGGTGGCAATCAAGGCGGTCTCAAACGCATCGACCGGCCACCGAATTTGATCAAAGTGCAAAAAATTGTGGGCGGTAGAATAATTTCCAGTTCATCGTTCCTGCGATTCATGAAACCTGTTGATGGTTTATCGTCGCAAAACGTATCGGTTGCGTTCCCATTGGAGGCAAAAGACAGCGAGTCCCCGCAGCGTGATTCAGTCACTATTTCCGAAGTCTTTCGCATTGTTCCTGGCACACCGGCGCGAGTGTCCGTTTACTTCCCAGCAGAAAAGGAAGTATCGGGCCTGCGTTTTCACATACATGCTCCGTTTGTTCCCGAGTTGAGTCGCGCAAGTATCAAGGATACGCCTGCGAATGATCCGTTGTTCCACCAACTGGCGAGCCTGATGCCAGAGGCGCTTGAGAAAATTCGAGATCTTGGTTTGTTAACAGCCGAGTTTCTAAACGTACTCCCACATGACCAGGACGGAATTCCTGCCAACTATCAGCCAGTTCGTGATGCAATCGTCGAGGCGATGAATACAAAGCCGCTAACACCAACGCAGTCCAAAACTCACTTGCCAGCGAGACAGTTGTTGCAGGCGAAGGCGGTTTTGAAGGAACTATTGCCCAGCGAGGACCTGCGTCAAATCCAGGAAGATGATGAAGCATTTGATTGGGCAGTAGCCGCTCCACAACGAAACAGCAATGCAGATCGGTTTCTTTCAGGACTTGAAATCAAACGCTGGGACGTTGATCGTTTCGTGAGCCTTCTTGAGCGACGAAAAGGAGACGGACGGTACTGGAGTCAACACACTTACCGATATCAAACATCAGAACCAGACGAGGGATTCGACGTATGGCTCGCATCTAAGGATGCAGGTTGGCTTCAGCGATTGTATGCAATGCTGCATCGAGAGTACGGAGAGAATGGGGGCCTTGATCGCTTCAAATCAATCCAAGTCGTGCGACTTGCAAATCAGTGCTTCGCGAGACCGGATCAATCGTTCTTCGGCAAAAACGGGATGACGAACGACGATCGATTTCCTCGTGTCGATTCGCAAGTTTACAAGAGCGGCAAAAGCAAGGCAGACCAAGACGCGGCAAAAAAGTTTTTGGAAGATTCAGGTGTACGAGAAGTTGGTGAAGCGGAGCAGGTAGAAGCAATTCTGGCTTCATTCTATGTTGGAAAAAGCGAACGCGAGTTTAATGCTCACATCGGTGATCTAAAGCGATTCTTGCAGTTAATTCATTCCGACCCCAACGCCGTCAAATTGTTCGCTAAACGTGCTGTCCTGCTTAACATGAGCGGTAAATGGTCAATTCCTTCTGAGATTTACCTTGATGAACCGTTTCTTAAAACAGGTTTGTCGGATTTTTACAAATCGGTTGATGCTGGCCCCAGGCGAGTCGCTTTGTCACCAAGGTACGCCGATGTCCGGAGCCATGCGGAAATCCTATGCGAATTTGCTGAGACCGTTGGGGCATTATCTAGCTTGCGGATAAGTCAAGTGAGCTGCGACAGCAATGCGAACGTCGCCTTTTTGGTTCATCAGGCACCAGGAAATCCGAGTCGCCACAAGATTGATAAGGACTTTCAGATTATTGGATTGGTCAATGCGTTACAAAACCCAACAGTTGAGTTAGCCAAACTACTTTGGACAACACTTGCACGACAAGCGGACACGAACTGGACACGTGCAAAATACCGCAGCAATCAAACTCAGCCACTCCGCGAAGATTTTTCGCAACTCGCAGTAACCTTGCGAAATGCACAATGGTTGCCCCAGGGTCATGACTTTGTGCGGCCTGCTGAAGCTGATTTCCGCCTACTGCCCGAAGACTTCGAGTACGCGCCTGGCTGGAAATGGCTTCCTGCGATTGCGTTCGGCGTAAACGCTAAAAAACGAACCGAGGAGTACAAAAAGAAACAGGAGTTCGCGGCTGAGTTAGGCTTCAGCGATGATCAGTCGCTCGAGGATGCGAAGTGGTTTGCGGCTCTAGATGCCGAAGCCCGGCAGTTGTTCAAATCGGAGTATCGATCAAGAACAAATGTTGAACTGCCTGAACGCTCGCCGTCTAATCCCGAGCGACGCGGCGACAAAGTCGGTCAACTTGCCCTGGACGCACCCGAGGAGGAAAAAGAGATCCGACCGAGATCAGTTTCGACCGTCAGCCCAGGCGTCAAAAAAGAAATAAAGCCATATTTACGCGACCAGTATACTAACGCAGATGGAATTATGTTTTGCCAGATCTGTCAGAACGCCGTTCCTTTTTCTTTGGCGAACGGTGACCCCTACTTCGAGACGGTTCAGTTCATTCCCAGGACGGCGAAAGTGTACTTCCAAAACTATTTGGCTCTCTGCCCGAACCACGCGGCGATGGTTCAGTTCGCAAATGAATCCAAGGATGCAATCGCCGAGCAATTCGCTATCCTTGATGCTGATCGTTTACCGATCGACCTCGCTGGAGAGTCATTTGATGTCTACTTCACCGAAACACATCGGAAAGACCTTCAGGCTGTATTGAAGGCAGACGACAAGTCCGAGAATACCTTAGATCGCTGACAGGTCACGGAATCAGCAAGACCAGCTTGTGACAACGCGGGCAACCATCATTCATCACGAAACTCAGCAATCTGGTGGCTGGCCTCGATCGCTTCATGCAAGGTTCCTTGAAATTTTTTGAGAACATCGGAGTTGCATATTCAGATTGGAGTTGGCATCAATGTGCTTGATGGCTCGGCGATTGAAGACGGCGTCTTTGACTTGCATTTCGGATGTCTGGGAATTGAGTGGAGGTCCGGACAATTCAGGAAAATGGTTTTGTATCGGACGTCTCCGCTTAGGACGACTCTAGGAATCGTTGACCGTTTTTTTCCCGATAGCATTCTGGGACTTCATAACCTGGAGGTCAAATAGTACAGAGACACCAGAAATCTTTGCCCAAGATCGCCCCAGCGACCGTTTCGGCGGCGGCCGAAAATTACTATTCCAGAGACACCCCGAGAGATCCCTGCGGATCGGTCGTTGACGTAAGTCCTTGCCAGGGCTGCCGTAAACCACGAAAAAAGCCGGCGTCACTCGTGAAGACCAACGTCGGCTTGTTCTGGGAGACGCTGCTTTCGCGGAGCGAAATGCGACTTTAAGTTGCGGGAGCCGAACACCATTCAAAATGGTCTCTACGCACAAAGCGTAGCCGACAACGGGACTTCCGCTGGCGTCGCGCAAACCATCGCCGAACATCCACAGATTGATATCCTCGTCAACAATCTGGGGATCTTCGAGGCCGTTGACTTCTTTGACCTGACGGACGAAGCCTGGCAACACATCTTCGACATCAACGTGATGAGTGGCGTGCGTCTTGCCCGGTATTACCTCAAGCAAATGCTTGAGCAAAACACTGGACGCATCATTTTTATCAGCAGCGAATCCGGCGTCGTGCCCGCTCCTGAAATGCCCCACTACGCGATGACCAAAACAGCCCAGCTTGCCGTCTCACGTAGTCTGGCTCAGTTGACCAAAGGAAGCGCCGTCACGGTCAACACTGTTATGCCTGGTTCCACGTTGACACCGGGAGTGAAAGAGTTCGTCGGCAACTTATTTCCGAACGAAGAATATGACTCGGCTGAACAAAAATTCATGGCGGACAATCGGCCAACCTCCTTGATTCAGAGATTGATCCAGCCGGAGGAGATTGCCAATTTGGTAGCGTTTGTTGCCAGCCCACTCGCCTCGGCCATTAACGGAGCACCTTTGCGAATCGACGGCGGACTTATTCCAACCATTGCCTGAAGTTGGAATGCGTCCGCAATTGCCCGTCGCCGGACCACTTCCCTGACCAAGATTTAGAAGTCGTGACAAATGATACTCCTAGCTAAAACAAGATCACAAACAATGGCAATCAGAATTTCCTTTGCTCACAAACCCAAGAGGAGGCTCCTGAGAGCATTGCTACTGCTTGCGTTTGCGATCGCTGCTTGCGCAACCGCATCCAACGGCATCGCTCAAGAAACGGAAATCACGCCAACTTCCTCCGTCGTCTTAGCGTCTGAAGTCGAGTGGACGCACCTCAACCCTACCCGAGGCGAGGCCAGCCCACAGGCAGCAACGCTCTGGGGCGACCGAGCAGGAACGGAAGCGACGGGATTCCTCGTCAAATTCGGCGACGGATTTTCCTCGCCACCTCATATCCACAACGTCACTTACCGGGGCGTGGTGATCGGTGGCGATGTTCACAACGACAACCGGGAAGCCGAACCGATGTGGATGCCCGCTGGCTCTTTCTGGACGCAGCCAGCAGGTGAACCCCACATCGCCGCCTCGTGAGTGGCGATCGCCCATTTGCGATCGAAGCTCGCTTCTGGTGTCTTCCCATCTTTCGGTTCACACAGATATCGGGCTTCTGCATCGTGACAATCCAGCGACAACGTCAAGCTGGTTCCACCCCGCTTTTGTATCGACTCAGAACGCCATTGTTTCGCGGCAAAGTTCTTCAGCGCCGTCAGGAGAAACGCACGGAATTTCCCTCTTTGGGGATCGGCGTCCCGTAGACTTTCGCTCTCCAACAAACTTGCGAAAAACGATTGGATCAGGTCTTGCGCATCTTGATGGGCATAGCCTCGGCGACGCGCATAGGCATACAGCGGGTACCAATAGGTTTCGCATAACATCGAAAGCGCGACTCGTGCGATGGGTGATGCAGTAACACCCGCAGCCACGACCATGCTCCACCGAGTCGTTGTGAAACGATTGCCTTGACGATCTGCGGGGTTTTGGAGTTCGGAATTTGAGCACATGGCACCATGATGACAGCAAATGTCCATGTATGCCCTGCGCCAAACACAACCCAAAACGCATTTTTTGAAGCGATGGCCGCCACGAAATGATGTTCTGGTGCCAAGCGTTGACGATTGCCTCGACATCCTAGTAGGGCAAGCTACCTTTCACAATCTTAAGACGGTTCACGGGCGGCTCACCTGGGAAAAGTCAGGAAGTTGGTCGGCACTGAATCGACCAAACCAGACTCCGTTGGCAGACAGGTAGAATTTGGGTTCATCTTGACGCATGGCCGCGGCATCGACGTGAAGAATTATCGGCTCAGCACGCCGCGCGCCGACTTTGATCGCTGTTGCCTCGTCGGCAGCCAGATGGACATGATTTCGAGATCGCTTCTGCAACCCGCCGGCTCGGATTCCTTCGACGAACGCAGCAGGGGGCGTAAAATTTAATAGAGAGCGATTTGCAGGTCTCTGAATGAAAATGGACCATGCCAGCTTGTCTGGATTGAAGCACAGACCAAAGAGCCGGTTGGACCGAAATTTTCCCGAAGGGAAGAACACAAATCTAGACAAATCTACACGCATTGAACACGAATCAAAACCGGCAGCCGATACGCCGGAAGAATGCGTGTACGATTAGCGAAGATCAGTTCCCAACACGTACCACCCATACAGATCAAATCTGTGAAGATCCGTGTTCATCCGTGGCAAAAAAAAATATTCAAAGCTCAGTGTGTACCAGTTTATCAAATAAGACCTTTAAAAGTTGGACCTTGCGATCGGAATTGTCCGACAGTCGATCGCGAATCTGATCGACCGTCAGCCATTCATACTCTGACACTTCGGCGGGGTTGCAGGTGATCGAAGTATCCTTAGCGACCTTGCTGAGTGAACCATAGTAAGCCTTCCCCTGCATCGGCCGGATGGAAAACTTAACATCGCGGCTCCCTTGCCGCTCCGGGATCGCTTGGCGTCCCAGCCAAACCGAGCGACGAAAGTGCATCTGGTTTCGCCCGATTCCAAGCTCAACTTCCAAACACTCAGTGGTCGCCCGTTCGACGGAAACGTCGGGTTGGATTCCTTCCTGCGGTGGCATCCAAGCGTCGCGACTGGCCGCGGGCTGAACAAACAAGAACGCATCCCGCTCGAGCGATTGAATTAAACAAATCACGACCGGCCGATAGCCCAACAAACGCTCGCGCGTCGGCCGATCATAAGCCAACTTCCCAGCAACCTTGATCCAATCAAGCATCGGCGTCTCCCTTTCCCACCCAATGAAACTTATCCGCTGACTATACCCATTCGCCATCCCAGCGATACGCCACTAACTTTCCGCCCTTCGCCAAGCTGTAGTCCGTGCAGGCCACGTTGGCCGCCAGCAGCGTGGCCGCCATAACAACCGCCGGCGACGTACAAAGGCAACGTCTTCACACTACTCACGTGAATACTGAACGCTTGCGAGTTGCGCTTCTTTGGGAAGGCTGGTGACGTCCACAGCAGGCGATGGTTGCCGTAGGAGCAAAAGACTTGCGGCTTCTGTGCCCGGTCGACGCTTTGCGCGTCGTTGATCGCGGAATTCAGGGGGATCTTTTGGGGGCGAATGATAGCTTGTCGATTTCGGCGGGCTGGTGGGCGAACCGGACTTTTCTTTCGCACCTACGTCGTTGATCGCGGCTGAATTTCAGACAGTCGGATGTTCCGGGATTTAATACTCGAGTCTTGATTGCGCAACACGATCTCTCTCTCGCTGCCTGCTCCCGCCGCTTTGGCAAGCGGTTGCCATGCTCAGCGAACCGTCAAATGCTAACCTCGGATTGCTGTTTACATCGCAGAGCAAAATCGACTCTAATGGGGGGGCTAACTGACATCTCGCAACGAATTTTCGATCGTGTCCGAGCATAACCCAACATCGATCTGCAGGCTTACCCCAACGTCGCCAAGCGAATCGCCACGGGCGACCGTTATCATGACGACGTTTCGCTCTCCCGACTACCTGCATCGAGTGCTCCAAGGATACTGCCATCAATCGACTTCGGCTTTTGAAATGGTCGTCGGCGAGGACGGATGCACCGAGTCAACACAAGCTGTCATCCTCCGCTTAGCTGCACAGGCATCGTTCTCGATTCGTTACCTGTCCCAACCGTACCAAGGATTCGGAAAAACACGCCTTCTCAATCGGGCAATCCAAGCCGCCGCGGCCCCCTATTTGATCTTCACCGACGGAGACTGTGTTCCGCGAGCCGACTTTGTCGAGCAACATCTAGACCTTTGCCGCCCTGGACATTTTCTTTCCGGGGGCTGCTGTCGCCTACCGCGCCGGCTGACCAATCGAATCCTGAAGGGAACTGTCCCGTTCCCAAATGTCACGAAGCTATCCTGGCTGAAAGCGGAAGGCTTCGCTCCGTCCTCCAAATGGACCTGGATCGACCGCCGCCCCCAATTGGCCCCTTGGTTCGACTGGGCCACCACCACTCGCCCAACCTTTAATGGGCACAATTCTTCGGCTTGGAAACAAGACCTCGTGCGCGTCAATGGCTTCAACCTGGAGATGCGTTATGGCGGGCTCGACCGGGAACTGGGCGAGCGACTGGAGAATGCTGGGATCCGCGGTTTGCAAATTCGTCACCGTGCGATCGCCTATCATCTGGACCACGATCGCGACTATGTCAACGAAGCCGACTGGCGGCAAAACGGTGCCATTCGCCGTCAGGTTCGCCGCAGCCGGATCACCCGAGCACGACGGGGCCTTCAGGAATTACCGGGCAAGGCCCTTGAGCACCCCATCCTCTCGTATCGACGCAAGCGCCGAGGCGTTGATACGATTTATTTCCAATCGGCCGGAGCAACTAACGATGGATAAGATAACGACTCGCAAAGACATCCGCACCAGCGCCAGTGTGCAGACCCAAGCCGACCAGATCTTCGCAGCTCTCGACCAGCCTACCGCAGAGCTCGACGGACAAAAAACCTTTCCTCAGGATTTTTCCGCTTCGGGCGCAGGAAAAGGTGGTGGCGGAGTCGCCAGCATCGAAAACTGATCGCAGCGCATCCCACCTCGCATCTATCATTCGCTTGCTCTCCCGCGGCTTCACCGTCGCGAGGGAGCCGGTGGGATGGGCAAACGGACTGACGAAAATCATGCAAATCGACCTCAAAAAAAACAGCGGACTACTCTGGACCGAGGCCTCCGTGCTGCAGTGGAAGCACGAAAAGACGGTAGGCGTCCTGCTAGCGCTGGACAAACTGTTTCGATCCGTTGCCAAACCGAGCGAAAGCGAAGCGGAATACAGACGATTACTGGCCTGGTGCCAACAGGCGGAAGAAGCATCGTTTACGCAGGTTTTCTGCGACCCGCGCGCTTACCACTGGGCTCGCGTCGCGTTTGACTTGGTGGCGGCGGTGCATCGTGGCGCAGGCATCTCCACAGGAACCGCAGAATACCTGCGAGACCTGGAAATCGCCGATCCGCAAAAAGCCCTCGCGTACCACCTGAATCAATTCAACGTATTCGTGGCAGCCCTGGCGGTGCAATCCCATGTGTCGGTCGCCTTCGCACCAACCCTTCTGAACACTCCGGCCTTCCTACCAGGAACCGCATTGTCGATTTCGCATCCATCGTCCCAGATTCATCTCTGCGGGGTGCAACCCGATGGCACGCTGGTGGTGCTTGTCGATGGAGCGAAACGACGGTGTTCGACGCGGCCCCCGTTGCCGCAAACCAACGACAAACCAACCCAGCATGTTGAACCAACCCTGCACGTTGGGCCGCAAGTTGCATGCGGCAAGGGCAGCATCACCCTCCAACCACACGCCTTCAACGTCCCTGGTTTAAAGGACATCCGTTCGGTCGTCTCGGCGCAAGTCGAAGACCAGCGCGATGTCATCGAGACGCTCTCCAGCTGTCTCGAAACGATCCTCCGATTCGCTCCGGAAACCCATCGTCAAATGGAGCATTCACTGCGTGTGATCGCATTCAAACCGCCGGGCGCCGGAGAGGTTTTCAATACCAGTTGCTCGCGGCTTCCTGGAGCCGCGATTTTTACCGCATCTCGCCACCCATTGATGCTGGCCGACGACCTGATTCACGAATTCTATCACAACCGTTTGTTCGCTTTGGAAGAGCGCGTCGCTTTCTTGGTCGATGGCATCGACGCAATTCGTCCAACCACGTTTTACTCGCCCTGGCGCGATGACCCCAGACCGATCTACGGCCTGTTTCATGCAGCATTCGTATTCGAGCGGGTCCACGCGTTCTGGATCTCTGCAGTCAAATCAGGTTACTTGGCCGACATGCAATTGGCCTACGCAAAGTCGCGTGCTGCGAAGCTGGGACACCAGCTACAGATCACCCTTGCCCAGTTAATGTGCTGGGGCGAATTCACCACGGAGGGTCGGTCGATTTGCGAATCGATCAGCGATTCGCTGAAGGCGGATCTAATGGTTGCGGAATCGCTGCGGATCAACGGCGATACACCGTTGGTTGATTTTGATGACCAAACGGGCTTCCAGTTCGACGTTGACGAAGCGGGAGAGCCGATCCGGACTCGAGACGATGTTATCCGGCACATCCGGGAATATGATCTAAACCACCGAACGGCTCAGGTAGTCAATAATCACTTCGACGAGGTCCGCGATTTTGCCGTCGCGATGCGAGAATTAATTCCAACGGCAGTCGAGCTGTAATCTTGCCGCGATGGAGACGCGGCAAACCGCTGCCCCTTTCCTAAGCGGTTGACATTTACTCACGCGACCCGCCGTCGCTGGCCACGCCTCAACCGCTGGTAAACGGCGCGGGCCGGGATTTCGGCCGCTCGCCACAGCGGCACGACGCGTTTCGCAGACAGTGGTACGTGACCGCTGCGGTCGTCGATCTCACGCGTCGCGTCGAAAAAGCGAGCATCGAACCAATCCTGCACCCGGGCGCGAACCGGCCCCCCGTCGCCGTAGTCGACCGGCATCATGGGGTTGGTGTTGATCTCCCAAACCTGCAACCTTCCCTTGCAGACGCCATAATCAATCCTACCGAAATCGATGCGAGCGGTATCGAAGATCTGTCGCAGTTGCCTTTGGTGAGGGTCTTCCGCAAGGTATCGCCATTCTTCGTCCAGGTAGTTTTCCTCCAGATGCTCCCAACCTTTCACACACCAATGACTGGCGAAGAACAGATGCCGAGGAATGATTCGATCGCCAATTTTGAAGGCTGCGTACTTTCGGTAGACGCCATCGCCGTCGGAAACGTCACAGAATTCAACCACCAACTTGCCGTCGCGGCCGCCGCAACGCTGCTGGAAGAGCTGCCCCCACCGCTCGAGCTCGGGCTGATTGTAAAGCAGTGGTGACAGTGGCCCTTTGTGATCGTCTTCGCCGCGGATAAAAACCGGAAAGTGAGCGGGCTGTGGATATTCGGCCAAGCGGTAGACGCAAAAGTCGTTGAGGCCGCGTTCGGCGAGCGTGTTCAGCAGATTGAAACGAAGCTGAGTTTCGCCGGGAACATTTAGAACGTGAAAGCGATCATCGCTCCGCATTCGCCGTTCGATTTCCGCCGCCCGCCTTGTGGCCGTTGCATCGAGGCGTTCCAGGTCGGAAAAGATGTACGTTCCCGGCGCATAGCGTTGCTGCAGAAACAGCCGACCGTAACACAGCGGGCGAACGCGAGCTGCCAGCGGAGCTCCCCGAGACGCCAAACACTTTCGAATCGTGTAGTTGTGTCGTTTGGTCGTCAGGAAATAAATCATCGCTCGTCCAGGCTGGCATCCATAGGGGGAAGATACAAAATCATCGTTTCGGGGATACCCAATCCACCCCACACCGGTCAACGGCGATTCGCCCCGTGGCAGAAGCTTCCAGCCTGTGACGAAAGGACGCGAAGAGCGGCATCCACTTCGGATAGCCATCAACGATCGGATCTTGCCCGTACACGATAGGGCGACAAATTTGCTCGAGTGACCATTGCCCATGCCGATCGTTGCCACTGTCCAACAAGGCCTTGGCTGCAAGGCCACAGCGTTCAAATCATGGAACTACAGCGATCGCAAATCAGTCATGGAGCCCTGGGTATTAAAGTCGCCTTGGGCAATCCGGTCGGCAACGGATGCAAATTGGGATGCAACGTGTGGGCGAGAATTTCCAGACTGTCGACCAACCGTGGTCCGGGACGGCTGAAGTATGCCGATCCGTCGACCGCATAGACTCGACTGAACCGAACGCATCGAAGCGATTCCCAATTCGGAAACGCTCGCAAGATTGGCAGGTCCTCCAGCGTCCGTTTAACATCAAAGCCACAACACGCGATGATCATAACTTCTGGGTCTGCCGCGACGATCTCTTCCCACGGCGTCGTCACCGATCGTTCGCCTGCAACACCGATCGCCTCGCGCCCGCCAGCGAGAGCCACTAACTCAGGACTCCAATGGCCCGCACAAAACGGCGGGTCGATCCATTCGAGCAAGAGGACCTTCGGCCGCGACGTGACCCGCTCTGTCCGGAGAGCAACTGCATCGACGCGTGCTTGAATTCGGAAATGAAACGCTCGCCTTGATCCACCGCGCCCGCGGCCGTGGAGACTTGCCGAATGCACTGCATCACATCAGCGAAACATGTCGGTTCGAGATTGATTACCGCCGGATTGCCGGGCAGCGAGCAAGCTGCCGATCGCACCTCACTTTCGGCAACCGCACAGACGTCGCACAAAGCCTGCGTGACGCTTAAATCCGGCTTGAGCGATTCGAGCGTCTCCATTTTCAGCGAATACCACGCCTTCTCGGTCTTCAGTCGCTCGCGAACCAACGTGTTGATCTCGCCGCTGGTCGCGTCGTGCGGAATCAGCGTCCCGGTGACTGCGGGCAGTTGCTCAACGCCCCGCGGATAGTCACATTCGTGTGTGACACCGACTATCTGATCGCGAAGCCCAATGTCGCAAATGATCTCGGTCGCACTGGGAAGGAGGGAAACAATTCGCATGCCGAGCCGTCAAACCATGGGATATTGGAAAAGTAAACGCTCTTCAATAACGCTATCGTAGAGCGTGTGCTTACCAGCACCATCACGCTAACTTTCACCGCAAGCTGAAAACAAACACTCGAAAGGTAAACGGTCATGCCCGAAATCCAACAATTCCTGGCCGCGACAACCTACGCGGTCGCCGGCGCGTCCGCTCGCACGCACAAGTACGGCCACAAAGTCTTCATAGCCCTACTCGGTTCCGGCCGCGAAACCTATCCGCTCAATCCAATCACCGAAGAAATCGAAGGGCACAAGGCTTATCCAAAAATCGCCGACCTTCCCGTCGTCCCCGAAGCCCTCTCGATCATCACGCCACCGGAAGTCACACGCCAGGTCATCGCCGACGCGATTCGTGCCGGAGTGAAACATATTTGGATGCAGCCCGGAGCCGAACACTACGAAGCTAGCCAATCCGCACGCGAAGCGGGCATCAACGTCATCGACGACGGCAGCTGCATCCTCGTCTTGCTGGCTCGCCAATCATGACGCGAGACACAGTAAATGTTCGCAATGCCACGAACCAAGATCGCGATGCGATTCTTTCGGTCCATATCAATGCCCTCGGCGCCGACGAAAGTCCAGTGCTCGCCATGCTCGTTAAGGAAATGCTCGTTAAGGAAATGCTCGTTGAGGAAATGCTCGTTGAGGAAATGCTCGTTGACGCATCCGGCGAAGGAAGCGTTTTTCCACTGATCTGCAACAAACAAGGAAGCAAATCATGTAAGTCGCGCAAAAAAATCAGGCAAGGACGATGCAGCGGCTGTGGAGATCGAGAAACTTGGCATGCACCCGGTGGTGGACTCGTGCGATATCCCCGGACTTGCAATGGTCGAACAGGTACTCCGGTCACAAGCCGTCCAATGTCCCAACGTGATTTCTGGGAAGGCAATGCATCGTTGCCTTCGATCACGGATTGTATACCATACCAATGGGTTCGCTGCTCAAAACCGTAACGCTGATGGAGGTGATGAAGATGCCCAGAGAAGCTCGTGGGGAAGGGATCGATCCGAATGCGATTCAGTCCTGCACTGGATCGCGTGGTGCGTCCGCAAAGCGTGGCTTTTTGGAACCGATCCCGCTACTGGTGAGTGTTGCGAGCACCGTAGCGTTTGGATCCGCGATCCGAATCGAGTTCCTGGCATCGGTGGTCACGCCCGATTGCCTGACTTTTTCAATCATGAATGAAAAGTGAGTGGCTGTCTTTCCTTTGCAAATCTGCTTAATTTGGAACGTCCGCGGACATGAGATCAGCCATCCGCTCTGAATTTAGGCGTCGAGCGTTTCGGCGACACCACGGGACACCAGCTCACGAGGGTGCAGCGTGAGCGCTCGACCGGGTAGCGTCGTCAGCACAACACAGACAGAATCGGTGGTGGGATCCGCCCAGCAAATCGTGCCTGTCGAACCGGAATGCCCGAAGACATCCTCTCGGGCGGGGCCCTTCAAATCGCTTCCCAGATCGAATCCAAGTCCACGGGCTTTCATGTTAGCTGGATTGTGATTCTGGATCATCATGCGTGCTGTCCGCGCTTGCAGCATCTTGCCTTGAGGATGCAGGAACGCATCGAGGAACCGCGCCACGTTAGGCGACGACGAAAACGCTCCACCCCAGGGAGCGCCCAGACGCCGCCAATAGTCACTATTCCAATCCCAGGATTTGGCGGCGGGGTCTCCGGCGCCGGATTCGGGAGCGGCGCGTTCGACTTGGCACCGCATCAATGATTCTTCGTGCAATCGACCGATTCCCAGTGCCGTCTGTTTCAGCTGCAGCGGCTGACAGACAACTTCATCGACCAGGACGGCAATCGGCTTCTGCGTGACTCGCTGAGCCACTTCGGACGCCAGCAGAATGGCCATGCTGGAATAACTGTATTTGGCCCCCGGCTTAAACAGCAATGGAGTCCGTATCGCAGCAGAAATAAATTCCGATAATGGCGCGTGAGACGCTCGCAGTTTCGCATTCTCGGGCAACTGATCGGGCAGTCCCGAGTTATGAGTCAACAGTTGCCGCATCGAGATACTCTCCCGGCCATCGCCCTGAAACTCGGGAAGATACTTCACGACTCGATCATCTAGTTTGAATTCGCCTTCATCGAACAGCGACATGATCGCCGCAACCACCATCGGTTTTGAGATGGATCCCAGCAGGAAGCTGGCATCCGCCGTTGCGGCACCTCCGTAAGCCTGTGAGAAGATATCGTCCTTCCACCGCACGTAGAAAGTTGCGGATTCGATTACACCGGATGCGGTTGCATTTCGCAAAATCTCAGCAGCAGCATCGAAGCGACCTTTTCTAACGGCAGCCAACAGCGGCGTGACTACGACCAAGCCCAATCCGGCTTGAAGAATTTGGCGGCGTTTCTGACGTTTCATAATTCGACTCTCTTTGGCTGACTGACTCGGGCGACCATCAGAAGAATTGTAACCGTTGATTGAATGACGCGAGGAAAGACATAGCAGCAGCCCCAACGACAATCAGTCTAGCAATATCACCTGTCGCTGCACGAAAGCGTCATAGACTCCGCGATTTTCAGCAGCATGCTACGTTGGCGGAGCGAAATAGGCCCATAGCCAGCAACACCGAACTCGCTGCGATCGGTCACACGTTGCCACAGAATACTTGGATCCCGCTCCACCGTCCCGAGGAGGCTAGCGTTTATGGGGACGCCAAATTAGGCTGTTATCTTCCCTGAAAAGAGGGACTATCTTCCTGCTTGGGAGTCATGAAAAAATGAACGTAACAAGCGAACAGAGAACGAGGCCCTAAACCTAAAAGGGGTTGGAGGGCAGATAGCGCTAATTCCCCCTCCGTTTTTCGATCTCGCGACCTAATCCAAGGCTGCTGATGACCAACTCTATCTGCCGACTGGTACTCTCCGTTTCCCTGATCGCCCTCGTACTGCGCCCCCACACAACTGCTGCTGCGGGAATCGATAACGTAGTTGCCGCTCAAGCGAGCATCAACGCGGCCCAACCGGGGGACGAGATCGTGCTAGCCGCCGGACAGTACGATGACTGGGAGTTAACGATTGAGAAGTCCGGTACGGCGGAGTCGCCGATCACGCTCCGCGGCGAAGCCCCGGGTGCCGCGGTCTTCAGCGGCAGCAGTGCGATCGTCGTCACCGGTGATCACGTCCTTGTCCGCGATTTGGTTTTTAATGCCTGCGAACCGAAGTCAAGGCGGAGTGTGATCCGTTTCGACGATGCCGAAGCTTCTCGAGTCACGGCGAGTGTGTTCCGTGATTCGCGAATAAAATCCGGAAGCGCCGTCGTGGAAATCACCGGGAAAGCGAGCGACTGTCGTGTGGATCACTGCCGTTTTATTGGCACGCAATACCTTAGCCTCCGTGTTGTCGTCGACGATGCCTCGCTCCGAGATGGACCGCCCGTTGGCACACGGATCGACCATAATATTTTTCGCGAGATTCCGCCACTTGGCGCAAACGGTGCAGAAACGATCCAGATCGGCAGTCGCGCCTATCCTCATTGCGAACTGGAAACATTCGTCATGGTAGAGGAAAATGTATTCATCCGTTGCAATGGAGAAGCCGAAATCATCAGCGATAAGACGTCGGAGAATACATTTCGCAAAAATCTGTTCCTTGACTGTCGCGGTGAACTGGTGATCCGACATGGCAACCGGAGTACGATCGCCGATAATCGGTTTGTCGGTTGCCGCGGCGGGATTCGACTCTCAGGCGGGGGACATACCGTCACCGGCAATACGATCATCAACAGCAGTGGTTCGGGGATTCAGCTGTATTACGGAGTAGAGGACTCCAAACATCCCGCTGCCTACTTGCCTGTCACCAATTGTGTAATCCAGACCAACACAATTATCAACGCGAGCGGAGTGGGTTTGATGATTGGTGCGAACCGCAATCAAAGCTGGCACTCGGCGCGATGGGCAAAAAAACCATACAACGCCTCCGCATCGATGTCAGCCACGATCGCGCCAGCGAAGAACAAGATCAGCGAAAATACCATCATTGGGAAATCCGACCGTTTGATCGTGAGCGATGAAGCTCCCGACAATGAGATTCGAGATAACGTGCTAATCGATTCAGCCAGAATTCCCTGACCCACCCGTTGTCTGCCGAAAAGGAATCCGGCACTACCCACTGTCCGGGCCCGATCTGGCGTTACTCGCTTTTCGACATGTCGCCTGACAAGCCCACTTATTATGGCGGCGTTCTCGATTCTTGCAGTGTGCGTCGCGACCAGGGTGGAGGCGGCCCAAATGTTACGAATTTGTTTTCGTCAACAGACCACCGCAACCAGTCAGTTGAACAGTTCCGCAGTTCATAAGGAAATACGGAGCTGATTCAAAACGACAGAAGCGCGATGAACGTCGAGTCGATCGTGATCAAAAGTGCGTTCTGAGATCATGCGTGATTTCGAGGACGGGGACGATTCTAGGACTGCAACAACGACCTGTTCATATTCGCCCTTTACCAGATGCTGATCGGTTTATTCCAGTCCTTGTGCAGTTGGGATTATTCTACGACTACCAAAACAACATCAAGCAGTACACCAAGTGGCAACAGTACTTGCGTGACAATCAACCACCGGTGCTAATCGTCTGGGGCGAGCACGATGCGTTCTTTCCTGTGCCTGGTGCCGAGGGATATCGCCGCGATGTGAAAGACGTCGATTACAACATCCTCAACACCGGGCACTTCGCCTTGGAAGAAGAAGGACCGTTTATTGCAAGAAAGCTCCGTGAATTTCTATCATCGCGTTTGTAAAAAATCGTGCTGGCGATTCAATAATCTCTGAACACTCTCAATCGGAAAATACAATGAACCAGAAAGTCGTTGACTCATTGTGTCTTGCCGTGGCCGACACCTACTATCGGCGAACCAAATTGAAGAGCAGGGTGCCGATCCTATTTCTTCCTACGTTGGGGTGTCCTGTTCATACCGCCCGATCTTGTCGGCAACTTGGCGACGGTTTCGCTCGACAGACTTTGGCGACTGATTTGGGAAGAATGGCAAGTCTTCGATCGCGCCCCCCATTCTGACCAATGGGAATCGCCATTGATCTGCATCGCCGGAATTGTTCATGATTGGCGATGGGCGACGTAGAAACAGTTCTCGTATCCGTGGCACGGCGGTTGACGCCTGCGGACCCAAGCGAACCAGCGCCGCTCGGATCCCATCCATCGTTGAGCGTCGATCTTGCCCAAGCGGCATCGCTAGAGCGTCGTCCAGCATTGCATCGTTTTTTGGCATCGCGTGCTTCGGACCAAGGTCGGCCAAGGTCGCGATCAATGGTGCCGCTTGTTGATAGACCTCAGGCGAATTCCAAAGCGCGAGATACGTTGGACCTGAATCGGTGAACGTCCCCGCGGGGATGCTTGCCAAACGCTCGCCTAACCCGACATGCCTGACTATCCCGCCGTTCATCCTGTATCGCACCGAGCACGCGCGCATGAGAGCGATTCGCGGCGACGACCGGCAGCTCGATTCGCTGGAAGATCGCCAGCAATCCGAAGCGCGATTGCACGTCGAGATCGAACCGGGCGTTCGCGCCGATCGGCTATCGAGCGACCTCCGTTCGTTCGACCTCAACAAGATCGCCGACGCTTTACAGCCATCGCGTGATCGAGATTTCCGCTACCTCGGTTTGCAAACGATTTACGATCGCTACTTGACGCACATCGAAGGCCGCCGGATCGAAACGCCGCAGTACTTTTGGATGCGAGTCGCGATGGGATTGGCACTCGCCGAAACCGAAAACCGCGAAGACCGAGCGATCGAATTTTATGAGCTGCTGTCTTCGCTGCGGTTCACCAGTGCCACGCCCACGCTGTTCAATTCCGGCACGCCACATCCGCAACTGAGCAGTTGCTATTTGACCACGGTTCAATACGATCTGGACCATATTTTCAAGTCGGTCGGCGACAACGCTAGGCTTTCCAAGTGGGTCGGCGGCCTGGGTATCGACTGGACCAACATCCGCGCCACCGGTGCTCGCATCAACGGCACCAACGGCGAAAGCCAAGGCGTGATTCCGTTTTTGAAGATCGTTAACGACGTCGCCGTCAATCAAGGCGGCAAACACAAGGGTGCTGTGTGTGCCTACTTGGAAACTTGGCACTTGGATTTTGTTGAGTTCCTGCCTCTTCGCAAGAACACCGGCGACGAGCGGCGACGGACTCGTCTTTCATTTCGATCACGTCGTTCTCGAACCGTTCTTTAAGCTCTGCCCGCTTCGCCGAACGTGTTTTGCGGTCAACACCGTACGCAGTGGGACGATGGTTCGCGACATCGCGGATCAGGCTCGCAATATCTGAGGCTGCATAATTTGTAGCTGCCGCAACAAAGTCCTTTCGATAATCGACCCAGCTAGAGAGGAAATCTTGGTGGATCGTTTCAGCGACAAGGCTCTCCATCTTTTTAAAGAGCGTGTGATCTGCTCGCATCTCGCAAAGGCATGTTCACGAAGGCGACGACGAAGGTCTTGCTAAATAGCCAAGCGAAACGTGGATCGGTATTACACCAGCTCAAATCTCTATTTCAGAATGCTCCGGCTGACGGGACGGTGCGAGCGATCGCTTCGCGGTCAGTCAGTTGGCCGGCCACGTAGTCGATCATCGCGTTGTCGGTTCCTGCGAATCCCAGGATTCCAGGCTTCTTGAATGCGTCGTGACGCAGGAGCGTGTTGAGGCTCATTCGCAGTGCTTGCGGTCCCATTTGTCGGGCGATCGCCTTCCAAACGAGCGGTCCCTTGGCTGCGTCGGCCAACAAGTCCCAGCGAACTTTACCGAGAGAGTCGCCGGCGATTAGCGTTTGGGCTTCGGCCGTCTCGGCTGCTCGGTAAGCGACCAGTGACTGCACCGTCGATGGTAGGTCGTCAGCCTGCGCTGGTGCCCACTTCTCGACTGGCTTGTCGGTCAACCATCCGCGGCTACTTTCAGTACATCACCGGCTTGGATATTAATCTGCATTTGATCGGAACCAGTCTATTCAGTTTTTCTGAAATTCAACGATCACGATTCGCCCCTCGAAGCTGACGGTCTCAAGTACATCCTTCATCAGGTCAAGAACAGCGCCGGTCGACCCGCCACCGGTGCCAGCACCGATCAGTGGCAACGCGATCGAATTAAATTTCTTCTCCTCAGCCATTGCCAATGCATTGCGACAGGATTCCCGGATCGATTTTTCACTTGATCGCCACCACATGCTGATGCCAGCCACATGGATGATGGCTTTGAATGGCAGATCGCCCGCGCCAGTCAGCACCGCGCCGCCAAGCGGAATTGCCCCGTGCTTTGCAAGCTCGCGAAACGGAGCGTATCCACCACGTCGCTTAATCGCTCCCGAGACGCCCTGAGGAAGCAGCAGCCACCAAGGAATGATGTTTCGATTCCAAGCGTTGACGATTACGTCGACGTCTTGATCGAGGAGGTCGCCCTTCACTATTTCGATTTTGCCCAAGAGTGAGTTACCTCGGAAAAGTGATGGCGCCGCACGCCGCAAATCGGACGTCACGAAAACTAGTGGAGGTTTGGAGAATCCGGAAGACCGGTTTTGTATCGGAGGAAACGTTGACCGCTTTTTTCCGATAGCATTCAGAGAATTCACAACCTTGAGGTCAAATAGTACAGAGAAACCAGAAACCTTTGGCCGAGATCGCCCCAGAGACGGTTTCGGGGGCGGCCGGATAGTACTTTCCCAGAGACAATCGGAGAGATCTCTGACGATCGAGCGTTGACGTAAGTCCTTGCCTCTTCTCCGGTAAAGCACGAAAAAAGCCAGCGTCAGTCGTGAAGACCAACGTCGGCTTGTTCTAGGAGACGCTGCTTTCGCGGAGCGAAAGGCGACTTTAAGTTGTGCGAACCGAACTCCGTTCAAAAGGTCTCTCCGCACAATTTATCCACAGTGGAACGCTGGCCGCCCTCCTACAAAAAGTGGTAAACGCCGGTCAAGAACAGCCCCCTCCTGAATGGCTGCACACCACGCGATACTAAGACTTCATAACCCGGAAATCGGGTTCACGGAATTGCGATATCTTGGTTTTCGCGGGCTGGGAGCCTCAACTAAGATCGATTTGTCAACCGTTTCGTCGATCACTGAAGGCGAAGATTCACGCAATGACCCAGGCGACCAGCATGGTCGAATCCCCAACGAACGCTCTCAGGCATCAAATTGTTGCAATCCTCTGATGGGTGCGGTATAAACCACCTACTTGGTTTTATGCATTCGTCGGGGCACGTCAATGTTGCGGGCAGCAAGAGAACAGTCGTCATCTGTTGACATTCCAGAAAAGCTCAATGAGGGGCTGCAGACGCTGCAGGAAGCACTCCAATACGCTCGTGATTTGGGTATTGATCCGTGGGAGTTTGCGGTTTCGATGTCCCGACTTGAGCAACTTAGATTCAACCCCAGCGACCTTCGCTGGTTGACTCTCAAAGGATTGGCCCAACATGCTCGCGAGGTGACCGTCGAAGGAGATGATGGCCGTCAGTTTCGTCCAACAGGCAATCTAACATTCTGTGAATGTACGTGCGTGGTGTTAACGGACTTTGGTGCGAGTCTAGTTGGCAGTCACCTAGCCAAACAATCGTCATTGTCAGGTGTTATCGCCGCACCGGATACAAATCTTCGATTGACAGCGAAAAACAATCCAGAGTGGAAATCTCAGTCACGGCGACTCACTTTCAACGGCTTAGAAGTTAAGCGGTTTAAATGGCCAGCTTCCAACCAAGAAGCAGTTCTTTGTGCATTTCAAGAAGAAGATTGGCCCGAACGAATTGACGATCCTCTGCGTCCGCATCCAGACCAAGATTCGAAACGACGGTTAGCCGATACGATCAAGTGCCTAAATAGAAAACAAGTAAACAACCTGATTCACTTCCGGGGAGACGGCACGGGAGAGGGCGTAATCTGGGAGCCACGGAACAACGATCGGATCGGACAAAAACTCTGACGTTCAACTTTCGTCCCAATTCATTCAGTAGCCAAACGAGAAATTGTTTCGTTCAATTTAAATTAAAAGATGTCAACAGGATCCGAGTCTGGATTGTCGCTTCGAGCGAAGCGAAGGAGGCACTTCCAACGGGTCGAAACATTTTTTTATAAGGTCACACGTAATCGATGCAGCAAGAAGGGAAATGGCAGCACCGATACCGGGGCTTATTTACGATCGACTTTCAAAGGGGATGCCCGATTCGTTGTTGAAACTCTTGATGGTCTCTCGGATAAAACGTAGGTGGCTATGACAGAGTTCGCAAGAAGCTGGGATGGGAGTAGACGCTAGGCAGTCGGTCGCCTTCGACGATCACATCGAACCGAAAGGGTTACATGACCGCTTTCGGCTCGGGACGTGAAGTTTATGAGTGACGAAAGTCTAGATTTATAGCGTCGCCCCTTCGGGCCCGCATACTGTCCGAAGAGTTCCGTTTGCGGGCTTGCCCCGGCGGGCTCACAACTGGCAGCTACCCTCTTGTGCGACCGAATTGCGGTACTCCGCGAGCCCCGAATCGCCTAGGCGATTCGGGGCTCGCGGAGAAGGATAGAGTGGGCAGAGGCATTAAGGTAGCTGCCAGTTGTTGTACCGATCGGGACAAGTCCGGCGAAAACAAACAGGAGCAACCTGATCAGAAATCGTCACTTATTCTTTCATTGTCCCATGACAATCTATCGAACCGAGGTGCCCCCCAATGCGGTTCCAAATTCAGTGATCCACATCGGGCCGCATCTGGTGGCCAGTGTCGGCGTCGAGATTGTTTTCGCTCCCACCTTGATGGCAAGGAGTGGGGGAGTGAAGGAGCTCCGTGTCTCCCACCTCCCACCTCCCACCTCCCACCTCCCAACTCCCAACTCCCAACTCCCAACTCCCAACTCCCAACTCCCAACTCCCAACTCCCAACTCCCAACTCCCAACTCCCAACTCCCAACTCCCAACTCCCAACTCCCAACTCCCAACTCCCAACTCCCAACTCCCAACTCCCAACTCCCAACTCCCAACTCCCAACTCCCAACTCCCAACTCCCAACTCGTTCCAAAGCGCCCAGTGGGAGTCGACCCCACACTTCCGCCATAGCAAGGCAGCAGCGAAACGATACTGCCCTCAGGGATTTGTAGGAGAGAACTGGATAGGGTTAACCAGAAACTATAAAGCAATCCGCCACCAGAGGCTCTTTTGGAGGATGCTAAACAATTGGACGATCAAGTTCCCGTTACAGCCCTTGTTCCGGCGTCTCGGCCTGTTTACGCCGCTCGAGCTTGTTCGCGACACGGCGGAGATTCCGATCGGCAGACGGAGGTGACTGATTCGGAAGGACTGGCAAGTCCTCGATCGCGACCCCCATCCTGGCCAACGCTAATCGCCACTGACCGGCATCGCTGGAGCTGTTCATGATTGGCGACGGGCGAATTAGAAACAGTTCTCGTATCCGTGGCACTACGGCCGATGCCTGCGGCCCCAAGCGAACGAGTGCTTCGCGAATGCCTGCGATTAATGTGCGTCGATCACTCCAATGCGGTAGCGCAATCGCGGTATCGAGCATTGCATCCAGTTTTGGTATCGCGTGCTCCGGACCAACGTCCGCCAAAGTCGCGATCAGCGGCGCCGCTTGTTGGTAAATCTCAGGCGAGTTCAAGATAGCGAGGTAGGTCGGACTTGGATTGGCAAACGTGCCCCGCGGGAAACTCGCCAATCGTTCAGCTAACAAATGGCGCAGACTTGCCGAGGTATGTTCCATGGCAATTCGATCGATAAAGGCATCCTTCATCGCGGTGGGCGTCTGGTTCTTCGGAAAGACGTTCTTGATCACCGCATCAAGGTCTCTGACGCGATCATCGGCCACGATTCTCGCGATCAGTGCATGGTTACCCGGCTTTGCGTCAAAGAAGAAAAAGCCGAGGTAGCGACGTGCCAATTCGAGCTGGGCGGTCGTTGCCATCGGGTCATCAAGTGTTTGCACGGTTTGGTCCCGCAAGACTTCCAACGCCTTTGCATCACACACCGGAACGTTGAACTTGATCGCTTCCAGCAACGCGGTTTCCGGCTTGAGCGTCCACTGGCCAGACTCGATGAGCTGACGCCCGACATAAAAGGACGCCGAGACGGGACCACCGGACATGTTGGCTTGGAATCGAAAGTAGAACATGCGAGCGGGTACTGCCTGCTTTCGATAGCTCTTGCGAAAACGCACCTCGCCACTGGAATCAAGAATCGTGAGCCGACGAAGAGTGTCCGTTGGTTGATTCAATGGGTTATCAATGCGGATGATCCAGTCGGCCGCCTCAGCTTCGATCTCTTTGACTTCCCGCAGTCGCTCTTGGCCGGCCAATCGCACCGCCCAATTCGCCTCCACCGCTTTGATCGACGTGAAAAACTTCTTGCCACGATTCGCTTGAACCAGCGGCGGATACTTGCGGACGATCTGGCCCGGCTCATTCGGAAAAATGCCAACGGCGGGATCTGCCTTGGCGGAGACCAAGGCATAGGCGGCGGAGGGCTGAGTATCCGACGGCTTGCCTCGTCCAGCGGTCACCGTGGTAACACTATCCACGCCAGGCGACTCGAGCACCGCAAGAGTCAAGTAGTCGCATTCAGGCTCGCGGCGATGATCAGGCCTTTCGATACGAACATCCCCATCAAGTTCGATAAGTTGACTGCTTAGCACATCGGGCAACTCGTCCGCACGATACGCATCCAATGCCGCCACGCGATACGACTGCATGACAGCCCATCCCAGCAGCAGGGCGACACCGAATGCCACTGCGGTTGCCTTCATGGGGGAGGAGATGGGTAACAGTCGCCGAACAACCGCAGTCACGGTCAAGTAAATGAACACCGTAGGCGCGATTGTGAGAACAAACCCCGGCACGATCAATAGGAAATACCCAAACACCACCAGTCGGGGAGCCGTAATCGCTAGCCCGGCGAGAACGCCGGTGATGATAAGTGCATACTTCATCGGCAAATTCGTTAAAAAGACAAGGTCTGGCGCGGCGTAATCGATCGAATCGCGATCGTCGAACGCTCAAAACCGTAACGAGCGGGTACCGCTCAGAAATCTAGCTTGCCGTTAGCCGGCATGACCGATTTTTCAACATCTCGATTTGCCCAACCCCGGTGATGTCGAACACGCCGCCCAAGGCTCAGAACAACCACGCAAACGTTGACCGCTTTCTTCGAACAGCACTACAGGACTTCATAAGTCCTGAAGGTCAAATAGTACAGAGACAAGAGAGACCTTTGGCCGAGATCGCCCCGGAGACGGTTTCGGCGGCGGCCGGCTAGCACTTTCCCAGAGACACATCGAGAGAACTTTCGCCGATCGAGCATTGAAGTAAGTCCCTGCCGGAACTGCAATAAAAACGAAAAAAGGCCGGCAAGAAAACCATACCGGCCTTTTGTTCTTCTGCGCGGCTTTCGCGGGGGACGTGAAAACTATAAATGACGATTTCAACCCTGCCCACCCGAGCCTGGGTGCAGTGCTTTTAGCCCAGCGGGCGGCAGATACTTGCCGTTGGCGTAAGCCAACGGAAACCTAACGTGCGTGCGTATTAAAGCCCAGCGGGCGACAGACAAGGGTAGTTCTGTCGCCCGCTGGGCTTTCCTTTTCGCGTTCCCCACTTCGGCGGCTCGCGCCGCCGGCAAGTATCTGCCACCCTCCGGGCTAAGTGTTCACTCGGCTCCATGTAGACTCGTCAACAGCTGCAAACCCTTCATTTATAGATTTCACATCCCGAGCGAAAGGAGACTTTAAGTTGAGGGAACCGAACTCCTTTCAAAAGGTCTCTCCGCACAAAGTTATCCACAACGGTTGTCTAACCGCCCTCCTATAACAAAGTGGTAAACGTCCGTAAAAACCGCCTTCTGCTGAACGCAGATGAATACCTGCACATCACGAAATGCTACGACTTTATAACCCAGAAATCGGGTTCACGGATTTGCGCTATCTTGGTTTTCGCGGCTTGGACGCCTCAACTTCGATCGATTCGTCAACGGTTTCGTCGATCACGGAAGGCGAACATTCACGCATTGGATCTAGGCGATCAGTTTGGTCCCCAACGAACACACTCAGACATCAAATTGTTGCAACCCTCTGTTGGGTGCAGTATAAACCACCCACTTGGTTTTATGCATTCGTCGGGGCACGTCAATGTTGCGGGCAGCAAGAGAACAGTCGTCATCTTTTGGCATTCCAGAAAAGCTCAATGAGGGGCTTCAGGCTCTACAGGAAGCATTCAGATACGCCCATGATGTGGGTAGTGAACCGTGGGAGTTTGCAGTTTCGATGCTTCGACTTGAGCAACTTGGATTCAACCCCAGCGATATTCGGTGGTTGACTCTTAGAGGCTTGGCCGAACATGCACGTGAGGTCACCGTCCAAGGGGATGATGGCCGGCAGTTTCGGGCAACAGGCAACCTAACATTTTGTGAACGCACATGCGTTGTTTTAACGGATTTCGTTGCGAGCCTAGTTGGCAGACAAACAATCGCTTCCTTCATGCGTTATCACCACACCGGATGCAAACGGACGACTGGCGGAGATCAGTAAACCCGAGTGGAATCCCCAGTCACGACGACTCTCGTTCAACGGCGCAGAAGTAAAGCGGTATAAATGGCCCGCTGCCAACCAAGAAGCAGTTCTTTGTGCATTTCAAGAAGAAGATTGGCCCGAACGAATTGACGATCCGCTGCATCCGCAGCCAGACCAAGATACAAAGCGACGTTTGGCAGATACGATCAAGTGCCTGAACAGAAAACAGGTGAACGAATTGATTCACTTCCGAGGTGATGGCACCGGAGAGGGCGTAACCTGGGAGTGGACAGGAGACACACACCATCGTCTTCAGGAACGCCTTGGGATTGAACCCTGATCACTTGGTGGCAGTCACTCTGCACACGGTCGTCTCTGCTGCGTCATGCCAATCTCTTGATCCGGGCACATCATTCACCTCAGGGGAACGCCTCAACCTTTTCGTCCCCATTCGCTTCCGTATCACCGTTCTTTAGCACCGAGACAATCGTCTGAGTTCTCAGAACTCTAACTCTCGCTGCTTTGACATGACCGATCAAATTGTATTCTTTGACTTGGGCGACACGCTTGGATCGCCCAAACTATCCCCACCACCAAATGTTTCCTTGGTCGGGTTCGATCTCTACGACTATTCAATACCGGTCCTGCGATCTTTAGAGAATCGGTCGAACGTAAAACTCGGGATTATCTCGAACACTGGTGATGACACCAAACGCGTGCTCGACCCCATCTTGACCGGCGTTGGCATTCTTCCGTTCTTCCAGGATGGACTGATTCTTTACAGTGGTGATGGAAATCCACGGAAAGACTCACCGATAGCCTTTGAGAACGCGGCGACGCTTGCTGGTCATGCGAAGTCAGCCGATCGTTGTGTGTTTGTTGGTGAAGACGCAAGCGAGCGCTTGCATGCGACGAACGCATTTGGCACGGCCGCTCCAGGAATGAAAGTCTGCCCACATCCTTTACTGATAGGCGAAGTACTTGACGGGCAAGACCTTCACTTTGTTTCTGTCAATATTCCAGGTACGGAGCAAGTTGCCAGTGCGTTGAAAGTCTTAAGAACTCTTCCATTCGTGCCAATGAAGGTGTTCGGCGCCAACGCGAGAATCATTGGAATAACGAGTATGCGAGTAGCTGTGCAGCTCGTTGACATGAGCTTCGGTCTTGAGTTCCTCGGCGAAGCAAACGCACCTAATTCGAGCGATCTCTTTTTGCTCAAAGATGACAAAGCCAATGCGTCTGGCTTCTTAAAATCTGAGGGCCAAGCCGCTGTATTCGCGAAGGATTCCGAGAGTTCGCGTGCGCTGGTAGGCACGGATTCCAGTGGACTACTGGTTCAAATCCCGGGAAATCAATCCGTCGAAGAATTTCATTTCGACGTTGCGGCACACGGTCACAATCTGAAATTGGTTGCTTCGCCATCAATACTAAGGGTCATTCCCTCAGTTCCTGCAGAAAGCGTCGCTACCTTTGATTCTCGCGGCATAGCCCTCAGCAATGCCGAACTCCAGGCCCTATCAAAGATTTCCAAGGAAGACATTAGGAAGCGAGTCGAACGCTATTCGGGTCTAACGGTATCACCTCCCAATCCAAAGATTCATAGTCGGCACATTCATCATGCAGATAACGCAATAGCTGTTTCGCTAATGGCTCAAGAGTTCGGATCGCTTGGGGCGGGAGAACTTAAGGTTTCGCTGCAACCGTTTACGCATGAAGGCCGTTCGCTGCACAACATTATCGCTGAACTACCAGGGAGCAAGAGCGATGCTGGTATCGTTCTCGTCACAGCCCACCTGGACTCGACTGCTGCCTCTAGCTCTCCTTTTGTGCCTTCGTCCGATATGGCTCCAGGCGCGGATGATGACGCCAGTGGAGTCGCCGCTGTCTTGGCAATCGCCGAGAACCTTATTGAACTTTCCTCGGCATCGTCGTTTGAGAGAACGATTCGCTTTGTCTTATTCAACGCTGAAGAGCACGGGCTCGTCGGAAGCCAGGCGTACGCTCGTATGCTCGCTTCTTCATCGCCGGTTGCTGACATCGCAGCGGTCTTGCAAATGGACATGATCGGATACAACGTCCGCCCGCCACGATCTTGGGAGGTTCACGCAGGGTTTAGTGTGTCTGATGCCGTCGAACAGAAATCGATCGTACTGGCGAAAATCGTTCAAGATCTCACTCCGATCGTTTCGCAAACGCTACAGAAACCTCAGCTCTATCAGACGACGGGATCGCCGCCGAGCGTTCAGTTAGATCCCGCCGAAGGACGGAGTGACCATGCTTCATTCCACAACCATGGCTATGCCGCCTGCGTGGTCTCCGAAGACTTCTTTCCCGGGCCGGACCCTAGTTCACCTTCGCCGGAAGCCAATCCGCATTACCACAAGGTCGGTGACCAGTTTGTGGACTACGAGTATGCCGCTGATATCGCGCGAGTGATCGCCGCAACAACCGTTGTTGTGGCTCGCGGAACCAACCAAGCACCTTCCCCCACACCGAATCCAGCTCCGTTTCAGTCCTACTCAAACCATATGGAAACTCCCATGCCTGTTGAAATCGATATCCGCGAGTCTGCACTGAAGCAAGCCGCAGGATTGCGCGACAACGAAAGTCCGGCGATCCAGGTCCGACTAGATAACGAAGCGATGCCAGAAGCTTTTGGCGGCTCCGCTCCTCAAGTCGCCGGCACCATCAATCCGCTCACACGCACGCCTCGCAAACTGAGTGTCTCTTCGTTTCAGGCACAATCTTCGTCAAGCGATGACAAGAAGATCGAGCAAGCGATGACGGCGATGCAAAGCCTGAGTCGTGGATTTACTGGGGGATCGTATGTGCCGCAGTACTATCCAGATACCTTCGTTCCCAAGACAGCGGCGGGAACGAGTGTTGTCAGTCTGCATCAGGTCTATCGAGGAGTTCCAGTTTTTCAGATGACTGAAACAGTCCGTTTCTCTTCATCAAGAGGATTAGAGAAGGTCGGCGACACCGTGATGTTAGATGCTGTTGAAACTTCTGTCGCACCAGAAGTGGCGGCGGACGAGGCAGTGAAAACCGCGATTGACCATTTGGCAAACTCTCTAAATGGTCAACCCGGACACAGTCATTGGGAATCGCCACACAGTCACCCAGAGTCGTCCTCCATTCAGTTTAGTCTTGATACGTCGCAGGTAGCGCCGAAAGTGATCGCAGTTTTCGCGATGCCAAGTCGTCCGACCGTACTAAGATCTCAGCCATTTGACGATCCGATTGCCGCCAACCTCGTTTGGTTCTATGCAGGTGATGAACAAAATGGAAAAAAGAAGCTCTACCTTGGTTGGTTTTTTGACATCACACTGCCAGGAGCGATCGCACAGTATCACGTCATCGTTGGAGCGTCGGAAAGTCAGTCCGGAAATATTCTTTTTGCAACGGAAGCAAGTAAGTCAGCGCAGGGGCCACAGACCGTCTCCGGCAACGTTTACGAAACTAACCCGGGCGATGACGCGAACGTCGACAGTCGTCGTACCGTACCTTTTCCGCGTCCCATCGCCGACTACCCGCTTCCGCCGCCCGTAATACCGATCCCACCGAACTTTCCAATGCCATGGATTGTTGGTGACGAGTCCGAAGGTCATGCAACCGATGGCAAGGTTGTTGTGCAAGAATTTCCCAGATCGGAGGAGCGAGTTAAGGGACAAAGAAATGAAAATCATCTGACATTTAACCCCATCAGTCGCGACGGAGAAGACCAACAAGCTCTCAATGAATTCTATTTTTGCAACTATATGCACGACTTCTTCTACGTTCTTGGCTTTCGGGAAGGTGACGGAAACTTTTCCGGGAACGACCGCGTGGAAGCTTTCTCGCATCCACGCCCGGTATTCGGAACGGCAAATATGTTGACGAGAGTTGAAGGATTGAGTCCCACCATGAACATGGGGCTAGTCGCTTCTACAGGCCGACACACTGCCTTCGATGCCGATGTTGTATTTCATGAATTCCTCCACGGCGTGTCGAATCGTTTGGTGGGAGGTGGCAACAATGTAAATGCTCTGAACATGCCCCAATCCGGCATGCAAGGAGAGGGTTGGGGCGACTACTTTGCATTGACCATACAGAATTTTGGCCAGGCAACCGAACGCACTACTACCGGCGATTGGGTTACCAATAGTAGCGGTCAAGGGATTCGTCGGTTCCCGTACACCGACGGGTATCCAGAGGATTTTGGGAACATACGTCCTGGTGGGACGACACAGGTCCACGCCGGAGGCGAGATTTGGTGTGCCACTTTGATGCACATGACTCGATTGATGGGCCGCGAGCTGAACGATCAAAATCGCGCCTATTATATTGCTTGGCAAATCGTCGTTGACGCCTTCAAGCTTTCGCCAACCAACCCCAGTTTTTTGGACAGTCGCGATGCCATCTTCGATGCTCTTGACGACTTGAACAATGCCGGTGCTGTGACGTCACCAGAAAGAAACGCATGCCGCCGTGCCATCTGGACTGCTTTTGCCGGCTTTGGGATGGGCCCCGGCGCATCTTCGCTTGGAGCGTCCATTCACGGCGTAATCACAGACTTCCAAGTTCCCAGTGAACCGGCGATTGGTCTCAACGGAAACGTTATCAATCGACCGCGTGATACGAGCCTTCAAGCCAATCCTGGTGCCGACGCTTGGAACGCGGCCAAAGCCGCTAACCCGTCAGTCGGTCATCAACAACTACTTCAGAAACTGTCTGCTCTGCCGAGAGATCAGTCCAATGCCATCGTTACCATCATCGATGCCTATCTGAATTCGCAGAACCAAAAAGGAGGCGCGTGATGACGAAGTCGAGGGACTCGCAAAGCCAAGGTTTTCGCGAAGCTAAACAGGCGGTCCGAAATTTGCCTTCTTCGGCGTTCTTGACGGATCTGGATTCCGCTGGTTCCCGGGCCGTCGAGGCTTGGTTCCTAGGCCCAAAGGGAGAAAACGCTGACGAGTTGGAGAAGCTTGTCGTGCAAGCGGTTCGAGACCAAGCATTCTGGCGTCGCAACTTTCATCCCAACGATCCGACTCATATTTCCGAGGAGATCAAGCGGACCGATGACTATGTCGAAGCGCAAGGGGCGCTGCGGGAAGGATTTGAAGAGCTACTGGCTTTTCTGAAAAAGTCCGTTCCGTTTTTTAGCATGCGATACCAAGGGCACATGAATTGGGACACGACGATCCCAGGTATTCTTGGCTACTTTGCAGCGATGCTATACAACCCCAACAACGTGGCATTTGAGGGTTCCACCGCAACGACCATCCTGGAGCTTCTCGTTGGAGATGATCTGTGCCAAATGCTTGGCTACAGAATTCCGTCGGAGGACGAAAGTACGACGGGAGCGATCCGGCCTTGGGGACACATTACCTGCGATGGCACGGTCGCCAATATCGAAGCGATATGGTCGGCACGGAATCTCAAATTCTATCCGATTGCTCTTCAGAAAGCTCTGCAGCAGGATGTTCGCCTTGGTGCAGCACGCGGACTAAGAGTCCGCTTGCCAACTGGCGGCGAAGAGAATCTTGTTTCGCTCTCGTTATGGCAGTTGTTGAATCTTCATGCTGATGAGGTTCTTGCAATTCCAACTAAGCTGGAACTCGATTTTGGAATTGATGGTGACGTTGTTGCGGACGCTGTCGCCAAGTTCTCGCTGCAAAGCCTTGGAATGTACGAATATGGGAGGCTCTTCAGCGAGAAAATTGCTGCACCAGTATTCTTTGTGCCTGGTACCAAACACTATTCCTTTCCAAAGGCTGCCGCATTGTTGGGAATGGGTGCGGACAACGTACTCGGTGGATTGCGTGATGTCGCAGTTGACCTTGATGCACGGTTAGACGTCAATCAACTTCGTAAACAATTGCAAGGATGTCTTGAAGCAAAAACTCCTGTTGTTGCTGTCGTTGCCGTTGTTGGAACTACCGAAGAAAGCAGCATTGACCCAATCGACGACATAATTGCACTACGAGACGAGTTTGCAGCCAAAGGGCTCGTTTTTCATGTGCATGCAGACGCCGCCTGGGGAGGTTACCACCGAACGGTAATCAACGAGTCGTTTGATCTCCCGTCACCAGCATTTGCCGCCGGGCCCCCGCTTTCGGCTCCGCTAAGTAACCACTCCGCGAAACATCTGGCCGCGCTAGGCAGGACTGATTCGATAACGGTTGACCCACACAAGTCGGGATACATTCCCTACCCTGCCGGCGCGTTGTGTTACCGCAATTCGGCTATGCGAGACTTGGTAACGTTTAGTGCGCCAGTTGTATTTCATGGTGACGCCGAACCGACGGTAGGAATCTATGGCGTGGAAGGTTCCAAACCAGGAGCCGCTGCGGCCTCTGTCTATCTTAGCCATCGGGTCATTCGCCCTACACGCCATGGCTACGGCAAAATTATTGGACAGGCTCTCTTTAGCTGTCGGAAACTCTATGCTCGGCTACTGACGATGGCTAAGGAAGACGATCGGTTCGTCGTTGTACCGATCCCGCGCCTGCCATCAGAACGCGCGAACCTCACGGATGCACAAATCCAAGTCGAGATAGAAAAGATTCGGCGTCTGGTAGATCAGATGCCGGCCGCGTCAATAGTTAATCTCGATACGGATCAAGTGCTGAACCCTGAAGCAATGGCACTACTGCAAGAGATCGGGCCAGACCAAAATATTCTCGCCTACGCTTTCAACTTTAAAAACGCCGATGGCACACTGAATACTAGCTTGCCGCTGGCCAACGCGCTGAACAAAGAAATTTACGGCCGTCTGAGCATTGATCCAGGGCAAGATATCTACGGCTATGACTTGATTGTCAGCACGACGGATCTGGAACGCGAAACGTACGGAGATGCATTCATCGAAGACTACAAGCGTAGGCTAGGAGTGGGGCAATCGGCAGGCGACATCGTGACTGTGCTGCGATCAGTGGTGATGGATCCTTGGGTGACGGAGACTTCCAAAGGATCATTCATCGACGTTCTGGAAGCTGAGTTTCGCAAAGCAGTCAATGGAGCGTTGGAGACCGTTCAACCTATGCAATCGCGAGGATATTGACATGAACGGAAGACGTTTCGCATTGTATTTCTCCTGGAGTCGGCCAGCCGAGATCGATTCAGAGATTGGCGTTCTGGAGAATCGCTATCCAACACTGTTTGAATTCCGAAGAGCAATCTGGCCTGTGGCCGACGCTCTTCGTGATCCAGCAATCTTCAATCAAGACATATCCGGATTTCTAGATCACGTCGTCTTGTTCGACTTTGAGAGGTTCCGGAAGGTTATCTTGGATGTGACTGGCCACGAGGTTCCTGTGTTTCAACGTGAGGCAAGCCGATGTGCTACCCAAGTATTGGATGACGAGCTGCTGCAAGATGTCGACACACTTATCGTCATCAGCCTGGATCATATGAGGACCAACCAAGCAGCGACCGTGGGGGAAATCGAAGCGATCAAGTCATTTCTTGCAAGAGAGGATCGTTGTGTAATCGTCTGTCCTCACCACGCGATCGGTGAAACGCAGCAAATTAGAGAAGTTGAATTCAATCATCATGGAGACCGCTTAGTTCCACCTGAACAAAGAATCGGTGGATTTGCCAGAACACTTCTCAAAGGCCTCGGGTTCTCTGTTGCCAACCAGTTTGGTCTTTCGCCTGGCAAGACATCCAACGGTGAACCGGATCGGTTGAGGGTGTATCGCGACTTGGACACGTTAAACCTGCTTCATGGAGTGGAAACATTCAATTTGCACCCCCACCTTCCGCACTTTGCAACGTCTGATTGTGACGACCATCGTGTCAGCGTGCTGGCGAAACAACCCATCGATGCCAATGCCACCCCACATCCCTTTGTACAAGCTGGGAATCGACTGTTCGATGCTTTCTTGCAATTACATTCACCGGATATTGGAGGCAGCCTGTTCGTTTGCGATGCCACGCTTTGGAGTTCCGCATTCGGTGGGCTAACGAGCCTTGAACGATTATGGAAAAACCTTGCCTCAATGCGTTGACGGAAATGGTGGCGTCTCCCTAGTTGTTGAAACTAAACTTTCTACGGAATTGGAATACGAAATGACGAGCAAGATTTTTTCGTTTGAATCCGACGCGGCGGGAGTTGCGAGCTTGGTCGACGCAAACGCCGCAATGCAAACCCGTGATGGTTACGATTCGCAGGGATTCGCTCGTACAACGCATCGCTCGTTCAAGATTGCTCCACCGTCGATTCGCCAGATTAGTCCGATACCTGGATTGCAAAGTGTTCCAGATGACTATGTTCCACAAGAGCATGCCGCATCATTTGACGGCGGCTCGTTTTCGGATCCGAACATTTTGGTCTCGACTGAGTTTCCCGACCCGCGGACTCTGTTTGCTCAGTCAACCCGTATCCATGCGTCTACTTCGCGAGTCGCCGATGTCACACGGACTCCGTTTAGCGCCGTCGGAAAGCCTACCTTCAAAGTCCCAGGAGGCGGCTTTGCCCAGGGTAGTGCGTGGGCTTGCGGCAGACAGACTATCGCTACAGTCGCACACAAACTGTATGGAGGCGGTTTATCATCAGAAGTTGAGTTCTTTCCGGGCCTGGACGTTTACCGCGATGCTACACCGACAGACTACCGCGTAACGTCAGTTCAATTCCATCCCGACTACCGATCCAATGCGACGAATGCTGACCTCCCCATTTGCCGATTGGCAACGCCACTTCCGGGTACGCTCACACCGCTTCCACTTGCTGTTACGGATCACTTTGCGCTCGATGCAAACCAGTTCATAACGGTTGCTTATCCGGAACACGCTGCCTTCGACTTTGCACAAACTCAGTGGGAGTGCAAAGGCAAGTTTTTGTTCTCCGAACGCGCCGACTCTACCTGCCAACATTGCCCAGTGAAAGCCAGTACTCGTGGACCAGGTTGCAGCGATGGGCCCTGGTTATGTAGGGCGTCGGCTAGCTGGCTCGCGGTGGGGGTCTGTAGCGGACCATCCAGCGAGTTTTACAACCCAGGGAAAAGACTCGTTGCTTCAACCAAGTCCCCCATTTTTGACGCCCAAACCTTAGACGCACTCGATCGAAGCACACATCGGTTCGCGTTGAGCTAACGGCTGTTTCAATCCGAATCGAACAAGTCCATCGACAATGACCTTTCAAACAACATGGATTCTCTCACTTCTAGCGTACCTGCTTGCTTGCGCATTGGCCGGGCTGGCGATTCCACAGCGAGACAACATGGTTGCCAAGAGTAGTTGGACTAGTCTGTTGCTCGATAATCGAGGGAGATGCAGCCTGAATCGTTTGCAGGTGATTGCGTGGACTGGACTTATACTCGCTACCTTTCTTGCGATCGCAATCAATGTTGGATTGGCACAGGCATCCAACATTGATAATGAGTTATTGGTCCTCATTGGGATCAGCGGTACTTCGGCCACTTTGGCTGGAGCGATCAAGGACAACAAAAACACTCTAGGTGCAGACCAAATTGCAGGGATTCAGGGATTTCACGAATCATTTGGCGTTCGACCTGACGCTACTAAGGTTGTTGCGCCTCGCTTTTTGCAAATGATTCTGGAAGAGGAAGGAGCCGGCGCGGACAAGATAGTCAACGTCGCTAAATTTCAGAATCTGATCCTGCTGGTGACGTTTTGCGTTGTGTATGTGGTGATAGTGCTGCAGCCCGCTCAGGAACCCAAGTACCCAAATTTTGGACAGCAAGTCGCATGGCTGTCGGGAATTAGCTACGGATCCTATCTCGGTCAAAAAGCTACGCCAAAGTCCACCAAACCATAGCTGGATCGTTTTTGTACGTTCCTGTTTTTCAACGCAAACCGAATGAGTCGAAAATGAATCGATACGCCCTGTTACTCAGTTTTGCACTCTTTGGTTTTGCCGTGCATGCCCAGGACGGGGCACCGCAATCGCATTCAGAACCACGAATGGATTTGCGGAAATTTGCGGAATACAATTTGTTCGTTGATGGAAACGGCGACGGAGTTGTCGATGACACCGAGGATAAAAGATCGCCCGAAGCGAAACGGCGTCTCGCGTCACTTCGCAAGGGCGTGCGAGTGATGAAGTCGAGAAAACCGTCTGATCCCAAGAGTTGGTTTTTTCAATCGGCTATCCACGGCGTGACGGATCAAGCGATCATCGAAGCCGCTGAACGGGATCCGGACATCGCTAATGTCCAGCGGGAAATGTTTTGGAATCGGTGTCCGCACAACGGCGAGCCGTCGGCCGATTTCTTGGTTTGGCATCGCGCTTACCTCTACTACTTCGAGCGAATCCTGCGCGAAGCAGCTGACGATCCGACGCTCAGTGTCCCGTACTGGAATTACACCGGCGAAGACTTGTCTTTTCCACTCGCGTTTGCAAGACGCGAAGCCGCTCAAGGCGACATTATCCCACGCAATCCACTCTGGGCTTCGGACCGTGAAGCCGCATTTGTTGTTGGTCGCACAGGTCTGACCGCCAAAGTAACGACGGAAGCATTCGACAACTTGATGGCGGAGACACAGTTGTTTGGTCCAAGCGAGGACACTGGGTTTGCTGGCGGCGTCTATGACGACACGCCGGGGACGATGGGTATGATCGAACGACGACCGCACAACGACATTCACGTCGCCATCGGAGGCGTAATCGGCGACGACTTCAATGGGCTAATGGCCGAAGTGCGGACGGCAGCCTTTGATCCAATCTTTTGGGTTCATCATTCAAATATTGATCGGATATTTGCGATCTGGGACGCGACACCTGGAAAAACGTGGGGCTACTTCCCAGACGCATCATGGTTTGCTGAACGTCCTTGGTATTTCCACGATACCGATGGCAGTATCAAGAACGAGCAAAGGATGTTCTATCTGAACGGGAAGAACTTGAATGTTGCCTACGACGATGTCGATGTCTCTGCGTCTACCTTGACCGAGGCACCTCCGTTTGATTTGAAGCAAACGAATGTGATGCTAGCCACGCTTCCCAAGAATTTTCAGCTGAACGAAGCGACCGGCAACCCCACCTCATCACTAGAACCTCTGTGCGATTGCTGTCGCGAGAAAGGTGTTGAGGCCACGCTGTCCGCTGATACTGCGACTGAGTTCGAGCTAAACATCGTTGGTTCGGCTTCAGAGTCGCAAAAACTGATGGGGTTGGCTGCGACCGTGGAACGACCAAAGCGGGGGCCGCAAACGATGTTAGAAATCACGTTTATTCCACCAAAGTACGCTCCCAATGTTGGATACGAAGTCTTTTTGAAAATAGGGCAATCCAAAGAAATCTCCGTCGGGAGTCTTTCGTTGTTTGGGGTGAAGCATCACGCCGAACATAGCGAACAAGACTCCAATACCGTGACGCAGCGAATGAACATCACCAAAGCCATCAACGATGTCACCGACGATGGTGGTCTGAAAGTCGTGATCAAACCGTACTCGCTGTTTTCGGAAAGCGGTGATCCGGCGGCTCGTCGCGGCGGTGATATTGGCGTGACAAACATAGCCATCAAAGTTGAGTAGTTCGCTGGACTGCCGTCAGATAGTCGCTTGCCATTTCCACTTCATTCCCATCTCCATCCGTAGAACAAAGCAGGAACATTCTAGAGTCTGACAATTCGTATGTTTCTCACTTGATGTTACTCGCGATCGAACCCGGATGAAGTGTGTTCAAGTTCGTCCCACGCCAATTGGGCTGGATCCCGGATCTGCCCGACACTCGCGATCTAACGATCGCCCAATCGACGGTCTCGGCGTTGTTGAACCGGCTTCCGCGTAAACACACAGGACCGTCTGACGAAATTGATCTTCGTTTTGGTGATGAAGGCGAGGCGTTTCTTAGTGGCAAACAATGCTGTTGCGGCGCCAATTTTTCGTCCGCACAGGCCGTCATGCGGTTAGCGGAGTATTTCGAGCGCCGCTCGCGTGGACTTTCACCGAACGGATCCGTCTCGTATCTGTACAAGACTGCGCGAAACTTGGCAAGGATGTCTGGCGATGGAGGAGTCGGACTGCGAACCACGTTGAGAGCCGTCAAGAAATTTGGCATTGTTGACGAGTCGTATTGGCGAGATAACATCGCGCAAGATGATCGTGAACCGCCAGCCTTTGTGTACGGCGTTGCCAGCTTCTTGCCAGAGTTCGACTATGTCCGCGTCGTGCCCGACGTGCAGCGTCCACCCAGCCTGGACCGATGGGAAATCCTCTGTGATTTCCTGGCAGCAGGATTTCCGGTGATCTTCGGATTCTCTATTCCTGATTCGATCACGGAATTTCCCGACATTCTACTCCGACCTCAATTCGATGGATTCATGGGAGGAGTATCGGCTATCGCCGTTGGTTACAACTCGCATCGCTATGGCCGGAATCAGGCGGGTCTACTGATCGGAACGCCATGGGGAAACCAATGGGGAGACGATGGGTTCGGTTGGCTTCCCAAGGCTTTCGTTGACGAAGGACTGGCGAGAGACTTCTGGACCATTGTGTACCGCGATGAATTGGACAAAACCGAGTTCTTTTGTCCCGCCGCGGTCACATAAAACGCGCGAATTCAATCCGAAGTGAATCCGCTTCTCTTCCGTAGGCGTTCGTTGAAAGCCGAATGAGACTCTTCGTTGGGCACGATGCCATCGTGACTTCAAATCTCACAGCAGCGGTGATTCTGAGTTTTCGCTCTCAACACTCCATCCGGCGGACATACAATGGCAAAAAGCACAGACGTTAATCGGTCGCAGATCGAATCACTTCTAGATGATAGCGAGATGATGGAGGAGATTCGCAATGCGTTTCCCGCTAGCGAGATTCCGTCGACTAAACCGGAACTGTCAGATCTTCGCGAGACATTCGGAACTCGCAACAAGCAAGTTCGCGAAGCCGCCGTTCAAGAAGCAATCGTGCTTGCATTTGGACGCCCATCATTGCTGGTGCAGAACAACAAGTATGCAACTCCGGAATCCACAACTTGGAAGTCGCGTCTTCGGAATGTTGGCCGCTACTTCAATGAAGTGATTCCACGGGTTGGACGTGTCGAACTGTTCCATCACCAGGACTATGAATGGGTGGGGACCGCCTGGGTGATCGACGACGACACCTTGGTCACCAACCGACACGTGGCAAATATCTTCGCTCAGAAAACCATTGGTGGCCTAATCGCGTTTCGCAAGAATCCAGCGGGAATCTCCATCACAGCAGCGGTTGACTTTCGCGAAGAGCATGAGGTTGTCCTTGACGAAACAGTCGAGATCGATCACGTCGCCTACATCTCTGATGACAATACGTCGTCACCCGATGTTGCTTTCATGAAAGTCAAACGTGGTAGCCGAATGCCAGATCCGATCCCTTTGGCATCCGATTCCGCAAAGAAGGGTGACATGGTCAGCGTGATCGGATATCCAGCGTGGGACGGGCGGCGCAACGGTGTCCCAGAAATGAACCGTATCTTCAACGATATCTTCAACGTCAAACGTTTAGCTCCTGGCTACATCACCAATGATCTTGGGAGTCGCCTGACGCATGACTGTAGCACTTTGGGTGGTAATTCCGGGTCGCCGGTTGTCAATACATCGGGCGAGGCAGTTGGGTTGCACTTTGCCGGTCGCTTTCTAACAGCGAATCATGGCGTCGATGTGAATGTCGTCAAACGCTTGCTGCGTTCGATGGGAGCAACTTCAGTGCGACCAGGTAGTTTCGATGCAGACGAGATGGAAGAAGCACGCACCATCGATTTCTACAAGAATCGCAAGGGATACGAAGAGGACTTCTTCGGCCCGCATCGCGATCTATTTGTCCCGTTGCCAAAGCTAACCGCAGCGCAGCAGGTCGAAGCCGCCAAGATCGAAGGGAAAACGAGAGAAAGTTCCTACGTTTTGGATTACATGCACTTCTCGTCTGTTATCAACGGCGAGCGCAAGATTTCATTCTTTACTGCTGTCAACATTGACGGCAGTTCACTGGTGCGACCACGACGCAGGCGAACAAACTGGCAAATCGATCCGCGAATCGATCGAGACCAGCAGGCGGGCAATGAACTGTACCGACACAATCGTTTAGATCGGGGGCACTTGGTTCGGCGGCTCGATCCCGTCTGGGGTTCGGACGATGATGCCGAGCAAGCCGAAAATGACACGTTTCATTACACGAACGCGGCTCCGCAACACGCGCTGCTCAATCAACGGGATTGGCTGAACTTGGAAGACTACCTTCTCGATGCACTGGGCGAACACAAGATGAAGTGCTCAGTCTTCACAGGCCCAGTCTTCGCGGATTCGGATCGCGAATATCGTGGTGTAAAAATCCCTGAAGCCTTTTGGAAAATTGTTGCTCTGCTGCAGGACGATGACACGATATCCGTCACGGCATATTTGCTTGGGCAGGCAGCATTCTTGAGTGATATCGAGTTTGCGTTCGGTGATTTCAAGACCTTCCGAACTTCCGTAGCCAAGGTTCGCGAGCTGACGGGATTGGAATTCGACTCTCTGGAGAAGCTAGACCCACGTAGCGAAAATGAATCAACAGAAGTACTTGAAGTCATGCACCATCCCGCAGCCGCGTTGGGGATCTAGTGCTGACTAAACGCCGAGTCGTTGGCTTTCTACCTATACGGGACAACTGTGGCACATAGCAAAAAATCGAGACGACATCATAGCGTGTCGGCAGATATCCAATCGTCAGGCAATTCGATAAAGGAGAACGCTGAAACGAAGAAGCGGGATCGTAGAGTTCTACCTGAGTTCCAACACCAGATACGAGCGAAAGAGCAAGAGAAATCCGCTGGCGTTTTGGACCAAGGCAATAGGTTCCATACGGCCGCGGACGCATGGTATTCAACGTACGGAACTCATGTCAGCAGGGTCCTCGCTCAACAGTCAGCCGCCGAGTACGTCACGGAAGCTGTTATCGGAGATGATGATCGTGTTCGTATCCGAAACACGAACGAGTATCCCTATAGCGCAATCTGTTCCTTGGAAATTGTTGCCCGCACTGGGCGTCAATTCGTCGGCACAGGATTTTTGGTCGACAGCAACACTGTAGTGACTGCCGGGCATTGCTTGTTTATGCCAGACCAGGGGGGGTGGGCCAAGCAGATTCGAGTCTACCCGGGCCGCAACGGCGCGGGTGAAGCACAGGCTTTTGCGGCAATCAACATGCATAGCGTTGAAGGCTGGACGAAAGATCGGCGTCCTCAACAGGATTATGGCGCTATCACGCTCGACGCGGATGCCACGGGATTTGGCTCGCTTGGTTATGTGACTCTCAGCGACCGCGAGATCGTCAAGCAGGACTACCATGTCGTTGGATACTCGGCTGACAAACCAATCGGAACTCTATGGGGTCACCTTCGCGAACTGGCTCAAGTGCGACAGCACATTCTGATTTACGAAACGGACACTTACGGTGGCAATAGTGGCTGTCCCGTGTTCTGTCTCGGTGATAACGACGAGGTATTTACCGTCGGCATTCACAATTATGGAGATATCAGCGGCAATTCCGCGACTCGTATCACGGATGAGGTTTTCGAGAATATTAGTCGGTGGAGCCAATGACATCTGGGGATCACGCAGCCAATGACACTTAATCCAATACGGGTATCCCAAGGCAAGCGACCGCGGCAATCGGCTGATTGTGGAGAGCGCCGGTCACGCCACCCAAGTGATGCGTCGTCGGACCAAGGTCTTGCCCTAGACTTGGAGCACTTGGGTTTGGGCGAGTTCGATGGGACGGTAATTTACGTGCACGGAATCGCGAACAAACCAGTCGCATCTATTCTCAAGTGCCAATGGGATCGCGCTCTTTTTGGCACGGGCATGGGGCAACGCTCGCGAATGGTTTATTGGGTCAATCGCGATCGTTATCCAGACCCATACCAATCCACATGCAACGACGCAGACTATTCCGAAGGAATCGAACTCGACTATCGTGAGGAGTCGCTGTCCGACGACAACGAAGCCTCACGTTTAGCAATGGCAGACCGACAGGCGAAAGAACTGGTCTCTCGCCTAGGTTCCAGAATAGCTGAGGACGAGAAACCAGCGATCTCCGATAGCCTACTAAGTTTGGCCAAGCGAATTGACAGGTGTTCCGAACGACAGGACAGCAGTGCCCATGCAGAAGCGATTCCCCTGCCACGCTGGGCACGCGATCGCATAACGCGATTGTTTACACGCTATTTGTTAAACGATGTTCACGACTACTTCTTCGATCGTGAAAAGCAGCGTGAGATTGACGAGACTTTTTGCAATCGGATGATCGGCGGTGGACCATTTATCGTCATTGGACATAGCCTAGGATCGGTCATCGCTTACAAGAATCTATGTGAAACAGAAGATCTGGATCGTCATGATGTCCGCCTATTTCTTACCCTCGGTAGTCCACTTGGATTGCAAGAAGTGCAAGACTATCTGAAGGACGCACTTAGGAAGAACGATCTCGAGAAACCTGTTTGTGTCAAGAATTGGATCAACATGGCAGATCGACTAGATCCTGTCGCTGCAGATCCCCGTATCGCCAACGACATCGACCGGTCGATTTTCGATCAAGCCATCGCCAATGAGGATCGTCCAAGGCATCCCCACTCGGCAACCGGGTATCTGCGACATCCCGATTGTCAGGAATACGTTCGACGTGTTGTGGGCGCCTCGTTCGCGCAGCCGATCTCTTTGTTTAGCATCGCACGCGACTTGACAGATCAGATCGAAAACTCATTAAAACCATCCGGTAAGCATTCTGCGGTCGCCGGAGGCGAGAGGCACCCCGTCTTGATCGAACTCATCGAACGAGACGATGACGGCATGGAGGGCGCGAAAGATCGTTTGCTTGTCGAGATCGAAAAGGTGATTGGCTCCGAATCGTTTGCAACCATCCAATTCACTCACCTACGTCGGTATCTTGCGGCCGAACTAACTAGCCTTCAGATCGAGTGTCTCGGACCCATTCTGAAGTGTCAGCAGTCGGGACGGATCTGGAGCAATTCCGAAAAGCTCAGTCTTTCGTCTGGACCCGCGATCGCACGAGAAGACCCCATTCAATCGGCTGCAGCAGCACGCGTGTACGGTGCTGATGGCACCAATATCCACTGGGCTGTGTTGGACACGGGGATCGAACCGAACCATCCACATTTCCAGACCCACGACAACATCGTTGCCAAGTGGGATTGCACCCATCACGGGCCTGAAATTGACTCGGTAGAACACGATCCAATCGATCGGCACGGTCATGGGACGCATGTCGCGGCAATCATCGCAGGGTCGGTGCAGCTGGGAGTCGACCGCAGAACGGCCAGAGATGGAGTCGCTCCAGCAACACGATTGCATAGCTACAAAGTGCTCGGAGCAGGAGGACGCGGTCGTGACTCGTATATCATTCGCGCGCTGGACCACATCGCGTCGGTCAATGATGCGGCGTCAAGGAATGTGATTCACGGCGTCAACCTAAGTCTGGGCGGACCGTTCGATCCGGAAACTTATGGCTGCGGACATTCGCCGATTTGCCGCGAGCTTCGGCGACTGTGGCGACAAGGAGTGTTGGTGGTCGTCGCCGCAGGGAACGCTGGATTTGCCGAACTGCAATCTAGCAGAGGGTCATTGCGGGCAAACCTGGATCTATCGATTGGTGATCCAGCCAATTTGGAAGAGGCGATCGCCGTTGGATCCGTCCACCTAGCAAACCCGTTGACCTATGGAACGTCCTTCTTTTCCTCACGAGGGCCAACTGCCGACGGTCGTCAGAAGCCAGACGTGGTTGCGCCTGGCGAACGAGTTCCCAGTGCAAACTACGGCTACCGTTCCGGCAATGACTACATCGAACTGAGCGGCACGAGCATGGCTGCACCTCACGTATCAGGCCTGCTAGCAGCCTTTCTGTCGCAGCGACGCGAGTTGATTGGCGAGCCCGATCAAGTAAAGAGAATATTGCTCGAAAACTGCACGTCACTCAAGCGTGATCCTTACGTCCAAGGAGCCGGTCTTCCAAATCTTGTCCGCATGCTCCTTGCCACCTAGAAATTCAGATTTACCAAATGCAAGAGAATCGATCCATCTTTGGCACGTTGTCCGCCTTGATCGGAACCGGTGCCGCAGTGACGCTACTGTCACTCTTCGGAATCGCTGCGGTACCCCAAGCAGAACCTGCAAAAGTTGACGACAAAGAACCGAAGCTGCCTGCAACAGTAACGGAATACCCCGCCGTTGACGGTTCCATCAGCTATTCCTCGGACATGTGGGACGATCCGTTTCGCAATGCTGACTTTGCGATCAATGAAGTTGAACAAATTAACAAACCGTCAAAGATCCGCGACACGATCAATAGCAAATTGGGTGACAATGGAAAGATCATGCACTTGGTCGTATCAGTTCCCCAAGGAAAAACTGCCAGCGAGATTGAGGAGCGTAGTCGGCGTCGTCACTCATTAGAGCTGGCGCTCGCAAACCATGGATTCGCAATGCCATTTGCGAACCGAATGACGTTCCGCAAAGCGAAAGTGAAGTACTATTTTGAAACGCCAGAAGTCAAAAGTGTGGAATCCGAGAATCGAATTTCATACTGTCGCGATCTCGCAGTGCCAACCAAGCTTTACCGGCACATTGACCAAAAGCACTTCATTCTAGTCACGTGGATTCTCGAGTCGGATCTAGGCAGAAGGCCTCTCGACACCATTCGACAAATCCTTAAAGACGTAGCTCCAAAGAAAGTAGAACATCAAGAATTAGCGTCGCTGGGCATTCTTGGCCCCTACTGGAGCAATACGCTAGCCGACATCCTCGTTGAAGCTAAGTCGTATAGTGAAATGACCGACGAGGATAGTGCTGGCACACCGGATAGCGAGAGTGACGACGAGAACGACGTTGGCTGTAGCAGCACAGTCGACGAAGAAGACTCCGACCGCGTGACCTCTGACTTTTATGCAAACTGGTGTCAAGGCATGATGCTGTGCAACTACGCATGTACTGCCTCAGATGAATCGATTGGGCTGACCCGCGGTCAGACCGAGATCAAAATTGGCGGAAGCAAACTGCGACTATTCCACACAATCGGATCGGACGAACGTTTGATCCAAGCGATTCAGCACGAACTTGAGATTCGTGGTGTCTGGCCGTCGAGTAAGCGTTCGGGACGAATGGTGCTGTTTGCTGAACAGAGCTCGCTTCGCTATGTCAAAGATCTACGATCGCAATTTTCGACTTCGGGTGGGCACAATCCTGTGTTCATTCCGTATCTAAGGGGAATCGCGGACCGTCATCATGATCGCAGTTCAGTTCAGGACTACTTGGATCGTTCGATGTCGCGATTGGCACTACGGCGTGACACAGAGTCCGAACGATCCGAGCCCGTCAAATTGATCGGTATATTGGGATCAAACTGGGACGACAAAAATCTGATTCTTGAAAAGGCAAGAGAAGCTTTTCCAGTTGCCACGTTCTTCACGCTTGAGCTAGACGCCAGATACAGTCGACCCGACGTGGTTCAACACGGTCGAAATCTGATCATTGCCTCTCACTACGGACTACGGGTCGACGGTCGGCCAGATATCTTCGGCGAAGTATCCAGTATTCCGCGGTTTCGCGACCAGTACCAGACTTCAGGATTTGTCGGCGCATCAATCTTGTGCAAAGCGTTTCTTGACGATCGGTTAAAAAGTGATGAATTTACGCTGACGTATGGGGATGTCCATCAAGACTTGTTCGACATAGTTGGACGCCGGAAGGTGGGTGGAAAAGTGCCGACATCACCTGCGTTCCTGAAACCAAGCGTGTTCGAGGTCGGCCGTGGTGGGCCAGTGCAATTGCAATCTAATGCAAGCTTAGGCCATTCGTATCTTCCGCTGCGACAACCCGCTGCAATTCCATCGATACATCAACGACCGTGGATGCCGGTAATTGTGCTGGTTGCACTAATGATGATCGCAGTGGCCTTTAACACCATCGCTGGATACTCATCGGAAGCTGACGACCTCCGAGAAGGTCTGACAACTGGCATAGGGCAAACTATAAAGGCGATGAAGTCCATGTTCACAGGTTCAACGTACACAAGTGAGCCTGCCATCTGGTCACAGTTAATCGCGGTTGTCATTGGAATCGCCATTCTCTGCGTCATGGTCATGTCAAGTTTTGCCGACGAGTCCGAACCCATCCTATTCAGCGAGGGCATTAGCATCTGGCCATCGATCGTTGGCTTGTACTTCGTCATCGCATTCAGCTTAGCGTCGCTTCGCGATCTATTCTCAAACCAGACAAAGAAAGAAGTAGACGAAAACGAAGTCCCCTTCACTTATGCCTCGGTCCGAAAACGCAGACAATTTGATTTTGGTGCCTGCAAATTGGCAGGTGTAATCGTGGTAGGATTTTATTTGATTTCGTTTTTTGAAAGCGGATTCATCCCACCACCCGCGCGTGACTTTATTGTCGCGTGGCTGGGCAGCATCATCCTGTTCATCGCAACGACGTGCATTTTGCTGGTTACGTGTCGCTGTTTGATCTACGCGCTTTACGCACGGAAGCTAATCCGACGTTTCGAAGACAAAGTCGAACAGGACTCACCGAAGCAATTGGCTGAACGTTGTCGAAGCACCATGCTGCTAAGTATTGAATCGAGCCGAAATTTGGTTGCCCCGGCAATATTGTCCCTGATGTTCTTGGCAGCCAGATCGCGATATTGGGATGCCTGGGGTTTAGACCTGAGCTGGTACATTCTGATCGGTGTCCCAATTGCGACCTGCCTGATTGCCGCGGTCATTGTACGACTCACCGCCGTCTCGCTACGCAACAAATCCCTCGACTATCTACGTAGCGAACGCTTTCATCATTTGTTGGGGGAACGAAGAAGCCGTGACGACGATGCCGAATTCATGGGGCACGCAATCGATGAGATTTCCCGGTTACAACTTGGTCCCTATGGGCCGATTACGAAGGACTACATACTTGGTGCCGCAGCGATTCTAGTCGCCGTCGCGATCAGCGGGCCAGTGCGAAGCCTAGTAGAGAAGCTGCTAGTTTTTCTTCACTAGCGCATTTCAAGGACAAGTTTGCCGGTCATTTCGTAGGGCTGTGTATGGACGCCGCGAACCATCGATGCACTGGTAATCTGAATTAGACCGAAGGACAATCCGTGACTATTCAAGTTGAACTTGTGCATTCCAAAACAGCTATGAGGTGGTGCCGGTTTTGGGGGCCACCGGGAAGCTTGCGCCGCTCATGCGGCGGCTTCGTACTGTGTCGGCGTGAGGTAGCCAAGAGATGAATGTCGGCGATCGGTGTTGTAGTACTGGATGTACTCAGTCAACTCGCGTTTTGCGATCGCCATACTCAGGTATTCGGCCATACCCATTTCAGTCTTGAGAGTTCCGAAGCAGGATTCCATAAATGCATTGTCGTAGCAGTCGCCCGCACGACTCATGCTCTGTCGCATTGAAGCACGAGAGAGAATTCCACGATACCGCTTTCCTGCATATTGGCCACCACGGTCAGTGTGGTGAATCAATCCTGCCGAAGGCTGCACGGCTCGAATCGATCGCTGAAGAGCTGTCACTGCGAGTTGTTCAGTCATGTCATCGCGGAAATCCCATCCAACAATCCGGCGTGAATAGCGATCCATCAGCGTGGCAAGATATCCAAAACCAATACCATCGACGGGAATGTACGTAATGTCGCCTACCCAAAGTTGACCAAAGGTGGTCGGTTCTAGCAGATTCAGCAAAAGGTTAGGACTGTACCCAAGCCGATGTCGACTTTCGGTGGTTCGCGGCTTAAACGATTTCGGCTGAATCACGCGAAGTCCTGCATCTTCCATGAGTTTTGACACTCTGCGACGGCCGCAATGAATGTCCATTGTCTTCAGTTCCTCAATGATTCGACGGCTGCCATAGCGGCGTTTATGCTTTCGGAAGACCGCAGTGACGATCGGCAGTAACGCGGCATCAGACTCATCGCGCTCCGAGCCTCCGGAACGCTGCCAGGCTTGAAAGGAAGACCGATTGAGCGATAGGAAATCACAGACCTCTCGCTCGGATGCTATCTGCAGCTGGACAATCGACGCGGCGGCGGGATAGATTTCGGCTACTCGTTGCGGCCGAAAATGATTAACGCTTTTTTTAAGACGTCGCGCTCCCGCTCGACACGACACGACGCAACTGATTCTCCAGCTCTTTGACCCGATCATCCATCGCGTCGGCCACCGGCCCTGCGGCTGTCAACTGCTGCTGTTTCCACCGACGGACGCCGAATAGTACTTTTCCAGAGAGACTCGGAGAGATCTCTCGCCGGCCAGCGTTGACGTAAGTCATTGCCAGGACTGCGGTAAACCACGAAAAAAGCCGGCGTTAGTCCATGGGACCAACGTCGGCTTGTTCGATAACCCGACGGTCGGAGTAAACCGAAGGGTCTAATTGAAGTTGCGGGGGCCAGATTCGAACTGACGACCTCGAGGTTATGAGCCTCGCGAGCTACCGGGCTGCTCCACCCCGCGTTATGAATCGCTTTCACTTGCCGACTTGTGTCGGTTGCTCAACGATGAGGCAGAGTTTGCCTTCCGGTCGCTTTTCTGTCAACCCGCTTTGGTAAAGGTTCCGATTTTTTTCCTGTGATCGCCGTGATCGCCCTACCTGCCTGTCGATTTAATCGGTAGCGGGGAACGATGGTTGCCTTCCGTTCCGCGAACGTAACTTTACGGGGCCGCTCTTACGCGGGGGGACGTTCCTGTTCCGGGGGCTTCACCCCCGGCAGAGATTGTGTCGACCCTTCGGGCCTAGGAAGTATGGGAGCCTTTGGCTCCCCTGAAATAAGCCCGGGGGACGCGAAATCAATTGGTGATGGTTTACGAGCGGGAACCTCCGTCTGGCTACGGCAGCCACGTAACTACGCTCGCCAAAGCGTGGATTGAAGTTGCGTTATTTGGATGCATCCCCTCGGCCTTTGTGTCGGCCCTTCGGGCCTTTTCGCTGGCAATGGTTCCTGTTCCGGGGGATTCCCCCCCGGCAGAGATTGTGTCGGCCCTTCGGGCCTGGGAAGTATGGGAGCCTTCTGCTCCCCTGGTATAAGCCCGGGGGACGTGAAATCAATTGATGATGGTTTGCAGAAGAAAAATCTTGGGCGCAGGGATAGCGATAACGCTCAAACGGCTGATATGCGGGGTGGTTCTCGTACGTCCTGCTTAACCCTCGAGAGGGGATACGCCTGACTTTCGTCCGCTTTGGTTTGGTCACTTTCTGTTCCTGCGCAGGGGGAGCATGGTCGAACGGCTTGCGGTTTTGGGGTGGGCAGATGGGGGGCTGGAATGCTTGGCGGATTGTAGGGGCGGCACCGATTCTGCTACCTTGGATTTACTTGGTTTTACTGGAAAACGTGACAAGCTGGGGTTTCGCCTCCTATACTGGAAGGGCGACCCTATGTTCCGGGGTCCCCTTTTCTTATTTTCCGTTCGTGAGGCTACCGGTTGGCTGAATCGCATCCTCCTACCGAACTCGCAAGCCGGCAACCCGTACCGCCCGTACCTGCTTCGGGCCAAGTTGCTCGTGCTGTTCCTCCGCCTCCGCCGCCCGCTGCTACTTTGCCCCCTGTCCGTCCTCCGGCCAAAAAGGCAAAAGCTGCTGAGGTGCCCTCTGGCGTTGGGGCTGCGAAAGGGGTTCGCTGGAAAGGCGAACTGGATGACGTGGCGGCTCAGAATGAAGACGAAGCGGAACAGGAAGATGTCGTCGAGGAGACTTTGCGTGAAGCTCCGGCTTGGCTGTTCAGTCTGGTTATCCACCTGATCCTGCTGCTGGCTCTGGCTCTCTTTTCGACTCCCGCTGGCCGATCCTTCACTCGTGTTGCGCTGACGATGGGGCCTGCGGAGGCAGAAACGGATTCCGATGACATCTCGGAATTCCTGATGGAAAATCCGATGGATTCGATGGTGGAGTCGTTTGATGACCAACCTGTCGAAACCCCCGTCGAAGTCGAGATGACGGACACCATCGATGCGATGGACCTGCCCGAACCAGAATCGCTGCTTTCAATGGAAGTTCCAATTGAAGCTGGCATGCTGCCGATCAAACCGATGGTAACCGGGCGGAGCGGGGCGATGAAAAGTGCGCTGCTAGCCGCATACGGGGGAAACGGTGAAACGGTGGAAGCTGTCGATCTTGGGCTGGCTTGGTTGAAGGCTCAGCAAAAGTCGAACGGATCGTGGAGCCTTGTCGGTAGCTACACCGATGGTGCCCAAAGCGAAAGCACGGCGGCGGCCACCGCGATGGCGCTGCTGGCTTTTCAAGGGGATGGCAATACTCACCAATCGGGTAAGTACTCCGAAGAAGTTGCCAAGGCGATCAAGTGGCTGGTCGATGAACAAAACCGCCAAGGCTTTTTTGCTTCCAAGACACGGGCCGATCACTCGGCTGCTTACGCGCAAGCTCAATGCACGATCGCAATCAGTGAACTGTATGCGATGACTCAGGATTCCTGGTTACGAGAGCCCGCACAGCGAGCCGTCAATTATGCGGAACGGGCTCAAAGTGCAACGGGCGGCTGGCGGTACAACCCAAGTGCAGGGGATGCCGACCTATCGGTAACCGGCTGGTACGTGATGGCCTTGGAAAGTGCTCGGTCGGGCGGCCTAGAGGTCGATCCGACGGTCCTTTACAAAATCAGCGATTACCTGGACCGCGTCCAAGTCGACGGCGGATCGGCGTACGGTTACCAACGCGGAGTCCGCGAATCCAAAACGATGTCCGCCGAAGGGCTGCTAAGCCGTCAGTACCTCGGTTGGGCTAGAAACAATGAAAAATTGAAGGAAGGCGTCAACCGGTTAATGACGCAACAACCATTCAATATCGATCAGGACGATTTCTATTACTGGTACTACGGGACGCAGGTGATGCACCACTACGGAGGCGCTCCCTGGAAACAATGGAATGCGAAAATGCGAGTCCAACTGCCTAAAGCTCAGGTAAAAAAAGGCAATATGGCGGGCAGCTGGTCGCCGCAAGGGACTCACTGGGGAGGGCAGGGGGGGCGACTGTACACCACCTGCATGGCGATCTACTGCCTGGAAGTCTACTACCGGCATCTGCCGCTCTACACGCCAAACGTCGACCCTGAATAAGTGTTTTGAATAGGCGACTAGAAAAAAAAACCATTTGAGACGACAATCGGCAGTTGCTCCCCGTCTTTTGTTTCCTCATTGCAGTCGCTGGTTTTATTGAATGGCCGTTCCTCAAGTTGTTATTGTCGGCCGCCCAAACGTGGGCAAGAGCAGTCTGTTCAATTGGGTGGCTCGCCGTCGTCTTGCTATTGTCGATGATTACGAGGGTGTCACCCGTGACCGGATGGCGACCCTGATCGAGCATGAAGAGCGTTACTTCGAGTTAATCGATACGGGCGGAATGGGCGTCGTCGACGTCGATGACCTGACGGCGGATGTTCGACATCAGATCGATGTCGCGATCGCCTCGGCCGACGTGATCGTGTTTGTCGTCGATATCCGAACCGGCATCATGCCTCTGGATGAAGAGGTCGCTGAGCGTCTGCGAGGCCTGGAAGTTCCCGTCGTGCTGGTCGCCAACAAAGCGGACAACGAAGTTCTAGATGAACGAGCCGACGAATTTTACAAACTAGGGCGGGGACGCCTGATCTGCGTCAGCAGCCAACAGAACCGAAACCGAGACAAACTGCTTGACCTGATTGTCGAACGCCTGCCAGAGGGTAACGACGCCGAAGACGAAGAAGCGGCGTCAGCTCCGCAGATGAAGATCACTATCGTCGGACGTCGAAACGTCGGCAAAAGTACCTTCGTCAATACCTTGGCTCAAGCCGAACGCGTCATCGTCAGCGAAGTTGCCGGGACGACTCGAGACAGCGTAGACGTTCTGTTCGAGCTGGACGGTCAAAAGTTTATGGCGATCGATACGCCAGGCCTACGAAAACGAAAAAGCGTCCGAACGGACCTGGAATTTTACAGTACCCATCGAGCTCAGCGATCCGTTCGCCGAGCCGACGTGGTGCTGATGTTTTTCGACGCGACCGAAACGGTCAGCAAAGTCGACAAGCAACTGATGGGGTATGTGATGGAAAATCACAAACCCTGCGTCTTTGTCATCAACAAATGGGATGAACTGCACGGCAAGGTGACAACGGACCGCTGGGTTCGGTACCTCCGTCATCAGTTCCCCACACTCTCGTACGCTCCGATCGCCTTTATCACAGGGCAGACGGGCAAGAACGTGAAGGCGCTGCTGAATCACTCGCAGATGTTGTTCAAACAGGCTCGATCACGTGTCACCACCGGGCAACTGAACCGCTTGATCCATGCAGCGTTGGAACAGCATCCACCGCCGATGTACCAGAACCGTCGTCCCAAAGTCTATTACGCGACGCAGGTTTCGACCGAGCCACCGACCGTTGTGCTGATGTGCAACGACCCCAACGCGTTCGCCAATAACTACCGGCGATACTTATTGGGCGTGATGCGGGATCACCTTCCGTTTGGCGAAGTGCCGATCAAGCTCTACTTGCATCGTCGCAATCGCAACGAGCCTGACCCAACCGACGGTTAAGGGCTAACGATTAACGGATTGTCGCCTCTCGCTGGGAACGTGGAATCTACCGGTGGCACATTGCCGGTCTGTCCACGCTTTGGCGAGCGTCGCTACGTGACTGCCATACCTGACGTCGCCAGACGGTGGTGCCCACTCGGAAAATACCGTCGCCAATGGATTTAGCGTCGCGTGGAAAAAGCGACACGAGCAAGTGACGGCTGGTTTTCTTGCGCTAAAGGGCGAACGTGATTTCTAACTCTGCATGCCGGACGGCTCGCGCCGTTCCGCTAAGAGTGGGCCCGGTTTCCTGGATAGACGGTGCGGTTCTGAAAACTCCCAACTCCCAACTCCCAACTCCCAACTCCCAACTCCCAACTCCCAACTCCCAACTCCCAACTCCCAACTCCCAACTCCCAGCCAAACCTAAGCTTCTGGCAGAATGGTCATCCCTAGATACTCGATCAAACCGTCATCACCGATCTCTAGAATCCTTAGCTGAATCTGATCAAAACGGACGGTTGCCCCTACTTTGAATTCTTCTTCGGACAACTTCTCCTTGATAATCTCCGCTAAGGTTGCGTTCGATTCTTTCGCGATCCGCACTGCGTAGAACTGTTCTAGCTCGAGGACTTTGATCGATCCGCGGAGTGGAAATTCCAGCGCCCTTGGCAAGGAAACAGGATCCTTCCTCGCGGCGAAGACTCGATCGACCATCGCTCGAACCTTTGGTCGCAAGATCACGATGGCGTGGTCTCCTACGTTTAATCTAGTTCTCCCCTGAGGCGGGATCGTCTGTTCGTCTCGGACAATCAAGGCGATCACAACCCCTTCCGGTAGGGCTAGATCCTTCAGCATGATTCCTGCGGCGCCACTATCTTCTTCGACGTAGTAATCGACGATATCTCCTTCGACGTTCGCCAACGAACTGATCTCTAATGTGACCGCAGGCTTCGATCGCGAGGGGACCTCTAGCTTTAAGTAACGGGCGACTGTTGGCAGCGTCCAACCTTGGACCAGCGCGGAAACCAGCACGACAAAAAAGACGACATCAAACATCAGCGAGGCGTTCTCTAACCCGGCCAACATCGGAAACGTTGCCAGCGTAATCGGGACGGCTCCCTTTAAGCCGACCCATGACAAAAACGTCAATTCCCGAAAGGCGAACCGGAAAGGGGCCGCACACAAGAAAACGGCCAGTGGTCTGGCGACAAAAATCAAGACAACCGAAATCAAAAGTGCAGGTCCGGCGACGTCCAGCAAACGGCTTGGAAAGGAGAGGATCCCCAATGCGATAAACATCAGGATCTGACAAATCCAAGCGACCGCATCATGGAAGATAAGAATTCCCCGATGAAACACGGGTCGTCGGTTTCCGATCACAATGCCGGTCAGATAAACCGCCAGAAAACCGCTCCCACCGAGGGCTGCAGTGACTCCAAACGAAAACAGCCCGAGTGCCGTCGCCATAACGGGATACAACCCGGCCGCTTCCAAGCGAACGTTCTGAAGCATCCAAGCGCCACAGTAGCCCACCCCGACTCCAACAATCGATCCGACGACGATCTGGTTGAAAAACAACCCTGCCAGGCCTATCCCCACCGGAACGGCTCCTGTCAAAACCTGAATCAAACCGACCGTCAAAAAGATGGCCATCGGGTCGTTGGAACCACTCTCGACCTCCAACGTATTGGCCAACCGGGGGCGAATATTAACGCCTCCGCTACGCAGCACCGAAAAGACGACCGAAGCGTCCGTGGAGCCGACAATGCTTCCCAGCAGCAGCCCCTCCAAGATCGAAACCTTCAAGATTGCCGAGGCCGCCAAACCAGTCACCAGGGCGGTAAGAAACACACCCACCGTCGCTAAGACTCCGGCCGGTTTCCAAGCCGCGCGCAGCGAGCTGTACGGCGTCCGCAAGCCACCGTCAAAGAGAATCAGGCAAAGGGCAATGGTGCCGATCCCGTTGGCTAACGAGTAATCCTCGAACTCGATTCCGCCGATCCCCTCCGATCCGGCAAGCATGCCGACAACCAGAAACAGGAACAGAACGGGAACGCCCAATCGAGCCGAAAACTTGTTCGACACGATCCCTAACAGAAGAAGAACACCCGTCAGCAGGATCAGCGTTTCAATCGTTGGCATAAATTAGCACTACGTAGGGAAGACACTTTTCATCTTCGCAAGTCCAGTACGCGCCACACTTAGGGCGTCCTCTTGCCAATATTGCGGATTGAAAAGCTCGAGTGAGAAGTATCCCTGAAAACCGTTGTCAAGCAAATGGGGAATCAACGTCTTCAGAGGACAAACACCGTCACCCGGGTAGATTCGATCCTTGTCCGCGATCGTTTCTCGAGGCGGATCGGCGGGGTAATCATTGATATGAAAGACATGCATCCGCGAAGCTTCGATCGTTAACAGGCCATCGAAGTCCGATCCCCCTTTGTAGATGTGATAAAAGTCGGGCAACAAGCAAGCATCCGGATGCCCGGCTTCGGCCGCGACGTATGCCATTTCCCCCAGTCGACTAAGCGTCGGAGAGAAGCCCCAAAGTTCCAGCTGAGGAACGACGCCCGTTTCCGCCCCGACTTCCAGTAGAGCCCGATACCGTTCCGCAATCGCGGCAAGTTCTGGGCGGTCTGTGCCAGGCCGGTGAGCCCCCACGGGAGGAGCGGCGATCCGCTTGCCACCGATCGCAGCGAGCAATTCCATATCGCTGCGAGCTTCCTCCAGGCCGGCCGCACGCTGGGCAGGATCGTCCACGATCCACTGAGCAAAGCCGATCGCACTTTCGACGGTCAGATTGCTGTCGTCCAATTGCTTCTTCAATTCCGACAATTTGCCTCCCTCGGATTGAAACTGTCTTAAATCTCGCATCCAGGGTTCGATTGCGTCGTAGCCTGCTTCGGAAGCGACGCGGACCTGTTCCGGAACACTTAACTTTTGTCCTCGAATCGTGCTGGTGTTCAAACAGGTACGTGGTGCGGTGCGCGAAGTTTTCATCGATTTCGCCTGATCAACCTGAGGAGAAGCAGGAGGCTGCTGGGCAGTCGCTTGCTGGGCAAGAGTTGCCGCCAATCCCGTGGTAGAAGCAAGGGTTAAGAAATGTCGACGTTGCATGTTGTGAAACCAAGCTGGCGGGAAATACAGACGAAGAGACAGGATCAAGATCTCTGCCGGCTCTGCAGTATAAACCGCCCGCAACGGTTTCGTGACGCCACGCCCGGAACTAGTGCCGAATTCCCTAGCTTTTTGGGTTTTGCGTGAGGGAAGTGGCGAGAGAGTTTTTTTCTTAGCGGTAGGGTGTGCGGCATTTGGTCGATTTATAGCCGCACAAAAAGGGCCGGACGGCTTGCGCCGTTCCGCTAAGAAAGATGCGCCATTGGCCGGCGACGGAGCTTTTTTGCTTAGCGGTAGGGCGCGAGCCCTCCGGCCCGTTCACAGCCGCACAAAAAGGGCCGGACGGCTTACGCCGTTCCGTTAAGAAAGGTGGGCCATTGGTCGGCGACGGAGTTTTTTGCTTAGCGGTTGGGCGTGCGGCATTCGGCCCGTTTACTGCCGCACAAAAAGGGCCGAACGGCTTGCGCCGTTCCGCTAGGAAAGGTGGTGGCTCTCGCTTACCTCACTTCCTGCTACTCGCTTTAGCGGGAGATTCGCACGGCTTGGCGGGCGATAAAGTGCGGCGTTTCTAGACCGGTTAGGTAACTGGGCTTACCGTACAAACCTATCTTCGCGTTGAGGTGCATTTTCAAGTTCACCCCTGGCTGTGGAGTCACGTAGGCCAAAGTTTGTCCGCTGCTATCGGTTAGAGCATATGGCGGTGCATCCGGACGAGCCGAAAAGACCTGCACTAGGTAACCCTCACGGTCAAAACCAACCGGAGCGGCGGGGACCGTTTTCTGTCCTGTCGACTGGACTCCCGGAAGGACCTGAGCGACGGTCTGCAAAATTGGAGCGGCAATCGAAGTAGCCGCCGGAGTCTGCGTTTGCGGGGCTCCGACTCGCGGCAGCAAACCTTGAGCGGAGGGCGGCAGTCGAGACGTTTGACTTTCGACAGGTGGCTCACCATTTCGGCGGCGAGCAATCCGCTGGTATTGCTCGACCCGCTCCAAAAGGACTCGAGCACGTTCGCGATCGACAGGATCCGATTGTGGATTCTGCAGCAACTCGCCCCAGGTAATGGCTCGGCGACGAATCGGTTCGACCGCCGCAGCCGAAGCTCCGGCAGCCATCTGTCGGGACAGTTCAAGCTGCAATTCGGTCACATCCGAATTCACCACGCGGCCGGCCAATTGGCGAGCTTGCTGTTCGGCTTTGAGGGCTGCTTGGTGATCGACGTGCTGGATTGCCGCTGGGGTAACCGCTCCAGCTGGAGTCATTGATTTCAATTGACCTGCTTCGTTCCAGGAGGGTGCCGTCGAAGCAAGGGATGATCGGCCTTGACCGGTTTGCTCGCGTGCACCTGTCACCCAGCTGTTGTCATCGGCTGCCATGTCTGCCGCGGGCGGAGCCGGAGCTGCCCGAGTGATCGCGCTGCTGTTCTGAGCCGTCGAAGAGGAGTCGACAATATCGTGCAGGCTCACATGATCGATCACCGTCAGTTCGGCATCGGCATATTTCGACGCGTCGACGCCCGAGCCAACGGGCCGAGCCGAAAGGTCGTCTAAGTCGCTGCGACGTTCCGAATTCTCACCAGACGGTGACGGGGATTCCGATTCGACCTCTGCAATGCTTGCAAGTTTCGGTTGCCGCCGCGAAGATTTTTCCGACGAATCGCTAAACGATTTTGAGGACTTACTGTTTGCAACCAAATCTTCTTCGCTGATTTCATTTAGTTCATCGGCGATTTCTTGCGAGGGGACTTCAACCAAACTATGCGTTGGCTCGTCCGCTTTACGTCGATGCATTTCCACCAGCTGTTCACTCGTATCCACAATTTGAGAACGGTGAACCCAACGGAACTCACCCGATGGCGGGACAATCTGGTACCACAGTTCGGTACCCTTGCCGCTACTACGTTCGGTTTTGCCGATAATCGACACCTCTTCTCCGACGGCCAACTGGACTTGCCAGCGATACTTTCGGGCTCGTCCTAGATGGGTTCCGATCCAAGCGACCGCTCGCCGGTCGGTGATGACACCCGTTTTTTCGTCCACCGACAAATCTAAACTGCTGGCGGGAACCCAGGAGAAACTTCCTTCAGGCGGACGGACGCCCAACCAGCCATCTTTCGTTTCCAAATAGACGTCTAACTCCTGTCCTAAACGCAACGGATCGGTGCGATAGAATTCGCCCGACGGCCCGCAGCGGGTGTAGGCTTCTTCCTGTGCATTGAATACGACGTAAGGTTCCACCAAGCCTTCTTCCGTGGCAAACACGCCATCAACCAAGCCTAAAGTCGCGGCAAAGGCAACGACTGCAGCGACAAGGCCTCGGCACGCCAAAGGAAGAGGGGATGCGTTCTTTGCCCGGTCGGGTGCCGACGAGTGCGGCAGAGACGCAACGATATTTGGGTTGTGAAAGTTATTCATATTGTTTGACATTCCAGTGGAAACCTCCGTGTTTCTCGCTGTTAGTCAAATTCCTCCATTGGAGGCAAGAGCGGTTTTGCGGATAGAGCAAGAGCCCCGCGATCTTTTCGTCGATCCCAAGGCGTTTTAAGATTCCAGAGGCTCCGCGGCCCGTCGTTTTAATCAGAAGCAACAATCACTTAATCAACATGCCAGTCAGCGAGGGATTGCAGACCGTGTTCCAGGTCCCTCGCTCACGGATTTTGATATTGCGTTTTTGGGAGTTGGCTACTTTGCTTCCGCCGGGCTTGTCCCGGTCCGGGGGCAACAACTGGCAGCTACCCCCATGCCTCTTTGCCATTTCATCCTTCTCCGCCAGCCTTTTGATCGCCCAATAAGGTCGCTGCCAGTTGCGAGTCCGCAGGGGCAAGCCCGGAAACGGAACTCTGGATACTTGGAGCCAGAAAGGTGCTGGAATAGCCGAATGATTTGAGGCATCCGCAAGAGTACGGAAATCAGGAAGATTGACCACAGCAATCACCTCAAAAACGCAACTTCAAAACTGACGCAGCGGGTGGGGATTTTCGGATGCATTGCCGCACAACAGGTACCCCCGTCTGGCGACGTTAGCTACGTGACTGCCCTAGCGACGATCGCCGGATCGTGGACAGACCGGCGATACGCCCCTAATAGATTTCACGTCGTCGGAGACGAGGGAATCGAAAGCGGCTACTCGGACGTGACGGTTTTGACTTCGCCTCCGGCTCGTGTCCAGCTTGCGTGCCAGACATTGCGATCGATCGAATCGGTTGCATTCCTTACGCTCCCGTCGACCAACAACAGTTTGACGGTTGCCGGATGGTAGCTCCTCGAACCGGTTACTTTTGTGGAATAGTAAACCAAATCGGGAATATCGCTATTCGGAGTCAGGAATCCGTTCATCACCGGACCATTGGGGACGCTGCCGCGCAGCCAATAGTGGTTACGGTCTCCACTCCAACCGGTGATCCCCCCCTCCACAGTCGCGTAATCATTGGCAGTCGCTGCAGTAAGCATTGCCGCGTCGACCGTTGAGACCCCCGCACGGTAACCACGGACGTCCATTTTCGGCGTCACCGAAGTCGTGTCGATGCCAACGCCGATGGGGCTTTCTGCGAACGCGATAGTGTTGCTGGTGCCGTCGATGACATCGCGGAGCTTGGTCTTTGCGTTCACCCAGCACAAACCATCCGATGGGATTCCGTTTCCTGGATGAAAAACGCCATCCAAGCCACTTCCCTGATTCATCGAATAGCTTGTTCCTGCGATTGAAATAATCGCCCCTGAAGGCATCGTCAAATCGTGCACGTCCGCACCAATGTCACTGGGACATTCAAAAGTCGAAACACGATATCCAGCCGCGGGGTGCAGCGCCGCCGGCAGGTCCGCCAGGGCAGGATGCCCCATGTTGATCCGAAAATCAATTAGGTCCTGAAGTTGTTTCTGTTCTAGAAAGGGCAACAGTTTGGCATGAGGCGAATAGTCATTCGGATAGCCGGAACTTGAATACCCGTTGTTCGGAAGGGATTCACTAAAGGTTGCGGCATAGTTATGCAGGGCCAGTCCAATCTGTTTCATGTTGTTGCTGCACTGCATGGAACGAGCCGCCTCACGGGCCGCTTGGACCGCTGGCAACAACAAGCCAACAAGGACGCCGATGATGGCAATAACGACCAACAATTCAACAAGGGTAAATCCGCGTTGTTGAGACGAACGGTAAGACAATTTTCTTTCAAGCACGGTATAGACTCCAGCAAGGAAGGCACACGAAGGAAGGATGAAGGCTCGGGAAAACGTTTTCCGAGGTTGGTTCGAGCGTGGCTGGCTAGCGTGAGTAAGAAAAACGCGTTGCTTGCTTCGTCGTCGAGCACAAGATGGATACCAAGTATCCGCTGCAGAACAGTAGAAGGTGCACAGGACACCAGAGATTCAATGGGCCTCATAGGTTAAGAGCATCGATCGTCAAGAATGCGACGTTACGACGCCGAACTGCGGGCGATCGGACCGGACGTTTCAAGGATCGATTGGTATTGAGCGGCGAGGGATTGCGAATCGTCAAACGATTCCGAATCAAACCGCCCAACAATCTTCCCATCGCGGAGCACCACTACCGTATCCGCCCATGCGGCAACGCTCGGTTCGTGGGTCACCATCATGATTGTGCGATTCTGTTGATCACATAGTTCGCGGAGAAGCTTGCAGATCGATTGGCCGGTTTCTGAATCAAGACTTCCCGTCGGTTCGTCTGCGAAAATAATTGCGGGGTTCGTGATCAACGACCGTGCGATCGCAACTCGCTGCTGTTCACCACCACTCAGCGAATCGGGGCGATGAGAAAGCCGATCCTCGATTCCTAACCGTGCAGCGATTTCCATCAGGCCGCAATCGTCTGCGGGCTGGATCCCAGCGGCATACAGTGGAAACAGGATGTTGTCCGCCGCGGTTAGCGAGGGAACGAGATTAAAAGACTGAAACACCAACCCAATCCGCTGCCGACGAAAATGCGTTAATTCGCGATCCGAAAGTGTTGCAAGGTCTTGCCCCTCAATCTGAATCCTCCCCGAAGTCGGACGCGTCAAACCGCTAAGCAAATGCAGAAGAGTACTTTTCCCCGACCCGCTTGCCCCCATGACCGCGACAAAGGTCCCTGGCTGTACGTATAGGTCGACGCCATCGAGTGCAAGGACCTCCGATGCCCCTTGGCGATAGGACTTCGAGGCATTTAAAACCTCGACAGGAATTTTTTTCTCTGTTTCTTTCATATTCTTTACTCACAAAGATCGGCGCGAATGATTGCCGACGGCGGTCGTGGTGATTTTTTCGGCACGCATGGTGAAATCAGCACCACACGGAAATGGAAGGATCGAAAATGGTATTGGCTTCAGTCTTGGTTGTTTTCTTCTATAAACGCTTGCGGAAAAATCCCCGTCGTGGTCGCTTTCACCATCATCAGAAAATGTTGTTTGACGATTGAATACAGACAAAGCACACGGTATGCCGAACAGGGTACTTACCGAAGCAAGAGCGTCCCAACTGGACGGCAACGGTCACTCCATTCCTCTATCACTAAACAAAGTCTCGCCCTTGTTGGAGAAGTCGCATCGGTCGTGTCCGTCCAATCGAAATCGCAGGCCATGCCGCCGTGAAAAGCCCCAAAGTCAATACCAAGCAAACTCCGGCAATGATTGGTAACCAGGGGATCACCATGGGCGGATGAAGTCCTCCAAAGAAACTGATGTACTGGGCCATCGCACTGCCGCACCATCCTCCTAGAAGCCCGAATCCAACACTTAACAGGGCGGCGACAATCGCAATAAGAAGCCCCTCTAAAAAGATCGCCCGTGTTAAATCGGAACTGGTAAACCCAATCGACCGCAAGACTCCAAATTCCCAACGTCTAGCGCGTACGGAAGCAAGCATCACATTCAGCAGCCCTAAGCAGGCAATCACCAGCGAGATCAATGGGACTTGGCTAATCACCCAGATCCAGCGCCTGGCAGCCCCCTGCAGGTGGTCGCGGATTCCTTGCACCGCCACCACCCGAACCGAGGGATCTTGAGGACGCAGGGTGTCTGCGTCGGCCGCCGACAGGCCACCACTTCTTCGACGCATTTCCTGTTCTAGCAACTGGGTTACCATTTCCTTGATTTGCGTTGTGGACCGTTCGCTGCGTTCTATTGAATCCGCATACGAAAACCAAACATGCGAAGCGACAGGCAAATCGAAATCTTCCGCAACACTTTCGTAGTCTGCAAAGACCAGTGCAGCTGCCCGGTGCGTGCGGGGACGGAGTCCGGTTAATTTGGTTTGCCAGTGCCAGCCCGGCAGCCGAACTGCCCCGGCAATACGGTAGATCGCCGGGTGCGCCGAATTCCGAGGCGGCGCAAGGGCTATGGAATCGCCAACCGAAAGTCCTGTTTCCTCGAGAAAATGATCGGGCACGACACATGCGTGCCCCTGCTGCATCTGCATCACAGCCTCTTCGCGCGATCCGGCGACCCAGTCGAATTCAAGCAGCGAATTCGGGGCCAGCAGCGCGGCCCGAGGGTCTAAGCCAACGATGACAACATTGTCCTGTCGCGTCACCGAAGGCCGCTGAGCGCTCCCGGTAATGTCGTCGATCAGCCGAGGTTGTTCGACGACCAGTGGTAGGCATCGATCAGCATCCACACCATCAACGGAAGCGATGCGTGCAGCAACATGTTTCGGCAAGCCCGGCTCCATGACAGCGATGGCATCGGGTGACCAATTTCCCGGAATAAAGGCTTCCAACATCGTAAACCCCCAGACTTGAATCCCGACGAACAACCCCAAACCAAAAGCCATTGCGATCGAAGCCCCCACAGTCCGCCAAAGATTGTTACTGATTTGGCTGGCAAGCAATTTTGGATCCACACCAAACAGACGCGTCAGGAGAGGACTAAGACCAAGATCGACCAAGACAACGACCAAGGGCGCAATCAGGATAAAACCGACCGTCATGCTCCCAAATCCGATCGCCATCGAGAGGTAGACGCGCTCCTCGCTAGGAGGAAGCACAAACGTCAGCAATGGATTCACGGCGATCAGCAACAAACCGACGATGGTCCACCACCACGAGAGGCTTTGATGGATGGCGGAAGATTGAATCGGAATCATCGCATCAAGCGGTTTGACACGAACGGCACGATAAATGGGGAACAACGAAGCCAAGGCCGCACCTCCCAACGCAGCCAGACACGCAAGCGTCAAAGTCCACACGCCCAGTCCGATACCGTGGTATAGCATCTGGTCATAGGTGGCCGCTATCGCTCGCAGCACTAGCCAGGCAATCCCCACACCGACGAACAAGCCAACGACCCCAAGTGCCATTCCTTCGAAGGTGATCAAAAATCCTATTTGAAAGCGGGTCATACAGATGGCTCTAAGAATGGCAAATTGCCGGATCCGCTCGGTAACCCCCATGCTCAGAGAGCAAAAGATTACCAGCATCGCGACCACCATCGCGATCCCGGTTGCTGCGTACGACTGCATCCGAACATTCTGTGCAGCCGCCGCTTGATCCAGAGCTTCTTCAATTTCAAAGGCTTCCTGAAACTGAACAGGTGTCGCGAACGCGTTTAGCCGGGGAGCCCATCCGAATCGAAATTTTGTGATATCGGTATTCGGATCGAGGGCAATTCCCAGCAAACGAATCTGAGCTGCTTGCCCCGTCATTTTTTCCAGGGTTGCGGCCGTCACAAACGCTTCTCCCGAACCGGGCACTAGCATTGGAATCCCGACCGCCTCGGCTCCGCTCAATGAAGGCGCGTCCAGCAAGCCGATCACTTGCAACAAAACCTCCGTATCTCCCTCAGCATTTGGCTGAGCAAATTCGACACTTAGGTAATCTCCAACAGCAAGCCCACGCCCCTCTGCAACATCCTTCCGCAACACCACCGAAAGCGTCTCCAGAGATTCCCGCTCGAACCAAACGCCAGCCGACAAATCAAAGGGGGGAAGGGAGGCATCGGTTGCAATAAACCGCAAGCTTGGAAGACGTGCATTCGGCCCGCTCCCTGGACCATCTGGCCCCTGTGGACTACGTAGCGACTCCACGCCATTCGCACCTGAAGCAGGGGACAGACCAGCAGCCGATTTACCGCTGGAGTCTTCGCGGTTCCCAGCGTTGGCCCCTCGTTCATTCAATTTGGGATCGATACGAATCGCCAATCGTAGCGAGTCCATCGGATCGGCGTCCCGAACCGATGGGTCTTTGCGCAATTCCGCAAGAACCTTTTCAGAAACATAGACGCCCTCGTCCAGCTGAATGGGTGCAACCGTCAATTCATACCGGCCAAGCGCCAGGTTTGAGTATTCGTCATACGTTTTTTCTAAAGCCTCGTAACCACTGGAAATCCAGATAACCAAACCAACAGCCGCCGCCGTAGCCAAGGTCGTAAATGCCAGACGTGCCGGCCTTTCCAACAGAAGTCGAAAAGCAAGTTTCAGAGTCTTCATTGGACAACCTCCCCTCGAAGCAGGGCCTGGTACTGACTGGCAACCGCTTGTGAATCATGACGATGATCCGGACAAAACTCTGATAGTTTTTTACCGTCTTTCAGCACCACCACACGATCCGCCCACATCGCGACATGCGGCTCGTGAGTAACGATCACAATCGTCCTATGTTCGTCATCACACAGCCCTCGCAGCAACTGACAAATCTGGGTCCCCGTCACGGAATCGAGACTCCCCGTCGGTTCGTCGGCCAACAACACGGCCGGATTGCAAACCAATGCTCGGGCAATCGCAATCCGCTGTTGCTCACCTCCTGAAAGCGCTCCCGGTTTATGGCGGCGTCGATCCTGCATCCCCAAGCGGTCCAACAGCGATTCGACCTTCGAATCCAACTCGGGCCCCGATGCTCCCGGTAGTCGAATGTTGTCTTCCGCTGTCAGGCTGGGAATTAAGTTAAAGGCTTGAAAAACGATCCCTAGATTTCGCTGGCGAAACTTTGTCAACGGCACATCAGACAACTGCCCCAAATCCTGACCGGCGATCATCACATTCCCTGAATCCACGTCAATCAATCCCGCTATCGCATGCAATAGCGTGCTTTTACCAGACCCCGATGCTCCCATAATCGCAACGAACTCTCCTGCCTGCACCGACAGATCAATGCCATCCAAAGCGTGAATCGGCGTTGCTCCTTGACGATAAATTTTCGTTACCTGTTGAACGTCGAGCGGAAGAGAAATGTTGATCGGATTCACTCGGGTTGAACGGAACGAAATGACGAAAGGGAAGAGACTTTCTAAAACAGTCACTTTTAAAAGAATTGCATGGCAGCGTCCTGCTTCCAAGGCTGGGCGCAATTTTCGCCAAGCAAGGCGTTTTTTTCGCCAAGCCCCTTTTGTGCAATCCACAAAAGCCGAGGACTGGCCAACAAATATCAAGTCCTCGGATGCAAATCGAAACTCTTCCGACCGTTGGCCCGAATGTTGCTTTGCGTGCTTTACGACTAATTGCTTCCTCCACGGGAGAAGGGATTTTCCATGACCTCGCAATCCTGATGCCGAACAATCGATGCGGCAATAAGTGATCCCTCCAACGACATTTGAGTTCAACAAGACTCAGATGCAACGGGTGTCTACAGAAAACAACGAACCAATACCGTACCTATAGAGGCCGCGTTGCGAGGGGTTCTCGGGGTTGGAAACAGATCGCAACTTAAGAGACAAAAATCCCTTCTCTCGTTATGGATGTCCTGGACGCCCGCTTTGTCTATACGCATCCTTCCTGGACGACCATCGATTTGCCTTTAACGCTTCTTCTGGATCTTGCTTCAATATGACGTCTTTGAAATTGCTCACTCGGCTTGTCACATCGCAGATGCGACTGCACCCTGGGCGCGTCTTGATCACCGCCTTAGGAATCATCGCATCAACGTGTGCGGTGGTCTGGGTCGTGAGCGGGTACGATGCGTTGGTATCCCAGTTCGATGAAAATGCAGGAAAGTATCTCGGTCGATATGACGCGTTGGTTATCGCCAAGTCTCCGCCCGGGCAATCGGCAACGATCCCTTCAGCGACGATCCAATCGATCCACGATGATGCCGGAGTGATCGAATTAAACCCCATCAGTCAATCTCGTGCTTCGGTCACCCGCGTGGAAATCGAAGGAGAGGAAAGCGAAGAAGAAAGTTCGCTTGGCTTGCTGGTGGGATCGCGACCGCCGGTCAACGGAGCTCCTCCTGTCGACCCGACGCTGGTCAGCACTCCGGCCGCCGAACAACCTTATGAACTGGTCCGCGGCACTTGGCTGCCTGCAAACGGAGAGGTTCCAGCGGCAGTCCTAAGCGCCAATGCGGCCCAGATGATGAACATTTCGGTCGGCGACAATATCTTAGTGACGACCATGGCAAATCAACTTCGCCTGAAAGTTGTGGGGATCGTGGAACAAGCACCGCAAACGCCCACATTAGGAGAGCGCCGGCCCGGTGGCGGAAAAGGTAAAGCATCCGGCCGAACCAGTGGCACGCCGCACGGTCCGCGTAACGATTCAGACGGTGAGCAACGACGTGGAGGTAAACAACCGATGGTATCGTCGGCGTCTCAATCACCCGTCGACACGAAACAACCAATCAGTCTGCCTAGTACGTTTGGGACAGGAATCGCCATCGATGCGGTTTATGTGCGTCCCGCGATCGCTGCAATAATCAATGGCTATCCTGCCGATCCGCAAGTCTTACAAATTGCAATGCGTGAAGGGGTTTCCATCGATCAATTCCGTGATGTTTGGGCAGATAAATTTGCCCAGCATCGTCCGGCTCTTGAGTTGATCGATTTCGCAGCGGTCCGTAAGGGGATGGAATCGGGACGTTCCATTTCAGGTCAACAATCCCAAGCCTGGGCGGCGACAGGGATGGCTTCGCTGGCCGCGATCTTTATCATTTTTTCGACTTTAAGCATGGGCGTTAGTGAGCGGTCGCGGGAGTTCGCCATGTTGCGAGCCGTTGCGCTCACACGTTCTCAGATCGCTACGATCATTGCAATGGAAAGCGTCTTGCTGGCACTGGTCGGTTGGATTGGCGGACTGGTTGCCGGTTGGATAATGGTCTTGGTCGGTAGTCAAGTCCTTCCCGGGCTGTTTAACGACGGAGCCGTTTTGGGATGGACGACGGTCCTTCTAACAGGGGTTACCGTTTTTGTTGGTGCGTTGGGAGCCGCGATCTTGCCTGCTTGGCGAGCGATGCGAATCCAACCGCTGGACGCGATGTCAAAGCGAACCGTGGCTCCACAACTCCAACGATGGAAAATTGCTGGCGGGGTTGGATTGATTTTCGCATTCGCAGCTCCGTTAACTGTTTTCTTTCTGCCGATGTCCGACGATAGCCGCAAATGGTGCTATTCGTTTCTGACCTACCCAATGCTACTGATTGGCATGATCCTGATCGCACCCTCCGTCATCATGTTTTGCGAACGGGTATTGGGCCCGATTGTGACTCGCCTGATGGGGATCGATTCACGGATGATGCAGACACAGTTGTCCAACAATATGTGGAGGACGATCGGTGCCACATTGGCATTGTCGGTTGGTTTAGGGCTTTACGCATCGACGCAGACTTGGGGCTATTCGATGCTGCAACCCTTCACGCCCGGAGATTGGCTGCCCGATGCATTGGTAGCCTTTCATCCAATCGGTTTAGAAAAGGAGAGTCAAGATTTGGTCGGTCAGGTCGACCAAGTCGATGCCGAACAAGTCATGCCGCTTGCCATCGAACAAGCAAAATTTGACTGGGGAGATGCAGGAACGCCCGATCGTCTGAAATTTGGGGACAACGGAATCGTTTGTGGCTTGTCGCCCAAAGTTGCATTCGGAGGCGAACAGCCGATGCTACCGGTAACGTTCGTTGAAGGAGACGCCACGTCCGCGATCACCGCTTTGGAGTCAGGAGCGGGATGTGTGGTTTCGGAAGATTTTTCGATGGCGACCGGTCGCGGGGTAGGGGACACCATTACCTTTACCCCCCCCTCGAACGACGAAGAGCGGGTGTCTTACAAGATCCAAGGAATTGTGTCGTTGCCTGGTTGGCAGTGGGTCACAAAATTCTCCGGAGTCCGACGACACTTTGTCCGTACGGGCGCGATCGTGTTCGCCAATCGGGCTCGCGTTCAGCAAGACTTTCACCTTGGTAACACAGAATTCTTTTGGCTGAACTTCAAACCCAACGTTGATTTAGTAGCCGCCGAAAAGGAATTCCAATCGATTGCGGAGCTTCAGGCGGGAGAGACGTTTACGGCAAGCGGTATCGGAGAGGTCAAAGCCTATCGGCCCTTCGCACGAATGACGGCAACCGAAACCGTACGCAGAGCGATACGTAAACGGGCCGACGGGATGATCTGGGGTATGAGTTATTTGCCTCTGGTGACATTGATCATCATGTCCCTGGCCGTAGCCAACACCGTCATTGCATCGGTCCGTTCACGTACATGGGAATTCGGAGTGATGCGTTCCATCGGAGTCACACGAGGGCAACTGATTCGGTTGGTCCTTGCAGAAACGATTTTGATCGCTGCATCGGCTTGTTTGCTTAGCCTGATCTTTGGCCTGATTGCAGGTTGGTGCGGCGTCGGGATGGCGCAGTTCGGAGGATGGTTCGCCGGGCCACCATCATTCATGATCCCCTGGACACAATTGGCATTCGGATTTTCCCTAACGATCGCATTGTGTCTATTGGCCGGCATGTGGCCAGCGTTGAAAACCGGGCGATCCGAACCACTGGGCCTACTGCAAGCAGGGCGAGGCACGATGTAAGGCGAAGCTTTTCCTAGCGGCAGGGCCCAAGCCCTCCGGCCCGTGGGCTCGGTAATGTCGCCTTTCGCTCCGCGAAAGAACGCTCTCTTAAAGCTACTTTCGCGGAGCGCAAGGCGACAGGGTGTTCACGATTTTCCCTATACTCGGATCGCATCGACGGCTTGCGTTTTCCGATTTTCGGGGCCTAGCTTATGCTTTGCGTCGAAGGCTCCTAACATTGAATTGTAGACGTCGATCCCCTCGGCGTTGACGTCCAGGATCTGTCCTGTTTTGAATCGTCCATTCGCTCCGGTAATACAGTGAAAGACTCCGGAGAGTTCTCGTTTTGTATCGTTGTGACGCCCGTCACCCGACTCGGTTGAAATCGTGATTAACGAATTCTCTAAGATCGTCTTGCCATTCCCTTCCACGCAGGACGAATCGTCAAGCGCATGGAGGAAGTAGGCCAACTCTCGCATCTTCATGTGGGCATGAGCACGGAGCGCTTCATTCTTCTTTTTCTCGTTGTATTGATGCCACCATTCGTGGCTGCAGCCTCGGTCTCCGGTGGCATTCAGTTGGTCAGCGTCGTCAAATTGCCAGATTTTTTTGTCATTGTAAACGTAGTCACCTTTCAGTCGGATTCGTTCGCCGGCCGCCAAAAAGGTCAGCGATCCAAAACGAGCTCGATCCATTCGAATCGCGGTTGCATAGATATCGGCAAGCAATCGCCACTCCGTGGTCAATTCTTCCAACGTGAGGTCGACCCCTTGGCCGCCGGGATCGGCCGGTCCGCCGTGTGGAATTTTCGAAGAAGGAGGCGGATCTGGCGTGCCAGGCTGTTTATGGCGGAGCGAGAATGATCGCTGCTCAAATTCTCGGATTCGATCCAGATGATCGGCGACCCGCGACTTGGATGCACTTCCCAGTGGAGACTGGGGACCGGTGTAGAAGCGATAGTCCTCGACCACCGTATCCAGCACGCTCCGTCGTAAACGCTCACTTAGGTCGCCATCGGCCATCGCGACCCCTCCGAAAATCCGCTCGAACAAATCGCGAGGTTTTTCTTGAATCGTCGCAGCAACCGTCCCGTCCATGTTGTAACTATGGACGTATCGCCCGACGCGGCTTCTACGGAAAAAAGTTCCTCCAATCAGGGTCGGGACCATCCCTTTGGGCATTCCTTCAGAGTGATGCGTCTGTCGGATGACCTGGTCAATCGAAGGACCGCCCGACTTGGCTTCGCCATCAGGCGGCTCGGCCGTGAAGGCTCCGGAAGCACCATCGTAGTGCGCATTGATCCCTTTTTCGTCACAGCGAACCTGGTCGATGTTACGCATGATCAATAGTTTTGATCCAAGCGATTCCAGCGGTTCCAAGACCCCGTCAAACCCTTCCTGCTGCAGAGGCGCGGGGATGCCCAATCCGAAAAACAAGTTGAAGGCTCGCACGGGAACCGCGCTGGCGGCCGCGGCATGAGCCGGTGCGGAGACCATTTCTTCCAACAAGGGGAATCCAATCGTTGCGGCTCCAAGGCCACGTAAAAGCGTGCGTCGATGAATGGTCGTTCTGCGTGACATAAGCGATTGAATCCAAAGAAAAGTAGGTGGAGGAACGTGCCGCGGAATCGCGTGCTACTGCTGAGGTTGGATTTTCAGAACAAGATCACTCAAGACGATTTCAGTGATTAAATCGGAATAGGTTGCACCCGACTTTTTCGATGCGATTCCAATTTTATCGACGGCGATTGCGTCCGCCGGGCCCAGAGGTCGTCCGAGCGCAAACTGCGTCAATTTCCAGACCATCGTCTCCTGAACGCGTTCGCTGGCCGCCAACAATCGCATCAGTTCGGCGGTGTCGCGATAGCTAACAGGTTTCGCTTCGCCAGGAATTAGTAATTCTCCGTCGGCTCGCAGGTCGTTGCCATATTCATCTTTAATGTGGAATGCGCCCAGTCCGTCGTAAGGTTCCAACCCGAAGGCCAGCGGTTCGAATTTAAGATGACAGCCACCACACGACTGGCTTTGAATGCGTTCTTCAGCAACCGTGCGATGCGTCTGACCTGGCTTCGTAGGGACAGGAGTCGTATCGGTACCGGGCGGAGGCGCCCCAATCACACCACGAAGGACATTCGTCAGCACGAACAAGCCTCGCGTGACCATCGAGGCATGATCGCCGCCGATCGTCAGAACGCTACCCTGCGTTAGGATCCCACCACGTGAAGGAATATTCGAAAGATCGTAGCGACGCAGGCCATTGCCTTGTGGTTTCAGACCATAGTGCTTCGCCAAACGTGGGGTGGCAAACGTGAAATCGGCGTAGAACAAATCACTCATCGGCCGATTCTGTTTCCAGATAACCTCGTCAAAGAAAGCCAGCGTTTCATCACGCATGTCCTCCCCAAGTTCCGAGGTCCAATCCGGGAACCGTTCTTTATTGGGATTCAAATTTGTCAACCGATCCAAATTCAGCCAATCCCTTACAAACTGCTGTGACCGTTTTTTCGCGCGCGGGTCGTCCAGCATCCTGCGAACCTGCTGACGGCATTCCTTGCGGTCGGACAACCGTCCCGCTTTGGCCGCTTGGTACAAAGCGTCATCAGGCGGACCGCCCCAGACGATATAGCTGATCCGCGACGCGAGTTCGTAATCGCTTACGTATCGGTTGGTCCCATTTCCGCGTTGGTATTCAACTCGGTAAACAAATCGAGGCGACTGCAGCATCGCTTCCAGCAACAGTGCGACGCCTTGTTCGTAGGTCCCCCCGGCGCTGGCGACCGACGTCAGGATGCCGCTGTAGTTCGTAATTTCGCGATCCGTTAGCGGCCCGCGCAGCAACCATGTTCCCATCGCTTCCACAAACTTGCGAGCACTCGCATCGGTATTCAGAGTCTGTGATTTGGAAAACTTTTTGGCGAATTTTAAAACGTCCATGTCATCGACGATCATGCGAGCCAACTGCGCGTAGGCTTCCACATGTTTCATATCGACCGTCAAATTGTACGCGGTATTACTAAAACCATCGGCGCGAAGATCGGCTGGCAATAGCTGCCGCGTTTGAGAATCCATATCGACGCCAACCGCACTGCGGACGGTTTCCACATACTCATCGACGGTCAATCGCTGAACCCACGTTTGGCTGGCACCTGGTTTGGAGGAATAGATCGCGGGATCGATTTGATGGACCGACCAAACGGCCCCATCCGCCACCCAGTCCGCCAACAGGGTTTGTTGTTCCTTAGAAAGAGGCGGACCTTGAGGCGGCATATCGCCGGAGACAATTTGCTCGATCAGCAGGCTCTCGCTGACCTTTCCAGGAACGATCACCGGTCCGCTTTCACCACCTGCAAATGCAGGTTCGTGACGCGACAGATCGAGGCCACCTTTGTGCGAAACGGTGTCGTGACACTCCAAGCAATTGCGGGCAAGGATCGGAGCAATCTGTGTGGCAAAATGGGACTCCGCTTTCGCATGGGCAAGCTTAGCGGCAAGTTCAGGATCCCCACCGGCGGTGGCGCCGGCTTGAAAATTTTTCTGAACTTCATCGGCAGACAAAACGCGATCATAAATCGCAACCAAATGGAATTCACCTTTCCACGGACGACCGCCGTTTTGCTCATTGCCCAGCAGTAAATGGTAGCTCGCATCCCAGTTTTCCAAACCACCACCCGCCTTGCCAGCGCGGATTTTCTTTCCATCTAAGTAGACCGAAGTCGTTCCGTCCGCAGCGCGCGAGTAAACGACATGGGTGAGAGCTTGGTTGACGACATTCTTTCCGGTCGCGGTCGAAGGGAGGCCATTGTTGCTGGTCGTCTTCGTGCGCAAGCGAACGTCGTAGCCCGTTGTATCCTGACCAAGCGTCAGATTTCGATTGGACGAATCGGACGAAACCGAAACGATCCGAGCCGGTCCGGCTTGGCTTAACTGAAGGGGCCGGATCCAGCATTCCAGAGTTAGCTCATTCGTTTGTTTGACTCGGTCGCGAATTTTGGTCGCGGGCGTCAGCGACCGGAGCATGGTATCGCCGCGTAAACGGAGGGAATTCTCCGTCCACTCAATCGTTTTCGGTTTGTCGATACGCAGGTCTAAGGGAGAACCACCGGGCGCCTGATCGTGAACAACATCGCCACTTTTTTCTTCGAATGTGTACAACACCACCAGACCGTCACTGGCCCGTTCCGCTGCGCTCAAATTCGAAGTAGAAAATGACGTCAAAAACAGCAAAGCGAAAACAGAAAACGTGGAAACGGCTGAACGAAAAAGAACTTTTCCTGGCCTTCCAATGATAGAAACGATGCAAAAAGAGATTGAACGCATCAAATACTCCATGGTCCTGATTGTCGGACACGAGTAGGGTGTGCACGCGGAATAGCGAAGGCAGTATAGCGACCCCCCATGCTTCCTGCCAATTTTTTGGTCTCGTCTAAGCGACCGCAGCGGCTTCCAGCATCGCTGCCACAGGCGAAAACGGCTGAACGCCATTTTGGGGGTAGGTGAGCGTTCGGAACCGTTCGGCGATACGCTACGATTTAGACGGTTTCAACGGACCGCTTCTGCCGCCGCTAGTAACCAAAGTCCACATAACCAAAATCCACGCCCTGATGCCCCGTATCCCTGGGGAATGTTCAAACCAAGCGGAGTCCAACCGATGCGAATCGTATCCCTGCTGCCTAGCGCCACAGAAATGGTCTGTGCGCTGGGACTGCGTCAGTCGTTGGTTGGCGTTACGCATGAGTGCGACTTCCCAGCGGACGTACGAAAACTGCCTGCTGTCACGCGGTCGCTTCTGCCTGCCGATGCATCAAGCAGCGAAATCGATACCCTTGTTCGCGAGCAGGTTCAAACCAGCAACGCGTTGTATTCGCTTGACACCGAGACGATCCAAGACGTACAGCCCGACCTGATTATCACGCAAGCACTCTGTGACGTTTGCGCCGTCGCCGAAAGTGAAGTGAACGCCGCGATCCGAACGTTGCCGAAGCCTCCTCAAGTCCTCAATCTGGAGCCCCGCAATTTAGCCGATGTCCTTGACTGCCTGCGCGTTATCGGAATCGCAACAGGAACAGAACTGCAAGCAAATCGGGTTCTAAGCCAGCTGGAAAACCGAATTGCGGCGGTCGTTCAGCGTTCAGAAAAGATTCAGCACAAACCGCGGACGATGGTGCTGGAGTGGATCGATCCGCCGTTCAGCGCCGGCCACTGGAATCCCGAACTGGTAGAACTTGCCGGAGGAGTTGAAGTCGTTGGGGTGGCGGGCCAGCGAAGTGTGACCGTCGAATGGAAGAAAGTTGTGGAGGCGGATCCCGAGGTCCTTGTGATTGCCTGCTGTGGGTTTGACATCGAACGATCGAAGGAGGATTTACCGATCCTTCAGAGATCCGCAGGCTGGCAAAACTTGCGATGCGTCAAAGACCAACGCGTCCATATCGTGGATGGATCATCGTACTTCAATCGTCCAGGACCTCGCCTGGTCGACAGTTTGGAGATCCTAGCAAGCCTGATACACCCCGACCCCACAGGATCGTCCAAGCCATGATCGATCGCCAACGGAGCATGATCCAAACAACGCAGGATAGGAGCGTTTACTACCACCCACGAAAGAAGGCGCCGGGCGGGAACCGCGTCTACTTGAGAACGGCTTTTAGTTCAGCCAATACCTGTTGCGGATTTAGGTTTGCTTTTTCGCAGGCTGTTTGGAGGGTTATCCCTTCACAAGCGACATCGATTCCCAAGCGATGGAACACGACTGCGGTTTGCGGGTATTCGGTGATCCAGAAAGGTATCGAATCCAATAAATCACATTCATACCCCATCGATCACCTTTCAATCACGGGAAAACGGCGGTGTGCAACGGATGCGATAAACGAAAAGCATGCTGATCGCCCGCGAGTGCGCTACGCGTGCTGAATTTCGGCCGCTTTGAAAACCGTTCTGGCCTGCTTGAAACCCATGCGGCGGTAGAGCCTTACGGCGGCGGAGTTCTCGGTGGTGACCTCTAGATGCATCTTCGCCAAACCGACACGGCGGAATCCTTCTGCAGCTCGAGTCATCAAGACCGTCCCCAGGCCGTGCCCGCGATGTGCCTGCATGACCCCTAAATTCTGGATAGCCCCCCAGCCCTCCATACGGAGGCCTTGAACCGTACCGACCGCGACGGCCGGTTCACCTAGAGGGCGATGGCGTAGCAACCAAGTTGCCTCCGGCACAAACGACGTCCGCCTAGTAATTTCACGCATCAGCTGAAGACAGCCGTCGCGTCGACCAAGGCAGGGGAAGACATTTGCGTCTAATTCACTGCGAAAGCTTTGGTATTTTGCCAGAGCGTGTTCACTGGACAGCCCATCCGACCAGGGAATCAGTTCATAGTTTGCGGGCAGGGGCGGGGCAGGGTAGAGCGGTTCCGTTAGATCCAGCTCCATTCGAAAGCGTTTGAAATAGGTTAGACCCATCACATTCCCCACGGGTGAAGCGACCAAGCGAGAGTGCTCGATCGTGCAATTCCTAAGTATAGCACCCTGCTGGTTATTGAAACGCTGAAAAACTACCTTGTGTGTTCGGCATCCTAACTTTTTGTCCTTACATCTGTCAGAGCCACCCCATGGCGACGTCCCGTCCGGTATCCATCGCGTTCTTTCTGCTGGCAATCGCTTTGCTGCCAGGATGCAAAAAGAGCGATTCCGCAGCAGAAAACGTTTCGGACCCCAACAAACGCCCTCAAATTGTGGCCACGACGGGAATGGTAGGGGACCTGGTTCGAGGAATCGTCGGTGAAGCTGCCGACGTGACCGTGCTGATGGGACCAGGCGTCGACCCGCATTTACACCAACCAAGCCGAAGTGATGCGGTCGCGTTAAGCCAAGCCGATATCGTGATTTACAACGGGCTGCACCTGGAGGGGCAATTGGGCGAAGTCCTCGAATCGCGAACTTCGCGCGGCGGGCAAACGATCGCTGTCGGTGAAATGCTGCCGAAGAACCAACTGCTAGACGCCGACGGGTCCTGGCACGACCCCCATATCTGGATGGATGTAAAATTATGGGCCGATACGATCACGCCGCTTACTGAAAAACTAAGCAAAGCCCTTCCCGACCATGCGGAGACTTTCCAAGCGTCCGCCGAGGCCTACCGCGAGGAACTGCTAGAGCTGGATCGCTGGGCAGCCACATGCCTGGAATCGATTCCGAAGAAACAACGTGTTCTGATCACCGCTCACGATGCGTTTCGCTACTTTGGCCGCCGATACGATGTTGAGGTCTTCGGCGTCCAAGGCGTATCGACCACCAGCGAAGCGGGAATTACCGACGTCAATCGGTTGGTAAACCTGATTGTCGAGCGGGACGTCAAGGCCGTGTTCTTCGAATCAAGCGTCTCGCCGCGGCAGGTCAAAGCGATCGTCCATGGAGCAAACTCACGAGACAAGGAGGTTTCCAGTGACCATGTTCTCTATAGCGATAGCATGGGGCCCGCCGATTCCGATGCCGATACTTACATTGGAATGATCCGCCACAACACGCGGACGATAACCGAAGCCTTAGGCGGAACCGTGGTAGACATCCCGACTTCGACCGCCCCAGTTCCCAACGCATCATGAGCGAATCGACACCTCCATCATCCGCACCGCCACTTGAGGCGATCGGAGTCACGGTCGCCTACCGCAGCACTCCGGTCCTGCAAAACATTTCGTTTGCAACTCCGGCCGGATCGCTGACTGCCATCGTCGGTCCCAACGGAGCTGGCAAGAGCACGCTGATCAAAGCGGCATTAAACCTACTGAAAACCGAAGCGGGTGAATTCCGTTTCTTCGGCGGTAGCTTTCAAGCTTCCAACGGGAGAATCGGATACGTCCCGCAGCGAACCAGCGTCGACTGGGATTTTCCGGTCACCGCCCTGGACGTAGTCTGCATGGGTTTGTACGGAAAAATCGGTTGGTTCCGCCGAGTCAAACGGAGCCATCGCGATGCGGCCCGCAAGGCATTGGCTCAGGTCGGCATGGAGGCGTTCGAAGACCGTCAAATCAGCCAACTATCGGGCGGGCAACAACAACGTGTGTTCCTGGCACGCGCGCTGGTCCAAGATGCCGAGCTGTACCTGATGGACGAACCGCTGGCTGGCGTCGATGCCGCCACCGAAAAAACCATTATTGAAACGCTGCAAAAACTGCGTGACCAAGGCCGGACCGCGATGGTGGTCCACCATGATCTGCAGACGGTTCCCGTCTACTTCGATCGAGTGCTGATACTGAATCGCGAAATCATTGCTGAAGGGGACGTCAAAACAACCTTCAACGCCGAAAACCTAAAAATTGCGTTTGGCGGTCAATTGCTATTCATGTGAGAAGTCCCTGTTAGGGTCAAGTGATTCAGCGTCGCCGTTCGCTAACGGCAAAACCACATATCCTGAACACTTACTTTCGCAGCGTAACAAGCGACCTTTAAAAAACGGCTGATCCTTTCGTCCGCTTATCCTCATTTATCTTTACTGCTGTCTGGTTTTTTCGCTGTGAGCCAAATCGTCGAAATCCTTTCTGCACCAAACACGCGAGTCGTCCTGCTTGGCGTTGCGGCACTTGGTTTTGCCGCCGGCATTGTCGGCACCTACTTGGTCCTTCGCAGGCGTGCGTTGGCCGGAGACGTTGTCGGGCATGCGGCTTTACCGGGCGTTTCCATCGCGTTCCTGATTTGGTCTGGACTATATCCAACGGCTCCCAAAAATTTGCTTGTCCTATTGATTGGAGGAGCCATTGCAAGTGCTTTAGGGATGTTAACCACGGCGATCCTACGGCGTTTCGGACGACTGCCTGACGATGCCGTTTTAGCGATCGTGCTGAGCACTTTTTTCGGCGCCGGAGTGGTTTTGTTGTCCGTCGTCCAGCGAGCTGCCACGGGATCGCAGGCGGGAATCCGCGAATTTATCTTTGGCCAAGCCGCCGCGATGCTGCCGTCCGACGTTCACTTGATCATTATCACCGCCACACTTGCCACGCTGTTGTCGACATTGATCATGAAAGAGTGGACGTTGGTCTGTTTTGACGAAGGGGCCTGCCAGGTGCTGGGGTATCCGGTGCTGGCGATCGATATCGTCATGATGGGACTGGTCGTTTGTGTCTGTATTGTCGGAATGCAAGCCGTTGGTCTGCTATTGGTCGTCGCCTTGTTGGTCATCCCTCCCAGCGCCGCACGGTTCTGGACCGACCGAGTTCCCTACATGGCTCCTCTGGCGGGTGTGATCGGCAGCCTATCGGCAGTCTGTGGCGGAGTCATGAGTGCCCTCTTCGACAAGCTGCCTACCGGTGCCGTGATCGTGATCGCCGCCGCTTCGATATTGGCATTCAGTATGGTATTTGGAACCCGTCATGGCTGGTTGGGATCGCGAAGAGCCTACGCGCCGCAGTCCCAGTAGCAGCACAGGTCCGCTAAAGCCCGCTTCGATTCCAATCCGTGCGGTCGTGAGGGACGTGCGATAAATAAGTAGTGAATAAGTAGTGAATGTGGCAGGGAGAAAAGGCCCCATGCCAGCTTGCCTGGCATGGGGCCAAGATTTGAAATTAGTTCGCAGGGCTCCAGGAAAACGCATCCAGTTCGGATTGCCGCTAAAAGCGGCAATCCGAACTGGATGCGAAAACCGTGGGGGCAACCACCTCTAATTTGAAATCTTGCGTTCCTGTCGGGTAAACCGACGAGGGGACGTGGCGCGCGGGTGTCTGGCAGGTGCCAGCTGCTGTCAAAATATCAACTTATTTATCGCACGTCTCAAACGACGACCATCGTCCCCCCTTTGCCTAACAGCGTCATGAACGACACGACCAGCCCCTCCGACACGTCCGACTCCGACGCCGCCAGTTCAAGCACCCCGGTTGCGGCAACGCCTGGTCCCTTGACCATACGAGCGAAGCGGCGGCGACGGATACTTATCGGGCTGGGCCTGTTACTGGGGATCGTTGCAGTCACCGGGGGAGGGTACTGGTGGACCCAATCGCGGAATCAGCCTGCAATCATCGAAGAAACGCCGCAACCTCCCACCCCTGCAGAAGCGGTCGCACAGGCGCTTGCTGCCATGCAAACAGCCACCCCACTCTGGCCGCCTGCCGTGAATACGAACGCTCGGCCAACGAAAACCGACACGGCCGAGGACGACACATCGGAAGGTGCCCCGGCCGGCGAAGACTCGGACGCCCCGCTCCCGCCAACCGCAAACTATGACGATCAACTATCGAATTCGCTCTTGGAAATTCTCGATATCGAGATCGCAGACAAAGATCTGGCCCCAATTGAGGGGAATCCTGAAATCCTTCAACTCCATATCGACGCGGGCCGGATTACCGACGAAGGGATCCCCAGCATCGTTTCGCTACCGAATTTGATCGAACTGCGGCTGCGGAAATCGCCGATCGGCGACGCGGGATTGGCCGCATTGGCCGATTCGCCCAACATGCAGAACTTGCAGATCCTGAACCTGCCACAGGCCGCCTGCACCGCCAGCGGAATCCTGGAGCTGAAAAAGCTAAAACGGCTAAGAAACCTCCGATTGGGGAGCCTGAACGCTCGCCCCGAAATTGTTCATGCAATCGTCCAATTGGAGTCATTACGAGCGATTCATCTGATCGATATCCCGATTACCGATGCCGGTTTGAAGATCCTGGCGAACATGCCGCGATTGGATTCGCTCTATATCGATGGAGCGGCAGTGACCGCAGGAGGTTGGGAGTGGGTTTTTCAGAATCACCCGGAAATCCACATTCACATCAACCAAGAACACCATGACCACGATCCCCATCGCCACGAACACAAATGACCCGGATTGACCAACCGGAGGGGCAAACGCTATTTTCTTGACGTCTCGCGGTCTCTGTATGACCCGAGCTTCCATTTTTTTACCGATTAGCATTACGGGCGAAGGGCCATTTATGGCTCTGGCGTTGGTGAGATTTGCGTCTCGCCAGACGGCTTGGACCGGCTGATCTAGGAGTTTTTTGATGAGCGAAGCAAATACGATTGTTCAGACCATGATCGAATCGGGAGTCCACTTTGGACACCGAACGAGCCTCTGGAACCCAAAGATGGCTCCGTACATCTTTGGTCGTAAGAACCAAATTCACATCCTCGACATCCGCGAAACCCTGCGTGGATTGCTACGAGCCAAAAAATACCTTCAGCAAGTTGCTGAATCGGGCGGCCTGATCCTGTTTGTCGGCACAAAACGCCAAGCGGGTGAAGCGGTTGAAGAGCATTGCCTGCGTTGCGGAATGCCTTTCGTCGCCGAGCGTTGGTTGGGTGGAACGTTGACCAACTTCCGCACGATCCGCAGCCGACTGGGACGTCTGGAAGAACTGGAAAAGATCCGTTCGGGCGAAGCCCTGGACAAGTACAGCAAGAAAATGCAGTCCGCGCTGACTCGCGAATACCGCAAAATGTACCGCAACCTTAATGGCTTGCGCAGCATGAACCGGTTGCCTGAGTGCATGGTCATCATCGATCCAGGCAAAGAGCGTAACGCCGTCCGCGAAGCGAAACGACTGGGAATCCCCACCGTCGCGCTGATCGACACCGACAGCAACCCAGACCTGATCGATCTGCCGATCCCAGGCAACGATGACGGGATCCGCTCGATCGAAATCATCATGAAACAACTGGCCGACGCCGTCATCGCAGGCAAGGGAACTCCTGCCGAAGCTGAAAAAGCGGCTCCGGAAGCAGCCCCAGCGGCCGCTGCCGAATCGACCGAATCGGCTAGCTAAACCAAACTGACACAAATAAGACTCTGACTATTATTTTAAGGAGAATCCTATGTCCACGGTGACCGCCGCGGCCGTCAAATCTTTCCGTGAGCGTACCGGGCTCCCCCTGATGGACTGCAAACGAGCTTTGCAGGACGCGGGTGGCGACGAAGAGAAGGCAGTTGAACTGCTACGCAAGGAAGGCCAGAAACTAGCCGACAAACGCTCTGACCGCGAAACCGCGTTCGGACGATTCGGACAGCACCTCGGAACAGAGAAATCTGTCGGGGCAATGGTCGAATTGTTGTGCGAAAGTGCACCTGTTACCCAGAACGAACAGTTCATCCAACTGTCCAACGACTTGGCAACAGCACTAGCTGCTGACGCTTCGATCGAAACGGCCGATGCACTGCTAGACAAAGAGTCTCCATCGATTCCCGGAACCACACTTCGTCAACAAAAAGACGACTTGTTCAACCGGATTCGCGAAGTCTTTAACGTCGGACGTATGGCTCGCGTCGAAGGCCCTTGTGGTGGATACACCCACAACGCAGGGACCGTCGCTGGAGTCCTCATCCACGTTGAAGGTGGTAACGACGACGCAGCCAAAGACGTTGCAATGCACGTTGCAGCCATGAACCCTGCTGCTCTGTCAGCGGACGAATTGGATCAGGAAGAAGTCGCCAAAGAACGCGAATTGCTAAAAGCTGCTGCAATCGCCGAAGGCAAACCGGAAAAGATCGTCGACAAAATGGTCGACGGCCGAATGCGGTCCTACTTCGCGGAACGCACCTTGCTTCAACAGCCATTCGTCAAAGACGACAAGCAAACGGTTGAAGAATACGCCAAGTCGCACGGCATGGTCGTAAAAGCATACCATCACTGGATCCTGGGCGAGAAATAGTCTCCACCAGCCAATCGATGAACCCAAAAGCCCGACGCCAAAAGCGTCGGGCTTTTTTAATACCCCAACACCAGCAAAACCTCCCCCAACACCCCAACACCCCAACACCCCAACACCCCATCACTCCTTCACTCCTTCACTCCTTCACTCCTTCACTCCTTCACTCCTTCACTCCTTCACTCCTTCACTCCGTGTCTCCGTGTCTCCGTGTCTCCGTGTCTCCGTGTCTCCGTGTCTCCACGCCCCCAATCCCGTATAGCCACCCCCAACCACATTCTGCTATGAGAGCAAACGAATAAGTCTCGTCATTGTTTGCGAAGGAGCCACCTCATGCCAGAAACATCCTCACCTGCCGAAACGGCGGAAGTCGCTGCGAACGCAGCCCCCGCCAACCAAACGTCTGATTTCGATCTGATGGCGGAAATCGATTCCATTCGGAACCTCTCATCCGAAGACCTAAACTACCTGCTGATGACGTATGCGTTGCCAGCGGTTGCAGCGTTGGCTGCGATCCTCGTGGGTTACTTTGTCGCCAAGTTTGTCTCGCGCGTCGTTAGTGCTCCAGTCATTAAACGCGTCGACGAGACCCTTGGCCGGTTCGTCGCGAAATTCACCTTTTACAGCTTGATGGCGGGGATCACGCTAGGAGCCCTTTCGAAAATCGGGGCTCCCGTTACCGGGCTTGCCGCCCTGATTGCTGCCGCTGGTTTTGCCGTGGGCCTAGCCTTCCAAGGAACGCTTAGCAATTTCGCCTCCGGGATCCTGTTGTTGGTTTTCCGGCCGTTTAAGGTGGGCGATACGATCAATGCGGGCGGGATCACGGGGAAGGTTAACGAAATCGACCTATTCACCGTCACCCTCGACACTCCCGACAACCGCCGGATCATCGTCCCCAACAGTTCGATTTCGGGCGGTACGATCGAAAACATTTCGTTCCATCGCCAGCGACGGGTCGAAGTCCTTGTCGGAGTCGAATACTCCGCCGACATTGAACAGACTCGCCAGGTCCTTAAAGAAGCCGCTGAAGCGATGCGATCCCATCTGATCGATGGCCCCAATCGTGGCTATGCGATCGTCCTGGACAACCTGGGTGCCAGCAGTGTCGACTGGAAGGTTCGCTTCTGGGCCGCCAGCAGCGACTACTGGTCGGTCAGGGAAATGCTGACAGGTGAAATCAAACAACGCCTGGACGCCGCCAACATCGGGATCCCATTCCCTCAAATGGACATTCACGTTATCAGCGGGTCCGACAGCCCCGAAACTGAACTGGAACGTCAACGCGTCCGCCCACGTCCAAGATCGACACGGCAAACCGCTTAACGAGGTTGTCGTTTCAATCGGAAGCGGAGGAAGTTTGTCGCCCTAGGCTCCGCGACAGTAGCTGCAAAAGAGCGTTGTATCGCGAAGCGGAAGGCGACAATTCGTTACCGCTAGCGATTAAACGACCGGTTTTGCGATCCTTACCGAATCGCATCCGGTCGGCATGATCTGAAAGGTTTGCCAGTTCGAATCCGGTTTGCTCGGATGTTCGACCTTTGCCAACACTTCTTGCGTCCCTGCGGGCAAATCACCCGCCTCCAAACCTGGCTGCCAAACCAACTGACCTTGGCAACGAAGCTGAGCGGCGGAGACTTCCAGGCTGGCGGCCATCGAACTAGACGCAGCCAAGATTTGCCCTTTATCGCCAATCGCCAACAGCGCCTCGCCCGACCAATCGATCAACTGCTGCATGGCAGCCGTCTGAGCCTGGACTCGTTCGAGCTCGGCTTGCTGCTCACTGATGTCTTGGATGGTCCCATAGATTTCGACCACGTCGCCCATCAGATCTCGAATCGGTTGCCCGCGAGCAATCACCGTACGATATTCACCGTTTGGAATCTGATGCCTCGCCTGCACCTGATAGGGTTCGCCCGTTTTTAAAGCGTTATCCATCGATGCTTTTAGACGAGGGCGGTCCTCCGGATGGATGCTTTTCATAAAAGCATTAACGTCGGGATCTTCCTGATCGTTAGGCTGCATTCCCGTGATCGCATACAGCTGACTGTTCCAGTGAACGACTTCGGCCCGGACGTCGTACTCCCAGGTTCCCAGGCGTGCCAAACGGGTGAATTCACGCAACCGCTGCCGGCTGCGACGAAGTTCGTTCTCCGCTCGCTTGCGAAGCGTTATGTCACGAACATTCGTGACCAGCAGAGACTGATTGTCCGATTCCACGATCCGGCTGGAAATCAAAGCGTCGATAACCCGCGCCTGCCCGCTGTACAGCTGAGCCTCAAAATTTTCGACTCGCTTGCGGCTTTTAATCTGCTGCTGGTAATCGCAGCGGCGTTGCGGCAGAACCCAAAGGTTTAAATCCGCGATGTTTACATCGACGATATTTTCTAATTCAAACCCAAACAGGCTGAGGAACATCTCGTTTGCTTCGACCACGCGACCGTCATCCGCTCGGGTAATCACCACCGGATCGGGAGCGTGCGAGAAGAGCGCTTGCAGCCGAGCCTCTCGCTTGACCTGATGCTTCCGTTTGGAGCGGCGGCGACGAACCCGTGCCGCCAATTCCGATTCGCCCTCACCAGCGGTCACCAACATATCGAGCGCCAAGTCATAATCGCCAAGACTAAGCGCGCGGCGTGAAAACTCGATCTGTGTATTCTTCTGCAACTGAATGGCTTTCGTGTTTTCCGGCCATACCTCCAGAGCCTCCCCCAGCAGGTTCAATGCGATCGCATACTTTTCGTAACCACTCGCTTTCTCCGCATCCGAGGAATGCTGCATCGCCCGCTCCACCAAGCGAACACTTTCCTGCCGCTTGTCATACAACCGGAGTGCATCCTGAAATTCTTCCACCGTTTGAAAGCGGTCTTCCGGGTTGGTCTGCATCGCCTTCAGAGCGATATCCAACAGCGCCCCGGTGACGCGAGTCGGCCGAATTTTGTTGTCCGCTGCCGCCTGAATGCACTCGATCAACGTCGAACCGTGATGGGGCGGAAAACCGGTCACCATCTGGAAAAGCACGGCCCCCAGCAGGTAGATATCGGTCGTTGGGCCGATACTTTCCAAAACCCCAGCGGCCAGCTCGGGGGCCATATAAGCCGGAGTCCCGCCAATCGACGGGGTCTGATCGTTCTCCGTCACGACGGGATAGGAGAGCGCCAGCCCCCAGTCCGCTAGCAGGACTTCACCGAACCGCCCCAACATCACATTTTCGGGCTTAATGTCGCGATGCAATAAGCGGCGTGAATGGGCGTAGCGAATGGCATCGGCGACGCGAATCAGGATCGCCAAATTCTCCTTGACCGTCCGCTCGGACATGACCTCCGCCCAGGTCGTCCCATCGATTCTTTTCATCGAATAGAACAGCTGGCCTTTTTCGCCGAACGCCAACTCATGCAGTGCGATCACATTGGGATGATCCAAACTGCCAATGGTCCTGGCTTCACTGAGAAACCTTGCCTGAGCCAGCGGATCACGATTCAGTTCATCCCGCAGCACCTTCACCGCGACTTCACGATCGACAGCCCGCTGATGCGCCTGATAGACGACCGCGGTTCCTCCTGCCCCCAGCTCCCCGATCAGACGGTAATCGGTCACATCATGGCTGCGTTCGCCCGGGGAAGTCACTTTTCGTTCCGGCAACCGGCGTTCTTTCAGCCACGGCGAGGGAGATGATCCCCCTTCCACGGGCAGCGAAGGTTTCAGCTGCAAAGTCGCCGCGGGGAACGGAGTGGACAGTTGTCCATTAAGATTTACCGTTACGGTTTGCCGATCGGAATCCAATAATTCCAAATCCGCTTGGATTTGGGGATCGGACATAATGGTCTCTAACAGGGTTCTATTCAATCGAATTGCCTCAGCAAAAAGACCATGATTCGCTATATTGGACAAGCAGGACGCCTGTTAGTATGTCTACCTGATTTCAACCGGTCAAACGGCCTGATTCCTCCGATCATCCCTCAAAAAGGGCCAGAGATTGGCGTGGGGGCTATTCGTCACTAGGAAAGCGACCGCCTGGGCGATAGAATTCGGTTTTCATCCCTCTTCTGTTCATGAGTTGAGTCCATGCAATTAAGCGTTTCGGCACGACACGGTGACCTTCAGGCTGGTGATCAGGCGTTGATTGAGGCCAAAGTTGAAAAGCTTCGTCGCTTATTCGACCGCATCAATGCAATCATCGTGACCGTCGATATGAAACGAATGGAAAAGCCCGAAGTCGAAGTCAAGGTATCCGCGGAGCACGCAGAGGACTGTGTTGCCAAAGCCGAAGCGACGAATGTGATCGCCGCCCTTGACTTGGTCCTTCCCAAAATCGAACAACAGCTCCGTAAACTAAAAGAAAAACGAACCGGTCATCGCGCGACCGGAATCAAACATCTCGAACCGGCACCTGAAGCGGAAACCGAAGAGGAGTAAATCGGTAGAAACCGTGAAACTCCCTTCCCCGATATCTCTGTTCGCAGAGATTCTCACCGTGTCGGTGCGGTGGAGCCAGGATCCAATCCTGACTCCGGAAACTCTACCCTAGGAATTTACAGAATGAAATTTTCAGACTTTGTCAGTACGAAGGCGATTTGCGCCGATCTGGCCTCTGAGTCCAAAGAAACCGTGATTCGGGAACTGGTTCAATCGCTGCAAGACGCAGGCGAAATCAGTGCTGAAGAACAAGAAGACATTATTGCTGCAATCATGAAACGCGAAGAACTTGGCAGCACCGGCATCGGCCGTGGCGTTGCCGTTCCGCATACCAAACACCCCAGCGTCGACAAACTTGTCGGAACCGTTGGCGTCAGTGTCGACGGAGTCGATTTCAACAGCCTAGACGGCGAAAAAGTTCAATTGTTCTTTTTGCTTGTCAGCCCACCGGAACGACCAGGCGACCACCTACGAGCTCTCGAGAACATCTCTCGTCAGTTACGCGACGACGCGTTTTGCCGCTTCCTGAAGCAAAGCAAAACTCCAGACGACATCCAACAGCTTCTGAACGAAGCTGATAACAATCACTTTGTTTAACCCTGTCTTGATTGATTCGCAAAATATGTCCAACCCGCCTCTATGTTTTGATGTGACCGTGCGGAACCCAAAAGGGTTGCATCTGCGCGCTATCAATACATTGGTACAGGCGGCTGGACAATTTGAAGCGACGATCTTGATACGAAAAGATAGCGAACAAGCTGACTGTGCTAGCGTCTTTTCTTTAATGACCCTCGGAGCCGAACAAGGAACCGAGTTAACCGTTACCGTCGAGGGAGTCGACGCCCCATTGGCGGCGGCCGCCATTCAACGGCTTTTCGAAAACGGTTTTTACGAAATGGAGGAAGCCTGACCCCATCCAACCTTGCGACCTCCCGGTTTGGGACTCTCGCAAGGGTGAAAAATTCAAGCGGTCGTTCAACAAATACCAGTCTCTTCCCAAACGATTCTTCGTGTTGACTATTAGAAATCAACAGACCGAAGCAACGAAAAGGGAAGGCTGGTTGTTTCAAGACGGCTTGATCACCGGGAACAGGACCTCTTCATCCCACCGCATAATCCAATGAATCCGAACTCCTCAATACGCGTGCCGCGACCGAATCAGCAAGGGCTTCTGCCCTGGATGGTCCGGTCGGCCAAGGCAGGCGCGAACAGGGTCGGAGCACGATGCTTGAACTGCAAGGCATACCCGTTTCGCCTGGGGTCGCAATCGGTCCGGCTTTAGTTCTGGACGCCGATGGCTACAGCATTCCTAGGTGCTACGTTAACGAAACTGACGTTGCGGACGAATACCATCGTCTGCAACAAGCAGTCGATGACGTTTCGCGCTCACTTGAAGAGAACCGACTGCAGACTTCTGCAAAACTCGGTAACTCGACGGGGGATATTTTCGCCGCTCAACTGCAGATGTTACATGATCCGCGATTAGCAGCCGAACTCCGCCGCCGGATTACCGAGCTTCAACAGTCGGCGCCCTACGCCGTTAGCCAAGTCCTGCACAGCTATGCCGCCGCGATGCGGCGTTTAAAAAGCACCCTGCTGGCAGAACGTGCCGACGACGTTATCGATATCGAGAAACAACTGCTGCATGCTCTCGGTGCCGTCCGCTCCGCTCCGCTAAAGGAGCTGACCGAACCGGTTATTATCCTCTGCTATAACCTGACCCCCAGCGAAACCGCCAATCTTGATCGACGGTTTGTCCGCGGGTTCTGCACTGAAACCGGTGGCGCTGGCGGCCATACGGCGATCGTCGCCAAAGGAATGGAATTGCCCGCCGTCGTCGGAGTCGGGGAATTTCTTGATCGCGTCGGCCAATCGACCCAGGTGATCGTCGATGGAGACCACGGCCGGATCATTCTGAATCCCGACGAAGCAACGCTATCGCGATACCGCAGCGGGCAAGAACAACAGCGGATTTTCGACCGAACCCTGGAACAACTGCGGGACCAACCGGCCGAGACAACCGACGGGACGTTGGTCAGCTTAAATGCCAACATCGAATTCCCCCACGAAGTCGCCGCCTGCCTAGAACGCGGAGCCGATGGGATCGGATTGTACCGAACCGAATTCTTGTACTTGGCCAGCGAACAAGAACCCAGCGAAGAGGACCATTACCAGGCCTACAGCCAGGTCGTCCGCGCAATGGGGGATCGCCCGGTTGTGATCCGAACCCTCGACCTGGGTGCCGACAAAATGGGGCATCGCCCCCGAGCGGACAACGAACGCAACCCATTCCTGGGGCTGCGAAGTATCCGCCTGGCCTTAAAAAACCAAGATATTTTCCGCCCGCAACTGCGAGCGATCTTGCGAGCGGCCGTCCATGGCGATGTTCGCATTATGTTCCCGCTGATCACAACCTTGGCTGAACTGCGGCAAGCAAGAATGCTGCTGAATGTGGTGGGTGAAGACCTCCGCGAAGCGGGCATCGAATGCCGCACGGATATCCCCATCGGCATGATGGTTGAAGTCCCCGCCGCCGTTCTGATGTTGGACCGATTTGTCAAAGAAGTCGATTTCTTAAGCATCGGCACCAATGATTTGGTGCAGTACACGTTGGCTGTCGACCGAAGCAACGAATCGGTCGCCGACCTTTATCAATCGAGTGACCCAGCCGTCCTCCGTTTGATCGAAAAATCAATCTACGAAGCGAAGAAAGCGGGACTCCCCATTTCCGTCTGCGGCGAAATGAGCAGCCGGCCCGCACGGGCTTTGTTGCTGATTGGGATGGGAGTCCGCAGCTTAAGCGTCCCGCCCAACGCCCTGCCGAAGGTAAAGAAAGCGATCCGGTCGGTATCGATCAAGGAATGCGAAGAAATTGCTGAACGTGCGATGACTTTCGAATCGGCTAGAGAAGTCGATATCTACTTGGCGGATCGATTGCGAGCCCTGGTACCGGAGCTTTTGCATCAATGAATAATAAAGTAACCGAAGCGGCGGGCGACGCCAAAGCCGCCCCGGACACTAAGAATCCGGACGCCAAGAACTCAGTTCCTCCGCAGCCAAGCGAGGAATTGCTTAGGATCCGATACCGTATTCGATTTGCCAAAACGGATTTGTTGCGTTGGATCAGCCATCGCGATTTGGCTCGCTTGTGGGAACGGTTACTCCGCAGAGCAACGCTAGAACTTTCGATGACCGAGGGCTTTCATCCGAAACCTCGCGTTGGTTTTCCCTCGGCACTAGCCCTGGGGATCGAAGGCTTAGATGAAGTTGTAGAAATTGATTTAGCAGAAGAATTATCCGTCGAAGCGCTGTTGAAACGGCTGGACGACGATCAACAACCCGGCCTGAACATATTAAGCGTCTGCCGGGTCCCCGATGGTACCCCCAAGGCTCGCCTGCTTCGCAGCCATTACAGCGTCCCCATTCCAGAGGGATTTGCAACGGCGGAAATCGAAACAGCGATCACTGAAATCAGTGATGTCGAAACGCTCGAAGTCACAAGAAAGAACCGCACAATCACGGTCAATGCCGCGTCGCAAATTGATCAATTAAAGATCTGCGATGGCCATCTGATCATGGTCTTGTCCGCCAGCGAGAACGCGGACCTCAAGCCCACCGATTTAATTTCGGCGATGGGTTTGGACTCACTTTTAACAGCGGGATCGTACGTCGTACGAACCCGCGTCGAACTAGAACAAACACTTGGACCTGAACACTGTGTCCTAAAGGAATGACCTATGAAAAAAGAGATGCTGATCAACGTCGCTCAGCCGGAAGAGTGTCGCATCGCGATACTTGAAGACGGAAGACTAGACGAACTGTACATCGAACGTAAAAGCCAAGAAACCTACGCCGGGAATATCTATCGCGGGAAAATTGTAAACCTGGAACCAAGCATTCAAGCAGCATTTGTTGATTTTGGTGTGGGACGCAATGGCTTCCTGCACATCAGCGACATCGAACCGCAATACTTCCGCCAAGGAGGTTATGATCCCGAAGAAGTGATGCGTGAATCGGACGAGATGGCTCAAAAAGCCGCTCAGCGAGCTCGCGAAACCGGACGCGGAAACAAGCAGGCGTTCAAAGGTGGACGACCTCGCAACAAACCTCCGATCCAAGAAGTCCTAAAACGAGGCGACGAAGTCCTCGTTCAGGTCATCAAAGAAGGAATCGGAACCAAGGGACCAACCCTCAGCACCTACATCAGTATCCCAGGTCGATACTTGGTCCTGATGCCCGCTTTGGGCCGTGTCGGAGTCAGCCGAAAAATCGAAGACGAAGACGATCGCAAACGCCTTCGCCGCTGCATGCTTAGCTGCAACCCACCAAAGGGCTTGGGCTTCATCGTCCGAACCGCCGGTGCGGAACGAAGCGAAAAAGAATTGCATCGCGACCTGGAGTACCTACTCCGATTATGGAATTCGATCGTTCGTCGCTTGAAGAACACCACCGAACCGGGGGTGATCTACGAAGAAAGCGACATGATCATCAAAACGATTCGAGACATCTTCAGCGGAGACATCGACACGATTTGGATCGATGAGAAAGAGGATTACGAACGAGCACGTGAATTCCTAAAACAGGTCATGCCACGCTTTAGCGACCGGCTGAAACTGTACGACGAAACCGAACCTCTCTTCCATAAATACAAACTGGACGAGGAAATCGCCCGCATCAACCAGCGTCAGGTCCCATTGCCTGGCGGTGGGTCGATCGTTATCGATCCGACAGAAGCGTTGGTCGCCATCGACGTCAACAGCGGCAGCTTTCGTGGAAACGATTCCGCCGAAGAGAACGCGTTCCGCTTAAACATGTCCGCCGCGAAAGAGATCGCTCGTCAATTGCGTTTGCGTGACTTGGGCGGCGTGATCGTGAACGACTTTATCGACATGCGAAAAGATTCGCATCGCCGCAAAGTCGAAAACACCCTCCGCGACGCAATGGCCAAAGATCGCGGACGAACCAAGATCTTACGGACCAGTCCGTTTGGTTTGGTTGAAATGACGCGTCAACGGATCCGTCCCAGCCTCAAGCGAAGCATCTACCAAGATTGTCCGTGCTGCGAAGGCCGTGGACTGGTCAAGAAAGCGGAAAGCATGTCGATCGAAGTCATTCGCATGCTGGCCCTTGCTTGCCGAAACGAGCACATCGCTCGCGTCACCGTTCGTGTCAACGATGCCGTTGCCGCAGCGATCAATAACAACAAGCGACGCGAAATTTCCGAAATGGAAGACCGCGGCAAGATGACCGTGCAAATCCTTGGCAGCGAAGGCCTGTATCCAGAACACCTGGAACTCGACTGCCGCGACGCCCAAGGTGAAAAAGTCGAAATCGATAGCTAGGGACATTCAGTCCTTGGCCGTCGCGACAATGACACGCCATGTAATATCTGCTTCCATCGGAGCGGCGCAAGCCGCTCCGATCAAAGCCGGTTAAATTCATAAGCTTTGCTTGTTTGACGGCAACTCAATACTCCGATTGCGATTCCACAAATCGCACTCTTTGCAGTCCGGCAAATAGACGCCTGAATGTCCCCCGCCTCTTTCACTTGCGGGGAACGAGCGGCTATAGATCCAATTCAACCGGGCCCTCTGGAACCGCGATACAAGCTGCGACTTGATTTTCATCAAGCGGTCCGCACAGAGGATCGGTCAAGTGCCTGACCTTTCCTTTCAGCAGGCCGACGACGCAAGCACCACACTCTCCAGCTCGGCAACCGCTGTCGATGTCGACTCCGGCTTGTTCCGTGACGTCCAGCAACGAACCATCTTCGTCACGCCACTGGGTCTGGCTTTTGGAACGTTGGAAAGAGACCGCGTAGCCTTCGCTATGTGCCGATGCGTCAGCATTGCCGGATGCCTGCTTTGGTTGCCCACCGCCAAACGATTCGATCTTGATGGCATCCCCGAGGATTCCGTTTGCGATCAAATCCTTGCGAAGCGATTTCATGAATCGATCGGGACCACAAATCAGAAACTCCCCATCTAACAAATCAGCTTCTTTGGTAATCAAGTCCGCAGAGATCCTGCCTACATAATGGGGGTGGTCCTGTGGCCCCGGCTGACTGAAGCAAGTCACTAGATTCAACCGCTCCGAGTCACGAGCCCTGCCGGTCAACCACCTTAGAAACGGAGCATGCTCTCCGTCACGCAGCTGATAGTACAAGTGCAATGGACGTTCCGGCTGCCAAATGAGGGCGTAGCGAATCATCGCAATCATGGGGGTGATGCCAACCCCAGCAGCAATCATTACGAGAGGACGATTGTCTTCCATTTGGGGAACAAATTTGCCGCGTGGCGCTCCCAATAACAAGGTGTCACCAACTTTCAGGTGGTCATGCAAATAGTTGCTGACCGAACCACCCGGGACACGTTTCACAGAGATCCGCCAGAATCGCGGATCGGGCGCCGCGGATAAGGAGTAACAACGAGAGACCGTTCGGCCCGTATCGGAGTCGTTAATCCCCACCATTAGGTATTGCCCTGGTCGGAAGGGGGGAAAGGGGGTCCCATCGGGCAGGGTCAAAAAGAAGGAACGACAATCAGCCGATTCATCAATAATCTCTTCGACTTTGGCTCGTTGCCATCCGGTCCAGGCCAGCCTTTCGGTAACCGCTTGCATTGCATTGCGTTCAAGCTGCCGAATCTTGCTGTCTTGTTGACGACAGAGCAAACGGTGCATTCCACGCTGTCTGCGGCCATTCCGAACCTGCGACAGCACCAATCCACTGACTCCGGAAGTCACAATTACACAGAGCGCAATACCAATAAAGACAAACGTGAAATGGAGCATAACAGTCTGAACTCGTTGACTTTTTGAAAGTCATGAAACCAAGATTTCTTGCCGCGCATGCAGACGATATTGCAGCGCAATGCAAAAAAACGTAGCTTGCCAGTAAGGATGAGCAAGCCAAATATCCCTGTCTATCGACTCGGATTGCGGATCTGAACGGCTCATAAATAGTGTGGTAGCTGATTAAATCGGTGCCCCACAGGTTAAGAAAGGGTTGGCGCAGCAAGGCCAACGCCTAGAATAAATATAGGTAATGAAGAATGATCGGCTCGTTTTCGGCAGGCACTATGTCCGCGGTGCCGCGAACCGTTTTGCTTCATGCCAGAACACTTGAAGGAGAAAACATTGTTAACTGAATCACAGGTAGAGAAAAGTTTTCGGCGGTTGATGAACAGCCCCGAGCACAACGAGCAGCTCTTTGACAAAGCCGAAGAGCTACTAGACGAGCTGCGTTGCGAAAGCCCACTTCGCCACCGCTTGTCAGTCGAACTGGACGAACTGCGAGCTATCAGCATGCCGAAGTCCTAAACTTCCTGACTAGAGTGACCAAGGAGGGACGACGGGCTGAGAGTCCCGTCGTCAGAAGTGGGAAATTAGTTTTCGACCTTCTGGCTGCTCCCACTCGGCGATGGCACCGCGGTCCTGCGATCGGCATGACGCGGTTTTTTTGTGCGCGTTTTCATTTTCAAACGCTCGCATGTTTCGCCAAAAAGCTTCTTAAACATTCCGCGATCGACCAACAAAGAAATCGCGAGAAGAGCGTTCGGTTGTCACGACCGTCGCCAGAATGTCTATACTGTGGACTGACCTTTTTAAGGCACTCCTTCTCTGCCTACCCTATTCGACAAGAGCCCAACGATGCCCGTGCAAATGCGACTGGCGCGGATCATTATCAGCGAGATCAGCGAAAACCAAGTGATCTATCTACAAGAAGTTGATGGTGATCGACAGTTTCCGATCCTGATCGGTATTTTTGAAGCCACCAATATCGATCGCCGCGTTCAAGAAGGTTACCAGCCGCCGCGTCCCTTAACGCACGACCTGATCGTTAGCGTCGCCGAAGAATTGGGCGCTGAACTAGAAAGCGTGATCATCAGCGACCTGCATGAACACACTTACTTCGCGCAGCTAAGGCTTCGCAAAGATGGCAAACAAATCGAAATCGATGCCCGCCCCAGTGACGCAATCGCCATCGCTGTCACCTTTGATCCGCCATTGCCGATCTACGTCACCGAAGAAGTACTCGAGCAGGCAATCAGCGCAACCTAATCCGACATGCGTGCGACGAAACAATCACGCGTAGGCCTCTCGCTTTAATGATTGTCGCCTCTCGCTCGGGACACGAAAGCTGCCTAAAGTAAAGCGTTCTTTCGTGGGAAACGCGAAATCCATAAATGACGATTTCAACTCAGCCCATCCGAGTCTGGATGCAGTGCTCTTAGCCCAGCGGGCGGCAGATACTTGCCGTTGGCGTAAGCCAACGGAAGCCTAGCGTGCGTGCGCATCAAAGCCCAGCGGGCGACAGACAAGGGTGGTTCTGTCGCCCGCTGGGCTTTCCTTTTCGCGATACTCACTCCGGCGGCTTACCGGGCTGTTGATTTATTCATGTCGAATGGAGTTTCTGACAGCCTTCCCCCTTTCCCCCACGTTCGCTGACTGCGCAGCGATTCTAGGGAGAGAGCGACGCGGGTTGGAAGAATGACGGACGGGAAAAATGGGCTACGATGCCGGACACGCCAGCGGCGGATCGGGGTTGCTTTGGATGAGTGCCATCAAGAGGTCTAGGTTCAACGCGGTGGTCAGCCAATGCCATTGCTGACGCACCTTGGAGCGACCTCGCACCGAGAATTGACGGATCCCGAGGTGTTGCTTGATCACTGCGAAAGGACGCTCACCCGGATGACGGCGGCGAGCATATTTTTCCTGTGATGACTCCTCGGCCATCTTTTCGGCATGCTCGATCCGATCGGCTTCGTGCTCTGTGTGACGAATCTTGCGGCGGCCAGTTTTTGCGTCGACGCATTGTTCCAACAACAGGCAACCGCTGCACGACGGGGCGTCGGATTGGTAGTGGTGCCGAATCACTTGGCGGCCGTTTTCGGTTTCCGTCGTCTGACCAGTACGAGATAAAACTTCGCCCTGCGGACAGCGATAGAGATCCTCTGCGGGCACGAACACGAACGCTTCTTTGTCTAACTTGACAACTTTCTTGCCCCCCACGCGAACCGTCCTAGTGGGCAATTTGTCGTGCTCTTCGTTCGGCACCGGTTGGCTCAAGTCCTCGCGAATTGCTGGGTTATCTTGAGCCTTGTTTAAGCTGATCGGTGAGAACAAGTTCACGCCTCGCTCTTTGCAGCCGACGATATTCTCTCCGCTGCTCATTAAGCCATCAGCAAGCACCTCATCGATCGGAGCTGGGAGACCGAACCTTTCCTGCACCGCGTCGATCGACTGAAGCATGTCACGGTCTTCATGGTGCCCGAAGACGACGTCGGCATCGACCACGATCCCGCTGTCAATATCGACCGTGGCGGTGGGCGTGTAATTGGGAGCAAAGCCGCCCTCTTTGTTCGGAGCGACTCGGCTTTGTGGATCGGTAATGGGCAGCCGGGCTGGCTCTTTAAGTCCTCGAGCTTTGATCTCATCGAGTTCAGCGACCGCCGCGTCGACCTTTGCCTTGCGGGCAGCGATGTCCCGAAGCGACTCAGGCAAACGACCTCGGCACCGCTCGCCATACATTTCTGTCTGCTGGGCGTCGGTTTGACGAGCCTGTTCTTCAGCCTTGTCATAGAGTTCAGCAAGTTCTTGCTGTTGCTGCCGCAGTCGTTCGGGGGTGCGAGTTCCAGTGCGTCGATTATTCGCTCGCATTCGGGTCCCATCAAAGCCTAGGGCAGCCAGCGGCAGGTGCCCCATTTGCCGAGCGATCAGGACGATCTGAGTGAAGAGATCTTTGAGCGGCTCTTGATTGTCAACGCGAAAGTTGCAGATCGTGGTGTGATCGAGATTGGTGCCGTGAGCGAGCCAACGAAAATCCAAGCGCACAGTGATCGCTTCTTCGAGGTCTCGGGAGGAATGAGTGCGACGGAGGATCCCGTAGAGAATGACCGAAGCGACGATTCGGGGATGGATCGGCGGCCGCCCTCTCTGCAGTTTGTAACGCCGGGTCCAGGGACTCCAATTGATTCGGCCGAGTAAGTCGTCGAGCAACCGTACGCTATGATCGCGCGGGATGGCTTCATCAAGACGCTCAGGAAAAAGGATCGCCTGCTGCCGGTCCAGTGGTCGTTTCGCAAAACCCATAGAATGCTCGAAAAGAGAAGCCAAAAGTCTATCGCAAAACGCCAAAATCACTAAGTGGAAAAGAGAATAAATCAACAGCCCGTTACACCGCCGGCAAGTATCTGCCGCCCTCCGGGCTACGTATTCACCCGGCCCCGTGCAGACTCGTCAACTGCCGCAAACCCTTCAATTATAGATTTCACGTCCCGAGCGAAAGGCGACACAGAACGCTATGCCGCTACCTCAATGCCGCATCGAAACATTGCTCACGCATCTCTATCCCCACTCATGCAGAAACTGATCGAGAAAGGTCTGCATGAACTTCTCTCGCTCGCGGGCAATTCGCTTTGCTGGTTCGGTGTTCAGAAGGGCCCTCAACTTGAACAGTTTTTCGTGAAAATGCCCGACCCCTGTCGCTTGGGTTTCTCCCTCATTTTCGGAAAGATGAAAGGGCTGTCCAAACGCGGCACCGTACTCGATCGTCCGCACGATCCCGATCGCTCCTAATGCGTCCAGTCGATCGGCATCCTGCACGATCTGGCCTTCAATCGACAATGTCGTTCGGTCAACGCCTTTGCGAAAGGAGATGTTGTCCACGATAAACACCACATGCTGGATGATTGATTCGGGAACCTGCAGGTCACTTAACAGAGCCTGCGAAAATTCGCCGCTCCGTTCCACTCCTTCGTGGAATTTTGCGTCTCCTAAATCATGCAGCAACGCCGCAAGCTGAACCACCAGCCGATCCCCTCCGACCTCCTCCTGAATTTGACAAGCATTGCGGAAGACTCGCATCACATGATCGACGTCGTGCCCCGCTTGCTGGCCAGCCATCTGCTGTCGGACGTGAGCTTCGACTTGGGCGACGACATGTGTGTCCGGTGCATCCATTGGGCAATCTCTTTCAAGCATAGGCCGCTGCATTCCAACATCTGAAACACCTCAGCGTTCGGTTTTTAGTTCTTAGCGCGATTCGGGACATTCTGCTATCCTATGCCACCGCACAGAAGCCCCTGCGACCACTTCTCTTCGAAAGCGTTATCCGATGGCCGATTTTTTTGAACGCAGTCTTATTGTCCATGAACAGCTTCGCGGGAAAATCGGGATGCATACCCGCATCCCAGTCAAAACCTCCGATGACCTTTCACTCGCCTACACTCCAGGCGTCGCTCGCCCTTGCGAGGAAATTGCCAAGAATCCAGCCAGAGCGTTTGACCTAACGATAAAAAACAATTCGGTCGCGGTGGTCAGCGATGGATCGTCGGTGCTAGGGCTGGGAAACATCGGCCCGCTTGCTGCGATTCCGGTCATGGAAGGTAAGGCTTTGCTATTTCGTGAATTCGCGGGGATCGATGCGTGGCCTATTTGCCTAGACACTCAAGAGACCGACGAAATCATCGCGACGGTTCGCCGGATCGCGCCGGTCTTTGGCGGCATCAACCTTGAGGACATTGCGGCCCCCCGTTGCTTCGAAATTGAAGCTCAATTGCAAGACCTGGGGATACCGGTTTTCCATGACGACCAACATGGCACAGCCATCGTCCTGCTTGCGGGACTGCTAAACGCCGCAAAGGTCGTCGGCAGAAACCTTACCAGCATGCGTGTCGTGATCAACGGTGCAGGGGCGGCAGGGACAGCGATCGCTCGCCTGCTTCGCTGCGTCGGCCACTCCCCCGATGTTTGTGAACCGGTTGCGGAAGTCATCGTCTGCGATACCCGCGGAGCCATTCACAAGGGACGTGATAACCTATCCGCCGAAAAGCAAGCCTTGCTCGCCTACACAAACATTTCGAACTTTACCGGTTCTCTAGAGGAAGCTGTCCGAGGCGCCGACGTATTTATCGGAGTCAGCAAAGGGGATCTACTGCGAGCCGAACATGTTCGATCCATGGCAACCGATCCAATCCTTTTCGCAATGGCCAACCCCATTCCTGAAATCATGCCAGACGTCGCGATCAGCGCCGGAGCCGCGGTCATGGGAACGGGGCGAAGCGATTTCGCCAACCAGGTGAACAACGTCCTTGCCTTCCCCGGCATATTCCGCGGAGCCCTAGACAGTCGCTCGCCTCGGATCACGGAATCGATGAAGATCGCGGCGGCTCATGCATTAGCTGGATGTGTCACCGCCCCGACAGCCGAACGGATCTTACCCGACCCGCTCGACCAGAGCGTCTCGCCGACGGTCGCTCGAGCCGTTTGCGAAGCGGCTCATGCCGATCCCAGCATCACCTGCTTAGCTTAGATTTGCGTTCGCCGTAGTTCGATGGGCGACCGAGCTGCCAGCTCCGTCGCCCATACGAAACATCCGATCAGTTTCCGATGCAGTACAAATACTCTTGACGTTTGTCACCGTCCCGGTGAGCGACACGGGTAAAGAATTGGTCTCCACTAAATGCAGGCGAAGCAAATACACTCTCACCCAACTGATTTTTGCCGACCAATTCAAAACTATCGGGCTGAGCCTTGAAGAGGTACGTGGTTCCATCTTCATCGCTGATGTAGATCGTATTGCCAACAAGGATCGGCGATGCATTGAACGTGCCGCCAAGTCGCTCCTTCCATTGTTCTTTGCCGGTTGCCGCGTCGATACAGATCGCAACGCCCGCATCCAAGACGGCATAAACATAGTCATCCACCATCAACATCGAAGGGACGTAAACGCGATTGCGATTCTCCCAAACAACTTCCTTCGATCCGTCCACTGAAACAGCGGACATGTGGCTTTCGGGATAGCCACCACTGGTCAGCAGAACTTTCCCATTGCTGACCGTTGAGGTGACACACTCGGTCGTCGCTCCGGGAGTCTCCCAAAGCACTTTTCCAGTACTTGGATTCAGACTGGTCACCAGGTCGGCGCCGGTCATGATCAGCTGGTCTTTCCCAGCAGCCTGCAGCAGAATGGGGGAAGGGTAGTTTGGTTTCTTAGGCCTTGTGTGCTCCCACACGACCTTGCCGCTGCGGCGATCCAAACCGACGATCACCCCGCCTGCCTTGTTGTCGGCCGAAACGATCACCAAGTCATGATAAATCGTCGGTGACGCCCCGTATCCTTGATGGATCGTGTAATCCGTGATTCGCTTTTGCCAAATCGTATCGCCCTCGGTCGACAACGCGGTAACCCACGCTGCTTCATCATGAATGAAGGTGATGAATAACCGTTCGCCATCCCACGCCAATGCCGAGGAAGCCATGGTTGCTCGTTGATTCAGTTTTTGCAGGGCCTTATCCATCCCTCCACGATGGATTTCCTTTTCCCAAACAAGTTCGCCCGTCGATTTATCGAACGCATACACCGATTGAGTTTGAGCTTCGTGATCTGACGAGGCCAGGTAGACCCGATTCCCTGCAACGATCGGTGAACCATGACCGCGACCTGGCACAGGCGTTCGCCAGCGAACATTATCGGTTTCGCTCCATTGCGTCGGAGGCGTCGCATCGGCAGCCGCATGTCCGTCCTGCTGAACGCCTCTCCAGAGCGGCCAATCGGCGGAATCGTACTGAACACCAAAGCGATCTATCGGCTCCGCAGCATTACCAGCTTGCAGCAATACCGAAGAGAGCAAACCAACCGCAAGCAAACACCTGGCTGACAAACCGAACATAAACAGATCTCTGTGAAAGGATTTCAAAAACAAACAAGTCTTCATTATGACCGCGTAAGCTTATCCGAAGCTGAGGCATTCAAGGGCGTTTTAACGAAGGAACTATTTAGGGTTTGGGGACCGATCCCGATTTCTTGCGGACATAAAGATTCGTCGGCGTCACTTCGACCTCGACCCCCACTTGCTCGGCAATTTGCTGAACGACTTCTGCCAAAGTTAGTTCCTTGACATCTAACTGAACTCGATCGTCCATCGATTCTTCGACCTCCGGATCGATACTCAATTGCAGCTTGCCCGCCTCGGCCAATTTTTGGAACGCCATTCCGGCGGGAGCGTTTGGCCAAGTCAGCGTGTACTGGACGATGGGCGTCCCCTGAACTCGCCGACGCCCGGGACGATTCGGATTATCAGCTAGCGCACTCGACGCCATTTTAGCCGCCGCCATGCGCTGCTGCAGGGCTCGATGAACTCGAGGCGAACCACGGACCACGGTCTGATCGCCTTGACGCGACAATTCAGGAACCGGGGTCATTCGCATCAATTGGACGCGAGCTCGTTCGACAACGTTTTGCGGGTAGGGCATTTCGATCGCTGCAAGATTCGGCAGCTCCGACGAACGCAGCTTTCCTTCGGAATCGATACGAATCCAAAGATCGAATTCACAACCGATCAGGGTCAGGATCGTTGACGGACGAATCGCTGAAGCCTGAAACGCAGGCCACAGGTCATGTGGCAATTGAACGGTTCCGACATCGACCTGCATCCGGTCACCGACGATCTGGAGGGCTTCATTGGAAGATGTCAGGAATGGCCACTCCATAGCGATCGCGTTCTCTTTCGAAACCGCTGCCCGTCGCGGCCCCGCCGTTCCGCTTGTACCGCTGGCCGCGGCGTTGCTGCCTGCCGCCAAGATTAGAGCTCCCGTGCGATCAACCCATTCGGGCCTTCCGACCAAAACCAAGCGATCCAGTGGCAGAGAGACTAGATCCGCCGCGGCGGCGACCGCCTGAAACGCCGATTCGACATCCGGACCGGCGCTCGGAACGCTCATTTCCTGGCCCGAATCGACACGGCGATCAAGCCATACGGGAATATCGGTAGCGGAACTTAACGCTGCCAGGGTATCGCGGAGTGATCCACCGTTAAAGCTGCTTTGGTGGCTGCGGAGAAGCTCTTCTTCAAAACCAGGCTGCAGCAATTGTGCTGAAACCTCAACATGGCTAAGTGTCAAAAACGCCACAAGCGATGAAAAAACGCAAAATTTGGAACCGATCGAAAACATCGACGAACCGCTGGAAAGGGAGAAATACAAGGAACCATCCTAATCGAAGGTTCACGGGCCCCGCCACATCCGCAGTCAATTCAATGGCAGACAGTCCTTCTATTCATTGTAGGCGTTCTTATCTGCCTATGTCTTGCCAGAGTTTCCCTCGGAATGGGGCCCTTGGTTGATGTTGGAATGCGCCCCAATTAAACTCGCCTTTACGTGGTGTTTTTGCATCATCCAACGGGCACCTGTCGACTGCGACGAGCCACTTGCATCCTGTTTTTTTGCTTGTCGCGATTCATGGGATGCGTAGGATGCTGAGGAATCGCCTCACCGCACGTGGGACGCATTTTCGCCTGGCTTGCACCACTTTTACAAAAGGTTTTCACCCGTGACCAATCCCGCGCTCCGAACGTCTCGCCTGGTATCGGGCTACCGCCGATATTTGGCCAGTGCTGATACGCTCCGGTTCGCGCAGCAAGTCTCCGAATGCTACCTCCCCAGTACTTTGGCGAAACTGTTACGGTTAGGGGACATCGAAGTCCGCCGCGCGGCCGCTTTGGCATTGGGGATCGTCGGCGACAGCAGCGTGATTGAGCCCCTAGGCCGAGCTCTCGGGGATTGTGATCGCGGCGTCAGGTTGGCCTCCGATGACGCATTCCGAGCTTCACTGGTTCGCGATGCGGCTCCCGTCCATCACCAACAGCTTCTTCAGATCATGCATTTGAATGATGGTGGTGAATTTGCCGCAGCACTTCCTCCAGCCATGATTCTGGCGAACCACGCACCAATGTATGCCGAAGCGAGGCATCAGATCGGAGTTTGCTGGGAAGGTCTTGGCAACAACGCACAGGCGGACAAGGCGTTTCGGCAATGCCTCTGGCTCTGTCGTTTTCACTACCCTGCCTGGATCGGTTTGGCCCGCTGCCGGATCGAACGAAATCAGTGGAGAGGGGCCCTCATCGCATTAGAGCGTGCCACATCGATCTGCCCTGATCTAGAAGTCCCTCGAGCCCAAGCGAGAGCGATCCGCCGCCGCCTTGGCCAATCCGAACGTCAAGGTTAAACCAACGTGCGTCCCGATCAATGGCTCGTTTCCGGTACAGCAGCCTGCCTAGCCAGCCTTGCCTTCGCTGCGGTGTTTGGCCTGTGGAATGCCCCCTATCGCCTGCGATCGGTCTCTGCGGTCAAGCAAAAATGGGGTAAGAATTCGGCTCGCCTATTCCTGCTGGGATTAGGCATTCTTCTACTCTTTCTAACGGTAATCGTAGCCGTCGATTGGCGTCCTTCGTTTGCACGTTAATCAAACATTGCACGTTAACTAGTCATTGCACGTTAACTAAAGCAATCGAAAAAATCTTTGTCGCTCCAGCAGGTGTCGGTCGATCCACAGGGTCATCGATTTTGACACGGGATGGATCCCCCTGCGCATGAAGGCTTTTGGCTGAGGTCGAAATCGCCGGAACCCTGTCGCTTTTGGCTCGCGACCTTGGTTTTATTGGCGACTCATTTGCAGGCCCGCGAAAGAGACTTTTTCCTTCTTCCGGCCTCGCCCGAAACAGCCGTCCTGGTGCAGGCGATTGCTTGATTTCCCTCGGCTGTCAAACAAACGGGATTCGGTTAAGTTGTTAGCTGAATTGGCAACTTCATTTCCAACCTTAAAAAACAGCGAACCATGACCCATTGCCCTCCCGTCTTGTTAACTGGATTTGCCGATGAAGCGGCGAACGACAAACTAGTTCTTCAGCAGTTTTGTGCCTTTGCTGCCTTAGGGCTGCGATACTACTCATTACGCTTTATTGATGTTGGTAACGGCGTCAAAAACGTGATGCTTTTGACCGACGAAGAAATCGCTACCGTGAAAGAACTGCAAACCGAATACGGTTTACAGGTCAGTTCGATCGGGTCTCCGATCGGCAAGGTCAAATTGCAGGACGTCGATGATGGGACTTCGAATAAGTACATCCCTTTCGAAGAATACCTAGAAAAAGACGTCCGCCGCGCCTGTGAACTGGCGAACGCATTTGAATCCAAACTGATCCGTGGATTTTCGTTCTACCATCCCAAACACACTCGCCCTGAAGATCACGTTGCTCAGGTCAGCGATCAGCTGGGAAAAGTCGCCGAGATGTGCGATTCGTACGGCCTGACCTTCGGTCTGGAAGTCGAAGCCAACTTGGTCGGGCAAACCGGGCAACTTCTGGCAGAGATCCACAAGCAGGTAAACCATCCTGCGATGCTGACGATCTTTGATGCCGCCAATATCGTGACCCAAGGCTTCACCGCTGAGGAAACCTTTGCTCAGTATTTGGCGATGAAACCGAGCATGGGCTGGTTACACATTAAAGATTATGCGGACCCAACGCCTGGCGGCCGGATCACGCACGTCGATGAAGCGGCCCTGAAGAATTTTGTCCCCGCCGACCGCGGCGATTCAGGGCACGAAGCGATTTTCCGTGACCTTTTGGAATTCATGCCTGAACTTCACGAGCGGATGGTCGCTCGCGGAGCTGCAGGGGTCTTTTTGGATATGGAACCGCACGTCAAAGGTGGCGGGCAGTTCGGGGGCTTCAGTGGCCCTGACGGCTTTGGTGTCGCGCTCCGCGGATGCTGCAACGTGTTAGACTACGTCGGTATTCCTTATGACCTCCGCGGGTTTGCAGACATCAAAAAGTCCTAGGTAGCCATCGATGAGCACCGACAATCCATACCAAGCAGGCTCCTCATCCGGCACGCCCATGCCAGTCATGGGCGGACCGGATCCGCAACGAGTCGCAGTTCGCTCTTTTGAGTTACTCGGACGCGGCAGGAACCTGCTGGGTGACCAGTACTGGTTAATGGTCGGGATCTGCTTGGTATCATTGCTTATTGGATCGGCCGTCCCTTTCGGGCTGATCTTGGGGGCAATGGTTGTCGGTATCTACCTCTGTTTCAAACAGATAGAACAATTCGGTAAGACCGAATTTGGAACGGCGTTCAAAGGCTTTGACTTTTTTGTCGATTCGATGTTGGTCATGCTGATATCAACGGCCTTGTCCTTCGCCGTCATTCTGCCTCTCTATTTGCTGATGGGCCTGAGCACCGCCTTGGCGCTCGCCCTGTCTGAAAACAATCCCGAGATCAGCATGCTGATCTTGGTAATCATGGTCCCTTTGATGGTGTGTCTATTTGCGGTCGCGATCGGCATGGTCTACATGCCGATTATTTTCGCCTTCCAGTTAATTGCGGACCATCACCTGAAAGCGATCGATGCCGTCAAGTTAAGCTGGCACGGTTCACGCAAGAACCTCTTTGGGATCCTTAAACATCTATTCGTATTGTCGTTTCTAAGCATGCTGGCTGCCATGCTCTGCTACCTGCCAGTCTTCTTGTTTATTCCGATATCGTTCGCGTCAATGTTTGTTCTGTACCGCGATATTTTTGGGCCAGGAGGCTTTCAGGCACCGCCACTAACGACTCCGGTCACGGCAGGCTACGCAGCGAGCCCCGCAGGTTATCAACCTCCGCCTCCACCACCACAGCAGACGCCTCCTCCAACGAATTCCATCTAGCTCCTTGCAACTTTAGCGAGGGATTTCCATGTCTGAATCTGAATCGAACAATCCACAAATCGTCTGGCATGAAACGTCGGTAAGCCGCCAGGACCGCGAACGTTTGCTTGGCCAGAAAGGGTGCTTAATTTGGTTCACCGGATTAAGTGGATGCGGTAAAAGCACCATTGCCAACGCACTCGATCAGTTGCTAGTCAAACAAGGCGCTAACACCTTCCTCTTAGACGGTGACAACATCCGGCACGGATTGTGTGCACCACCAAATCGCTTGAGTGAGGAACATGGCGAAAGTTTTGCAAAGCGATTCGGACTAGGTTTCGGCCCGGAAGACCGCGAAGAAAACATTCGTCGCATCGGAGCCATCGGGCAACTGTTTGCCGCTGCAGGTCTGGTCACGTTGGCTGCTTTTGTCAGCCCCTACCGCATAGACCGTGATCGAGTCCGCAAGGCGCTTGAAGAGAACGGCACCAACGACTTCATCGAAATCTTCGTCGACACGCCGCTGGAGATCTGCGAACAGCGAGACCCCAAAGGGCTCTACAAACAAGCTCGAGCCGGCAAGATCCCAAACTTCACAGGGATCAGCGATCCTTACGAAGCTCCAGAAAATCCGGAAATCCATCTCAAAGCAGGCGATGGCCGCACCCCGCAGGAACTAGCAACCGAGATCTACGATTACCTAACCAATCGAGGCCAGTTAGCTTAAAAAAGGGACGTGAACTCTATAAATGAAAGGGTTTGCAGCCGTTGACGAATCTACATGGGGCCGAGTGAACACGTAGCCCGGAGGGCGGCAGATACTTGCCGTCGGCGTAAGCCGACGGAGTGGGTATCGCGAAAAGGAAAGCCCAGCGGGCGACAGAACCACCCTTGTCTGTCGCCCGCTGGGCTTTCATACGCACGCTCGCTAGTTTTCGTAGCCCGGAGGGCGGCAGATACTTGCCGTCGGCGTAAGCCGACGGAGTGGGTATCACGAAAAGGAAAGCCCAGCGGGCGACAGAAACACCCTTTCCTGTCACCCGCTGGGCTTTCATACGCACGCTCGCTAGTTTTCGTAGCCCGGAGGGCGCCAGATACTTGCCGTCGGCGTAAGCCGACGGAGTGGGTATCGCGAAAAGGAAAGCCCAGCGGGCGACAGAAACACCCTTGTCTGTCGCCCGCTGGGCTTTAATGCGCACGCACGCTAGGCTTCCGTTGGCTTACGCCAACGGCAAATATCTGCCGCCCGCTGGGCTAAGAGCACTGCATCCAGACTTGGATGGGCAGGGGTAAAATCGTCCCCTACAAGTTTCACGTCCCGAGCGCGACATTGAACGTTCCGCTATGGTTGAAATCCCGTAGCAATAAAATCCACATCCCGTGCGACAGGCGACAAACTTTCTCCGCTTCCGATTAAAACAATCTTTGACCTGCTTGTCCTGATTCGATCTAGGGCAAGTAATTCAGAGTGTAGTAGGCCTTGGGATGGAGCAGGGGATTTCCGGCTTTGTTCAGGAGACCGGTCACGGTCAATTCGTGCACATGACCGATTTGCAATCCATCGATTTTCAACACCACATGTAAACCGTCGGCACTTAGCTGGACATCGGTGATTTTCGGGACGGTTTCATCGACCGCGGGGCTGCCGTACTGTTCCCGGTAAATGTACGTGTAGGTCTTCATGGCGAAGTTATCGGTACCCTTCAACGAATCGGCTTTGGCTGGTTCGGTAAGCACCAATTCAAAACCTCCTTCGATAGCTCGCATCTCCAAAATCTCAAACGGCGTTTTCCCCGTCCAATTCATTCTCTCCACGGCAAATGGCTTTGGCCCTCGAGCTCCCCAACCACGATTGGTTCCTCCGACAAACATCGATCCATCCGGCGACATTTCTAAGCCGACGTTTCCGGAACCAAATCCAGCACGGAAGGGAAAACAAGCACCTTGATAATGGCCTTGCACCTTCTCTAAATAAACTCGCATTACGGTGCTGTGCGATTGGTCCGCGACAAACATTTGATTTTCAAACGGACCAAATTTGCCGTCCGTCGTATCGCAAACAATCCCCGAAGCGGACTGTCCCATTGCTGGATAAGGAAAGAGAACCGCTGGCGGTTCGAATTCCTCAATGCGGGCTGCTTCGGTCATGATTCGGCTGTCCGATTTGGGCTTTGGCGGCTGCGGCCCCATCGATTCGGTCGCCAATTTGTACCACTCAAAACCGCCGGGATGCCCTGCAAATTTGCCGGGGATCAGATGCTTCAAACCACAAACCCCGTTCCAGGGACCTTGGTTGTCGGTATAGAACATATCCCCCGCGGCGTTCTGCCGAATGCCACCCGGCGAACGGATCCCACTAGTCGTCGGGACCAGTTTTCCATCGGGAGTGATTCGGACGCACCATCCTCGATAAGGAACTTTGCTGCTGAACGATCCGGTTAGACAAAGGACGATCCAGCGGTCGCCGTTCTTATCGGCTTTCGAACCAAAAGCGTATTCATGGTAATCGCCACTGATGCCCCATTCGTCGTTAACGGTTTCAAAAACGTCCGCCGATCCATCGCCGTCTTCGTCCTTGATGCGGCTAAGTTCGGGACGCTGGGTGACGTACAGCCAGCCATCTTCGTAGTCCAGACTAAGTGGTTCATGTAATCCTTGTGCAAAGCGTTTGAAATTCGCCGCAGGGACGGATTTGGCAAACGGATCCGTCACCATCCAAATTTCGCCACGCCGTGATGCGATTGCCAGCCGTCCATCGGGCATCAACTGAAACCCACAAGCCTCCAGGACGACGCCATCGGGGATTTCAAAAGAAGTGATTTCGTAAAAATCTTCTTCCTTCGGTTCAGCCGCTCGCAGGGGTTCGCTCCAAATTCCCGCAGACGCGAGCAAACAGAACAGACAAGCTGCTGATTTGCTAAACGACCACGAGGGACTCCGGGCGATACGCAACGAAGGGATGCGGTGAAATAAAATCATCGGTCAAACAGGTGCAGGAGTGAAGTGAACGGAGTGATGATGGCGCGTCGCAATTACCAACGAATCGTGACTCGAACCCGAACTTCCGGATCCGCCGGCAAGCGGACGCGAAGCTCTTGCTTCCCATCGACGTCGAAAATCTGAGCTTTCGCCGGATCATCAATCGTCAACATAGGCCCTCCTTCGATTCGGTAACGGCCATCACCTAATGGCTGAATCGATCCAACGGCAAGCCGCAGCACTCGTGACGCGTCCGGATCGTCCGATCGAATGATCCAAGTTCTTTCGAACCCACGTTCGCCAGCCTTGCCACCGAGTGGAAGACAAATGTCTTCGACTTCATTGCTTCCAAACCGATAGCGAAAACTTGGTTGCCTGGATTCATCCAAACGGTACCCCAGGAATCGATATCCCAGATCTCGTCCTAAACCAACTGGCCAAGGGTCGGACACCTCCTGAAGATTTGCCAAGGGCAGCCCGGGATCGACCTTCAGCAACATGTCCCCAAGTGCCGATTGAGTCCCTTGCCCTCGAGCGATCCAATGTTTACTGGCATCGATAAAATCATTTTGCCAGATCTGAACCAACTGCATCGATTCGGCATCCCAGGCAAGATTGACCCCTTCGGGATAGCCAACTCCGATACCACGAGGACTTAATTCGCTTAGGAAATTACGATAGATAACCGGAGTATCGTTCGGTTTCAGGACGATTGCAGTTGCCGATAGTCCCACAGGCGGTTTCGGATTGTCCGCGGACAGGTATTGCCACATCGCATCGATTTGGCTTGCTGGATTTCCCTCCAGGACATCGGTCAACGCCGATTTTCCATCGACAAAACTGGCGGGCATTCTGGTCCCAGGTCGATAGGTTTGCGGAGACAGCATGTATCGATGAAACCAATCCTCACGCAACCGCTGAGGCATTTTCCGCATATCGATCGCCTGGACACTGTCCTGTCCTTTTCCGTCATAGGTATGGCACTTGATACACGCCAATCCCTGATCTCCCACCAATTTACGGCCATGAGATTCCATCACCGTAGAAGCGAGGTCTACAGGAGGAATTTCGGCTTCGGTGCGTCGATCGCTGTCCGCCCAAATCGCAGGCAATGTGTGCAAGGACGAATCGCCAAAGCCGGGCATCCGAGTCTTCAGATAAGGACGTTCATTCGCACCTGCATTCAGGATGGAAGCGACATATTCCTCTTTCAGTTTATCGCCCACGCCGGAAAGACTTGGTGGCATCCGGCCTTCGTTCCCCATTTCTGGCGTGGTGGTTGTGAACCAAGGATCACGGATCGGTTCGGGTCCGCCGATCCCATCGCGTTCGTGGCAAGCGTAACAATTAAAGACCGTCAGCATCGATTGGCTCCGCTCCGCCGACGTCCGCTCTTGCTTCTCTGCCGTCAGTGCCAGCTTGATCGATTCTCGTTGCAACGAGGTCAATTCAAAATCAGGGGCTCCGGCCGGCGGTCGCTCGGCTAGACAACCAGAATCGGCTCGGCTGCCCAGTTCATGCAACGACCGAAGTCCTGCACGAACCGCGACATCGTTGGACGATCCAGTAGCCTTATGGCACGCAGCGCAACCGACCGACTGAAACAAACGAGCCCCGTCCTCCACCAATGCCGGATCGGCTTTGAAGTGGATAGGCACCAGCGGTTCCATGGCCTTCGCTGACGGGTCTCCGATCACCAATGAAGCCAGTTCGGCGCGTTTGAAATCAGGGCCATCCACAAGCACCTTCAACGCTTGCTGACCGCCTCCTTCGAAGTATTCGATTTTGAGCGGATAAACGCCTTGGGCGAGTTTTATCGTCGCCGATTTCTCGGTCGCTGGATGGATGCCGTCGTGGACCAACACAACCTTGCCATCAATCGTCAGGCGGCTTCCATCGTCACTTGCCAGATGAAAAGTATGGTCGCCAGAACTTTGCACGGGCAGAAAGGTTTCGATAACCAATCCGAAACCATTCTTTCGTTTACTGACAGCAAGATCGAGTTCCTGCATTGCACCAGTAGACACTGGCTCAAGGGCGTCAAAGTCAGGAAGCCGAGTCCAATTGCCGTGGTACAGTTTGTACTGAAACCTTTCGCCTCCGGGGACCAGGACCACGTCTCTTAGCAAGTAGCAGGCCAGATCACGAGCTTCGACGGGTCCTGAAACCAACCGCGGCATACTGCCACCTGGGCGAACCGAATGGGGATCGGCAAGGAACGCGGTCAAAGACTGCAAAGTGTATTTTTGGGCAAGGTCCCCGAGTGGAACCGAAGTCGCTAAATGCGTTGCCGAATCGTCCAAAGAGTCATGGCACGCGCGACAGCCAATCGTTTGATACAGCTGCTCCCCTCGGTTCGCCGCAGCGGTATCGCCTGGGCGATCAAGCACGCCCTGATCGACCGATAGAAAACTAGCGATCGCGCGGGCCTGCAAATGCCGATCTTCCTCAGACACTCCGGTCCAAGGATCCGGCATCGTCGTCCCAGGCTTGGTTTGGTGTGGCGATTCGATCATCGCCAGCAAAGCATCCGGACGAATCCGAGAAGCAGCACGTGACAAATCTGGTGCCTGCTTGGAAGGCAAATGCGTTTTCCCCTGATGGCAGGCAACACATCCCAGCGATGCGATAAGCACTTCACCGCCAGCGACCGAAGCTGCATCACCAGCTCCATAAAACCTTTCAAACCCCGGGACGTGCGGCCGACGCGCTTCCTTTTCGGCGTCTTTGGGTAGGATCCAAACATTGCGAAAGCGGACGGGGTTTCCATGATTTTGCAAGAAGATCGGGCCCGGTTCTTGCGACTCCTTCAGCGGGGCGGCGCGGGTCGCATTGGGGACAGGAATGTCCGACTGAACCACAACTCCGTTTAAACGCGCCGTCATCCGCGCGTCTGCCGTTTTTTTGCCTGCATCGTCAAAACGAGCGGCTGTAAAATCGACATCGTAGGTTTGCCACTGCAGAGGCGGAAAACACAAATTAATGTCGGGGGCTCGGACGGTATAGATTCCCCCGGTCTCGTTGTCGGCTCCCGTCAAACCAAACGAATCCAGGATCTGCGTTTCATAACGCCCCTGATGATAGACGCCACTATTACCGCGCGCCTGCCCGCTGGACTCCGGCATCCAAGGAGTTCGAAATTCAACATGCAGCCGGTAATCGCGAAATTTCTGAACCGTGGTCGCTCCTTCCTGCAACAATCCCTCTTCGGTCCGTTTCGCATTTGGTTTCCAGTTTTTTTCAAGGCTCTCTTGGGAGCCGTCAAAAAGATGGATCGCCTTCTGAGGCGGGGTCGCGCCCATCGTGGGACTACTGCGAACGATCCTTTTCAAGCCTATCGATTCGACCAGATCCGCAACGGTATCGGCATCCCCTTCAAGTTTTTGTGCGGGTGTTCGATCCCAGCCCGCACCGGGCAAACCACCGGCAAACAGCAGAATATCGAACTCACCTTCGCCCCGAGAGACGACCTGCATGGCTCGATCCTTGGCAACGTACTCGCCCTGCACAATAAAATCAGGATTCGCAGCCGCGGCGTTTGGATCCGCGTACGTTTCTGCCGCTTGCACGCCGCTGGAAAGCCGATAGTCCGACAGACAGCAGACCAGCATGATCGAGGACAAAAGGAGAACGGTCTCCCTACTTCTTCCCCCAAAACGCTCGGGTGGGCGACCAGGGACAAAACTCCCTCGCCTTAGAAAAGCAGCGGACGAACAATGGCGAAGAGGCATCGATTCGGTTCCTTTCGATTCGCAGTGCCAATGTGAGTTGGTTCTTCGCTTGATCCTCACGAGGGTACCGCATGGTCGAAGCGAAGGTTGATTGTAGCAATTTCAAAAACGTTCGTGGGAAGCTCCGATAGAAGTCTGTGGGAAGCCCTGGTAGAAGTCTGCGGTCCAAGGCTTGTCGACGGCCGTTCAAAGGTTGATAATCGATCCCTTCCTCAGACGGTTTCTCTTCAGTGGCAAATCAGGTTCATGGTTGCGGCGACCCCACTCGATACAACGACCGAAGTGGTAACGCCTGAAAACATTGCCTTTGAATATCAACTGGCAGGACCTTTCCGCAGGCTGCCCGCATACCTGCTAGACGTGATGGTTTATACCTGCGCGTTGCTGCTGCTGATCCTGATCGCCATCCTTATCGGATTTGCGTCTTCATCGATGCTTGCCGTTTCGATTTGGGGATTCATTGCCTTGGTGATTTGGTTTGTTCTGGGTTGGTTTTACGGAGCGTTATGCGAAACGTTCTTCAATGGACGAACGATTGGCAAATGGGCATGCGGCCTCCGAGTCATCAGTATCGATGGACGCCCACTATCGGGGATGCAGGCAACCATTCGCAATTTACTAAGAGTCGCCGACATGGCGCCGTATGCGGCGCTTGGTCAGTGGGAATTCGAAATGGCTCCGATCATGAACATTCCCACTGCCTTGGTTGGCCTGATTGCGGTGATCGCGACCAAACGGATGCAACGTCTTGGGGATTTGGCAGCTGGAACGATGGTGGTTGTCGATGAAAAGAGCTGGCGGTTACCCGTCGCGAAGGTGGACGACGCTAGAGTCCCCGCGTTGGCTAGTTTCTTTCCTGGCGACTACCGAGTGACGCCCACCATGGCTCGCACCTTGGCAGCCTACGCGGAACGCCGATCGTACCTGACTCCATCACGACGCCGCGAAATTGCTCGGCACCTTACCGATCCATTGATTGATCGATTCGAATTCCGGCACGACATCGACCCCGACCTTTTGCTGTACGCTCTTTATTTCAAAACATTTCTAGAAGCAGACCAAAACGAAGCGGTCGCTCTTGGAGCCCTGGCTGGGTTTAGTCCATTGCGAAAAGACCAACAGCCAACCGATAGTGGAGAGACCTCATGAACGTTGCAGCATTGGTCGAAAAACGGCGCACCCAGTGGGCGGAACTGGAACGGATGTGCGATGGGGTAGGGACCCCGCGTGACGTCGCACGCTTTGCCGCTTTGTATCGTGCAGCTTGCGCGGACCTTGCGCTCGCGACCGCTTACCAACTACCACCGGGAACGGTCACCTACCTACACCGCTTGGTAGGACGTGCCCACAGCCGCTTGTATCGGAGTAAACGATTCGATCCCGCTTCCTGGGGTCGCGTCATTTTCCACGATGCACCTCAACAGATCTTTTCCGACCCATGTGTCCGTATTGCAGCGATCCTATTTTTTGGTTTGTTCTCTCTTTCTGCATACATTGCTTACAACGAAGAAATGTTCCCGAATTACGTCGGCAGCATTTTGGGTACGGCGCAGGTTGAGCAGATGGAAGACAGTTTCAGCAATGGATTAAGTGGCAATTTTTCTCAGTACATCGGGATGGCCGGATTTTACATTCAGCACAACACAGGGATTGGGCTGAGATGTTTTGCGTTTGGAATTTTGTTAATTCCGTGCCTGTATGTCCTCTGCACAAACGCCGCGGTGCTGGGTGCAAGTTTCGGGTATATGGCGCGCGACGGTGTGCAAGGTGGCGATACGTTTTGTGAATTTGTCACGGCACATGGACCTTTTGAATTAACGGCGATCGCACTTTCCGCGGGGGCGGGTCTGCGGCTGGGAATAGGGCTGATTCGAACGGAAGGGCTAACTCGACTTGCTTCACTAAAGGTTAACGCCCTGAAGTCGGTCCCGATCATGGTGGCCGCAGCGGTCCTGTTTGTGCTGGCAGCATTTACCGAAGGATTCATCTCTCCCAGCCCTCTCTATTATCCAATCAAAGCGGGTTGGGCGATTATGTCTTCGGGACTGATGATGTTCTACTTTGTTGTCCTTGGTTTCCCGCGAAAAGGACAACTCTGACATGCAGTTGGATCGAACCCATGTCAAAGTACGCGCCCGTAGCCTTGCGGAGATCGGAGATCTTGCGCTCTGCTTGGTACGGCGATACCCCAAAGCCCTTCTAGTAGGCTTTACACTCGGAGCCTTGCCATGGGCGGTGATGAACCTGCTTTTGCTGGGCTGGATCCCAATCCAAGAAGCGCGAAGCGGGATTTTCGATGAACAAACTTACTACGAGGGTCTTCGCTACGTCTGGTTAATGGTTTGCCTAGTATTCTTACAAGCACCGATCGCGGGCAATCTGACAACGTATTACATCGGACAAGCCGTTTTCGAAGAACGTCCGACCTGGCGAGCCGTTCTAAAGGCGTGTTGGCAAGTCAAGGGAGCGACCATTCTCTCCCTGGGGATCATTCGTGGACCGCTTCCTGCGATGCTGATATTGGCCACAAACTGGGGCGGAGAATTTGCACCGGGCCGGGAAGTCTTCTGGGTCCTGATGTTTGTTCTCTGGTCCATGGGAACCCGTGCACTGCGGCCATTTATACCGGAAATCCTACTGCTGGAACGCTGTCCCATCCGTGCACGTGACGAACGCTCCATCTCCGCAGGGCGACGAAGTTCCCTGCTTCATTCGCCACTCAGCGGGGATCTGATAGGCCGTTTCCTGATGATTGCAATGGTCTGTACCTGTTTAGCACTGACGGTCTTTTACAGTTTGATTTCGATCCGCGGTTTCTTAACCAACCAATGGAACTGGAACCTGACGATTGGTTCGCTGGACATTCCTGATGTACAAATCATCTGGTTACCTTTGGCTTTGTGGATCGTCGCAGGCTTAAGTGTGTTTATTCGGTTTCTCTGTTACCTGGATGCTCGGATTCGTCTGGAAGGTTGGGAAGTGGAACTGGCGGTCCGTGCAGAAGCGTTACGGCAATTCGGAACCGATTCATCACCGATCCTTTCGCCCCCAAAAGCGGAGACGGTTGCATGAATCGATTTTCGATCCAGCGAATCTTGCCACACTGCATGTTTCACTTGCCCCATGATCTGACTGGCAGGTGGATAGCCTGTGTCCTGGTCGGTGTTTTTCTTTGGGCTTCTGCCTCTCCAGCCCAAGATCATTCCGTTGGCAAGGTAGTGGTCCCCGATTGGATGGAAACAGGAACCTATGCGTGGATGATTCCGCAAGGCGATTCAGTTCCTTCCGATCAAGATGTCGAACAACGTCTGCAGCAAGCGATCGGCGATACGAATTGGTACGATTCGAATAACGATCGAGCGGTTCCCATCTCGGTCAAAGAGAGCACCGAAGATACCGAACACCGGACAAGTCGCTGGCTACCACGACCTGAAAAAATACGAAGCAATCGTGCGTTGCCAAATGTCCCCACCGCTACAGGACCTAACATCAGCGGTGCGGGCAACATTGTCGGCTGGACGATCATGGGGTTGCTGGGGATCGTGCTGATTGGTTTGTTGATTTACGTTTTCAGCAAAGTCGAAACGGAATTAGAAATTTCTGGCAAAGGATCCGGCTCGAAACACGATCGACGATTCAAAGAAGAAACGCTGGCCGACCGTATTGAGCAACTACCTGCCGAAGTGCGACAGCAAGGAAGCGATCTTCGCGGTGAGGCCGAACGTCAGATGCACGCGGGGAATTTCCAACAAGCCATCATTTGCCTATTTGGCCACCAACTGCTGCAACTAGACCGCCAACACCTTCTCCGCTTAACTCGCGGAAAAACAAACCACCAATACGTCAGCGAAACCTCTTCGCATCCGCAAGCGTGCGAAGTTCTACGTGAGACCGTTGCTACGTTTGAAGCCTCGTATTTCGGACGCCACTCCATCTCGCTTCAGCGATTCCAGTTCCTTTGGGAACAAAACCTTCTGTTAGAGAAATGGTTAATGGAACGACGGGAGAGGACTACCTAATCATGCAACGTCCCCCAATAAAACAATCTTCGCGTCGGCGAAGCCATTCGCTAAGGACCATGTTATTGCTTGGTTTTGGAATGTTGTGCGCTGCCAGCGTTGGCTGTGGAGGAAGCAATGTCCTACCAGTCGAATACGGCCCTTCGCGTGGAAGTGCCGGCCTGAAAAGCGTCAATGGATTCGGCGGTTTACGAGAAACCTATGAATCGCTCGGATGGGAGACCCGAAGCATCAACCGCTTGGGCGACCGGATGATGCACCTTGATGCCATCGTCTGGACGCCGCTGGACAGTTCGACCATCCGTTGGGCAGAAACCAATTGGTACGAAAACTGGTTGGCAGAGGGTGAGAAGACTCTGATTTACATCGTTTTCGACGAAGGAAGTTCCGCGGACTATTGGCGATCAATGGTCCCCCTTGCGAATCCAGACCAACGATTCGAATATCGTCGCCGCGCTGCCCGCGCCCAGATCGCCCGTGACAAGATCAGTTCCAAACCGGCTGAACTCGGCACCCAAGGCTGGTTTAGCCTGGAAACCCTTCCAGTCCCTCAGCCGATCAAGACAATCGAAAACGCAGAAGAGGCGGTTGTTTTCGAAGCGACTTCGGACGATGCGCAGCCGGAATTGCTCTACCGGGTCGTTCCCTTTAAGGAGTCCAACCCGAGCAACCGAGCCACCATTAACTTACCGTTGACCACAGTCACTGCCGATTTTTCGGACGAGAAGTTTTCAACCGCCGAGGTTTCTCTGACCGAATACCTACAAACCGCAGACGGCCTTCCGCTGCTGACCGAGATTACCTCTCCCGAGTGGAATGGATCCAAGATCTTTGTCGTTTCCGGCGGCAGTTTGGTGACCAACTATGCGTTGACGACGCCGCAGGGGCGAATCACCGCAGCTTCGCTAATCCGGGAATCAGGGACACCGGGAAAATTAGGTTTTCTTGTTTCCGATGCGACCGGCATTCGAGTCAGCAATGCGTATGAAGCCGAAAACCGAAAAACGGGCATGGAGTTACTAACGGTTTGGCCATTAAGTCTGGTCAGTATTCATCTAGCCCTAATCGGATTGGTTGCCTGTTTAATCATGCTGCCAATTTTCGGGCGTCCCCGCAAAGGCAAACAGAAAAGCCAAAGCGATTTTTCCGATCACTTGAACGCTGTCGCTTCTCTGCTGGAGCGTACTGACAGCGACCTATACGCACGTCAAAAAATCAACGAATACATGCGTCGTGTCCGAGGCGAAACAAGCGGCCCTTGGGTGATCGACGACAAACCTCCACAACCGACCGAAAAAACAGGAGAGTCTCCGTGACGCACGAACTGTATACACAATCATCCCCGCCAGGCGATGCATTTGCCGACATGCGCGAACTATTCGATTCCATTCGCGGTGAAGTTCGAAAACTGTACGTCGGCCAGGACGAACTGCTACTTGGAACGCTCACAGCGCTCTTTAGCGGTGGACATGTTCTGATCGAAAGTGTTCCCGGACTGGGAAAGACCCTGTTCGTGCGTGCCCTGGGAAAGATCTTGGGATGTCAATTTGGACGCGTTCAATTTACCGCCGACTTGATGCCATCCGACATCACAGGTGCCCCGGTTTTTGACCTCAAGGATTCCGAATTTCGCTTCCGCGCAGGGCCGATTTTCACTCAGCTGTTATTGGCCGATGAAATCAACCGCTCGCCAGCGAAAACGCATGCGGCTTTGCTGGAAGTCATGCAGGAATACCGAGTCACCGTCGATGGAACCAGCCATCCGGTCCCACGGCCCTTTTTGGTACTGGCCACCCAGAACCCGCTGGAGAGCGAGGGAACGTACAACCTTCCCGAAGCCCAGTTAGACCGGTTCATGTTCAAACTTCGCGTCGACTACCCAACGGCGCAAGAGGAGATGAACATCCTGAAGATGCATTCTGAGCAAGTTGACTTGAATCAACGTCTGGACCAAGAGGTCCAGACAGTCACGAATCCTGAATCGTTAATGAAAGCGATTCGGCAGTGCAGCGAAGTGCGGATCGAAGATGGTTTAACCGACTACATCAACAAGATCGTCCGTATGACTCGCGAATGGAAAGCTTTTCATATCGGAGCTTCACCGCGAGCGGGTATCGCATTGATGCAAGCTTCCAGAACTTTGGCGGCGTTTTCTGGACGCGATTTCGCGACGCCGGACGACGTCATCGAAATCGCGTTGCCTGCACTTCGCCACCGAGTCCAATTGACCGCCGAAGCGGAAGTTGAAGGGCGGTTTGTTGACGATGAACTGAGAAACCTAATTCGCGGGATCCCTGTTCCACGCGATTGATTTCCGATCCGACAACTCCGCCGCATGGCTCACCTGCGGTTAGGAAAGCAACAGCCCATCGCCGTCACTCGCGTTCTCTTCCCATTCACGGCGAACTTCACGAAGCCCGTACGCACATAGTTCGAACTGCTCACTCAATCGGTGCAGCAGATCGGACGCCGGTCGAGTCTCATCCGCTTCGATATCGGCGGCGATCGCGTAAGCTCGCTTCCCTTGCTGGTAATAGTCAAGGAACGCGTCTCCCGTTTTGATCGGTGAACGCTGATTCAAGCTTTCGGGAAACATCCCTGACCAAAAGAGCGTGAAGTCACCGATATGGCGATGGACGTCCCGCTTCGCCAAACCGACACGACGTTCCGCTTCAAACATCATCTGAACGACTTCGGTGACCGGTTGGCCGGTATTCCGGCGAACTCGAATCATCGAATCGACGCGAACAAAACGGAGAAGAAGATCGTTGAGGTAATCGACCAACTGAACGTCAGCAACACCTAAGCGACCGTGAAAGACGTACTCGTTAAGACCTGCAAAAAATCTACCGAGCGGCGACGGTTGTTTCGCCGGTGAATTAGACATCACACCACCTCCTTTAAATCGGTTGGCCGTGGAAACGGAACTCCCGATATCCACAATTAGTAGGAAACAGCCTGTAGGTCAAGATAAAAACTTCTCTATCAATTTCGCAGACGTGACCATTGAAACGGGAGGCACAAGCCGAATCGTTTGCTTTTGCTTTTAAAACGGACAGGGGTAGGACCAAACCGCACTCCATCACTTCCTTCATAAATTTGATTAACGGAAACCACAAAACCGCCAAGCCATGAACTGGTCTGGCTATGGATGCGGAAGACTTAGTAAAAGATTTTCATGAATCCGCCGAAATTCTCTAAAGTCTTCCCGCCACAGTTTTTGCCATTGCAAAAGCTTGTGACAGGTGCCGTATGTCCCCACAGGGATAACCTCATTATAAGCCATGTCGCCGCATTCCTTCTCCTTTTTGTGATGGGAACCAAAGCGGCGGCGCAGTCATACGACACTTTCGATCCATACCAGCAGTCGCATCCTTGTGAACCAGCGCCGCTTGATTTCTCACCTTCCGACCTTACCTGGATGAATGAAGGGGCAACGCAACAAGCGTGGGATACACACGGCCCGGCCCTTGGCTGGGAACCGCTGCCCGCTGGCACGATCTATCCGCTCTATCTTGCGGACGTCAAAGCGTCACGGATGGCCGGCGTTTGGTCAGGAGGAGACGAAGGCCTTGTCGATGGAACCTTAGGGGGACGCTTCGGTTTGTTGCGACACAATCAAGGTGGCGAAGGACCGTACATGCGTGGGATGCAGATCGATACCGAAGGGTCCGCCAACGTCCGCTTGATTCCAGGTGAAAACATGGATGTTAAGAGCGTCGATTTCCGAGCCGGCGTCCCGGTCTCATTTGGTTTCGGAAGGCTACACACACGCTTCGGATACTATCACCTAAGTTCGCACGTTGGGGATGAGTACCTTTTAAAACGCCCGGATTTTAATCGTCTAAATTTTAGCCGCGACGTCCTCTTCATCGGGGCAGGGTACTGGCTGACGCCGGCAACTCGAATCTACGGAGAGGCCGGCTGGGCGTTTTACAGTGACATCAGTAAAGAATGGGAGTTCATGTTCGGGATCGAACGTGCACCTCGATTTGCAACTGGCATGCGAGGCCAACCATTCTACGCGATTCAAGGACATCTCCGCGAAGAGCTGGACTTTGGCGGTCACTTCAACAGCCAGATCGGCTGGGCGTGGCGTCGGAATGCCTCGTCCGGTCTGTTCCGAATTGGACTGCAGTACTTCAATGGCAAAAGCCAACAGTACTCGTTCTACCAGCAAAATGAACAGCAGCTTGGATTCGGTCTGTGGTACGACTACTAACCGGCCGCACGGTTTAAAGTGACGCCAACCGGTAGCGGCGTTACCACGAAACGCTTACGCGAGAACATTTTCGGCCCAGCAGGCTGGCCGATACACGCCGCACGAATCGCAAGCGAGTGAATAAACGACACGCTGGCGCGGATCCAATTGAATCGTATGCGTGACCGTCCTGATTACTCGCTGGCGCTTTTTGAAGTTGCGCTTTCTGGAGTGGGCTACTTTGCTTCCGCCGGGCTTGTCCCGGTCCGGGGCAAGCCGGAAACGGAACTCTCGATACCTGGAGCTAAAAAGGTGGTGGAATAGCCGAATGATTTGAGGCATCCGCAAGGGTACGGAAATCAGGACGATTGACCACCGCAATCACCTCAAAAGCGCAACATCAAAACTGGCGCTTCGTGCTTGTAAACGACAAGAATCCTTGCCTCGGGCGTGAGCGAGGCGTTGTTGTCGTATCGATGATCGGCTGCAAAAATCATGCAGCCTTCACGCTGGGCGTCTTAGAAACTTCATGTCCCTGCAGTCGTTGCGGGCACCTAGTCGACGCCCTAGTTTCCACTTGGCTTTTTCAGTGGTGGCAACTGTGTCTCTAATACGCCTCGGGCCGATCGCCAGAGGATGACTCCTTCAGCAATCATCCAAACCTGCAGGGCCAAAGTTCCGATCCCGAATGCGATCAACAGCCAGTTTCGCTGTTCAATCCAATCGAATGCGAGGTTGTATCCCATCGCCCAGGCAGGCATCAGCATCATGATGACCATCGGGATTCCGATGACAGCCAAAGGTTTGCCTCGACGAGTCAAGTAGAAAAAGGCGACCATCAAAGCCAATCCGGCGAGCAATTGATTGGTTGCTCCAAAGAGCGGCCACAGCAACAGGCCTCCGGCTCCAGGCTTATCCCCCCCTTGAAACGCAATGAGTGCCGCGACGCCGACGGCAACCGAAGTCGCTACGTACTTATTTTGCAGCGGTTTGACATGCAGCGTCGTCCCCAATTCCTGCAACACGTAACGCTGCAGACGCGTCGCCGTATCGAGCGTTGTCGCAGCAAAACTCGCGACCAGAACGGCCATGATTGCGATCGATAGCTGCAAAGGAACGCCAATGGTGCTGATAAAATTGGCTCCACCATCCACAAACGCAGCCAGTTTTTTCCCCAACGTGTGATCACTCCACTTTCCGTCGGCTCGATAGTATTCAGCCCACGCAGCGGTCCCGGTCACGGCGACTCCTTCGGCGTCCATTTGGTTTTCATACCGGATGACTCCATCGACATTATTCCTGATGATCGGCCCCATCCCAACGCCTGCACAACAGGCAAGGATAACGATCACTGCCAACGCTCCCTCCAACAGCATCGCACCATAACCAACCGCTTGGGCATCGGTTTCACAGGCAATCTGTTTACTGGTTGTCCCACTACTGACCAGGCAGTGAAATCCGCTACACGCACCACATGCAATCGTAATAAACAAAAACGGAAGCATCGGGGGGGCTCCGGCAGGAACGTTTTGCGCGATCGCAGGAGCCGAATTGAAGAGGTCGGCACTGCCGGTAACCGATGCCATTCCAAGCCCAATCACCAGCAAGCCAAGGGCCACGTACAACTGCTGGCTGTTGATATAGTCACGCGGCTGCAGCAGCAACCAAACGGGCAATACCGAAGCGGCAAAGGCGTAGACCAACAGGATCAGCGTCCAGACAACCTTTGGATTCCAGAAATGATTTTCGGTCGGAAAGATATGTTTCAAATCAATCGGGAGGTAATACGCCCCGATGTAGACCGCCGCATACAACAACGCCAACCCAATCAGACTTGGCGCCAAGAGGCCTCCACCGCGGCGATAGACCCAAAGCCCGATCACCACAGCCACTGGCATCGCCACCCATACGCTCAGCACCGATTCGGGATAGATCGAAAAAACCGTCGCAATCACCAATCCAAAGACCGCCAAGACGATCGTCAGTGCGGCGGCCAACACGATCAGGAAAAGCAATTTGGCTCGAGGCGAAATCAATCGCCCGGCAACTTCGCCAATCGTCTGGCCTCGGTTGCGAAGGGAAATAACCAGAGCTGCCAAATCGTGGACGCCGCCGATCAGGATCGATCCAAAAATGACCCACAAAAGAGCCGGTAGCCAACCCCAGAAAACCGCCAAAGCCGGACCGACGATCGGCCCCGTTCCGGCGATACTAGTGAAGTGATGACCGAAAATAACGGAGCGACGGGTCGGGACAAAATCGACATCGTCCCGCATTTCGTGACTGGGAGTGACATTTTTATCCGTCAGCCCAAACAGGTACTTTGCCAACCACTTTCCGTACGTGTTATAGGCAACGATAAACCCGAGCATGGAGGCCACAGCTACCAGAAGAGTCGTCATCGTTTAATTGGCTACTAGATAGAGGAAAATGAACTGCCCGTCGGCCGGTACTCGACACAAGGATGAACTGCCTATAATAACCGCGCAACACCCCATCGCCCACGTCTCCAACGGAGCTAAAGCCCACGTGACGGATAAAATCGAAAAAGCAATCATCATCGGAAGTGGTCCCGCCGCTTGGTCGGCCGCTATTTACGCTTCCCGAGCCAATTTGGAGCCTCTGGTCTTCGAAGGTGCCAACACGGAAGAAAACCGCCAACAGGGGACCCTCCCTCTAGGCCAGCTTGCCCAGACGACCGAAGTCGAAAACTACGCAGGATTTCCCTCGGGAAAACTGTCTCAGTTCGTCAATTCGGCGATCGATGACGAGCAAAAATACATGCTCCCTCCCGTCGAAGAGGAAGCGCACGCGGTCACCGGCCCCGAGCTGATGAACCTAATGCGGCAACAAGCCCGCAATTTTGGGACTCGAGTCATCACCGACGACGTGACGGCAACGGACCTAAGCAAAGGCCCGTTCACGATCGAAACCTTGGAAAACGGCACACACCGTTGCCATACGCTGATCATCGCAACCGGAGCTCGAGCCAATTACTTGGGCCTTGATTCAGAAGATGCTTACAAAAATCGCGGCGTCAGTGCCTGTGCGGTTTGCGACGGAGCGTTGCCTCGCTTCCGCAACAAACCCCTGGTCGTCGTCGGCGGTGGCGACAGCGCGATCGAAGAAGCCAGCTACCTAAGCAAATTCGCATCCAAAGTCTATTTGGTGGTCCGCCGCGACGAATTACGAGCTTCCAAAATCATGCAGGAACGCTTGGAAAGCACTGAGAAAATCGAAGTCCTTTGGAACCACGAAGTCGAAGAAGTGCTGGGCGACGACTCCCAAGGCGTTAGCGCGATCCGGCTTCGCCAAAATGTGGAAAACAAGGAAAATACCGTCGAAGCAGGTGGCCTATTCCTAGCCATCGGGCACACCCCAAACACCAGCTTCCTGGGCGATCAGGTCGAATTGACGGACAAAGGCTACATTCGCTGGACCCAATCCTTCCGCACCGCGACCAGCGTCGAAGGTGTCTTTGCGGCAGGTGATGTTGCCGACGACTACTATCGCCAGGCAATTACGTCCGCAGGAACCGGCTGCATGGCCGCTCTGGACGCTGAAAGATTGCTAGCCGACCGCAACTTGCTGTAAACTAGCAGGTGGGCTGAGCTCCTTTTTGAACATTGCTAAGAGGGCCTGCTTTTCTGCAGGCCCTCGTTTTATGGTCCTCCCGCCCCGGAAACGACGACTTTATCCTTCGCCTGGAGAATCAAGTGTTGACACGAGAATCAAGAAAATCACTGGCGATCTTCCTGGGACTCGTGCTCGGAGGATTTGTGGCTGCCCCCAGCGGGCACGCTCAAAAAACCTCTGGCCTGATGCCTCGCGAAGGAGAAGAAGTGGCGACACTGGCCGGTGGATGTTTCTGGTGCACCGAAGCTGTGTTCGAGCGAATGAAGGGAGTCAACGATGTCGTTTCCGGCTATACCGGAGACCCTGACGTGACGAACCCGAACTACCAGATGGTCCTTTCCAAGAGGACCAAACATGCCGAGGCGATCCAGATTTTCTACGACCCCAATGTTGTCTCTTACCGACAACTACTGGATGTCTTTTTTCAGATCCACAACCCGATGACCTTGAACCAGCAAGGTGTCGATAAAGGGCCGCAGTACCGCAGCGCAATCTTTTATCACGACGAAGCACAAAAAGCCGAAGCGGAAAAAGTGATCGCGAAACTAAACAAATCGCCAAAGTTCCGCAGACCGATTGTCACGGAAGTCACGCCCGTCGGGCAATTTCATTTGGCGGAAGAATATCATCAGGACTACTTCCGCAAAAACCCGTATCAAGCCTACTGCCAATCAACCGTCGCTCCCAAAATTCGAAAATTCGACAACCTGTTCAAAGACCAGGTTCGAACCGAAGGAATTGGCAGCCGGTAGGGACTATCATCCGCAGAGCGAGATGTGCCCGCCGAAATTCCTCGCGGATCGGCACGAACCGACCGGGGAACACGCGGGATTTCTAAGCCGACTGCCGGACGGCTTGCGTCCAATGCCATCTACATTGTTAGCGGAACGGCGCGAGCCGTCCGGCAAGCGCATTGAACAGACCATAAATTTGCCGGTCAGCTTGCTTCGATCCGCCAGGAAATGCGCCCCTAGACAGCCAAAGTAGATGGCATTGGGCTTTTGTCGTTTCGCTAAGAAAGTATTTGGGGCGAGATGTTTGCCTCGCGGAACGGCGCGAACCGACCGGTACATACGTGGGATTGGCAGGACGAGAGCCGGACGGCTCGCGCCGTTCCGCTATGAAAGTAGAAAGCTTGCGGAGCCCGGGTGAGGGCCCCGCATTGCAGCTTACTGGTTTTACTCTTCGGTCGATTCCGAATCATCCTCTGGCGAATCTTCCGGAGCGGGAGCTTGCTCGGTCGCAGCGTCGGAATCGGCAGCTTTAACATCGCCCGTTTCCGAAGCAGTCCCTTCCGGCGTTACACCTTCAGGTGTGGCTCCTTCTTCTTCCTTCTCTTCTGCCGGGACTCGAACGACGGCGATCAGGGTGTCATCGTCGCCGAGGTTCATGATCCGAACCCCTTGAGTGTTTCGACCGATCACACTGATTTCACGAGCGGCGACCCGCTGAATCTTGCCTTTGGCAGTCATCATCAGAATCTCGTCATCGTCGGTGACCCGCACGATATCGACAACATTCCCGTTCCGCTCGCTGGTGCGAATGTCTCGCAACCCTTTGCCACCACGGCGTTGGGTGCGATAGCGAGCCGATCCAGAGGTTTCTTCTTCGTTTTCTTCATCGCTATCCGCAGCGGCGTTTGGTCCAAACGGCGTCCGTTTGCCGTAACCTTTCTCGCAGACGGTCAGCAACGTTGCATCGGGATCGGCGACGACCATTCCGACGATTTCGTCATCCTTGCCTAGATTGATGCCCTTCACGCCGGAGGTATTTCGCCCCATCGATCGAGCATCACTTTCTGCGAAGCGGATCGCCATCCCCGACTTGGTGACCAACACCACTTCGGTTTCGGGACCGACAACGGCTGCGTCGACCAAACTGTCATCTTCACGCAGCTTAATCGCGATAATCCCGCCACGTTTCGGACGGCTGTAGCTTTCCAAGCTGGTCTTTTTAACCAACCCTTCGCGGGTGGCCATCATGATGAAGTGGCCGGGCTGATCGAAATCGCGGATCGCCAAGCATTCCGCGATCTGCTCGTTCTCTTCCAGATTCAACAGATTGACGATCGCTCGGCCGCGGCTTTCACGAGACAACTGTGGCAGGTCATAGACCTTCTGCCAGCGAACCTTCCCGGTGGTCGTAAAGAACAACAGGTAGGCGTGGGTACTGGCGACAAACAGATGTTCGATCGGATCTTCGTCTTCGGTCTTGGCCCCCTTGAGTCCTTTTCCGCCTCGGCGCTGAGCTCGATAGGTGGTGGCGGGGGTCCGCTTGATATAGCCGCGGTGACTGATGGAAACGACCATCGTTTCTTCGGTGATCAGATCTTCAAGATCGATATTACCGAGTTCTTCGGTGCTAATTTCGGTACGGCGTTTATCACCAAACCGACGCTGCATTTCGATCAAGTCGTCCTTGATGATTCCATAGATACGTTCTTGGCTGCCCAAGATATCCAGGTATTCCAGGATCTCTTCCAACAGCTGAGCATGTTCGCCGCCAAGTTTCTCTTGTTCCAGGTTGACCAATTGCCCCAGCGTCATCCGCAGGATCGCATCGGTTTGAACACTTGTCAGCGTGTACGAATCGGCTGCACCACGCTCCTCGACAAACTGCTCAAACCCCTTATCGCCGATGGCTCGCTGCATCAGAGCGGCCGGGCATTCGATCTGCATCAGCCGTTTTTTTGCTTCCGGCTGGGTACGGCTTGTTCGAATGGTTTTGATGATTTCGTCGATGTTGGCCAACGCCAACAACAGGCCTTCGACCGTATGTTTTCGGCGTCGAGCCCGATTCAGCAAGAACTGAGTACGGCGGCGAATGACCACCAAACGATGCCGCAGGAATTCCTGCAACATTTCTTTGACGGTTAGCTCTCTTGGCTTTCCGTCGACCAAAGCCAACAAGATGACCGAGAACGAATCTTGTAGTGGCGAGAACTGATACAGCTGATTGAGAACGACATCTGGATCGGCATCCCGTTTCAATTCGATGACCAACCGAACCGGTTCTTTCAGATCGCTTTCGTCGCGAATCGCCGAAATCCCTTTGATTCGATCATCGTTAACCAGTGCCGCGATCTTTTCAATCACTCGGTCACGAGCTTGCTGGTACGGGATTTCCGAAACCACAATGCGGAACCGGTTCCCCTTCATTTCCTCGATCTTGCAACGAGCCCGAACCTGGATCGTGCTTCGACCGGTGGTGTAGCCGCGGATGATACCGGAGCGACCACAGATGATCCCGCCGGTCGGGAAATCGGGGCCGGGCATGACGGTCATGATTTCGGCGATCGTCATGTCCGGATTGTCGATCAACCGGATCAACGCTTCGCAGACCTCGCCCGGATTATGCGGCGGGATACTGGTTGCCATCCCAACGGCGATACCACCCGATCCGTTAACCAGCAGGTTCGGAAACCGACTGGGCAGCACGGTTGGTTCCGTGCGAACTTCGTCGTAAGTCGGAATGTAGTCGACCGTATCGAATTTCAGGTCATCCAGCATCTGAGCGGCGACAGCGGACATCCTTGCTTCGGTATATCGCATAGCCGCCGGAGGCAGACCGGCAATCGAACCGAAGTTCCCCTGCTTGTCGATCAGCATGCTCCGCAGGTTCCACTCCTGAGCCATCCGGACCAAAGTCGGATAGATCACGCTTTCACCGTGCGGGTGATAGTTACCCGACGTATCACCAGAAATTTTGGCGCATTTAACACGCTTGGATCCGGGGCCCAGATTCAAGTCATTCATGGCGACCAGGATTCGCCGCTGACTTGGCTTCAGACCGTCACGAACATCCGGCAAGGCTCGACTGACGATGACGCTCATCGCGTACGTCAGGTAGCTTTCGCGAAGTTCATCTTCAATCGGCAGGTCGATCATTCGAAGCGCACCGGCTCCGCCTTGACCGCTTTCCCCAAAGCCATGTTGGAGATCTAGTTTCGGGGCCATCCCCTCTTCTTCGCCGTTTCCGTTCTCGGGATCGTTGCCGTCGGTAGACAAATAACTGTCCTTATTAGTTGAAGCCATTCTGGCGGTCAGAGGGCGAGCATGACCCCCTTTCTCAAGCGGCTAATTCTACCGCAAAAAGGGCTTGTTCACAACGGCCCACAAGCCCCTAAACGAATCCATAACCCCTTGACTTACAATACCTTACGACATCATTTTCAAGCGAGTCGCAGCGTGCCTTCCGCGACCGCTGCGGATTTCGCTTTTTCCGTCTTGAGGCGACTCTATAATGCACGGCCACCGTTTCCCCCACAGCACCCGCCAAACGTCGTCTGCTTCCTTTTCCTCGTCGCCTATTGAGCTCCCGCATGGATTTTGATTTCGTCAATCAGCATATTGTCTCCACCAAAAAACGCGTCCAATTGGAAGCGATCGACAGCAAGGTGATGGGCCCTTTTCGCGACAAGGAAGAGGGAACCTTATTTACCAGTCACGCCATCGAAGAGCTTCGCAATTTGCAGTACCGTCTGTTTGTCGAGGGAAAACAATCGTTATTGATCGTCTTGCAAGCTCCCGACGCGGCAGGCAAAGACGGCCTGATCCGCAAAGTCCTGGGACAGATGAATCCGCAAGGCTGCCGCACGTATCCATTTAAAGTCCCCACCGCGATCGAACGCTCGCATGATTTTTTATGGAGGATCCACCGGGCAACGCCCGCCACCGGAATGATCTCCATTTTTAATCGTTCGCACTATGAAGACGTCCTGGTGGTCCGCGTCGAAGATCTGGTTCCGAAAGAGCTCTGGTCCCAGCGTTACGAGATGATCAATCAATTCGAAGCGTTGCTCGCTCACCGCGGAACTCGAATCCTAAAGTTCTATTTACACATCAGCCCGGAAGAACAACTGGAACGTTTTAAAGAAAGGTTGGACCTTCCGGAAAAGCACTGGAAACTAAACCCGGGCGATTATGAAGCTCGGAAAAGATGGCCTGACTACCGCAAAGCCTACGAAGACGTTTTTGACAAATGCAATAAAAAGCATGCCCCTTGGTTCGTGATCCCATCCGATCGAAAATGGTACCGCAATGCGGCTGTGGCGGCGATCGTCCGCGATACGATGCGCGACATGGACCCCAGCATGCCACCGATCGATGTCGACCTGACGGAAATCCGTCGGCTGTACGAGCAAGCCGCTGGCGAATAAAACGATCGGTTCCCCCCTCCCTCTCTTAATACCCAGGTTCGATGCGTGGCTTCCTTGCCCCCCCCTAGCGATCCTTTTCAAGAAGCCTATCAACGCGAATCCCCCGCGTATGGGCGAACTCCGTCGCCTGAATTAGCCTCTTTCCTGGAACAATGCCGCCCCCAGGGCAAAGCCATCGATCTAGGGGCCGGGGCAGGACGGGACACCCTTGAAATGGCACGATGCGGATTGCACGTGACCGCGGTCGACCGCTCGGAAACCGGGTTGCAGCGGATCGAACAGCGCGCCAAAGAAGAGCACCTTTCCAAGTGGATCGACACACTGGCGCTGGATGTTCGGGAATTGCAGTTAGCTCCGGCGACATACGGTTTTATCGCAGCCACGACGGTTCTAGACCATATTCCCCTACAGGCTGCAAAAGAGCTTTGGGAGCATATGATTCAGTCGCTAGTGGATACGGGTGCGTTGTATGTCGAAGTCCATACGACCGACGACCCCGGTTCCCCAACCGGACGAGGCCCACAGCGGACCGAACCGGTCAGCGAAACCGCGGTCCACGTGATCAACCATTTCGCCCCCAATCAATTACTGCAGTGGGCCGTGGAAACCGAAGGGCTGCATGTCCTGCGATACGAAGAGCGGACCGAATGGGATTACACTCATGGGCCTGAACATCTCCACGCAAAGGCCGTCTTACTAGCAAGCCGGACGCCAGAGATCCTCAACTGGTACGGTCATCCGGCAGCCTTTCCCAAACGTACCGCTCCGCAAAATTGACGGTTCCTCTCCCGCTTGCGATTCGCTTCATCCTGAAATAGCTGTTCTACGAATGTCCGTAAAATCCAATCCATTTCGTGCTACCCTGGCCAAGATGCACCCCTATGTCCCCGGTGAACAACCGCAGGGTGGCAAGTTTATAAAATTAAACACCAACGAGAATCCGTATCCAGCGCCTCCGGCGGTCACTGCGGCAATCATTTCGGCAGCTCAGGCTGGCCTGCAACGGTACCCCGATCCCACAGCGTCCTCTTTCCGCCGGCAAGCGGCCGAAACGCTGGGGCTTCCCGGTCCCGACTGGATCCTGGCTGGAAACGGAAGCGATGAAATCTTGACGATCTTGGTCCGCGCGATGGTGGGTGAAGGCGAACGCCTCCGTCTGCCTTATCCCAGCTACATTCTGTATCGAACTCTGGCCGATATCCAAGGCGCCGACTGGGAGCAAACCGAATTCGACAAGGACTGGAAATTGCCAGCCGCTTTTGGCGAAGCGAGCAGCGACGGAGAACAAAAACTGCGTCTAGCTTTCCTGCCGAACCCCAACAGCCCAAGCGGTACGGTTCTGACACCAGACGAAGTTCTAGAGATTGCCGAGCGGCTTCCCTGCCCATTGGTTGTCGACGAAGCCTACGCCGATTTTGCCGAGACCAACTGCCTTAAACTGGTCGAGCAAAACGAGAACATCTTCATCACGCGGACGCTTAGCAAATCCTACGCGCTCGCCGGTTTGCGGTTTGGGTTTGTGATTGCCCAGCCACACCGAATTGCCGAGCTTGGCAAAATCAAGGACAGCTATAACTGCGATGCACTCTCCATCGCAGCTGCAACGGCCGCCGTCGGCAGCAGCGAATGGCTGGCAGATAATGTGCAAAAGATCAAAGCGACCCGACGTCGCATGGAGCAAAAGCTGACTGAAATCGGGTTCAAGGTAACTCCGTCACAAGCGAACTTTGTCTGGTGTCAGCACCCGCATAAATCGCACAAAGAGATGTACGAGCAACTGAAAAAGAGTCAAATCCTCGTGCGATACATGGATTTCCCTGAGTGGGGAGATGGATTACGTATAAGTGTAGGCACCGATGATCAAGTCGATGCTTGCTTGATGCTCTTAGCACAGATGTAGGCCCAATAGAAATGTCTCGAAAAACGACTATCGATCGCCAGACCGGCGAAACTCAAATCCGTCTATCGATTGATCTGGACGGTTCCGGAGCAGGCGAGCGCAAAACCGGCATTGGTTTCTTGGACCACATGCTGGACCTGTTCGCCAAACATGCTTTAATCGATCTAACGGTCGAAGCCACCGGCGACCTGCATGTCGACGATCATCACACCACCGAAGACATCGGAATCTGTTTGGGCCAGGCAATCGATCAGGCCCTCGGGGATCGAGCTGGTATCCGCCGTTACGGACACTTTACGCTGCCAATGGACGAAGTCCTGGTGACGGCGGCTGTTGATATGGGTGGAAGGTATGCCTTCGAATACCAAGCCCCCATCTCCGCCGATAAGATCGGAACCTTTGACACCGAACTGGTGGAACACTTCTGGCAAAGCTTTGCCGCCAACGCGAAGTGCAATCTGCATGTCTTGATGCACTACGGCCGCAATGCCCACCACATCTCGGAAGGCATTTTTAAAGCGGTCGCCAGAGCCGTCCGAATGGCAGCCGAATCCGATCCACGCAGCGACGCGATTCCCAGCACCAAAGGGGTCCTTTAGGATCCCTCCAAAAGCCAGGCTGAGCAGTTAACGACAGGGCTGCCCGCCACGAAGCTGGCGAACAGCTTGGTGATTGAGTGATTGTCGCCTTTCGCTCCCGCGAAAGAACGCTCCCTTAAAGTTACTTTCGCGGAGCGAAAGGCGACAATCATCCTCCGCTTTCGACGAAACCAACAAGCCACTTGCGGGTGAAGGAAACTGCAAAATGCAAAATGCAAAATGGCTGTCCCTGCTGCGGCATTTTACACTTTGCGGTCTCTCACTCGGCTTGTGGGATCTCGTGCCAGGCAACACCTTTTGCGGCAACGAATTATCAGTGCTGGGGTTAACGATCCTCTAGATACATTCACTCGCAAGCGGCTACTTGCTCCAGGACATTCTCAATGCAAAATCTTCTTGAAATTTCTCCCGCCAACGGCTGACCGTTTCGCGGGCCTCGCGGTAGTGAGGCCCGTCATCGCGGTACCATCCATCGCTCGCTTGATAGAATTGCCCGCCCCAGCCCGACTTGGTGGGGTCTGTGGGATCGTTCCCTCCTTTGGGCAAGAAGAAAAACCACGAAGGTGTATCCCCTTCTTTTAGGCACCCATACGGATTGGGATTCGTATGCGTTTTTAATGGGTAGCGGCTACCGAGCGGCCCCGTTCCGAGAATGTTTTCTCGAATCCATTCCTCCGAAGTTAACTGCTCGTTCCCCGTCAAATACATGCCTCGAAAGGTCGCGGTTCGCGAATCCTTTCCGGCAGGGGCCCGGCTAAGAATGTAATACAAACCGGGAAACTGTTCATGCATCCAGTTGGCGATCCGGTCTTGATCTGCAATGTCATACACGCGAAACCGTTTAACGAACTTGGCATATTCCGCCGCACTCCGATCCGTTTGGACTCGCCATAAGGCTTGCGCCAAATCGGACTGACCGCCCCAAATTGCGATATTCAAAGGGTCTTCCGGTGAACCGGCGTCGATCCGCTCGATCAACCATGCAGAACCTTCCGTATCATTTCCTTTACCGATGTGCTTTCTGCCACGCTGGGGACTGCCTGTCTTGATGACACCCGAAAGCTGTTCGACCGTCGGCCAGCCTTCTTCATGTTTCGCGAGATTGGGACGGACCTCCCCATAGGCTGAAACAATTTCGCGAATCAAATGAGGTTGCGTGATCTTCTCTTTCAGTTCGCCTGGAACCCCCGAAGCGGTAGCGACAAGCCCTTCGATCCGAAAGGCATTGGAATAGACCATCAACCGTATCATCGACTGGCGGTCGTCGGGGTCTCCCCCGATGTCGGTCAACACTAATAACCGAGGCCGTTCATCGGCGTTGGCTTGCGAATGCATCGCGAACAGGGTCCCCAGCACCACCCCCAACACCAATAGACGACAGCAACGATTTAACATGCGACCCTCGAAAAACCACTAGATTTGATCGAACAACAACGGACGAAGTGGGATACAGCCCGGCAATCCGTTATTGTAGACGGAATGCAGCGTCCCAGTGGTTTCCCAAAATTGACACCTTCACGCCCCTCATGATCTGACATGCCCTGCCAAGCTTGCCCAACATCGCCCCATGTCTTTCCCCTTTCTTGCTCGCGTCTATTCGGATTCATAACGCTGCTCTGCGGAGTCGGCTGTTCCTTAACTGCGATTGCAGAAGAGGGGATGTATCCGATGAGCGAACTGCGAAGCTTGGATCTAGCGGCGCGCGGGATTGAATTGACTGCCGACCAGATATTCAAACCGCATGCGAACAGCCTGGTCGATGGTGTTTGCAAGGTGAATGGTTGCACGGGGTCGTTCGTGTCTCCCAAGGGGCTGATCATCACCAACCACCACTGTGCGTATGGTGCAATCCAGCAGGCAAGCCAAGGCAAGCAGGATTATTTAACCGACGGCTTCCAAGCGAATACGCAACAGGATGAAATCCCAGCGCCCGACTATGTGGTCCGGGTCACCGAAGACTACCGCGATGTTTCCCAAGAAGTTCTTTCAGCGGTGCGTCAGGATATGACCTTTTTGGAACGGACCAAAGCGATTGAAAAGAAGAGTAAGGAAATTGAATTCGCGGCCGAACAGGCAGCTCCACAGTTCCGCGCTGAAGTCGCGGAAATGTTCGCAGGAGAATCGTACGTTCTGTTTCGCTATACCTACTTAAAGGACATCCGTTTGGTCTTTGCACCTCCACAATCGGTGGGAAATTTTGGTGGTGAGATCGATAACTGGATGTGGCCACGGCACACCGGCGACTTTTCATTCATGCGAGCCTACGTCGCACCCGATGGCTCCTCCGCGACGTACCATGCCGATAACGTTCCGTACGAACCTCAACGTTTCATTCAGGTTTCTGCCGCTGGTGTCGAGGAAGAGGATGCCGTTTTTCTACTTGGCTATCCCGGTAGAACGGCTCGCCATAAAACGTCTGCCTTTTTGCTTTACGAACAAAACCTGCGGCTGCCGACCATTATCGATCTGTACAATTCCCAGATGGCAATCATGGAAAACGCGGGCAAGGACAACCGCGAAGTCGAAATCAAACATGCCTCACGGATGCGTTCCTTATCCAATGTTGAAAAGCGATCCCGCGGCCAGCTTCAAGGACTTGTCCGAGCCGACATTGTTAAAAATCGCCAAGACCAGGAAGCCGAACTGCAAAAGTTCATCGAATCCGAACCAGCCAACCGCGAACAATTTGGCACCCTGCAGGCGGAAATAGAAGCTGTCTACGACCAAATGACCGCAGCCGCTCCGCTAGAAATCAACCTGAACCAATTGCGGTCTGCCAGTCGCGCCGCCTCGTTTGCGTTTTTTGTGATCGATGCCGCCCACGAGCGGCAAAAACCGAACCTCGATCGCGAAACGCCCTATCTGGACAAGAACTGGGATCAATCGCTGCAAAAACTAAAAAGCTCGGTGAATGACTACCACCAAGCAACCGACCAAGCGATCCTCGCCGACATCCTGCAGCGGCTTGCCTTGGTCGATGCCGAACAAACGATTCCAGCCCTCACACCTTTGCTGGCCTCTGCGGAAGCGATCCCGACGGTCTCCGCACAACTCGTTGAACAAACAAAACTTGACGATTGGAATTTCCTCGAAGAATGCTTGGCAATGGACGTCCAGCAACTAAACGAGGTCAAAGATCCGCTGCTACAACTCATGCTGCAGCTCTACCCGACCTACCTCCAAATCCGTGAGACCCAAAAGACAAGGGAAGGGGAATTGAGTGAACTGTATGGGCGTCTGCTGCTTATCAAAAGACGTTTTATGCAAACCAATTTTGTCCCCGACGCGAACGCGACACTGCGATTTACCTGCGGCCATGTGCGACGCTACTCGCCAGAGGACGCTGTGATCAAGACTCCGTTGACGACGTTGTCGGGAGTGATTGCCAAAACGACTGGCGTCGCACCTTTTATAACTCCCGCAGAGGTGATTGCGAAACAGCAGGCGGGCGACCTAGGCCCCTTCCGCAGTCCTGAACTTGACGATGTCCCCGTCGCGATTCTGTACGATACCGATACCACCGGCGGCAATTCGGGAAGCCCGATCTTGAATGGAAGGGGAGAGTTGGTCGGGGTCAACTTCGATCGTTGTTTCGAAGCGACGATTAACGATTTTGCTTGGGACCAAAGCTACTCGCGGTCAATCGGCGTCGATATCCGCTATGTCTTATGGCTAACCGGCATCGTTTATGGAGCCGATCATCTACTGGACGAAATGGGCATTGATATGCCCGCAAACTAGTACTGCCAAACCGCTGATCTGCGACAATCGACAACCAAACCTGATTGCTTTGATCGGGTTGGTGTTCGGTCCGAATATCGGCAGATTGGCAATGTACGAACGGCTGGAGCCAAAGCCAATATTTGACTTCCGCGGCACCAGCGAAGAGACTGTGACATGTGACCGATTGTCGGTTTTTGATTGCTACCGATGCCGCTGATCGGCGCGATTATTCGCATCTAACACCCACTGATCCATCTCAGCAGACCGTCTGTTTGCTGACGATGCCGCAGGCTGCCCTGCACCCCCTAATCAACACCCGAGGAAGAGGATCCCTAATGTCCCAGTACTTTGCCAAGACTTCGTCGGCCGATCAAAAACGGGTTGGCGGCCAACCTGGGCCGGCTTCATCGACCTTGCCGCTTACCGCACTGGCGGTGCCGTTTTTGGCAGCCCTCAGTGCTCTATTCCTCAGCCCAATCGCTCGGCAGGCGACCGCCGCCGAACGTCCCAACATCGTCATGATTCTGGCAGATGACCAAGGCTGGGGTGATTTAAGCCTTCACGGGAACACCAATCTATCGACACCCAACATCGACTCATTGGCGGCGGACGGCGTCGCATTCGAGAATTTCTATGTCAGCGCCGTCTGTGCTCCGACTCGCGCTGAAATGCTTACTGGACGGTACTTCATTCGGACCGGCGTGCGAGGAGTCACACGGGGTGACGAACGATTGAATCTAGACGAAATCACGATCGCAGATACTTTCCAGAAAGCGGGCTACCGAACGGGAGCTTTCGGGAAATGGCACAATGGGTCACAGCCTCCCTATCATCCCAACGATCGAGGCTTCGACGAGTATTACGGATTCACTTCGGGACACTGGGGGACTTATTTCGAACCACCCTTGGACCACAACAATACCGCAGTCAAAGGGAAGGGATACCTTGTCGATGACCTAACCAACCACGCCATCGAGTTTATCGAAGAGAACAAATCCGAACCGTTCTTTTGTTATGTCCCGCTAAATACGCCTCACTCACCGATGCACATTCCCGATCGGTTCTACGAGAAATTTGATGGCGTGGACCTAAAAATGCGCAATCGCGATCCTGAAAAAGAGGACGAACTCTTCTCCCGTGCGGCGCTTGCCATGGTCGAGAACATTGACTGGAACGTTGGACGTATTCTCCAAGTGCTAGACGAACAGAACTTAGCGGAAAATACGATCGTTATTTACTTTTCCGACAACGGTCCTAATTCCTGGCGTTGGAACGGCGACATGAAAGGGCGGAAGGGATCGATTGACGAAGGGGGCATCCGTGTTCCTTGCCTGATTCGCTGGCCTAGAAAATTAGCCGCCGGAAAAAAGATCGATCAGGTTGCCGCAGCCATCGATTTCCTTCCAACCCTAAGTGATTTGGCAAACGTCGAATTGATCAGTGAAAAACCACTCGATGGGCGCAGCCTAGAACCACTCTTGTTGGGCGACGGCAAAGACTGGCAAGACCGAGCGTTGCTCTCTTTCCGAAAAGGGGCTTCACTGCGAACGCAACGTTTTCGTATCGATGGAGCTGGCAAACTGTTCGACATCGAAAACGATCGATCTCAGCGGCATCCTGTCAACGAAAAATTCCCAAAGGTCTCTGAGCGCATGCAGGATCTATTGGCAAAACAAACGGCAGAGATGAAACAGATCATAGCTACCGCCCCTGCACGTCCCTTCACCGTTGGGTATGGCAAGCGAACGGTCTTGCCAGCGAGAGACGGAGAAGCGAAAGGGGGCGTCGAACGAAGCGCTCGCGCCCCGAACAATTCGTTCTTCACCAACTGGATCGATCCTAAAGGGGCCATTGAATGGAACATCGAAGTCGGTGAATCAGGCCCCTACCATGTTGTGGTCCACCACACCTGCCCCACAGAAAATGTTGGCACTTCGATTCGAGTTGCCATTGGGGACGCGACAGCTGTCGCCAAAGTCGACAAAGCGTTTGACCCGCCCTTGGAGGGTGCCGCTCAAGACCGCGCTTCCCGCGGAAGTGAATCCTACGTAAAAGATTTTGCGCCGCTCGATTTCGGGATGATGGACCTGGAGAAAGGAGTCCATACGCTACGGCTTTCCACCGAAGCATTAGTGGGTGGTCGCTCGATCGACGTCCATTCCGTCGAGCTCACCAAATAGGTTTTAGGTTGCGTCACAGGGAAAAGCCCGGTGCCATCCAACTTCTTAGCGGAACGGCGCAAGCCGTCTGGAAATTTTACGGGTTTTCAAGACGATTGCCGGACGGCTCGCGCCGTTCCGCTAAGAAAAATACCCGCAGATGCCAAAGCAGATAGCATCGGTCGCAAACCGTCTGGCAGCAGCCCTGGAAACCCCGCGTACTTGCCGGTCGGCTCGCGCCGATCCGCTAAGAAGAACGCCCGCAAAAAGGCATTCGAAAAGCCCCTCGAGTTTGGCGACACAAATGATATCCCACCAATTTGTGCCGCCGAAACTCGCTGCTTCCATCGGCAATCATTGCCCTGGAATGCCAGGGATGTCCCGTTTCCTTTCCGGAACTACGACTTCCCTCATAAACCGCCCCCAGGCTCGTTCGGCTTGCAGTTTTTCATCCTTGGCTCGCAGCCGTTCAAACGTGGCTTCGTCGTACTTCTCTTGAATCGGAAGCTGTTTCCATTCTTCCACCGAAAGAGGTGGTAACGGCCCTGAGGAAACAGCCGGTCCCGCGTCGCTGCCACAGCCCAGTAAAATCACAAGCAGCGTATTGGCGATCAAGGTAAGAAACGATTTGTTTTTCATAACGATCATCCGTCAAAAGTTTCTTGGTGTGAATGGCAAGCGGACTACGGCAAGGTAGCCACTTCACCGTTCGCTCGCGTTGAAACCGCTTGATAGACAGCGTGGTCGATCGTTTCCGAAACAAACCTTACCGAACCGTCGACCAAAGAGAACTGTCCACCACTAGGGTGCTGGCTACGGAATGCTCCGTAAACCGTTGACGTGTTGTCGTGACGATTGAAGGGTACGTAAGTTGTTCCCCAAGCGTAGCCGGCATAGCCGTACGCCCAGACTCCGCCATACGAAGTCGAAGGAACTCCTTTCGGCATGAAATCGGTTTCGCCCATCAAGAATGTGTTGGACGTCCCATCAATAACATCGCGGAATTTAGTCGGCTTGCGATGGTTCGGTCCCGCGGTCTCGCCAGAAGCGAGATAGGTTTTGACAGGGATGATCGCACCGTCGTAGGCGGGCTCAGGCAATCCGTAGTAGACCGCATAGTGCAGCATACTGGCGTCCGGGGTACCCGAGGAAAACAGGTAACTCATCGGAGCCCGTTCGCCGGTTAGCGGCCCGCTGGGAGGAACCATTGAGGGGCATAGATAGGTGGGGATACTCTCTTTCTTAAGAGTGTCGTTGGTCCACCCATCCCCGTCGGAATCGACGGTGCTGTTGCGAGGCTCGTTGGGGTCCCAGCGACTGGCAACCGCATCCCCTTCAAGAAAAGGCAAAATCTGGATGTGTCCAGTCGCCCAAGTGCTGCCATCATCCCCTTCCAAACGATCACGAGTCGCATAGGGGAAGGTGAGCAAAGTGTCATGAAAATTGTGCGTTGCCAAAGCGATCTGCTTCAGCTGATTGCTGCACGACATCCGACGTGCCGCTTCGCGAGCCGCCTGGACGGCCGGCAACAACAACCCCACCAACACGCCAATAATGGCGATCACAACAAGCAATTCAACCAGTGTAAAACCCGCACGAGCGCGGAAGTCCTTGTGAGACATCTCGTTTCTCCACGTACCTAAGAATGACGGAACTCACGCCTGGAAAACGTTTTCCAAGGGAGTCGTCGAACGTGGCGGGCTGCCGAACAAAAAAGGTGGCTGGCTTCGTTGACGAATTCAGTTAACCGTGCTGTTGAAACTCAATCTCAACAGCACTTCACGCATCATGCAGGCCGGCGGAGGGGCTGTCAACCATTAAGTTAAGAAATTTCAGCCAGAGGTACGCTGACGACATCGGATCCGATAACGCTTGCGAATCGATTTAGCAAGGGAATTGCCAGGGGTGAGGCAAAGATTTTACGAGGGGGAGAAATTGGCGAGAGAATTTTTAGCGGGAGAACTTAACGTCAATAATGACGGGCGGGCAATTGGGACTGGGGGGAATAGAAGACAACCGTCTCGAAAAATAAAAAGCAAAACAACACATCCGCATTTGGGGACGTCTGATTTAAAAATCTCCTATCTGCAGATGCTCGAACGGAATCAGCCCCATGCCAGCTTGCCTGGCATGAAGCAAAGATTTGAAGTTAGATCCCATGCGATGAGTGGCTCTCGCTTCTGGTTTGGGTTGCCGCAGAGAGCGGCAACCCAAACCAGAAGAATACGCAGAGGGAGATCCCTGCTAATTTTAAATCTCTCGTTCCTGTCGGATAAACCGACGAGGGGACGCATCGAAAGTAGGCCGAATCAAAGAGCGATAGCGATGCAGCTCCGGCGGCCCCCCCTTTCAGGAACGTTCTTTCACGGGGACGTGTAATCTACAAATCTCCTATCTACAGATGCTCAAACGGAATCGGCCCCACGCCAGATTGCTTGGCATGAAGCAAAAATTTGAAGTTAGATCCCATGCGATGAGTGGCTCTCGCTTCTGGTTTGGGTTACCGCTTTCTGCGGCAACCCCATCCAGAGGAATACGCAGAGGGAGATCCCTGCTAATTTTAAATCTCTCGTTCCTGTCGGATAAACCGACGAGGGGACGCATCGAAAGTAGGCCGAATCAAAGAGCGATAGCGATGCAGCTCCGGCGGCCCCCCCCTTTCAGGAACGTTCTTTCACGGGGACGTGTAATCTACAAATCTCCTATCTACAGATGCTCAAACGGAATCGGCCCCACGCCAGATTGCTTGGCATGAAGCAAAAATTTGAAGTTAGATCCCATGCGATGAGTGGCTTCCGCTGCAGCACTGACTTATCTCGCGTCGTCATGAAATCGATCGTGCTGCTACAGCTCTGTTCAAACCAGTTTCTTGACTTTACCGATTGACAAGCCGGCCACCCATAACAAGAATGCAAATCTAATTGAGAATGAATCTCAAATCATTTCAGCATCAGTCAGCCAGCGAACGAATAAGTAGCCAGCCACTGCGATTAGATCCTTTTGTGCGTTCCCATGGATTCGTGGAACCTGCAATGGACTCGTAGTTTGATCCTCCTCGCAAGAGTGAGGCCCCGAAACATGGGAAAAGGCATGGCTCCATCTAATCATCAGGTTCGCCGCAGTCGCATCCAGCGACTTGCAAGATCGATAGCCTTCTTGCGACGAATGGACTGGCCGGCTTTTCTCTCAGGACCGGGCAAACTTCTTGACATACTCACCTCTACAGGCACCAAGTGCCGGCGGAAAAATCAAGTGAAAATGCAGCTACAAAACTCTAGCGTTCCCATCCTCAGGCTTCGGGGAGCCATTTCGTCGCGCCAACGTCGACCAACAATACGGATCCTTGCATCGCGTCTAATGATCGCTTCCACCTGCACTTTATTGGCGGCGATATGCAGTGCTGAAAATCCTCCCTGGAGCAAATTCCAAAATGGAGGCCGTTCGACAAGCGACCTGACACTTCCTGTCGAATGGGCTCCGGACAAAAACATTGCTTGGACGGCTGACATCGAGGGCTACGGGCAATCGACTCCGATCGTTTCCCATGACCAAATCGTGGTGACATCGACAAGCGGGGAAAACAAAGACAACTACCACGTCTCCTCTTTTTCAATCGAAGACGGGAGCAAGAACTGGCAAATCGATTTGACCAATCCTTCGCCGTTTGCCAATACCCCGATGGTCAGCCGCGCAGCGCCTTCCGCGATCGCAACGGCAAACGGTTTCATCGCCTTCTTTGAAGGAGGTGTCCTTGCCGCGATCTCACCGGAGGGGAAGAAGCAGTGGGAAAAGAACCTGGTGGATACCTATGGTGCAATCGAATCGCGACATGGGCTCTCCGCTTCCCTGGAACAGACAAACGACCTTGTCTTTGTATGGGTCGAACGTGGTGAAGATCCCTACATCCTGGCTCTTGATCCAACATCCGGCGAAGAGATTTGGAAAGCAGCCGGAGTCGGAAAGACGTCCTGGGCATCCCCGCGATTGATTCCCGTCGATGGCGGCCAGCATTTGGTCTGCAGTGCCAGCGGCAAAATCATCGGACTTGATCCCTCCACAGGAAAGCGACTTTGGGAATTTGAGAACATTTCAAACAACAGCTCCTGCACGCCAACTCCAGCGGGGGAAGGGCAATTCTTAATCGGAGCCTCGGACGGACGTGGTGAATCGAGCGCCGGATCGGCCGCCGCAAGCAATGGGCTGATCCAGATCAGCAAAAATGACGCGGGCGAGTACGAAGCGAACTTTAAATGGCACGCCAAAAAGGCGACCTCCACTTTTGGCAGTCCAGTCGTTGCAGGAACGACCGCGGCGATTGTGAACCGAACCGGTGTGCTCTACCGCTTGGATTTAGAAACCGGTGAACAGGTTTCCGTGGAGCGCACCGACGCCGGAGGAATCTGGTCAACCCCGATCGTTGCCGGTGGAAACATCTACCTATTCGGTCACAAAGGAACTACCAGCGTTATTTCCCTTGCAGACGGCAAAGAGATTGCGAACAACCGCTGCTGGGCCGAGGCCGCTGCAGCGGACGACTCCTCTCGATCCAGGGGCGGGAACGTTTTGTACGCCGCTGCCCCCGCGGGCAACTTTCTTCTGCTCCGCCGTGGCGACAAACTTTTTGCCATCGGCAAAACGCCATAAAACAGCTTTCGCATCCCCCCCATACTTTCGATCAAGAATCCGCTTCCTGATCGATCAGCCTGACCTCCAACGACCTAAAAACAGAGAATAAACCATGAAACGCAAAGAGCTATTACGCGGTATTGCCGCAGTCCTGCTGTTACTTCCAGCGATCGGACATGCGGAAAAGCCTCTCGACGCGCCCCAGAAAAAGGGTTCCAGTGACCAACTAGCCCGCGCAGCGATGAAAGAAGCCCATGACGCTCGAGCCGTCTGGCATCACTTCCCTGGTTTCACCGCAGAGGTGACGATCCAGACCGACGCCGAATCGCACACCGGAACCATTCTTGTTACCGACGACTTCGACTACGAACTGACGATCTCCGACGATGCCATCGAACCTTGGATTCATTCCAAACTTCGATCGGTCATCGGGCATCGTCGCCCCGGCAGCGCAGCCGTCGAAGTCCAAGTGTCCGAACAGAAGACTTCACCAGAGTTCGGCATTTTTGTCGCCAGGAAAGATGGCAGCGGGACCTTTCGAATCGAAAACGGTTTGATTCGCGAAGTCCTACGCAAGACCGATTCGAACTGGTTGGAAATCACCAATGTTGAAATGTTCGACGCAGGCGATGGAAAGGTTCTTCCAGAAACGTCTTCGGTTTCTTATCGCGATCTGCAAACGGGCAACCTAACAAAAAACGTTACCAATCGCTTCACCTGGACTCGGGTCGGAGATTTCTTCCTACCCAGCGAGTGTTTCACGATTGAAACCGGAACCGAAGGTTCGCGTCAAACGCGTCAACTAACCTTTAGCAACCACAAGCTTACAGAACCGAAGAAGCCCCTCAAGGTTCTTGAATCGACTTCGAAACTCCATAATCCACTTCCATAGTCCTTAATCAGCGTCAGAGATTCAGTCATAGGAGAAACTTCACACAGCGTCGATTGTCGAGCGCACAATCGACGCATTCGATTTGGACACCCCAGATCCCGTTTGGGGACGGCAGCTCTGGAATTTACGTAGTACGGTAGTCACGTATTACGGCAGTCACGATCGCCAGAGCGTGGACAGACAGGCGATTGCCAAGCCTGCCGAAAAATCAAGAACTTTTCAGCTGGCGGATTCTTCTACAACTTTGGGAGGAATTGAATCGCATCTAGAATTACGAATCCATCGCAATCTTGATTGCGGATGGTTACGGTGAGCGGTTCACCTTTACGCAATTCGATTTCTCCTATCTTTCGAAATGCCTGGCCCACTGGCAGGGGCACGGTTTGATCGACCTTGAATTCCTTGACCGTATCTCCATTGCGGACTTCGAGAGGAACCCGTGACGAGCGTGAGGAATGCGGCGAATAAGCCATGCGGATCTCGTAGTTTCCGCTTGCAGGAACCTTTCCGCTAAACGTTGCACTCAGGTCGCCTTCCCCATCCCCGCCGTCATGCAGGTACCCCGAACCGATGTGCGGGTTGAAAAGCCTGGACGTGCTCCACGCTCCCGTTATTTCCGCTGTTGCATCATCCAAAACGATTCCCTCTAGATCCGAAACCTTCAAGCCAACCGGTTGGGCAGGCGGGGGAAGGGGCGCCAATTCGGGCAATTCCAAAACTTGACCTTGAGCCAACAATTGCTTTTGCAGGGCAGGGTAGGGCAGATCCTGAACGGCAACGTTTTGCTTTGCACTTAATGCCGCAGCGATCCCGGCGCTCTGCCCAAGTATCATCCAGGTCGGTTCGACGCGAATGGATGAAAAAGCAACGTGGGTCGCGGATAGAGCAACCGGAACCAGCAGGTTTTCGCAGTCCGATTTGACCGGCAAAATCGAACGATAGGGAACGTGGTACGGATAACCATGAGGTCGTCCCGCCATCCGAACCGGAAAAATAGTCCCTTCGTTTCGGATACTCTCTGCGGTTCCGATCCGCTGGCAATCATGCGAATCGATCGGGAACGAGGAAACCGCGATCGGATCCGATTTCTCTGGATCACGCAGAACGTCGTTTTCGGTCAACACGTGCATGCCTCGCATTCGGCGTCCTTCGCGAACATACAACTGCGGCGACCAATGATCGGTTTCCGGAAATTCGTCACGGCACAGTCCGTACTCGGCCATCTGTTTGCGAAGATGCTCGGGAACCGATTCGTCGGTGGTTAGGAAATGATAAAGTTCCAAAGTGTACTGGCGATGTTTTTGCCAGAGTTCACTGCGTTCGGTGAACGGCGTTTCACACCAATCGTCGCCTCCGCCAACCAGCCCCATCGAAAACTGTTTTCCGATCCCGTTGTTTGCATCAAATTTATCATTGGGCAGAGGATAAATATCCCACAGCAAGTGCGGCCGTTTGACTTGCAAGTAGTAACGTCGAACCGCTTCAAAACGTTTCGGATCGTAAGTTTCGGGAGCCGGGAAATCGACCCGGTTTTCGGGATTCTTTGTTAAGCACAAACGAAAACTGTAGACCATCACGTGGCGATCACCAGCCTCTTCGTCCCCACCTTCGGTGGCGGTCAACAAAGGAAGGAGCTGACCATTTGAATCCAGACCGGAGACGGGAATGGTTCCTTTTGTGTATTGCTTTCCAGCCAGTTTCTCCGAGTACGCTGCGCGACCTTCGCGGCCAATCGTCCACTCCACGCCCGCAGCCGCCATTAGATCCCCTTCGTAAGTCGCGTCGACAAAAACGTCTGCGGCGAAACGTCGATCTTTGCAAAGGATTGCTTGGATCCGCCCCGCTTCTAGATCGACCGAGGTAAGGACCTGATTCGGTTGGACGTCCACGCCAGCCTCTGCCAACATTGCCTTGGTCACACGAGCAGCGACGTGTGGTTCATAGGTCCACTTTGCATTGTTCTTTTCACTGACGTCGTAATGAAGCGGTTGGCCGCGACCGGCATAATCGGCTGCGATGCGTGTATGCCATTCATCAAACAAGCCCATCACGGTTGTCCGCACCGTTTGGTTCGAATCACTAAAACTCAGGCCGCCTGTATTCACCCCGCCGACGTGGTGGCTCGGTTCCACCAGTGTGACCGCAGCCCCTTCACGAGCCGCCGCGATCGCCGCACAAAAACCAGCCGGCGTCGCCCCATAGACCACCACGCTAGGAGCGGTTGCTTGCGATTGCGCATCAACAAATGAACTACAATAAAACGCTCCGACAAAGAGCCCCATAAATGCTATTTTGGCGAGTACCGCAGTCTTAGAGATCATAAATATGTCGCGTCAAAGAGGGAGCCGATCTAATTCGTTCTTTCAAAAACACTAACTTAATCAATCCTTCATCCTCCCGCCTGGGCTGACAGCGAATTCTGCGTCATCTCGAATCCAACCCGGCCTTCATTCCTCAGTGCCTTCCATTCCGTCCCCCGCCGAAATCCGTTTTATTCCCCTTGTATTGGTGTGTGCCAATATTGTGGGCATTTTACTGGCGTACGCAGCAACCATTTTGCTGGCAAGGAATTTGGAGCCCAGCGAATTTGAAAGCTACATCGGGGCAATTGCAACCCTGGGGCTGCTGGCCTCACTGGGCGAAGGGGGCATCGGAAAATACAGCCTAAAGATTGTGCCTCAGTATGTCTTGCAAAAAGAAGCCGGATTGCTGGGTGGTTTCCTGCGATTTGCCCTCGGTTCAGCCATCTTGCTGGGCATCCTATTGGCAGGGCTTGCCGCGATCATCGAACTTGCCGTCCAAGTCGAAGAACGAGAAAAGGTTGTCCTGGAAGCGTTGGTCTATCTGCCTGTCATGGCGGTCGTCGGAGTCGCGATCGACTTCTTACTAGCCTTTCGCATGCCTGTGTTTGCGACCTTACTGGCACGAATCGTGATCCCGTTGACGACCTTGATCTGCATCGGGTTAACCATCCAAGCGGAGAGGTTATCCCCTAGCACAGCGGTGTTCGCGTTTGGAGCGGGAAGCCTGATTTGCCTGCCGATCGCGATCGGTGCGAATTTCACAAAATCAGAACCATTGACGTTGGATTCCCGGCCGATCTTTCTTGCTGGCCCTTGGTTTCTGAACAGTCTCTCTTTTCTGGTTTTCAGTTTCCTTACCGCTTGGATCTTTCGAGCTCCGTTAGTGATCATGCATCACATTCCTCATTCAGGAAACGAACTCGCTTTATTGGCACCGGCGCTGGAAACGGGTTGTTTGGTTTTACTTTTGGCGAAATCGACCGACAAATATTTTCAACCGATGATTTCCGAATACCTCACCACAAATAACTGGGCAGAAGGCCGCAAGATGCGTTGGCTGCGACTGCAGTGGATCGGTTTTGGAATCACCGGTTTCCTGGGGCTCGTCTTCTTCTTTGGGAGAACGATCCTCGGTTGGTACGGCGACAAGTATGTGGTTGCGTACCCTTCGTTGTGCGTCATCGCGATCGGTTCCAGCATTTGGACGATCTGCTCCCTTGCCCCGACCTACCTTCAGTACACCGATGCACTAAGGCGTTTGCTAGGCTCTTTGCTCGGGCATGCCATTCTGCTGACAGTCCTTACGGTATGGCTTAACCGCATGTTTGGCACTTTCGGCGTCGCGCTCGCATACGCCGTATCCATCAGCTCACTTTCGCTATGCAACATGTGGTTGGCCAGCGGCCGACTGCGGGAAGTCCGGCAAGCGTAGTTCCCGTCGCAAACGGTTCGGGGAAATGCCATCCATTTCCTTAACGGCAGGGCGCGAGTACTCCGGCCTGTCGACAACAAACGCATAAAAGAAAGGCCGGACGGCTTGCGCCGTTCCGCTAAGAAAACAGTTCCTAGCGGCAGGGCGCGAGTCCTCCGGCCCGTCGACACCAAACGCTTAAAAGGAAAAGGCCGGACGGCTTGCGCCGTTCCGCTAAGAAAACAATTCCTTAACGGCAGGGCGCAAGTCCTCCGGCCTGTCGACAACAAACGTCTTCGAGTTGCCTTTACGACAACCCGATTGTCTTGGCGACGTTTGCGGCGTTGACTGGCTGGATGATCCCCTGGTCAGTGATGATTGCGGTGATCAATTCGGCTGGTGTCACATCGAAGGCGGGGTTGTAGATATTCGCCCCGTCGGCGGCGGTCTGCGTTCCGTATGGATGCGATACTTCGCGTGCGTCGCGTTGTTCGATTGGAATCCCCGCCCCATCGGCCAACGTTCGATCAAACGTGCTAACAGGCGCTGCAACATAAAAAGGAACGCCATGATGCCGCGCGACAATCGCCAGCGGATAAGTCCCAATCTTGTTCGCTGCGTCTCCGTTTGCGGCAATCCGGTCCGCCCCGACGACCACGGCATCGACCTTACCGGCCTGCATTAAACTGGCCGCCATGTTGTCGCACAAAACCGTCACGTCAACGCCCGAGCGAGCCAATTCCCACGCAGTCAAACGCGCCCCCTGCAGAAGTGGGCGAGTCTCATCAGCGTAAACATGCAATTCAGGTTGCAGTTCGTGTGCAGCATAAATCACTGCCAACGCCGTCCCCTTTTCCGATGCTGCCAAGGCCCCTGCATTGCAGTGCGTCAACACATTGCGGCAACCGTTCAGCAATGGCGCACCATGCTGACCAATGGCCGCACAGGTCTGCCGATCTTGCTCATGAATCGCTTTGGCCTTCTGGAGGACGCGATCCGCTAGCTCTTGATCGGTCGCTTCATTGACGACCACTCGCATCTGATCGAGAGCCCAAAAAAGATTCACCGCGGTCGGTCGACTGGTCGCTAAATAGTCGATCGCCGCCAGAGCCGCTTTGCGTGCATCGGCCTGTTCCTTCATCGCAGTACCGATCGCGACGCTGACACCGTAGGCCGCTGCGATCCCGATTGCGGGAGCTCCACGAACCACAAGTCGATAAATGGCGTCGTGCGTTTGTTCGACACTGTTACAGTCGAAGTAGACCTCTTCGACCGGTAGCTTCGTCTGATCTATCAAACGCAAAAAACCGTCGATGCCTCCGACCCACTGCAAGGTCGGGGGAAGCGTGGACGCCTTTGTCTTCACCAATTCAGAATTCATCGACGACCCGTTTTAAGTTGAACAGCAAACGCCAACCGGCTACGACTTGGCACGCTTCGGTTTGTAAATCTCGGTGGCCGTTCCGAAGAAGACCTCGGCGGAGTTCATCAACGTTTCGCCAAGGGTCGGATGGGCGTGCACGGTTTCGGCGATATCACCAACTTCGCAGCCCATTTCGAGTGCCAAAACAGCTTCGGCGATCAGTTCACCTGCACCTGCACCGACGATACCACAACCGATAACGCGTTTGGTATCGGGATCGACCAGCCATTTGGTCAAACCTTCGGTCCGTCCGAGTGCTTGAGCACGACCACTGGCAGCCCAAGGATAAACAGCCACCTCGTAATTGCGGCCGGCGTTTTTCGCTTCTTCTTCGGTCAATCCAGCCCAAGCGATTTCAGGATCGGTGAAGACAACCGCAGGGATCGCCGCTTTGTCGAATACCGATGGTTTGCCCGCAACAACTTCAGCGGCAACGCGCCCTTCGTGGCTGGCTTTGTGAGCCAACATTGGATCGCCAGCGACGTCACCGATTGCCAGGATGTGTGGATCTGCGGTCCGCTGCTGCGAATCGCACTCCACAAACCCGCGTTCGTTGACAACCACTTTTGTATTTTCCAGCCCTAAGCCTCTGGAGACAGGGCGGCGACCGATCGACACGAGGACTCGATCGAATCGTTCATGACCGAACTTGCCAGGGCCTTCGAACGTGACTTCGACCTTGCCATCTTCGGACTCGGCCATCGAACCGACTTTGGTGTTCAACCAAAGGCGTCCGTCAACCATTTTCTCGATCCGTTTCGCCAGCGGTTTGACCAGATCGCGGTCGGCGCCGGGCAACAAACCGTCGCTCAGTTCGACCACCGTGACTTTACTGCCAAGGCCTGCGTAAACGCTGCCCATTTCCAGCCCGATGTAACCACCACCGACAACCAACAACGTTTCCGGGATGTCGGCCAGCGCGAGGGCTCCGGTGCTGTCCATCACCTTGTCGCTGCCAATATCGAAGGCAGGAGGCATCGCTGGCACACTTCCGGTAGCCAGAATGCAGTGATCGAAGGTCAGCTGTCCACCTTCGGGGATGGAAGGATCGTCCCCTTCCAGTTTCATTGTTTTGGAATCGATAAATGAACCACGAGCCCGGATCACGGTGACCTTGCGTCGCTTGGCCAAATTGGCCAGGCCGCCCGTTAAATTATCGATGACCTTTTCTTTTCTCGCCCGCACAGCGTCGACATCGATTTCAGGGTTCGCGTCGTAGCGGACACCCCAATCGGCACGCAGTTCATCGACTTCACTGATGACTCGAGCGACATGAAGAAGTGCTTTGCTGGGGATACAGCCACGCAGCAAGCAAGTTCCGCCCAGGCGAGCTTCGGCTTCGACGATCGTGACGTCTAGCCCTTCGTCAGCAGCCAAGAAAGCCGCCGCGTAGCCACCAGGGCCACCTCCCAAAACAACCAGTGGAGTATGCATCAGATGGAGCGTGTGTTGGAGGATCTATGCGAGAAACAAAATAAATTAAGTCCAGAAACCAACCCACCCGCACCAAAAGTCATTCGGCACGGGCGGCGTTGTTTTCAATGTGCAGTGCACTCGACTATCGCGACAAGAATTCGACGACGGCGTTTGCATCGACGGGCAAACTAATGTCGCTTGGCCCTGGCAATCCCTGGACGGTTGCTTTTAGGTTTTCGCTATCGAAAGCGACCCAATCAAGCGCGTCAGGACTGGAGTTAGCGATAACGCCACGATAAACATCTTTCAGTTTTTCGCGGTTACGTACTTCGATGATGTCGCCTGGACGAAGCAGGTAGTTAGGCTTGGCAACCTTCGTACCGTTAACGAAGAAGTGACCGTGCACAACGCCTTGACGAGCTTGTGGGCGAGTCTTGGCAAATCCACAGCGACGGACAACGTTGTCCAAGCGGGATTCGCACATCAACAACAACAATTCACCGGTGTTGCCTGAACGACGACTAACAGCATCAAAGTAACGACGAAGCTGACGTTCCCCTAGACCGTAGTAATGCTTGATCTTCTGCTTCTCCATCAACGCGATCCCGTAGTTACTGGGACGACGTCCCCGGGTGTGCATTCCCGGAGGGGCTGGGCGGCGATCGAGGGCTTTCGATGCACCCGATGTTTCATAAATGAGCGCCCCAAGGCGACGATTGATGCGAGCTTTTGGACCTGTGTAACGTGCCATTTCGGCAATGCTCCTACGGACGATCTACGAACGATAAACGTCTAAACGTTAACGAATCAGGTAGATCTAAAAGGGTAAAGGGAACCTCGTTTGGCTAATTTAGCCGTGGCTCAATCCCACGCCGACCTGCAATACGGCGGGTCGGAGGGTTGGGCCTGATTTCGGTAAGTGCCGCAAAGTGTCGCCGGAAACGGCCATTCTTGCAAGTGGGTGTCCCATTGCGACAGAAGGTTCATTCAACAAAAAAACTCAGGACACTGTCCATCTCTTTCTCGCATGACAGGCAGGACGACCGCTACATCCGGACCGCTTCGGCTCCGTTGCGGTCTACCAGAAACCCCGCAGACGTCCGATTTTCTGCATTTCAGCCAATTATCCATCGTCTTTCCTGCCACTCCAACGGTCCAGCATGTTTCCGAAGCGATCGGCTCCCCGCGTCCCAGCCTCCAGCCGCGGACAAACTGCGCGGCGACGTTTAGCCGCTGCACTACGCCCCCGACGCCGCCTCATTCGCATTGAACAGCTGGAAGACCGTCGCCTCCTGGCCGTCGGTACCCCCGTTCTTGGCACTAGCAATGACATTCTGTTCAGTGGGGATGCCACAAACGATTTGATGTTCTTTTCGGTCAGCGAAGCCGGTTTACTGCAGCACAATCGCGGAGGCTATTTTGGCTTTACCAGCAATTCCGACCTCGATTCGGTAACCGCAGGGGAGCAAACGCGGCTAGTTAGCGAACTCACCAGTTTTCGCTATGAGGACGCTGGCAGCAATGACCGTCTGTTTTTTGACGGGGAGAATCCGTTTTCACTGGGCGATGCAGGAATTTACGCGTCGGCGGGTGAAATTACCGTCCGTGACGACACATCGATCGAATCGACCGGTGGAGTCATTCAGTTTGTCGCAGCTCAGAAAATCCTTCTCGATCAAAGATCAAGCCTGACGACGGTCGATGGGGGGATCCTACTATCGGGCAACCCGAATGCGGACGCCATCGGTGATTCCATCGGTTTGGAATCTGTGGGGGCGACGATTCGAACCAGCGGGTCAGGAAACATCCAGCTGGTCGGATTCGGCGGCAATGACCCGGCAGAATATCGAAACTACGGGATTTCGCTGGAAGAGGGGACCACGATCGAATCGACCAGCGAAACGTCTTCGGCGGGAACGATTCAGATCGAAGGGACCGGTGGAGACAGTTCCACTGCCGCGTACGGCGTCAACATCGATGGTGCCGACATCGTGGTCCGAAGTGCGTATGGAGACATCAGCATCGTGGGCGTGGGGGGGCACCGCAGCAGTGCCAGCGGCAGCAATTTCTATGGCGTGAATATCAGTGCGGCGGACGTTATTGAATCAACGGGTACCGGCCCCGATGCCGCAACGATCACGATCGATGGGACGGGCGGGGCAGAGTCCCGAAACAACTACGGGGTTCGCTTGGCGGGTGCGACGACCGATATCCTCAGCATCGATGGCGACATTTTAATTATCGGGCAAGGGAACGGGGATGGCACCGGCGATACGAACTACGGCGTTCGCTCCGACAGTATTGGATCGATTGCATCGACGGGAACCGGCATCGATGCCGCCTCGATCACGATCATCGGTGAGGGCGGCGATGGCACCCGCAGCGGTGTTGGCCTGTCGCTTAATGGCTCAACCACACAGCTGACCAGCGTCTATGGCGATATTTCCATTGTCGGCCGAGGAAGCGACGGCAGCGGCTATGGCAATTCAGGTGGATCGATCGGACTTACGATCGCCTCGACCGGCCTCGGAGAGAACGCCGCGAAGATCGATATTCAAGGGACCGGAGGAATCAACACGTCCGGTAGTGGAATCACGGTTTCCGGATCAATCACGACGACCGACGGTGACGTCACGATCACCGGCCTTGGGACAGGAGACGGAACGCGGAGTGGGGATGGCGGCGTCAACGTCACCGCATCGATCGACGCCGTTGGCGAAGCCGATATCATCATTGACGGAACGGGCGGACAAGGAACCGGAGCCAACCATGGCGTCACAATCAGCTCCGGTGCTGCCCTGACGACCAAAGACGGCGAAATCCTGATCACCGGCCAAGGTAGCAACGGTGCCGGATCGAACAACTACGGAGTACACATTGCAAACATCGAAGGCATTGAATCGAAATGGCTTTCGGACGGCACGATTCCAAGTCCCGCCAAGATAACGATCGATGGTACAGGGGGCGACACAGGGGGAGGGAACCATGGCGTCTACTTCGACGGTGCCAGCGAAGGGATCACTAGTGTCGATGGAGCGATTCTTATCACGGGAAGAACAGGGACAGGGACAGGGCCGAGCAACGTCGGTGTCCGCATGCGCGATTTCGGAGCCATTCAATCGACCGGAACGACCGCCCACGCAGCGACGATCACGATCCACGGTGAAGGTGGATTCGGGCAATCGAATAACTACGGCGTTTTGATCGACAGCATCAATCGCAGCAGCGTCAGTAGCTTCGTTGGCGATATCTTGATCACCGGTATCGGAGGGACAGGGGATCCGGACGTTTCCCAAAGTTCCAACCGCGGACTGGTTTTAAGCAATGTTGAAATTGCCTCGCTCGGCACCCCCGACAATGCGACGGGAACCCCGGCCACCATTACGATCAACGGAACGGGTGGCATCGCAGATCGCCAAAATTACGGAACGTATATCAATGCATCCGCAGTGAAAAGCGTGATCGGGAATATCGACATTCGCGGTGAAGGTGGTGGGGCAGGAACCGGGGATACCGGAGTCGTGATCAGCAGCACTGAACTAGTCTCCTCAGGCGAAGGTGATCAAGCTGCAACGATTACTATCCACAGCGAAAGCGGTGTTTCAGGGGCAAGTCTGACGCTATCAACCATCGATGGGGACGTGTCATTCACCGGGCTGAATGGATCGTCTGCGTATGGAACGGGAGTGCTCACTTCGACCGGGGACGGAATGATTCGCTTCGACGGTGGAACCGTCAATGCGGGCAGCATTACGAGTGAAACCAGCGACATCGTCCTTAGGGGCGGCGCGATCACGGTGGGTACCGTCGAATCGACCGGCACCGGCGAAACCGCAGCCAAGATTCTGATCGGCGACGCATCGACTCATTCCATCCAGGTCAACGGTGACCTGACCAGCGTCGATGGCGACATTCGGATCGTCAACCAAATCACCGATCCGTCGACCGGAGTCGGTTCGATCCTGCTTCGCGGCAATATTACATCAACGGGCATCAACGCGAACCATGCCGCCTCGATAACGATCGATGGGACGGGAGCCGAAAATCAAGTGGGGGTTTGGTTTTCCGGAGCGGGCAAGTCAATCACCAGTAAAGTCGGCGACATTGAAATCACCGGACGGGGCGGAGCTTCTGCGACAGGTAGCTCACTGCACGGCGTCTTCCTCGATCGCGACGTGTCGATTTCCTCGACCGGGACCGACACCGACGCGGCTCAAATCGATATCCATGGGACGGGCGGCGCCGGCGTCAACAGCAACCACGGTGTCTATTTCCGAGGCGATGAAGAAGGTTCGATCACCAGTGTCGTCGGTGCGATTTCGATTACAGGTACTGGTGGTGCAGGGACGGGAAAATCCAGTGCAGGTGTTAGCATCGAAGAAGCGTCGATCTCTTCGACCGGTATTTCCTCAGCCAGCCCGGCGATCGACGCAGCCACAATCACGATCACGGGTATCGGGGGATCAGGTACTTCGGGAAACGACGGCGTTTACGTCGGTACCGACACGGCCATCTCCAGCATCGATGGCGCCATATCGATTGATGGAACTGGAGGCGACGTAGGGAGCGGTGTCATTTTGCAATACCAAAGTTCACTTACATCCAGCGGAGTAGGAAGCGACGCCGCCTCAATCACCGTCAACGGTACCGCCGGACTGGGGGCCTACGGAAGGGGTGTTTCCATGTCCCGAAATATGGTCAACAGCGTCGACGGCGATGTCACCGTCGAAGGCTACGGAAGTGCAGGCCGGAGCCTAGGAGTGTACATCGACGGTTCCCAGGTTGCCTCGACAGGGACGGGCGTACATGCGGCAGAAATTTCGATCCTTGGGATAGGGGGGGAGGAGGGCAGCTACGATAACTATGGCGTCACTGTCCGCAGGTCCACGACCTCTTTTACGACCATCGATGGCGACTTAACCATCTTCGGGCAAGGAGGGTCATCAGGCAGTACCATCGGGCTCCGCGTTGAAACATTCGACACGATTGCGTCCACCGGAACGGGGCCGAACGCTGCAAAGATCTCCCTCACAGGCGTCCTTCCTGATGGTACAAGCGGTACTGCCATGACCTTCGCTTACGGTGGCAGAAATCTGATCACAAGTGTGGAAGGTGACATTGCACTGACCGTCAATGCCAATGGCTCCAACGGACTATTCGGCCCCTCTGGGTTGGTGCAGATTGAATCAACGGGCGTCGGTGCAGATGCAGCCGAAATTTCAATTGAGAGTTTGGGTGGCGAAGGTGGGTCGATCAGCCTGTCCGAAGGAAGTCGAATTGACACCGTTGACGGTAACATCGCGTTGAACAGTGCCCGAAGCATCTACGTCCATGGTTCGATTTCCTCAACAGGGACCGGAATCCATGCAGGCCAGATCCGTATCGACGACAGTCGTGCCGTGTCGGTAAGTGGGAGTATAACAAGCATCGACGGGGACATTTCGGTCTCTTCGATCAAGGGTGACGCCCCCTTATCAACTGGTTACGTCTTAATGCAAGGAAGCATCGCCTCTACTGGAGTCGGTACGTCGGCGGCGACAATCACGATTGAAGGTCAAACCAAGGCTTCGATGACGTCTGGAGTCCGCATTCACGGAGAAGTTTACTCTACCGATGGTGATATTCAGATCTTGGGAACAGGCAGTGGCCAATATCGAAGTGGAGTTGAAGTTGCCTACGGCGGATCTGTAAAATCGCTTGGAAGCGACAAAGCACATGCTGCCACAATCACCATCGATGGCAGCAGCGGGACCGAGGGAGGCCTTGGCATTCAATTGCTGGGAGAAACCGTTGACAGTTCCATAGTGTCCACCATCGCTGGTGATATCCGTATTATTGGCGACGGCGGAAACGGCCCCCAGCACGCGAACAGAGGCGTCTGGATTCGCAAAGGATTTGTCCAATCCACGGGTGCAGCATCTGACAACGCCGGCAACATCACCATCGAAGGGTCCGGTGGAGATGGAGGGACCTATGATCTGGTCGGTGTGGACATATCCACCGACGCCAAAATAGTTACCGTCGCGGGTGACATCGAAATCATCGCCGAAGCGGGCGTCGGTTCAGGCAGTAATAACGATGGGCTGAGACTTGGCGGAGTCAGCCTAATCGGAGACGCCAGTACAGCGGGCGATATCACCATTCAGGCCGATTCAATTGACCTTCAATCGGGAACCGTCCAGTCGACCGGCCTTCTGACCATTGCACCTGGACAGGCGGGTACACCGATTGGAATCGGGGGCGGGGCTGGGGATCTGAATTTAAGCGATGCCGAATTAGCGCTGCTGGTTGACGGTTTTAATTCGATCACGATCGGGGATGCAACCGCCGGAATCATCGACATTGATACCGCGACGTTCACCGACAACGTGAGCCTGATCGGATCGGCATTCCATGACCATGCGGGAACCGATATCGATATGGGAGCCAATACCCTATCGCTGATTGGAACCATCGCGCCGGGACAGTCGCCCGGCATCCTTCGCCTAGCGGGCGCTATCGAATTTGCCGATGCGACGGTGCTGGATCTGGAAATCGATGGCCCCGACGCGGATGAAACGGCCAACGGTCACGATCAGGTCAGCGTCACTGGAACGCTGATCATCGGCGCCGGCGTGACGTTGCAAACGGCGACCACCAACGGATTCGATCCGCTGCTCGGTCAACAACTTGTGATCGTTGAAAATGATGAGACCGATCCGATCGAAGGGGAGTTCGCTGGACTGCCCGAAGGGTCAATTCTGACCAATTTTCTGGGCGTTCCGCTGGATGCCCGCATCTCGTACCTGGGGCTAGACGGGGCGACCGGGAACGATGTCGTGCTGACGATCATTGCAGGAAATTTGGCCCCCACCGCCGACGCTGGCGGCCCCTACTTTATCGACGAGGGAGATTCGCTGACACTTGACGCCTCCCTTTCCTCGGCCCCCGACGACGACCCTCTTGACTATACCTGGGATCTTAACGGCGACGGAGATTTCAGCGACGCTGTAGGCATGACGCCGATGATCCCCTGGTCCGAACTGGACGCTTTGGGAATCGGCAACGTCGCCCAGTTTACGGCAACGGTATCCGTCGATGATGGTCGCGCGGCGGCGGTGACCGCGACGACCACCGTCAACGTGCAGCTTAACGCACCGCCGATTGCCAATGCCGGTGAATCGTACGAGGTGGGCGAAGGTGGATCGATCCAACTGAACGCCAACGGTTCAACGGATGACAAAGGGATCGAAAACCTGACGATCACCTGGGATCTGGATGGCGATGGTCTGTTCGGTGAAACCGGTATCGATGCGGAACGTGGCGATGAAACGGGGGCGCAGCCCACCTTCTCCGCGACGGATGTCGATGGAACTAAGAACGTTAGCGTAACGGTCCGCGTCGAAGATGATCGTGGCAAGGTCGATTCGGATACGACAACCGTCTCGGTTCAGAATATCGCTCCAACGCTAATCCTTGATTCCGAGGTCACGATCGTTCGAGGCGACTCCATTACGGTGGAGGGATCGTTCGTGGACCCAGGACCGGACACCTGGACCGTGACGGTCGATTATGCCGATGGCACCGGCCAAGAAACCCTTGACCTAGATGGCAAGAAATTCGATCTGGATCATGAATACAATGTCGCCGGGACCTATCTGGTGGTGGTCACGGTGGACGATGGCGATGGAGGCGTCAGCAGCCAGAACTTAAAAGTGATTGTCAACCTACCTCCGCTGCCAGACCTGACGTTGATCTCTTCGGACATTCGCTATTTGCCGATTAACCCAGCGGTTGGCGATCCGGTCAACTTTGTCGTTGATGTGACCAATGCCGGGTCGCTTGCCGCAACCGACGTCCCCGTCCGGTTCATGGTGTATGACGCCGTCAGCGAATCGTTCGTTGAAATTGGTCATACAGTGATCGATTCAATCGATGCGAGTCCCGACAGCGAGGGGGAGACTTCCCAAAGCGAGGTTCTCTTTACCTGGGACGGATCCGCAGGCCAGCCGCCTCTACCTCAAGAAGACGTATTCCTGTTAGTTCGAGTGGAGGTTGACGCGGGCTCGGAAATCGAGGAATTGGATGAATCCAACAACGAGGACATTCAAATCCTGCAGGTGGGCAGCCCCGACTTCGGGACGGCCGCAATTACCGCGAATATCTCTGACAAAACGGTCTACCGAAACGAACTTGTAGCGGTTGGTGGACAGGCATACTACGATTTCAGTACGGTTCCAGGAGACTTTGATTTTCCAATCCAAGGTGCAAGCGTGACCATGCGATTGCTTGATCCTGCGAGCGGTCTTGTGCTGGCGGCGTCCACCGTCCTAACGGCGTCCAACGGTAATTTTTTGCATACGATCCGGTCCCCTGAATTGGACGGGGATTACACCCTTCGATTCGAAGTCACCGAGGGGACGTTGAGCACTGTGTTTGAGTCCACGCTGACCGTGCTGGGCGATTCCCCTGAAGAACCGCCGTCCCCTCCGCGATCGCCACCTTCACGAGGCTACGTTTTCTTTCCGTCGATTCAGTTCACTCAATCGGTGATCCCACCGGGCAATCCACAAATCGGTGAACCGGTGACGATCGTCGGCACCTTTAACTATGAACTTGCCCAACCTCTTCTAAATGTTCCCGTGACATTTAATGATCTGTTCCCCGTCGCGGGAGAAGTGCGCACATTCGAAATTGGCAGCGGGTTCGTCAATTTTCCCGATGGCGGATTAGAAGACCCGACGCTGCTGCCAATGGACTGGACTCCGACGGCCGAAGGTTTCCATATCATTCAAGTCATTGCAGAGCCGGATTTCAATTTCCGGGCTCATACTCACGTGACCCAGTTACTACTGGTCGGAGACCTGGACACGTCATCGCTCACGCTTGCCTATGAATTACCGACGGTCGTGGAGCTACCACAGCTCCGCGCCGGCGCGCGCATGTTCCCAATTTTTGCGGCCGCCCAAGCTCCCCAAACCCCCAGCCCCGGCGATACGGTTACTTACACCATCCGCTACGAAAACACGGGCGATACCACCATCACCGGCGGCCAGCTGATCGATGACTTTGATGAAACGGTGGTGGGAGTTCCGACGAACATCAGTGACGGTGGCGTCGTCGATGGAAGCGTTGTCCGCTGGGAACTTGGAGACATCCCTGCAGGGGCTTCTGGGACGGTTTCTTACGAAGTGACCATCAATGAAGCGGCCGAACTGCCACCCGGCTCGGCATTCGTGTTTAACACCGCCGTGCTGAATACAGATCAGGCAGCCGCGGCAAGCACTTCGGAACTATTGCTTAGCAATGACTCCCCTGTGATCACCAATTTGAACATCGAACCGATGGTTGCCGAAAACGGGAACGTGACATTGGCAGGAACGTTCAGCGATGCCAGTTTGGAGGACACACACACCATCCAAATCACGTGGGGTGATGGTCAGACAGACACACTGCTGTTCACCGCCGGCGAACGTGCATTCTCGCTGCCCCACTCATACGATTTGACCGCAACGCCGTACGTCGAATCCTACGAGATAGCTGTCACCCTGACAGATAGCAGCGGACAAAATTCCAACGGCAGTGTGACAACGCAAACACCCGTCGTTGCTCCGCCAGTGCCTGATGAACAGAGCCCCAACAGCTCGGTAGCCTCGGCGGTATGGAATACCGAGACGAACCTGTTTGACCTGTTGGTCGACTTTGCAGACCCTCCTGGGGGAGCGGATGCACCGGTTTCCGGCGTCCAGCACCTAGAGGTTTTCTATCGTGTCAATCCGCAGAATGGGAATTCGGCGGTTCAACGGTTTGGCGATATAACGTTATCGCCTGCTTCTCCGGCCGGTAGCCAATTATTATCTAGAACGATCGATGCCCAACCGGGCGATATCATCCAGGTCTGGAGTGTCGCCACTGACGGATCAGGAAATGTCGAAAACGAAGTGACGCCGCGAACCGACTATTCGTTTGCAGTCGCCGACACGGTCGGCCCCGACACGCAAGTCCTTTCGGCGATCTTTGACGGAAACGCGTTTATTGACCTGCATGTTTCAGGCGTCGACGTTGGTGGCGGTCACGTCGATTCGATCGACGTTTATGTGGAAACGAGAACAGGAACCGCAAGTCCCATCGTCAGCTTAATCGGCACGATTCCCGGCGGAGCCGCCATGGTCGACGAAACCATCAAATTTGCAGTCCCACAAGATGGCGTGATCCGGCCCTACCGCTTCTTCAGTATCGGAACGGACCACCTCGGTAATCGCGAAGGTGGCAACAGCCTGCTGGACGGGGACCCGGGACCAGAAGGGGACGTCCTGCTTTCCGATATTGTACTGGAGGAACCTTCCGCCGCCGTCGTCACTGGTTTTGATGTCAACAACGGATTGGAGAACCGCTCCTCCGTCCATTCAGCTGACATTCTTTTTAATGATGAGAACTTTATCGACCAGCTTCTAGAATCCTTGAACGATGAGGATTCAAGTAACGACCGAATTCGCATCGAGCGTCTAGACCTGAACGGAAATTCCATCGAGCCTCCAGTCTACTTACCAGTGACAGCGGTTCAGGACGGACTGACGCTTCGCCTTCAATTCGGGGCAACTGGAATCCAAGAAAACGGCGTCTATGCCATTCGCTTGGACATGGACGATGATGCCGACAACGAATGGGACGATGAACTTCAATTCCATCGATTGAAGGGGGACATCAACGGTGACGGTGCCGTCGATACAAGCGATCTCCTAAAGGCGAGACTCGCCTATCGGAACAGCGCGTTACACGCGGATGCAGACGTTGACGGCAACGGCATGGTCGATGCATTCGACCTGCGATTTTTCTCAACCTTCCTGCGTCAACGTGACGGTGAGAAAGTTCTAGGGATGCCGAGAGAAGAGTTGGACGACTAACGCGATTTAAACAACGTGATTACTTACCTAGGTGAATAAATTGAAAACGATAAAATACCTTGTCCCTGCGATCTTGATCGCAACGGCCACGCTGCTCGATACATCTGAATCTCAAGCTGGCCTGTTAATAACGATTTCCGACGCAGAGGTTGCTCCGGGGGAAAGCGGGTACGTGGACGTACTTGTATCCAGCAACGCCGATGCTCTGAACCCGGACAGTTTTGACAGCTTCCTTCTCTTTTTCAGCGTGAATGTCGTTGATCATCCGGTAGCTCCAATAAACTTTTTAGAATCGATTGGAACGGCGCCGCAGCTTTCGGCAACATCTCCAGATTACATCTTCCTCGGACATAGTGGGCTATTCTTTGAAACGATCTCTGATTCACCTGGTCCTCCGGTGGCCAACGATTTTATCGATGTAATTGATGCAACGGATGACTTCTCAGTCAGTTCAATTAGCAGCGGGGATAGTCCCTTTCTATTGGCTCGACTGAACTTCGTGTCAGATCCAATGGCAACGGTTGGAAATTTCTACGAAGTGTCGCTAGATGATGCCTTCTTCGACGGAGGTAACCTACCGGATTTCGCTGTTAATAGTGATGCGAGGATCTACATGGTCGCGGCGGCGGTTCCCGAGCCCTCCAGCCTTCTCATTTTTACGATCGCTGCGTTGGCATGGACCGGACACACTCGAATGCGACGCAGTGTGAAGGACAAGCCACGATGTGTCGACAATCACTAAATGGCCAGCCAGCTTACTGGAACGGCTAAGAGTTTAGTGGTGCGAAGATCTGGGTTTTGCGTTGGTGATTGATAGGATTCGAAACATCCCAATGCTCCGCAACCATGAACCAGCTTCGCCATGATGCCAGCAGGCCAGCGACACGATTCCCGTCGCCATCACGACGGAATAGCAGGCCGGGTCAAGCGCCGCCACGATCCTGCGGTCGCTTCGCATCATCGTGAACCACCGGCAGTGTCCAAACGCCCGGCTATCGCGAGCGTCTGCTGACCTCGGTGCCGATAACGCCGAGGGCTCTGCCCACGACAGGTCAAGTCTTTGGCGAACCAGGGCGTTTTGCCACAGCCCGCATGGGCGGCCGAACAGGTCACTGCGTTGAACGCGTAAAGAGTGGTTTTCAAGAGCATAAGTAAGGTCGGTTAGCGAAAAAAAACGCCTCCACCGAAACATACACCTTGACATGCACTATAGAAAGTATACCTTTAGATAGAGATTTCAAAGCGACGCTATTTACGGCGTTTGAAATTTTCCCTCCAGGCCCCCCCTCCATCGAAAGCCCCGCCCATGCTTAGCGATAAAACGATCCGGATTGTCAAGGAAATCACTCCGTTGGTCGCTGCCAACGCAGAAACCATTACTCGACGGTTTTACGAGCGGATGTTCGAAGCCAATCCGGAAGTGAAGGCCTTTTTCAACCAAGCTCATCAGCACACCGGAGGTCAACAGAAGGCACTCGCCGGTGCGATCTGTGCTTATTTCACTCATATCGACAATCCGGCTGTCTTGATGCCCGCCGTTGAAATCATCGCTCAGAAGCATGTTTCGTTGGGGATCAAAGCGGAGCACTATCCGATTGTTGGCAGCAACCTGCTGGCCGCGATTAAGGATGTGATGGGGGAGGGAGCGACGGACGAAATCATCGAAGCGGTCGGGGAAGCCTACGGGTTCTTGGCCGACATATTCATCAGCCGTGAAAACGCGATTTGCGAAGAGCAAGCGTCCGCTCCGGGCGGCTGGAACGGCACGCGAACGTTTGTCGTGAGCAAAAAAATTGCCGAAAGCGACATCGTGACTTCGTTCTACCTGAAACCCGAAGACGAAGGCCCTCTACCGCCGTTCAAACCCGGTCAGTACATCACCGTTCACATCGACCATCCGCACACGCCGACCTCCCCACGCAACTACAGCTTGTCCGACTGTGCCAGCCAGCCGCACTACCGGATCAGTGTCAAACGTGAAGAAAGGCTTTCGGCCGACGCGCCCGACGGATTGATCTCCAATCACTTGCACGACGGTATCGAAGAGGGGCACCGGATTGAACTTGGACCGCCCTGTGGCGAATTCACCATCGATCCGGCCACGGTTGCGAAACCGGTCGTGTTGGTTGCCGGAGGTATTGGAGTGACGCCGCTATTATCGATGGCTAAATCGATCATTCACGCAAACCCGAACGCACCTGTCTATTTCATCCAAGCAGCTCGTAACAGCAAAGTTCAAGCGTTCGCCGATGAGCTAGCCAATCTGTCGGATGCCGGACCGAACGTGCATACCAAGGTCATCTACGATGCGCCGTTACCCGGTGACGTCGAAGCTGGTCGATGCGATGACACCGGCTACGTCACCACCGAATTGCTTCGCGGCTGGACGCCGTTTTCCGAAGCCGAGTTTTACTTTTGCGGCCCTAAACCGTTCATGCAGAACCTCCACGCATGCCTGCAAGAACTGGGTGTTGACGAACATCGTGTGCGTTACGAATTCTTCGGCCCCAAGGAAGAACTGCAGCCGGCACCGTCAAACGTCGCTGGGTAACCTTCACAACCACAAATCGGTTGGGTGAAAGCACTACAATATTTCGTATCCAATCTCCGGTGAAGCCGCGTCGGAAAAATCCCCGAAAAGCGGCTTCAATCTGTTCCTAATCAACTGCAATTTGAGACACAAACGATGGCTATCAATCACGCGAACCCTGCCGAAGTCATCCATTTGCAACCACTTGGATCCAAGATCGACAGCACCAAAACCTACACGTTGTTCAAGACCGACGTGATGGAAGCGATTCGGCTGGTGATGCCAGCTGGAAAACAGATCCCCGAACATAAAGCTCGCGGCGAAATCACCGTTCACTGCTTAGAAGGGGCTGTTAAATTCTTTGTCGGCGAAACACCCCACGAACTGTCCGCCGGAGACATGCTTTACCTAGAAGCCGGCAAACTTCACGCGGTGGAAGCGATCGAGGATTCAACGGTGTTGGTAACCATTTTCCTAAACAAAGCGAGCTAGCCATCTCGGATCCACGTGCCGGCGCGTTACATGCAGACTCTCCTGTCGGGCTCTGGGTCGCTAAGCACCCCGAGACCGCGGAAGTGTTCGACATGTTGCAAATCGACTACTGCTGTGGTGGCGACAAACCACTTGAAAACGCTTGTTGGGAAAATGGACTAGAGGTTTTGCGAGTCCACTCCTTACTGAAGCAGACGGTAGCCGAAACGCACGACACCGAGCACCCGGATTGGATGCATGCATCGCTGACGGAGCTTTGCGACCGTATCGAACAGAAACACCATGCCCGGCTAAAAGACTCGCTACCATTGCTGAGCCGTTTGATGGCGGAGGTCGTCGCTCTTCACGGCGAGGCTCACGAAGAATTGCGAGAGGTAGAGCAGCACTTCATGACATGGCGAGACGAAATCTTGACCGCGATGGCTGAAGAGGAGCGTTCATTGTTTCCCGCAATTCGTCAGTACGATAGCGAAGCGTTTACAGATCACAGCGAAACGCTCACGGCGCCCCTTCAAGAAATGATTTATCGGGTCCGTTTCGAGCACGCCGACATTGGCGAAGCGTTGAAAAAAACTCGAAGTGCGTCAAAGAATTTCTTAGCGCCGAAAGATGCCTGTGCAAAGTTTTCGCAGATGTACCAACTGCTACGGTGGACCGAAGCCGACGTCCGTCAGTATGTCCACAAGGAGGAATCCATACTGTTTCCCCGCGTTAAAAAAAGATTACAAGGCTGACAAAAGTTGCCCGTTAGGGAACTTCTATCAACACGTCGTCCTCTTTGGTCTTGACCGCGTACGCCTGCACATCTCGCACGCCCGGTCCGCCGAGAAGTTTGCCTGTGGTGACATCGAATTCGGCACCGTGCCAAGGACATATGGCAACGCAGCCTTCGACACGGCCATCACTCAACGGCGCCCCCTGATGCGGGCAAGCATCATCGATTGCGTAGAAAACACCGTCAACATTAAACAATGCGATCAGGTAATCATCCACGATCACCAATTTGCCTGTTCCTACCGGAACATCCTGCGATTTCGCTGCTTTGATCCAAGGCATTGCCTTCAATCCTCCCGGGTGAATTTGGCGATCTGCCGGCCTTTCATGTGCTCAACCTCACGCAGACGTTTCGCTAGTTCAATGACCGAGGGCGCGGCGGTGCTGTCCTCGATTCGGTCTAACAATTCGTCCAGTCGTTGATCCGATACCAATGCACAGGAAAGCGCTTCTTGAAAAGACGATTCGTCTTTGCAATTGCACTCGACGGCATGGAGCGCTTCCGAACTGAGCCTTGGACCTGAGAGCAGATAGGTCGAATGCTCCGGCGGCAACCGCTGCATCTCGTCACGAACAACATTCATCGAATCGGTTTCCAGTTCGACTAAATGTTTTAGTAGGATATCGGCCTTCGGATCGACACTTGCTTTGCAAAGACGTTCATACCGCTCTGCTCGCTGTTGGTGATAGTCGGCTAACATCCCCAACACATCATAGATCGTGTTTGGTTGATTCATCATTCACCTCCCGAACGCACGCTAGACTGGACAACTGGAAGACTCGCACGTATTGTACATCGCCGGGTACATGTTTGTCAGGTCTCCATTTACCGGATGAATTTCATGTCGCAAGAACAATTCGCGGTTCGCGTCCAGCGTCAAAATGATCCGTCGCAGGCGCCTTACTGGCATACTTTCCTGTTAGATTACGAACCGGGATTAAACGTCACCAGTCTGCTGCAACGGATCGCAGCAAATCCGACCACCATCGACGGTGCCCATGTGGCTCCGGTCGCGTACGAGTCGGGGTGTTTGGAAGAGGTATGCGGTTCCTGCACGATGCGTATTAACGGTCGTGTACGTCAGGCGTGCTCGGCGTTGGTCGATCATTTACTGAAAGAGGATCCGAGCGGGATTGAACTTCGTCCGATGAGTCAATTCCCGGTCGTGCGAGACCTGTTCGTCGATCGCTATCGGTTGTTCCGAGCCTTAGAAAAACTGCAGTGCTGGGTTCCTGTTGACAGCTATGACGACATGGGGAGCGGACCGAAGCAGTCGGCCAAACAACAAGAACAGAACTACCCGCTAAGCCAATGCATGAGTTGCGGCTGCTGCTTGGACGCCTGTCCTCAATATAAGGAAGTCACGATTGAGCGTCACAAAGACGAATCGGAAGAGGCATTTGAGGAACGCCGCGATGCCGAACTGGATCGCCACTTCATTGGCGCCGCGGCGATGAGCCAAGCGGTGTTGATGAATTCAAATCCGATCGGCAAAGTGCTTGCGACCAGCCGCATCGAAGCGATGACCGCGCCGGGAGGCATCCAAAATTGCGGCAAAGCGGGGAACTGCCAAGCGGTCTGCCCCAAAGAGATTCCGCTGATGACTTCTTGGGGGCGAGCGAACCGATCCGCAACCATTCACTACGTCAAGAAGTTCTTCGATGGTTGAACCTGTTCGCGGCGTCAAACGCATCCTGTACTGGATGTTAGCGTTCCTGTTTTTCGCACTGGGGATGATCGGAGTTGTTCTTCCGGGGATTCCAACCACGCCATTCCTGCTGCTGATGGGTTATTTTCTCCTGCGAGTTTCCCCATCGCTGCACGCCAAGGCGATGGCGTGGCCGGTCGTTGGCGGTCCGCTTCGCGACTGGCGAGACCAAGGGGGCGTACGACCAAACGTCAAACGCCTGGCATACACGATGGTCGCGGTTTTGGTCGGATCGACACTTGTGTTTAGCAACCTACCTCTCAGCCTTAAGGCGGTCATTTTGGGTGCCGCCCTCTTCGGCGTTTCGGTTGTCGCCCGTTTGCCTGTCGCCCGCGACGATCTGGCAAGGATTGAAACGGAACTGAAAACGGTACGGTCAACGTTCAAGTGATCCCCTCGATCCGTTCCCCTTCACCAAGTGGACCGAGCGGAACAACCCATCGACGGCAAGTTGTCGATCCGCTTGCCCCCTGGCGATCGGCTGCAATTGTTTCGACGAACCGTGCAGGGTAGACTCATATATGCACCTAGACATACACGTTAAGCCGTTACCTGCCGCCCCGAGTTCATTTCTCCATTCCCGTTGGCTGACCGAATGCTCCCCAAAACCGCTGAATATGCCCTTCGCGCGGTCGCCTGCATGAGTCGCCACCCCGATCGGCCGATTTCGGCGAACCTGCTGGCCGAACAAACCAAAGTGCCACGGCGCTACTTGTCGCGTGTAATGCAAGATCTCTGCACCGCTGGAATGGTCAAGTCGCGTCCCGGTCCCGGCGGTGGGTACGAACTGACGCTCTCTCCCAGTCGAGTGACAATACTAGACGTCATCAACACCGTCGCGTCGATCCCACGAATCGAAAAATGCCCGCTCGGCCTGAAGACTCACACCCGACTCTGTCCGCTACATGCAGTACTGGACAAAGCCTATGAGGCGACTGAAAAAGCTTTTGCCAGCGTCACGATTCAAGACCTGCTGGAATCGACCAATCCCATCGTTCCGCTTTGCGAAAGCGTTTCTCCATGAGCGACAAGACCGACGGCGACCAGCAACCGATCATCGGCTACCACCGTGACGACGAAGGTCACTGGGTCGCGCAATTAGCATGCGGACACAACCAGCATGTCCGCCATGACCCGCCATTGGTCCACCGCGAATGGGTCAGATCCCCAGCGGGTCGCGATTCAATGCTGGGCTTCGAACTCCTCTGCAGAAAATGTGTCGAGGATGCCCCAGCAGACGATCGACCAGCATCTACGGGAAGCGAAGATCGAAACGGCTAGCGAGCCTCCAACGAGCCTAGTCGCACTAGCTAACCGGACGAACCAAGGCAGATCGCGGGTACGCGCACGCCTAACTACTAAGACTTTACAAGTTGGGGTTGCGTCGATTGTGCTTCCGTTCGTAATGTCCCTTAAACGCAATTACTAAAACCACCGTAGAAAAACACATCACGTGCCTCGCAGCGTGACAGGCAGTCGGTAATTGAGGATCAAACTTCCGATCCGCCCGCGAAACCAAAACAAAAAGGCTTGCCACGAGGGCATGGCATGTTGACCACCATCCAGCGACGGATCGCTCGTGACATTATCGTCATGTTTTGCACTTCCTTGTTTGTGATCACGTTTTTGGTGATGTGCATCGGGGTTTTGGGAGAGGCGATGAATCAAGGACTGGGCTTCACCGGCCTGTTTCGATTGATTCCGTACGCGCTACCCAACGCGTTGTCTTTAGCGGTACCCGGGACCGCTTTGTTTAGTGTCTGTTGTGTCTACGGACGCATGTCGTCGGACAATGAATTTACCGCGATGCAGGCTGTCGGGATTTCGATAATGCCGGCCGTGTGGCCCGCGATCATCCTCACATCGCTGTTAAGTATCGCGACAGTGACGTTGATCAATGTCGCTTTCACTTGGGGATTCCACGGCATCCAAAAGGTCGTTTTTTCATCGGTTGAAAACATTGCCTACGGTGTCTTACGACAAGAGCATCGCTTTCAACGGGATCAATTTTCATTGCAAGTCCTTGATGTCGACGGCAAAAATCTGATTGAACCGTCGATCACGATTACCCGTACCGGGGCGTCACCGATCTCGATCAACGCACGCAGCGCCGTTTTGCGATACGACGATCTAACCGAGAGCATTGAATTCAGTATCACGAACGGGCGTGCGGATGTTGGTGAACAGGCTTCCTTTACTTTTCCAGATACGTTCACTCAGCGTATCCCATTGAACTCGGCGGCTGATTACAACCTATTAACGGCGAATCCTTCTCACATGCCAATGCGAGATTTACCCAGTGCGTCCATGCAACAAAAAGACGCCATCGCCAAACTTGAACACGAAATCGCGGTAAGCGTTGGATTTAATTTACTGGTGTCCCGTCCGGAGGAGACCTTTGGCCCCACAGCATTGGCGAGAAACAAGGCATTGAATTCGAACCGGGATCGGCTGCATCGCCTGGGTACCGAAATGCACCGTCGCTGGGCCAGCGGATTTACCTGTCTGGCGATGTCGATGCTGGGCATCCCGCTGGCGATCCGCATGAAGGCGTCTGATTCGATGACGACGTTTGGGGTCGTCTTCTTACCGACGATCCTCATCTACTACCCGATCTTCGCGTTGACGTTGGACTTAGCCAAAGACGGCCACCTAGCCTCCGAAGGCGTTTGGATCGCGAATCTACTTTTCATCTCCGCAAGTATCGTGTTGATTCGGAAACTCGCTTACAAAGCTGCGTGACTTTAAATGATCATTCCTTACAAATCACATCTGCGACATTGGTGGCAAACGCACTTTCCTGCCGGGATTCAAGAACAGGTTTCCGTTGCGTCTGGTTGGACGCGTCCACAACTCGGATTCGCCTGGGCGACGTTGGTGATGACGGCGTTGGTCGTGCTGCTGCCAAATTTGTCATATCCGCTGATCGAACCAGACGAAACCCGATACGCACAGATTGCGTTGGAGATGAATCAATCGCGAGATTGGATCACGCCAACGCTGGACGGCCAAGCCTATCTCGACAAGCCACCGTTGATGTACTGGTTGACGGCAATCTCGTTTCAAGTTATTGGCATTCATGAAACGGCGGCCAGAATCCCATCGATGTTGGCGGCCCTGCTGACCATCCTTTTCACCTTTGGTTTGGGAAGCCGAATCATCGGACGAAGATCGGCTTGGCTGGGAGCGATGTCGCTGGCGTTGTGCGCCGGGTTCGTTCTGGCGGGTCGATTCCTAATTCTGGATTCGCTATTAGCGTTCTGGACGACCCTTTGCATGTTGTCCGGATACCTTGCGGTCCGCGGGCAGCGTCATCGCTGGGTGTGGTGGATGATCGCGGGCATGGCCTGTGCCTTGGGCGTGCTTACCAAAGGTCCGCTGGCACTCGTGCTATGCGCGCCGCCGCTGGTTCTCAGTGGCTGGTTACGAGCGGACCACAGCCGAGCGAGGTTTTGGCACTGGGTCGCGTTTGTCCTGCCAATGGTTGCCGTATGTGTCCCCTGGTATTTCGCGGTAGCGAAGTTCAATCCTCAATTCGTCGATTACTTTTTCTGGGAACACAATTTCAAGCGATTCACGCAGGGCTCCAATCACGAACAACCATTTTGGTTCTACATTCCGGTCATCTTTGCCGCGATGTTTCCGGCTTCATTACTGCTGCCGTCGGTGGGAGTGTTTTTGCTAAGCCGCTCTCGGCACAATCGCTCGCTTCGCTCAAAGGATCTCGGGTTCCTAACCTGTGGAGCGGTGTGGATGCTGGTGTTCTTTTCCGCGGCCAGTTGTAAGTTACCAACCTACATCCTGCCGGCGATCCCGCTTTTGTGTTTGCTGACAGGTGCGATGTTGGACCAGACCGTGTTCCGCCGCGGGGCCTCGGACCGAATCACCGCCTACCTGCGGCCTTTCCCTCAACGAGCAAATCTGATTTTGGTTGGTTCGTGTTTGCTGCTGGTGTGTGTGGATGGATGGTTCGGCGGTGGTTTATCAGCCAGCGGCATTTTGGCACTAACCGCGTCGCTTGCCGTACTGATAGCGACCGTGAAACTTTGGAACCATGAATTGGCGTTCGGGCAGCAAGCATGGGCGGCCACAGTCGTTGTTGCCACCTGCGTCACTCTATTCGTGTCGGCGGTCGTGCTACCGACAATTTCGACAGAGAGATCCGTTTTTGTGGAAACCCGCCGGATCGCCGATGCAGTCCCGAACGCGTGGATCGTGTTCTTGGGTGAAAAATCGCACGGTGCCCTGTTTCATTTGCCACCGCAGCGAACCACCTACTTCTCGTTTGAACTGGAAGTGGAGTTTGCCGGATTCGCCGCACAGCAAGCGGATTTTATTCTCGTGACAGATGAACAACGAATTGAAGAGATCAAGCAAGCGCTAGCGGGGACCCACAAGTTATCAGTGTCGCCAAATCACGAACACGTCTATCGGGCGTCGCGCATCCTTGCCGCAGTCGCCAACGTCCCCGGAACCGGCGAGGTGAATCGCTAGATGCCAATTCGCATGATCCTACTCGGATCGATTTTCGTTCTGTCGCACCTCGACATACCGTTACCTTCGGTTTCGGCAGGGGAGGGACTGGAGTGGGAGAACGCAGGCATGATCGAAGCATCGCATTTTCGCGAATCGGTGATGGGCGATACGGTAACGGTCACGACCTCTGGCAGTGACCACTCTGCCGCGGCAGGGTGTCGCGAGTGGCAGTTGCTTCCCGATGGATTGCTCTGGCATTCCTACCTGGCTGCGCCGCACGAGCCTCGCATATCAACCGTGATCCTTCAAACCAATAACGAAGGAGTTTTTTGGGATGCAACGCTGGGCGGGCGGGTGGGGCTGATTCGCTACGGGACGGCCGGCGCGGTGAATGCGAGCGGATGGCAATGGGATTTGGAAGCGGCCGCGATCACCCGTCTGGATCTACTACACGCCGAAGACGTCGAATCGATGGACTATCGATTCGGTACCGAGATCACTGCGGCCGAAGGTCCGTGGGCGATGAAATTTGGCTACTTCCATATCAGTTCACACGTCGGTGATGAATACATGATCCGCAACCCGACGTTTCAACGCGTCAACTATGTCACCGAATCGTGGATCATCGGTGGAAGCTATCTCCCACGCGACGACGTCCGCTTGTACGGAGAGTTCGCAAATTCATTTCGAGCGTCCGGAGGCGCAAAACGGTACCAATTTCAAACAGGAGCCGAGTACACACCGATCGCCAAAGTCGTCGCTCGCGGTGCTCCGTTTGCGGCGATCAACCTGAACTTTCGTCAAGCGGTCGGCTGGGATGTATCGACGACTGTCCAAGCAGGATGGGCCTTCCAAAGCGCGCGGTCAGGACGCCGCGTTCGATTCGGCCTGCAGTATGGTGATGGTCCCACCAGCCAATTCTCCTTTTTCCAACGCCGCGAATCCTACCTCGGCGGAGGCGTATGGTTTGACTACTAGCGATCCAGGTGGACCTACCGATTCGCACCTTGCACGCGTTATCGGCCCTCGGTTTCATACGTTTGGCCCTCGGTTTGCTATGTACTGGCTTAAGAAACCAACGTCGCTTAGTCGTCTCCTTCAAGCGACACAATTAACTAACTCAGCCACGGTAACGACCACCGTGCCACGGACCAGACCGCCATGAATCACGAACCCGACGCCCATGTATCCGCCAAGCATTTCCGCACAGGTGTGCGATTGCTACTGGCACTTTCACTGATCGCAACTGTTGTCTGCTTATTCTTTTTTCGCGAAGCCGCTTACCTAGCAGCGATCCCCATTCCAGTTCTGTACGGGGTTTTAGCTTTTACGAATTATTTGGAGATCCGTTCGCGAGCGGATAACTTCCGGTCGACAAGCGAATCCGACGCCTCGGAAGAAGAAATCGAGATCGGTGCAGAGACCGTAGGCATTGTGACGCTACTAAAAGTTCTCGGCGTGCTGGCGGTCGCATCTTTCATTGTTGCCGCGGCCATGACCGATTGGCAAACAGCAGGCGCGGTCGCCTGTGGATTGTTCTTTCTTGCAGTGCTAATCGAACTGCCCTACCTGCCACTCTTCTTTAGCGAAACGGAACGGGAAGAGCGAGAAAAACGACAAAAACTGACCTAGCTTGCTGCCTCCACCGAAAGGGTGGTCGGCGAGTCAATCTGGACACCCGTGTGTTACATTTGCTATCGATGAGAACGCGATTTGCGGGCTTGGGCATCGGCACATGACTTGCCTCTCGCTTCAAATTTACTCGCTTCCAAATTACCGATCTTCGTTTCCCGTTCACTGATGAGTCTGTCATGCGAATGTTCATTTTTGTCGCTTCCACCGTCGCGATTTCCTGGTTCATCCCCACACTGTCCGTTTCCGCACAGGAACCTGTGACACCAAGTCCCACTGAGGCGACGCCGGACGAAACGACCGAGCCAACAGAAAAGTCGATGGACTTTTGGATGCAGAAGAAACTGGATTATTCCGGCGCGATCTTGCGTGGCTTGGCACTCAACGATTTTGAGATGATTGAGACGAATGCTCGCCGCATGAGAACATTGAACAAAATTGAGGGATTCGTGAAGAGCCGAAATCCGCAGTACCGCCAGCAGGTTCGGATATTCGATCACGTAACAAGCGATCTGATCACGCAAGCGAAAAAAGAGAACACCGATGGAGTGACGCTTGCGTTCAATCACCTCACGGTCAGCTGCGTCCGCTGCCACGAAACGCTCCGTCACCAAAGTGACACTGAGGTTCAAGACGAGAAAGAGTGAACGACGCGTCTGTAAATTTCTTAGCGGCAGGGCGCGAGCCCTCCGGCCAAGTCGGCTTGTTTCAGGAGCGTTTTCCGGACGGCTCGCGCCGTTCCGCTAACAAGACCGTCTGCAATTCTCTTAGCGGCAGGGCGCGAGCCCTCCGGCCAAGTCGTGGTATTTCAGGAGCGCTTGCCGGACGGCTCGCGCCGTTCCACTAACAAGACCGTGCGCAATTTTCTTAGCGGCAGGGCGCGAGCCCTCCGGCCAAGTCGGCTTGTTTCAGGAGCGTTTGCCGGACGGGTCGCGCCGTTCCGCTAAGAAAGTGGATGGCACCGGGTGTATGCCTCGCCGCGTTCTGGACGACGAGCCCGCCCCATCTGAATCGGTTCCGAATTTTCATCGATGTCCCGTAAACGCGGCTCCAGCAATTCCAATTTTCGCTGTGATAGCCGCGTCATTCGGCACAGGTCTTGCTCCTGGTTTTGTGCGGCACGGATCGCTCACTCCACTCACTGGAATTCAAGGCGTCGACACCTGAACGGTGGACCATGCCAGTGCGTCGGTAGTGCTGAAACGGACAGACGCATGATTACTCGCGTCGGCTTGATGATCATCCGTAAATCCAGACGCTACACCACCGTCCCAGGGCACAAAACCATGACCAACCCCATCATCTACCCAAACGTTCACGGGTCCGAAGAGTTCCGCGTCCTTCTGGAAACCGATGATCCAAGTCAGAACACCAAGAAAGATAAAGCCCGTCGCAACATTCCCGTCCTCGCATCGACGGTCCAGAAATCGAAACACTGGATCCAAGAGGTCATGACCGAATTGCAGTGGGACGATGCACAGAAAACGTACCACGGCATGCGCGCTGTACTGCACGCTCTCCGTGACCGATTGACCTTACATGAGACCGCCGACTTTGCCGCTCAATTGCCAATGTTAATCCGTGGCATGTTCTATGAAGGCTGGCAACCCGATCGCGTGCCGGTGAAAGACCGGACCAAAGAGGCGTTTCTGAGTCACATTTTCAAGGCATTTCCGGGGGACCAAAGCGTCAACCCCGAAGAACTGACGCACGCCGTCCTTCTTGTCGTCGCCCGCCACGTCAGTGAGGGTGAAATAGAAGACATCACCGAAATTCTCCCCAAACCACTGCGGGAATTGTTTCCAGAAACATCCAAGTAAAACGGTGGTTCCGACCCTGAACCACTAATCCCTACGGCGAAGCAGACAGCACCTGGTTGCGATTTCCTGGAACCGGTCCATGTTCGCTAAAAAACAAACCTTGGTCATTGGCAGCCAGACAAGCCGACGTCGAATTCGCAATTTTTTGTCAGCGTTATCGACAGCAGCCATAGCCATAGCCACTGACGTTGATAATTCACCCTTACTCGGTGGTCCCCACCGAGTTTTTTAAAACGCTCCGTCCCGTTGGGGACCAACGGACTACGCCAAGGAACGACCATGAAACGCATCTTAGTTCTGATTCTGTGCCTTCCTATCGCCGGGATCACGATGGCGGCAGATCCGCCTGCCAACCACCTGACGCCCTTGATGCGGATGAAGCTAGACCGCTCCAAAGCAATCCTTGAGGGTTTGACCTTGGAAGACTACGACAAGATCGCAAAGAACGCCCGAGCCCTTCGCTTGCTCAGCACGGAAAGCGGCTGGAACGTTATTCAAACCAAGGAGTACGCCGCACAGAGTCGCGATTTCCAGCGAGCAACCGAATTGATCGCCAAAGCGGCTGAGGAAAAAGATATCCATCGAGCGGCTTTCGGATATGCCGCGTTAACGATGCGTTGCGTTGAGTGTCATTCGTATATGCGCAAACACCGCATCTCGCTGGCGCCTACCAAAGACCTTCAGGAGTAGTGCGGGGCACAAGCGATAAATAGGTTGACGATTTCCGCTCAGGCGGCTCTTGTTTGTTTCCGCCGGGGTCGCCCCGGTCGGTACAACAACTGGCGGCTACCTGAATGCCTCCCCCTCTTGATCCTTCTCCGCCAGCCCCGAATCGCCTAGGCGATTCGGGGCTGGCGGAGAACCGCATTTCGATCGTACAAGAGAGTAGCTGCCGGTTGTGAGTGCGCCGGGGCAAGCCCGGAAACGGAACTCTATTAATCAAATTTCAAATCTTGGCTTCCTGCCAGGCAAGCTGGCAGGAGGCCTTTTCTTCCTGCCACACTCGCAACTTATTTATCGCACGTCCCGCGCATCCGCGCGATGAAACCGTTCGGGTTCGAGGTGGAGTTTTTCAGGGTCAAGTAGCTACCGTCGCCAGACAGTGGGTTTAAGCTGTCCACGCTCTGGCGAGCGTGGTTGCGGACGAATCCCGTTTTCTGGATTCGCGCTACGCGTTTGCTTGACGGAGATATTCGACCAAGCGGATTGCGTTCTCTAACCTCTCGTCGCCTCTTGACGTCCTTTCTTCGCTGGCCTGGAGTCCCAGTTGCTGCAGAATGGCCTCCAAAGTCCCGGCGGGGCGAATCCCTTGCCACTGGACCGATTTCAACGTCAAACAATGCGGCACGTCCATCCCCGCCTCCGCTAATAACTGCGCCGTTCGCGAATGGTAGACGACCAACGAGTCGTCCGCACGTATGAACTGGCTCCATGCTTTCCGGAACTCGGTGACCGACACTGCAGAAGCAAAATCGTCGGGTGTTAAGTTTAAATAGCGGTAATCGTTTTCATCGAAGTCTTCGTCATTTCGAATAACCATTCGCAGCGACTGATCCGTCCCTAATCGCTTCGCATTCCAGAAGATCGGAGGCGTCGATGCGTTTGGCGACGACGCGGTATCCGCTAGATCCAGTGGGGCTCGTTCACCATAGGCAACCACGATCCGCTTCGTATCTCCCATCAAAACTTTTGGGACGTTCGGGTTCGGAGCTCCTCGGCGGCGCAGGTTCTTACGCCAATGCTGCTCCGGTTTGGGGATCGCTAATTGGCGATCGACCATCGTTTCAAAAGCGGCCAATAACTGCTGCAATCCGGTCGTATCGGGCTCCAGCCACTGCAGCGCCTGCACGGTTGCTTCCACCGTCGACAACGCGGTCATCGTCGGCTCGCGGCGAATCCGGTAACGGCTCGGTTCGCTGGGGTTTAACCGAAACCTTGGCAATTCCTGAAGCATGGGAATGTCACGCATCAATGTTTTGGCCTGCTGCCAGGTCCCATCAATCACAAACATCTGGTGCGGACGCTCTTCGGGCTTAAGGTCCGAGAGCAAGCGGGCATCCGGAGAAGGGTAGAGGATGCCGGAACGATTCGAGATCGGGAGCCTTCCGGCGGCCTCGGCAAGTCTTTTATTATGATCGACTAACAAAGTCGAACGGACTAGCGCCTTGTGAACAATTCGAGCCGTATTAAACGCATGAAAACGTTCGCGACGGTGTTGGAGGATCACTACGTCCGTCTGGTTTTCGACGCGGGGAATCAAATCGCAAAAACAACCGCCACGAGGTCGATAACAGGTGTAACAGCGATCACGGATCTGATCCGGACGAGGCATCGGCGAACTCACTTGCTGCCATCCAATCCGTTGGCTTCGAGAGCTTTCCTACCCGCTTCCAGAGTCTGAATGATTTTTTCCACATCGTAGACGCAGCCGCCCCAGGTTCCGCCGCCAACCTGTTGCAAAGCCGCCCATAATCGAGTGTCATCCGGCATATCAGGATCGATTTTCAAATCGGGATGCGGTTCTCGCTCCAGCAAAATCCTCGCAGCGGATTCGGGATCAAGCGGACCGTCGCTTGTGGCCACAAGGTTTACCTTGCCGACCAAGCCGATCGTATCGATTTCGATTTCGATCGTGTCCCCTTCTTGGACTTTTCCGAGCGGGCCCCCGGCAAGCGCTTCGGGACCAACGTGCCCGATGCAGGCACCGGTACTGACGCCCGAGAAACGAGCATCGGTCAAAAGGGCGACCTGTTTGCCATCGGTCAAGTATTTGAGTGCGGAAGTGATCTGATAGGTTTCCTCCATCCCACAGCCCAGCGGGCCACGTCCCATCAGAACCAATATGTCGCCAGGACGGACGGGCGTTTCGTGTTGCCCTTTCACCGCAGCGATCGCTTCGCGCTCGCTGGTAAAAATCCGTGCAGGTCCCCGCTTGCGGTAGACGCCATCCGCATCGACCACCGTTGGGTCGATCGAGGTCGCTTTGATAACAGCCCCTTCGGGACAAAGATTACCGGTCGGGAAGCAGACGGTACTTGTGAGTCCGCGTTGGGCTGCTTTTTCCAGCGGCATGATCACATCATCGGGATCGACGCCATCTTGATCGCGGAGGACTTGCCGGAAATGAGCCCGTCGCGGACTCCCTTCCCAGCGATCCAATATTTCATCCCAGGTCAGGCCGGTTACTGTTTTGGCTGTGGTTTTCAGCAACCCTGCGGCCCGCAGATGCCAAGCGACCTCGGGAACGCCTCCGGCCAAATACATTCGCACCGTCGGATGCCCGACCGGACCGTTGGGCAACACGTCGACAAAGCGACGAACCAGCGAATTGACCGCAGCGAAGTCACTGGCTGTCGGACGCGACAACCCGGCCGCCGCGGCGATCGCAGGGATGTGCAGCAACAGGTTGGTCGACCCGCCAACGGCTGCATGGATCAGCATCGCGTTAAACAGGGAATCGTCCGTGATGATGTCGCGCACCGCGGTCTTGGTCTTATGCAACTGTTGCAATACGCTGGCACTTTGCCTAGCAAGGTCCAACCAGACCGGCTGCCCACTGGGGGCCAAAGCGGCATGCGGAACGGTCAATCCCAACGCTTCGGCCACGACCTGAGCCGTCGCAGCGGTCCCCAAAAACTGGCATCCACCGCCCGGGGTTCCGCAGGCTCGGCAGCCCTCCAAAGCCGCTTCATCCAAAGACATTTCACCCTGGCTGTAGCGGGCACCAATCGTTTGGACTTTACCAGCGTCTTCTCCGACCGACGGCGGCAAAGTGACCCCGCCTGGCATCAGAACCGCAGGCAATTTACCGACGCCGCAGAGCGCTAGCATCATCGCTGGCAGACCTTTATCGCAGGTGGCGATTCCCAAGACCCCTTTGGCCTGAGGAAGTGACCGGATCAATCGCCGCATGACAATCGCCGCATCGTTTCGATAGGGCAGGCTATCGAACATTCCTCGCGTCCCTTGCGTCCGACCGTCGCAAGGATCACTCACATAAGCCGCGAAGGGAACGCCGCCACGTCCACTGATCACTTCGGCGGCCGCTTGCGTCAGCAGGCCCACTTCCCAGTGCCCCGTGTGATACCCGAGAGCGATGGGAGTCCCGTCATGGTCTCTCATTCCACCCTGAGTACTGAGAATCAGGTACTGTTCACCGAGCGCCCGCCGTGGGTCCCAACCCATGCCGGCATTTTGCGTCAATCCAAACAGATCCCCGCTACTCCAGTGACGGAGCATTTGGTCGGTTAAGGGTAATTTCCCTTCGGGTCCGACGGCCCTTGTCTTCAAGGTTTTTACATCTTCGGGCGGGTCAAAAAGCGAATCAAGCATCGGGGGATTGTTCCTGCAGGTATTTCACAGCTTGCCATAGTTGCGGATCAAGACGCGGATCATCGGGCGACAAATCAGGGTCGATTTCACCGTCAGACTCGGTCTCTTCGACGATCACTTCTTCGTCCACGGGTTCTTTTTCGTCATCCGTCTGTTCGGTGTTGTCTTGAGGGTTATCGCTCGACGGTTTAGGGTCACCATCATCGGTCAGCTCGGTTGTGCCGGGAAGATCGAGCGGTGATTCCAACGGATCGATCACATCGACCATCGGATCGACATCCGCCAGCGAGGTCACTTCACGGTCTTTCCAGACGGGATAGGTCGCCCGGCGCCAACGGTTGGCGATCGCCCGTCGCTGCGGGCGTGAAAGGGGAATCACAAATCCTTCATCGGGCGTCACTCCCCAAACATCTTCAGGCGTCGCCTCGGGCCGTCGATGAATTTCGACTCCGCTGGGGCGATAGTAGCGGGCGGTCGTCAACTTAAACGCACTTCGCCCGTATTCCATCATCATCACATTTTGAACCGTCCCTTTGCCGTAGGACCGGGTCCCGATGATTTTTGCTCGGTTGTAATCCTGGAGGCAAGCCGAAACGATTTCGCTTGCGCTTGCCGAATCCCCATCGATCAGAATCACCATCGGAATATCTGGATCAAGCAGCGTTCCGGGGGTCGCCACCGCAGAGGAAGCCTTTTGAGACCGATCGCGGCCTCGCGTCGAAACGATTTCGCCCGATTCGATAAACATGTCGCAAATATCGACGGCCGCATTCAGCAGTCCACCGGCATTCCCACGCAGATCCAGAATCAGACCATCCATGTCATTGTCGAGGTCTCGCAGAACCTGTTTCATTTCCGCAACCGTTTTCTCACCAAAACTGGTACAGCGGATCATCGCGATCCGAGGATTATCACGCATCCGATAGACCCATTGGCTGTTCTCATCGCGATAATCGCCGACGACCGAGTCCAGGGGGATTTGGGCACGCGTAATAACAATCGTCTGAGGGGCATCGTCGCGGAGCACTTCCACCGACACCTCCGTCCCACTGGGACCACGCAGGCGTTTACTAACGTCTTCAAGATTCATTTTGGAAACGTCGGTGCCGTCGACCTTGATGATCCGATCCCCCGGTAGAATTCCCGCTGCAAGGGCAGGGGACGCAACCAGAGGGGTGATAACCCGGATCGGTTGATTCTCTTCAGGCTGTTCGACCAGGATGCCGACACCGTAGAATTCCTGAGCCAAAAAGTCTTCAAATTGTTGAAAATGTTTTGGCGGGATGAACTGACTGTGCTCATCCAGCGTCTTGGTCAGCCCACTCATGGCGGCTTCGACGAGGTCACGTTCTTCCACAGGATCGACGTAAAAACGTTCGATCTTGTCGATTGCGTCCCCCAGAATCATTGCACTGTGCGTACGGCGAACCGCCATGTGGCACAACAAGGAAACCAGGATAACGGTCATCAGGATGTGGTAGTTTCGCAGAGGCATTCGTCTATGATACCGAAAGCGGACGGAAACAATGCGGGGGTCCAACCCCTCAAAAGACCGATCGTAAGGACTTTCGCTCCCCTTGAAATCCCCACTAAGTTTGTAAGGACCGATTTTTGATGACTGCAGCCCCCAAACGCGTCTTGATGATTGTTGGTGATTTTGTCGAGGACTACGAAGCCATGGTCCCTTTGCAAATCCTGCAATGTGCCGGACACCAGGTCGACACGGTCTGCCCCGGAAAAACGGCTGGTGACTATGTCGTAACGGCAATTCATGATTTTGAAGGACATCAGACATACAGCGAAAAACCGGGACATCGATTTGCCATTTCGGCCGATTTCGCTGGTTTAAAACCAGAAAATTACGACGCCCTAGTGCTTCCCGGTGGGCGAGCTCCGGAATACCTTAGGCTGAATGAACAGGTTTTGGCGATTGTTCGCCACTTTGACACTACCAGAAAACCGCTTGCCGCCATTTGCCACGGGCCCCAGATCCTGGTCGCTGCCGACGTCCTGAACGGAAGAGAATGCAGTAGCTATCCAGCCTGCAGCCCGGAAATTTCCAAAGCCGGAGGAACGTATGTGTCGCCAGCCGATACGATGGACTCTGCCCACGTGGACGGAAATTTAGTTACCGCCCCCGCTTGGCCGGCACATCCAGCTTGGATGCGAGCTTTTCTTCAATTGCTAGACAACCAAAACTAGGACTCGGGACTTATGTTCCAGCCAACATCGCTTTTACCAATCCTGGTTTGGACCGTCAGCGATACGTGGGTTGTGATCACAGCGGCAATCGTCGCCGCGGCATGTGCGCTGCCGGGTTGTTATCTGTTTTTGCGAAAACAGAGCATGCTGGCCGACGCATTGACCCATGCAATTCTGCCGGGCGTGATCATGGCCTTTCTGATTTCGGGCTGGTTGCAGACCGCGGGCTGGCTGGACCCGTCGTCGAACTGGGGAATCCCACAACTGCTGATGCTAACCGGAGCGATGCTCTCGGGTCTGCTGACGGCGTGGCTGGCCGAATGGATCGGAGACAGTTCTTGGGTCCGCGCCGATGCGGCCCTCGGTGCCGTCTTTACGACAATGTTCGCGGTGGGGCTGATCCTGCTAAGCCGATTCGCCAACCGCGCCGATATCGATCTGGACTGTGTGCTTTACGGCAACCTGGAAATGGTCGGGTATAGCGATTTCATCATTCCCCGAGAAACGGTTTTCTGTGGAGTCATGCTATTGGTCAATGTGATCGCGATCACGGTGATGTTCAAAGAATTGATGATCACGACGTTTGACCCACAGCTTGCGGCCGCCCTCGGCTACCGCCCCGAAACCCTCCACTTCGCACTTTTAGCCGTCACCACGGCAACCCTGGTGACCGCGTTTGAAGTCGTCGGCAGCATCCTCGTGATCGGGATGTTAATCTTGCCCGCAGCAACGGCATTTTTCATCACACGCCGACTGGTGCCGATGTTATTGGTAGCCGTGTTCGCCGCGGTCTTGGCAGCTGTCGGAGGCTACCTGGCAGCAATCACGCTCCCTCAACCAATAACTCGAGCCTTCGGACTGCCGATTGTCGAGGACGTGAAAGCTTCCGGAATGATCATTTTGGTCGCGGCATTTGGGCTTACAATCGCTTTGCTATTCGGCCCCGAACGGGGAGTCCTAATCGATCGTCTCCGCCGGTCGAAACGGCTGAAACAAAATCCGAGTAACGGTTCCTCTTCCCCCGCGTGATCCGTTCACGACGGCCGAGTCCCTGACCGCACTCCCGCCTACTTCACCACCAATTTCAGATTGTCGATCAACCGAGTCGTCCCCACGTGGGCAGCGATTAAAGCGATTGGTCCCTCGGACAATTCCGCCAGTCGTTTGGCCGGTTGAAGGTCATGTGAATCGACCACGATCGCATAATCGATTCGATCGATCTGATGGTTCTTCAGCACGTCACGCATCGCGGATTCAATTTCAGCGATGCGATCTTCGCCTTCAGCAACGGCAGCCTGAGCGGCCTGCAGCGCGCGGTACAAACCAAGCGATTGCTCTCGTTCTTCACTGGTTAGGTAACGGTTACGCGAACTAAGCGCCAATCCATCCGGCTCGCGGACGGTGGGACAAATCTCGATTTCGATCGCGAAATCCAACTCGGCAACCATCTGCTGGATGACTCGTGCTTGCTGATAATCCTTATGCCCAAAGAAAGCATGACTGGCAGGAAGGATATGAAACAGTTTGGCAACGATCGTGGTGACACCACGGTAATGATCGGGACGTTGTGCCCCTTCCCATGGTTCGGCGATCGCGGGCGGCAACACGTACGAGGCAAAGCCCGGCAAGTACATTTCGTCAACAGCCGGCACAAACACCGCATCGACTTCCGCCGCATTTAGCCGTTCTAAGTCTTGCTGCAACGTCCGCGGGTAACGCGCCAAATCTTCGTTGGGAGCAAACTGAGTCGGATTCACAAAGATCGTTGCAATCGTCCGATCGCAAGCAGTCACGGAACGTTCCGCCAACGCGACATGCCCGTCATGCAGTGCTCCCATCGTCGGCACCACTCCAACGGTCTGACCGGCCATCCGCTGTGCCCACACCCACTGGCGAGCACTCTCTTTGTCGTGAAACGTTTGCAACCGCTTATCCTTCTGAAGAGTGCCGAAACCGCCGCATTATAGCGCCGCCCGAAGACATGAGAAGAATAGGCAAAGCATGTCTACCTGGGGCAGACCCGCAGCATGGCAAAGGGGTGCCGTTTCCAGGGCAAGCGCGACGAGTGTCGTACCGGGGATCGCGCCCAATGCCATCTACTTTGACATCTGCGAGCGAATTTCCTAACGGAGCGGCGCAAGCCGCTTCGGCAAATTCGTTGTGCTTTCGATACGATTGCGGGACGGCGCGCGCCGTTCCGCTAAGAAAGTAGTCGGCACCCAGGCTAGCGGCCCAGGGCGTCCATCGTTGCGGTGTATAGACTTCGCTTGCTCTTTTTGGGAACGGCGATCGGTTTGGGACTGAGGTCGTATGGAATTCCATCGACGTGCTCGGCCTTCAGCCCCAATTGTCCGGTTGGGGTGCGGACGATGGTATCGCCGGCGGAATAACGCTGCATCGTGTCGAGGATGGCGGGGTCATACTGAAACCCGCCGTTGACGTTTTGAACGCCCAGGTTATCGAAGCTGCCGACGGCGACCAAACTTCGCCGACGATCGTGGAACTCGTACGCTTCGACGCCTTGCTCACGCAGTTTTGTGACCATCTTGTTAGCTTTACGAGCGTATTCGTTTAAGCGGTCTGCACTTGGCGTGAAGTCGCGATCATTCTTTCCATCGACCAGCGCCGACAGCCCTTCAAAAGTACAGACCACGACGGTGAATTTGCCAGGGTTATCCAACAATGAGTATTCAACGTCTTTGTTCATCCCCATGACAAACGAGTCGACTTCGGGTTGCTGGAAGAAATCTTCAGGTAGCAAAGGGTTGCGAGTTACAAACGCGTTGGCCATCGGCCCTTTCGGCCCGTCGGATTTTTGTCCCAACAATTGGCGATGCAATTTCTTAACCGCCGACAACGGACCGTTCTCTTGGCCTTTCATGTTAAAGGCTTTGGGGGTTGCCGCTTTAATGGTGGCCAAAGTCCGCTCGATATCGGGATGGTTCACGGTATCGAATTCGCCAACCAGGACCGAGAATGACTCATAGGCTTGCGGATTTGCATAGCGAACATTTTTTGTTCCCGTCTGCAGGTCAGCAACACGTCCCGAAAAATCGAATGTTTCGCTGTAGATAAAAGCGGCCAAATCGTAATCGCTACGAAGTTCTTGAACCAGTTTGTCCGCCTGTAATTTCCCTTCTGGACCAGCAAAGTTACCCGCCAAGATCAACCAGGGACCTTCCTCTTCGGTAAGGGTATACGTTTTACTAGGTTCCGCAGCGACCGTCTTTTTTCCAAACATGTTGAATAGACTAGGTGGATCCGCTTGCGCCCTGGCAGTTACGAAACACCCAAGAACCACCCCCCCGATCAAAAACGCGATAGATCCGCAAAATGGCGAATTCCATTTCGGACGACGAGCGGAAACGATATTCATGATTGTCCTTTGACCTTACCTTGATGGCGGATGAACACGACGCACCTCCTGCAGCGGCTGAAGGCGCATGACTTTGTCCGCAGCTTGGATAGCGGACGTTAGCAAAGGATCTTGGTCCTGGGAAAGATCGATATGATGCAGAAAACACGAAATCTTCCCCGACCAGCGGCTTCGATGCGATCCGATTCGATTCCCCATTCCAAATTTCTACCGACGGGAGAAAGAGGAACCTGGTCAGCCTGGGGATGGCTGGCGTTGATCGGAGGCATTTGCTGGCTATTTGGGTCGGTGCTGATCGGCGAAGATCGACTGGCATTTCGGGATGTCGGGCATTTCTATCAGCCGCTGTACGAATACCTCTCCCAGCAGGCGATCTCCAACGGCCTACCGCTCTGGAATCCCCTTGACCATTCCGGAATCCCCGTTTTAGGGGAGACCACCACGGCGATGTTCTACCCCCTGCGTTGGCTGTTCCTCCTCCCGTGGCCGACGTCGGTCGCGATGGGCGTCTACGTTGCCTTGCATTTGGTGATCGCTGCCTACGGCACCTACTGGTCGGCAAAACGAGCCTCCTGCCATTCGGCGGCCGCCTTCTTTGCATCGATTGCGTATACATTTTCCTGTCCGATCCTCTTCCTGCACACGAACCCTCCATTTTTAGTCGGGGCCGCTTGGTTGCCTTGGATGTTGACCGCCGGAGTCGCCTTGTTGGAGCATTCTGCGACAACGCAGCGCCGTCAGCGGCTTCGCCAAACGATTTTGACCGGATACCTATTCGCGATGCCGGTTTTGGGCGGAGACCCCCAAACGGCTGTTCATGTTGGTATCCTGCTGGGAATCATCTTTGCCGGAAAAGTCATTCGCTACGCGATCGATTCTCACCATCACCGTCAAACACTCCGCCCCCGAATCGTTCCACTTGCCCTGGCGATCCTGTTTGCGATCGGTATCGCCCTCCCTCAAATTGCCGCATCCCTTGACTGGGCAGCCCATAGTGCCAGACGTCACGGTGACCAAATCGACATCTACGCCTACAGCGTCGCCCCCTGGCACTGGCTTGACCTTTGGGTTCCTTTTGCGAACGGCCAACTTTTCCCGCAGTATCAACGGATCAGTCATCTGATACCGTCGGACATGCAGGTTTGGTCGATTTCCCTTTACTGCGGAATCGGCACGATTTCCCTCTGTCTGTGGCGATACCTACACCTGCTTCGAAAAACGATTTGCACCTTGTTTCGGCGGCAAACATCCCTGCAGTCATCCTTCCCAAGCACGGGGCCAACGCAAACGAATTGGAGCTGGTGGGATCTTTTGCTTCCGGTAGGTGCCAGCATGACGGCAGGCCATTTCGGAGTCGGTTGGTGGCTTCAACAAGTCACTGAGAGTCCCTTGCCGTCCCCCGCGTACGGCCCCTACTGGATGTTGGTGGAATGGTTTCCAGGTTACGACGCCTTTCGCTATCCTGCGAAGTGGCTGCCAGTTGCGGTACTGGGTATCGCGATCACCGCAGGGCTTCGGCTGTCCGCTGTTTCACAGGCCCCGCGCCGGCGGCGAACTTGGCAATTCGGATTGATCCTGTCTTGCAGCCTGCTATTGATTGGCTGCGTCGGTCAGTTCGCAGGCTGCCAGGACTGGCTCCTAGCAAAGGTTATCTGGACTTCAAATTTCCCCGAGCATCCAAACCATGGATTGGCCGACAGCTACTGGGGACCGCTTAACCTAAAACAAAGCATCGCCAACTGGAGCTATTCGTTTCTCCATGCCGGGACGGTCCTGGGACTGGGTTCCCTGACGGCGCTTCGGTGGTTCGGATCCGGTGAAAAAAGGGGAGGGTGGGGCGCCGGAGTCGCGGCGGGCCTGCTGCTTGTTGACCTGGTGCTGATCAATTCACCATTGATCGCGGTCGTCAATCGGTCCCAGGTGGAGGCCTGGAAAGAAGCGCAAGCAGAACCTATCGCCGTGATTGAATCACCGTCAGAGAAATTTCCGGTGGCTGCCCTCCGAACCGGAGCCTTGGCGCCTACCATTTGGTCGGAAAGATCGGGCAGGGGCCGGATCGCAGAGGTTGCAGCAAGCGAGGAACTAGGACTGCAAGGACGCTGGCACCTACCTCACGGAGTGCGAGTTTGGAATAGTGCAACGTCGATCACCCCCGACCGACATCAATCGTTCGCGATCGCCGCCCAAAACGCAGCCAACCAAGTTCCGCAAAACGATCAATCCGTCCTCTGGCATTCGCTTGCCAAGCACTGGAGTCTGACGGGTTACCTGCATACATCAGCAGACAGCTACCCAACCAAATTCCAAAGCGATGCCCAGGCACGGCTGCTGTCAACCAAATGGATTCCGATCGATTCACCGAAACCAGCGGTCTACTGGAGCACCAAATTTCAGGTCTCCGAAGTCCAAGGGAGATTGAATCACCGAAACTGGCAGCCTCTAATTGAAGCGGTATACGGCGCGACGAATCATCCCGAGTCGCCGTACCTCAGCTGGCAACCGTTCGTCGAAATCCCTGGCGGTGCGATCCCTAGCGGAATCCCAATCACGAATGCGACCGATGAAGCGACGAGAGAAAACGGCGGCCAACAAGCGAATCGTTTGGCAGCGTCCGAGCCCCACAATTCTTCAGGAACGGAACCTCTCCAGAAGATCCAGAATTTCTTGGATCCGAAACCATCCGATCGAAAGCTTGCGTTGCAGCTCACAACGGCCGATTCGGGACTGCTGGTACGCAGCACCTTCCAAGACGGTAACTGGCAGGCGAGGTACCGCTCCCAAGACGCATCCTCACAGCCGGATGCTTGGAAAGAAGCCACAGTCTACCCGGTCGATTACCTTCACCAAGGCATCCTGCTTCCCAGTGGATCCTGGGAGGTCGAGTTCTGGTATTCGCCGTGGTGGCTAACGCCAGCCTTGGGAATCGCAATTGTGCTTCTACTGGGAAGCGTCATTGTGTTGAGAGACCCCCAACATGGATGAAGCGAGGGCGACGGGTGGTGCTTTCGTGAATTCCACCGGCTCCCGCCAACGAAAACAGCACCGCGTCGCCCTCGATATCGACGTTTCTCGTCCCCCCGTCGGAGAAACGTCGTGATTCCTTATATGCCAAACAGGTTTGGCAACATTGCCGATGACAAGTAGCGTCGCTTGGAGGCGATCTGCTCGCCTTCTGCGAAGATAAAGTCAATCGCTTGTTCATTCGGTCCAAGACTCAACTCGAAAACATCAACTTCTGGGATCGTCCCCGTGGTATTTGAGTTGACCGTACCCAGTACCTGACCTCCATCCGTGCGGTCCGTCGGTTGGGTTTCAGTCACCTGGTAGGTTCCGGCCCGTAGGTTTTCGAACGAATATTTGCCTTGTGCATTGGTCGTGGTCACTTCCGTGACCGGGTTGCCAAGCACATCGGTACCCGTCAGCGTGATTCGCACATTCGGGATTCCCAATTCGTCGTCATCTTGAATCTTGTCACCATCCAGGTCCTCAAAGACAGCCCCGCTGATCGAAGCTCCGAGGTTGTCGATCGTGGTGGTCGCAGTCGCCGAGTTATTGGTAGTGCTGGTTTCGGTCAGCGGCGTTTCAACGGTGACCGAGTTCGTCAAAACTCCGGAAGCGTTCGCCGAAATCGTTCCCGTAATGGTGAAAGTCGCCGTCGCCCCCGCGGCAAGCGTGCCGATCGTCACATCGACTTCGTTACCGTTAACCGAAAGGTCGGCACCGTTGGGTCCCGTTCCACTGGTGAAGACAAAATTGCCTGGCAATGTGTCAGTCGCTTCCACTCCGGTCGCTGTCGAACCACCCAGATTGGAAACGACGATCGTGTAGGTCAAACTGTCGCCAACTTCCGCAGTGGTATCCGACACGGTTTTGGCAACCGTCAGGTCGACATCGGGAACCAGTGTCGTCACCGCATCATCGGTATTATTATCCGCGTTGGTTTCACCGGGATCGGCCGTCGCGACAGCCGTATTGGTCAGGGTTCCCGTTGAAGCAGCATCGGTGCGGACCGTCAACGTAGCGGTACGGGCCCCATTGGCGGCAACGGTTCCAAAATCGAATGTGATCTGATCTCCGTTGACGGTCGGAGCCACCCCATTGACCAGTCCGCTGACGAACGTGGTTCCGGCCGGCAACGTGTCAACAACAGTGACTCCCGTCGCGTCACTCGGTCCGTTCGTGTTGGAAACCACAATCGTGTAGGTCAAGTCTTGACCCGGGGTGATCGTTGCGGGGCCGGTTTTGGTCAGCAGCAAGTCAAACTCCGGAGTCAGCGGAGTCACAACCTGATCTGAATTGTCAATTGTATCCGCGTCCGGTTCGGTGCTGTCAACCGTCACATCATTGGTTAGATCACCGGTCGCCGAATCATCGATGGTACCCGTAATGGTGACCGTTCGACTGCCGTCAACCGCTAGATCACCAATATTGAACGTGATCACGCCGTTTGCATTGACAAAGTTCGCCCCATCCGCGTCGATGGCCGTAACGGTCAATTCCGCTGGCAGAGTGTCAACGATTTGAACGCCACTTGCATCGCTAACGCCATTATTCGTTACGGTGATCGTGTACTGAATCGGTTGCCCGGGAATCCCGTTGGTAACGTTGTCGTCTTTTTCAACATGCAGATCGACCTGCCTTGTCACAACAACAGGGATGGTCGAAGTGTTATTGTCGGGATCCGTATCGGTGTCGGTGGTATCGACTACCGCAGTATTGGAGATCGAGGCACCGCTGGTAACCGACGCGTCGATTAATACATCGATCGTGAACGTTGCCGTACCGTTGGCAGCAATCGTTCCCAAAGCAAACTCTAGATCGGGTGAACCTGCGACCGACGTGAGCGTTGCGCCGCTTGTCCCGGCGTTCAGCGAGCTGAAAGTAAACTCACTCGCCAATGTATCGGTAACCGTGATCCCGCGAGCGTCTCCAGGGCCTTTGTTTTCGACGACAAACGTGAAGGTTGCGGTTCCACCGGCCAACGGCGAAGCACTTACCGTCTTGGTGATTTCAACATCGACTTGGCGTTCAACAGCCACATCGACGGAATCGGTATCGTTTGCGGTGTTGTCATCGGTGTCCGGAGAATTCGTAACGGTTGCCGTGTTGGTTAACGTTGCTCCGGCGTTGCTGGCAACATCGACAACAATGGTGATGGTTTGCGAAGCACCGCTGGCAATATTACCAACCGTTGCGGTCACAACGCCGCCCGCTTCGGACACAAGTGCCGCGTTTCCGTTGACACTTCCAGCGTTAAAGGTGACGTCTCCAGGGAGCGTATCGGTGACCACAACTCCGGTCGCATCGCTGGGCCCGTCATTGGTCACAGTCAATGTGTAAGTCAACGCACCGCCACTTGCGACCGTTGCCAAACTAGCTGATTTCTCTAGTCGCAAATCGGTAACAATCGCAATCGGGACGGTGGCCGTGTCCGAGTTATTCGACGTGTCGGATTCCAGTTCGTCCGAAGTCACGGTCGCTTCATTGATAATCGCTGTACCGGTCGTCGAAGAAGGAATATCGACAACAATGTCAAAGGTGACCTCTTCATTGATCGCCATCGATGCAACGGTTGCCGTCACCGTGGTTCCAGAAACCGAAACGTTGACGCCTGCCGTCACATTCTCAACGCGGTTGTAGGTCAAACCGGCTGGGATGGCATCAAGGATTTCAACGTTATTAGCAACCGAGTCACCGTTATTGCGGACCGTGATGCGGAAAACAGCTTCTTCACCGGCGGTTGGGCCTTGGGTCATAAGCTCCTTCTCGATCGCGAGGTCGGTTTCTGCAACGACTCCGAAATCAACGGTCAGGTTCGTATTCGGATCGACGTCCCCATCATCGATCGGTTCCCCAAGGGAAACCAATGTAATGGCGGAAGAGACGATCCCCAAACCGTCGACGTCCGATCCATTGTTGTCGCTATCGACGTCGTCATCTGGATCGGGAACCGGGTTCAATCCGGTACTTGCGACGCTACCGAACAGTGGTTGTCCGGCGGTAAATTCGGAAGCCGGAATCTGAATCAGATATTCGCCCGGAACGAGATCCGTGAAAACATAGTTCCCACCAGCAATCGTTACGGTCGTCCCGATAAACGTATCGACGTTTGTGTCCAGGTCTCCGCTGTTGTCGGTGTCCTGATAAAGGTTGATATCGACGCCAACAATCCCAGGCTCGGATCCGCCTTTCATGCCGTCGTTATCGGTATCGCGGAAGACCGTTCCGCCGACCGATACCGGATCAAAATTAACCAGGTTCTGTTCCACTTCAACAGGCGCCAGTGATTTGATCACACTGACTCGCGAATCCATCGAAGCGACTCCTTGGATGATCGCTTCGATAGCTCCGACATCCGAGAAATCAGCAGGTCCCGTAGCCCCACCAAGCGTGGTAAACGTGTCGAAGGGGACGAAGATTTCTTCAATTACGGCACTTACCGGAATCGAAATCGTCGCTTCCGACGCATTGTTCGCGTCGGTATAGATAACGACGTTTACTTCGCCACCCGCCAAGTCCGCGAACGCTCCGAGAACCACTCCGGCCCCCTGTTCGGCCTGGTCAAGCGACACGCTGCCAAGCCCAGTAGCGTCCAAGTTCTCCGAGCCGTCCACGCCGTCATACTGCACGACCGCCTGGGCAACGACGCCCAGTTCGGTTGCATAATTCAACTGTGCACTAATGCTTAAGGTTGCCGAATCAGCGCCCACCTGATTGATCAGTTTAAGATCGCGTTCCCCCCCCAAGATATTGGCACCCGAAGCTGAATCGGTGGCATCGGGATCCGCACTGCTGGCAACCGTTAAAGATTGGGCTCCCGTAGTGAAATCATCGATCGATACCAGGGTCTGGCCATCGGCATCGACCACAACCACAGGGACGGCTGCAGCAGGAGAGATCAAGCCAGCGACAGGATCCTGATCCAGCAAGTAATCGCCAGCGGAAAGATTATCAAACCGGAAGACGCCATCGGCCCCTGTCGTGAAAGTTCCTTCCAGAGTGTCTCCGGCTCCGGTATCAAGGATCCCGTTGCCGTCGTTGTCGTTGTACAACCGCACAACAACATTATCGAGAGTAGGATCGTTGACCGTCGCTCCGCTGGTATTGACGATCGAATCGATCGAATCATTGTTTGCCAAGTCGGTGTAGACGGTGCCTGTGATGACGCCGATGTCAGCGGCTAGCAATTCACGATTGGCCAGACGTTCTAGCTTTAGGCGTCGACGCTGCCCCGTTTTAGGACGAGCTTGCGAGCGACGAAAATTGAACAATTGACTGAATACCATTGCTAGGAATCCTTTCCTCAACACTGACGAAACACAGACTGCACTCAGGTTATCGGCTCCCAGATGGGATCCGCATAAGTCCTACCAGCGATATTCACCGCCAAAACTGATGCCCTGAACCCAGTAGTCAGAATCGACAAAGGCAAATCCTGGGCGTTGAACTCCACCTTGGCCGTTTGCCGGAGGTAGCAAGTTCGTATTGACGTCCGTATCCACTTGGTCGCCCACACGTGCCACATTCGACCAGTAGATGAAGGAGTAGCCAACGGTTGCACTCAAGTTCTTGCTCAGCTTGTATCCAAGTTTGGCACCCAGTTCAGGAGCCACCGAGAAGCGATCTCGTTTGTAAGTTCCAATGTTCGAAGTCTGAGTCAGCAATCCGCCGGTTCGCTGCACGCCATCGGGTGAGATGGTTGAACCGTTGATGGTGACGGTCTGACGAGTCGTTCCGAGAGCTAGCTTTGCCAGCAAATCAAGCGACCAGCAACCCCGCTCACGGTGATAGTTGGCTCCGAAATCAAGTCCGTTGAACTGCGAACGGGCTCGGAAGCTATCGACGATGTTAAAGGTGTCGCCACGGGTGTTGCTTGGATCCGGAGTCACATCAAGAAGCGATTCCGTGATGGTCAGCGTGTCATCCAATTCCAACCAGCGGTATCCGATCAGGCCGTCCAAACGGTGTGTGTATTGTTGAGGCAGATTGCAGAAGAACGTGTCCCCACACCCGTCTCCACAAGCTAGCAAGCGGCGAAAGGCGAATCCCATCCCCTTCAGTTGCGTACTCGCTTGCACGTCGACTCGGCCGGTCAAAGCCCCTGGGTATGAAACCAGTTCGGCATCATCCTGTCCGAGTTCAGTATTGTAGAATGGGCGGGCGATCAGGTCGTTTCCCGATCCGGTGCGAGAGAATTCGGTCGACAGAGTTCCTGTCGAAAAGTACTCTCCCTCAAGTGCCCAAGTGTGGCATGCGTCAAGCCAGATCCCAGCTCGCAGACGTCCGCCATTTAGGTTTTCTGTCAGGTATTCGCCGCCACCAAAAAGGATGTCGGCTCCCCGAGAAGGGACGCCTCCATTGGCAATGCTCCCCGAGCTAACCAGAGGCGGAAGGTCCATTCCATCCTGCCACCAGAGCAGGTATTCCAGGGAAATCCAACCGTCCTGAGGCAGGCAGAAGGTCATGCAAGGACGCCATCCGCAGGAAACGCCACCGCGGCATTGCCCGCAGTTTTGATCGGAGCATCCCATCGCGTCGCAAGCACCATGGCCCGAAAACGAATCGTGGTAGACCTCGTCTCCAGGATAGCCTTCGTAGCCCTCGTAAATCGGCTCGCCTTGAATCGATTCAAGAACGACCTCACCCTCTGGCAAAGCATTGCCACGAGGAATCGGTTCGGCCATGATCGATTCGCTATGTTGAACCGAGCGGACTGGCTGCCACTGAGCTCGAGCGACTCGCTCGTCCTGACGAACGGCGGAGCGGCGGTTCTGAGCCGAAGCGGTGGATGCCACTGCTAGGACGAGGAACAGCCCGCAAATCCAGTTAAGTTTGTTTCTATTCACGGTGACGACCGAAATGCTGGGGGGATTCGCCGTCAAAACTTGCCACGACGGCACTTTTTTTCCGGCTCACCAATCTCATCGGCACCCGATCAACCGCTACATTCGTTAAAACCTGAAAAAACGGCAAAATCGTCAAAGACGTCGCAATCGGAACAAATTACCAAGCGAAAGCAAACGCTAGCAATTCAAAAAAGAACTTCCCGCAATCTTTGCCGTGTCTCGAATTCACGATTCCTGCTGCACGTAGCAAGCGGCGAAACCGCCGACGGGTCCATCACGCCCCCCAGCTAACAGCTAACAGCTAAACGTCTCCGGATCCCGTTTCGGTGGTCCGGTACATTTCTCGCCAAGGCAACTGAATGCCTCCGTCGATCGTTAGCGTGCTACCGGTAATGTAGGGGTTCTCGGGATTCACCAAGAAAACAACGCCATTGCCGATCTCTCGAGGTTTTCCCAGCCGACCGAGAGGCAATTCAGCGCCCCGTTCTTTGAGCGTCTCTTCGGAGAAGAACTTGCGTTCCCCCGGGGTGTCGGTCCAACCGGGATGGATAATGTTGACCCGGATACCTAGATGAGCCAATTCGACGGCGGCGGTTCTGGCCATTTGGTCGATCGCCGCTTTGGCCATGTTGTATGCCATCGCTCCAGGAATCGCCAAATGGGCGTGAGGGCTACTGATAGTGACAATATTCCCTTTGGTTTTCGCTTCCCGCATGACCAGTGCTGCTTTCCGCACCAGATGAAAAGCGCCCCACATGCTGACATCGATCGTTTTCCGGAAGCCATCCAAATCGGCTTCACAAAACAATTGACGATCACTATAGACCGCGTTGGAAACGACGATATCCAGCCCGCCCATCGCCTCGACAGCTTTTTCGACCAGTTGTTCCGCCTGATCGGTGTCTCCCATGTCGGCCGCGATCGCCGTCGCTTGAACGCCTTGGCTGCGGCAAAATTCGCAAACTTCCTCGGCTTCTTCGGGGTGGCTACGATAATTCACCACAACATCGGCACCCGCCAAAGCAAGAGCCTCGACGATTCCACGTCCAATCCCACGGGACGCACCGGTTACCAGTGCTTTTTTTCCGTCCAAACATCCCATCGCGTTCTATCCGTTCAAGCAAAGATTACAAACAAGTTCCGATCCTCGGCGGCTTCCATCGAAGCAACTAGTGGCCGCATTATAGGGAGGACTGGATCGAGGTGTGACCGGACGGTGGGCGAGAATCGGGGAAAGCGTTTTGCAGCTGTTCGCAGACGGGCCCTGGGTGGGAAACGGTCGGTTGCCGATCGGCCATCCATCCGTTCCAGACCCCGTACGTCGTTCCCATGAGAAGGATCTCGTCGACCGATTCTAAACAGCTTGGTGGCAGATTCTGTTCGCGCCACTCGATCCCAAGCCGACCGGCGTAGCGGCGTACCACCTGCTCGGTCACGCCGGGTAGAACCCGTTCGGCCGGAGGCGAGACAATCTTACCTTCACGAACGATGGCTAGATTTGCCTGACTGGTTTCCGTCAGCCCCCCGTCCTGGTCGAGCAAAACTCCCAGGGCGCCAGATGATCGACAACGGGCTTCTTGATCGGCCAAGTAGTAATGCAGGCGAGACCGCACTTTGATGTCTCGCGGCCAACTTTCTGCCGGCGTCTGCTGCACGCCGGTCACGACTAACACTTGCCCGTCCCGCTGACGACGCTGAATCGTCGGCTGATCCAGCGGTGTGCAGACGATCCCCAATGTGGGCTTGCGGGGCCCACCATCGTTGGCGACCAACCCACGTCCCGGAGTCGCAAAGATCGTGACTCCGACTTCGCCGGCGGCTTGAATCCAATCGGCGTTGCGTTCCAGCAATTGGTCTAGCGTTCGCTTTAGGGCAGGGGAGCGAAGTTCATTGTCAGCGGAATCGAGTCCTATCGCCAACAAGGTTCGCTCAAATCGAACAAGATGTGCATCGGTTTCAAACAAACAACCCTGATAGGTCCGCAGGCGTTCGACAGCCGTGACCCCTTGGATGAATCCCAGGTCATCCAAACCGATAGTGATCTCCGCGGCCGGTCGCCAGGCTCCGTTGAAATAGCCAATGCTCAATTGAGATCCTTATCCAATCCAAAGTTCATCAAGAGGATTAATTCGCTTCCAGCATTTTTGCCATCGTACGGCCCGCGTTGCAGGATCCACGATAATAGTCTTCCTCCGCATGCCGGCGTCCAACGGTGTGACTGCAGTTACGAAATTCAACCGGCAACCGGCTGCCATCCAAACGGGGTGCGAAGCCTCGTGGCCCCAAGTACCCGAGCGCTTCGGAACCTGGATCAAGAAGCGGGTAACGTTTTAGGATTGCGTCACGCTGATTATACAAAACCGTCAGGTGCCGCAAATTGGTGGTTGCAAGTCCGTGTTGTCCATTGGTGCACAACCAATCTTCTCCGATGGCCGGCGCGACCAATCCTACGGCCGCATCAAGTCCTTGATACTTTTCACCAGGCAATCCAAATCCGGCAATACTTCCCCCGGCCAAAGCGTGCAACGAACCGGTAACGACCCGAGCTCCGAAACTGTAGGCAATGAACTGCGGGCGATGGCCTCTAGCGGATAGTTCGCGGACGAACCATGCCAAGTACAAGCTCTGGGCATCGGCGCGACGTGCTTTCAGCCTTGCATCATCCAACAAAATTCCTTGTTGCTCACTCGGCCAGCTCCAGACCAACCAGCGTACGGGCGTCGAGCGATCGTAACGCCGTGCCAGAACTTGCCGTCGGACATCGAGGGCTCGTCCGACCAAATCGCAGCTTTCCATTCGATTGCCGTGCACATAGATAACGAGCAAAGTCCCAGGCGGCGCGGAAAGACAATCCTCTAGGTCGGCTCCGGTCGCCCGTCCGCAAGAATCAAGCTGCGATACACGCAAGTTGGGCCGCTGCAAATCGATGCAGCCGCACTGACTGGCCAGATGCCTTGTGCTTAATACATATGTCGAATCTTCCAGCACCGTATGCGTATCGTCATGATCGATACGGGTGGGCGATTCCGCCAACGCGGCCGGGTGAACGATTAGTAGGCTGAATGCCCAAACAGCCCAACTGGCAATCGACCAGCGAACGTTCGACCAGCGAACGTTCGACCAGCGATGTCGGAAGCGGGGCAGGGGACGGAAGTCGACAGCAACTGAAGCATCAGGCAGTTGCCAGCTGTGGTGCGGTAAGGATTTTGTAGTCATATCGATCATGCAAAATGAAGCGTGTTGTGTGGCGACAACAAATTGTTGCCCAAAAAACACATGATGCATTTGCACAACACCAATTGCGTCCTAGATTTGTACGGCTCCCTGTTAGAGCCAAACGAATAAACTTGCTTTGCACGACATGGGGAATGTAATGAAAACGCGAATTCTACTTGCTGTAATGACTTTGATGGCAGTCACCTCGTCCGGTTGCTGTTTTAAGAACGCTTTGTTTGGACGCGGCGCTTCCTGCGGACCGTGCGCATCGCTCGGCCCATCGGTTAACTTGCCATCGCCTGGTGCTCCTTGTGCCAGCGGAACTTGTGGCCCCAGCGCCTACACCGGCGAATCGGGTTGCGGATGCGAAGGGAACAGCAGCTACTCACCTGGTTTTGACGGTGGCTACGGAAACGGCGGTTACGAAACCGGCGGAATCATCGATGGCGGAGTCATCGGCAACGGGCTGCCTTATTCGGACGGCACCGGCTGGGCTCCTCGGAACGAATACGTGGTTCCTGGTTCGCAGTTCGAAACGCAAGGCGGAAACATTCCTCGCCCGATGGTCCCCAGCACTCCCATGGGAAGTGCCAGCGGTCAATAAGCGTCCGGAGGCAGGCACTGCTTTGGACCTTGGAAAGCACGAACGAACCGAGCACACAATGGTTGCGGGCCTCCACGACGCTACCGTCATCCGACGTGTAGGGCGAGGATCTATCGCGCATTGCAAACCGGTTCGACCACGACCAGCTCCACCGCCCCAAAGCGGCTTGTGGGCTTGAAGTACAATGGAACGGATACCTATCCGTTTCCCATTCTCCCGTTCCGTTACGGCTCGACTAAAACCATGAATATTCTGCATCGTTTGCCCTCTGGACCGATTGTCGGCACTGTGGTCGCACTATGCTCGATCCTACCCCTCTCAGCTCAAGGTCCTGATCAGCCTGCCGACGGGGAAGCCGTTTCGTCGCTGCTAAGTTATGAAAGTCCACAGAAACAAGTCTGGCGTGTCGGTTTTCGCTTAGACACAAACGGCGCGAACCTATCCAACGCGCTGGCAACGTTTCCGATTCCGACCGATTGGCCCGAACAAACGGTTCGTCTGGTCGATCAACAAGTCGGGACTCAGGTCACTAACTGGGGCCCCAAAGATATCGATGGAGGAGTCCGCCAGGTTCGTGCTTTGATGGCTCAGGTTCCCGCGGGCTCCAACTGTGAAATCCTGCTTACCTTTGAAATCGAACGCGCCCGGATCGTCGGCCCCAGCGAAGCGGAAACCGCCGAACTGCAGATTCCATCTCGCCCCAGCCGCAGCCTAAAACTTGCCCTTGGCAACAGCCCCTACATCAACACAACGGACACGCGGATCCGGAACGCGGCCCGCGAAGTCGCCGCGATGGAAGCCGCAAACGATTGGGAGAAAGTGGAAAACGCCTACGACTGGGTCCGTGAAAAAGTCACGTACACCGAAGGGAATCTGAAAACGGCTTCCCAAGCGCTTGTCGATGGAACGGGCGACTGCGAAGAACTGACCAGCCTGTTCATTGCCATCTGCCGCAACATGAAAGTCCCGGCACGAATGGTCTGGATCCCAGGACACTGTTATCCCGAATTCTACTTAGAAGACAAAGAAGGGAACGGCACATGGTTCCCTTGCCAAGCCGCAGGAACCCGTCAATTTGGCAAGATGGATGAGTACCGTCCGGTCCTGCAAAAAGGGGATCGGTTCCGAGTCCCTGAACATAAAACGCCGCAGCGATATGTTTCCGAATTCTTCACATGCAACAAGCGTGGTGGAGGGGATCCCGATCCCAATTTCGTTCGCGAAATCGTCGAATAGCAGACCCCGCAGCATCGTCGATCGATCAACGAAAACATGACGATTGACAGCGGCACGATGCTTACATCGGCACCGGAATTGAATTCACCAATTGTTCCATCTGCTCTTCCACCCCTTGGCGACTTGCTCCCTGAAAAATTCCTTCAGGGATCACGCGATGGGAGAGAGCAGGGACGGCCATCTCTTTAATGTCATCGGGAATCACATGGTCACGCCCTGCGGTGACCGCTCGAGCTTGGCACCCGCGATAGAAACTAAGCGCACCGCGGGTACTGACCCCCACTCGAAATATATCGGTGCTCCGCGTTCCCGCGACCACGTCCAACAGATAGTCGACCAAACGATCATCAAATAGGACCTGGCGGACAGCGGCCTGCGCCTCCTGCACTTCGGACAGCGATACAACCGGCTGCAGCTGATCGACGGGTTCTCCCATCCGGTGCGTCCTCATCACTTCGCGTTCCACCTGCCGAATCGGATACCCGATCGAACTGCGCATCAGGAACCGGTCCATTTGGCTTTCTGGCAAACTGTACGTCCCCTCGAACTCATAAGGGTTCTGCGTCGCGACAACGATAAAGGGGGTAGGGAGCGTATGGGTCACTCCGTCGACAGAAACCTGCCCCTCACTCATCGCTTCCAACAACGCACTCTGCGTCCGTGGTGGAGCTCGATTGATTTCGTCGGCTAACAACACGTTGGCGAAAACGGGACCTTGGACAAATTCGAAATCGCGGGTGTCGGTCCGGTACAACATGCTGCCCGTGATATCCGAGGGGAGCAGGTCAGGCGTAAATTGCAACCGCGTGAATTTCCCTTCAATGCTTTTGGCCAACGCCTTGGCTGCCAACGTTTTCCCGACTCCGGGAACGTCCTCTAGCAACACATGCTCGCCCGCCAATAAAGTCACCACCAATGAGCGGACGACATCGGCTTTGCCTAAAACGACCTTTTCGACATTGTGGGCTAGTCGTTTCGCTGTTTCGAAAGCTTGCTGTGGCATCCGTGTTCCTAACCGATGGTCTTCAAACCAGTCGATTCTATTCGGGATAAAAAAGGGATGTTTGTCGGTCGATATGCTAATCTGCCAGCCGAAACTCCACCAGTCGCAGCGCGGGGGGGGCTGAACCTAAGTGGCTGGGAAAAAGCGATTTTAAACGAATTCCCCTGTTCAGCGGGCCTTGAGAAACACCCTCTAATCGTCGGAACCGGCAAATTCGGCGATCGATCATCGCCAACGTCGCTCAGACCTCTGCAGGATGCACTTTGAAACGGCTAAAAATTGGCGTCGCTGGAGGTTTGGTGTAGGATAAGGATGCCTGTTTTCGCTTTGATTTAAACAAAAAACTCCTCACGGGGAATCCGATGCCAGTTTCTCTTCACCCTTTCCGCTTTTTCTTGGCGTCTGGGATCCTCGCGACCGCTTTGCTCAGCATTTCGGATCGGTCTGCGACTGCTGAAGAATTGATGTCCCCGGCAGCCGCCGGACGCGTCGGCATGGTCGAAGCTTGGCGGCGGCAACTGAGTCTGGTCGGCGGTGCCCAGTCGGCTGTCGATATTCAGCTGTACGTCGACGGGTCGCGAAAACGAACCTTTATTGAAGTTAGCCGTGAATCGGATGGTCAGACGGAGGTCTTAAATCGGATCGACGTCAACCAACTGGATTCTCTGGGAAAACCGATCGGGCTGAAAGAAGCCCAACGACTTGCCAGTCTGCAGGTCATGCGTTGGAAGCGGCGAGGCATCGCGGCGACCGCCAAGGAAAACGAAATCCACCAAGTTCGTGTCTACACCCTCGGTAAAGACGGCACGGTCGAAGCCCGAGACGCCGAAACCGGTGAACTGATCTGGTTGTCGCGTAACGGAGACCCGATGCTGCCCAACGGATCTTTAGGAATCAACGACGAATTCGTCACCTTCACCAACGGTTCGATTCTCTACCAGCTGTCGGCCGAATCAGGCAAAACGGTCCGCGAAGTCCGACTGGCAGGAACCCCGCTGCTCGGTTCCGAATTGGTAGGGAATTACGCCCTGGTCCCAACAACCTCCGGAGGCATTGAAGGGTTCCCGATGTTCGAAACCCTCGACCCACCGTTTGTTGAAATGGTCGCGGGACGAGCAACAAACGAACCGACCCCGGCCCCCAATTCAACCCGTTGTGCATGGCCGACCGACCAAGATTTCGTGTATGTGATGGAAACCGAAGGCGAACCGTCGGTCCTGTTCCGTTTTCCGACCGACGGAGTTGTCTCCGCGCGAGTCGCTGCGACGGTCGACGATCGATTCTTTTTCGGGACCGAACATGGACACGTCTACGGAATCCAGGCGACTCGATCGGGTGACGTCCTGTGGCGTTTAAGTATCGGACAGCCCATCTACTCACCAGTCTTCACGGCAGGCGATCGGCTGTTCCTGGCCAGCGCTTATAAAAACCTGTTTAGCATCGAAACCGCCACCGGCGCGCTCCAGTGGGCCAGCCCCGTTTCTCAGATCGATCAAGTGGTCAGCGCTTCGGAAAACAACATCTATGCTCGGACCAGCGGTTACCGGTTAGCGGTGATCGATGCTCAATCGGGCAGCCGAACCAGTGACCTTTCCAACATCTCCATGAACCATATCGTCGTCAATCGTCTAACCGATCGGTTGTACTTACTAAGCGGAAGTGGCATGCTACAGTGTCTGCGACCCGTCAACGCCTCTTTGCCGCAACTGAGGGTAATTCCTGCCCCGCCGGTAAAAGTCGAAGACAAGGACACAGATACCCCGAAAAAACCTGAACCCCCAAAAGGGAACGACCCATTTGCACCTGCTGGCGGAGCGGACCCATTTGCTCCAGCCGGTGGAGCCGATCCGTTTGCACCTGCGGGCGGAGTCGATCCGTTCGCCCCCGCAGGCGGAGTCGATCCATTTGCTCCTGCGAATGCTGGCAACGATCCCTTTGCCGCCCCTTAACGATTGGTAGTGCGACGCGATGACGACTCAGGCGAGTGATGTTTTTCAGCAGTTAGAAGCCCAAACAAGTGATCCAGCGACGATGTTGGAATCCTTGGTGGCTCATTACCGCCGCGAGCGAAAGCCGCTGGAGTTATTCGAAGCCCTCAAAATGCAGGTCCGCCATCGCTTGGGCCTGCCGGTTGTTCAAGGCGAATCGGAAACAGCGACCCCCGAAGAAGTCGATCGTCAGATGGAATTAGGCTTGGTCGCCGCCTGTGAAGAAGTCGGCACCATGATGTTGCAGGACGGAAACGTCCGCGAAGGCTGGATGTACATGCGGCCAACCGGCAACACTGCCAAGGCAGCCGAGTGCATCGCCAAGCTGGAAGTGACAGACGAAAACGCCGACGACATCGTGGAAGTCCTGCTTCATGAAGGGGTCGATGTCCCTCGCGGCTTCCAGATCATTCTTGATCGCCAAGGAACCTGCAACAGCATCACGACGTTCGATCAGGCGATCATTGCGATGCCGAAACCAGCCCGCCAAGCGGCCGCGGGGATTCTCCTGGATCATGTTTACAACGAACTATGCGATGCGGTCCGGACCGACATTGCCAACCGCTCCGCTCCGGCAGGTCCCGACGACGACTTGGTCACCATGCTGGAAGGTCGCGACTTCCTTTTCGAAGGGGGCGCGTATCACCTCGATACCAGTCACTTGGCAAGCACCGTCCGCTTCGCTCGCGTTCTGAACGATCCCGCCCAGATTCGAAAAGCATGGGAATTAACGCAGTATGGACGACGCTTAAGTCACCAACTGCAATACCCCGGCGACGAACCCTTTGTCGACTTATACCCAGCCCACGCAACCTTTTTCGGGATTTTGATGGGGGAACGTGTCGACAGTTCGTTGGCCGTTTTCCAGCGTAAGGCTCGAGCCATCAACGTCGCCGAACAGGGAACCGAGCCGATCGAAGTGTACGTTGACCTACTGGATCGAATCGGACGTCCCGGCGAAGCCTTGCAGGCCGCCATCGACCTCGTCCCCGAAGAAGTCCCCTCCGCCCGCTTGGTCCCACTTCTACTCGACCTCGCTCAGCGTGCCGATCAATTCGAACCGGTCCTGGAGTACTGTCGAAAGAAAGAGGACGCACTAGGGTACGCAGCGGCCAAAACGATCGCCGCGAGCCAGCAAAGCGAAGCGTAGCAGCAAATGAATCGCAGCGGTTCCGGGGTTTTCACCGATACGCTTACTTTCTTAGCGGAACGGCGCGAGCCGTCCGGCAACCGCATCGAAAACGCAATGCATTGGCCGGTCGGTTTGCGCCGATCCGCTAAGAAAATCGCCCGCAGATCGCATTGAGTGCGAGCCGTCCGGCAATCGCATGGAAAGCACAACGCATTGGCCGGTCGGCTCGCGCCGATCCGCTAAGAAAATCGCCCGCAGATCGCATTGAGCGCGAGCCGTCCGGCAACCGCATCGAAAACGCAATGCATTGGCCGGTCGGCTTGCGCCGATCCGCTAAGAAAATCGTCCGCAGATGCCAAAGTAGATGGCACTGGGCCTCTTCCCCCGAAACTACCTAAAGAAGTTCGGTGGCTGGTTGAGCGGCCAGCTTCTTGATCTTGGGGCGTCGCGCACGTCTGGCTCGCGCCGGCACGAGGTCTCGCATCGATTCCAGCCGCCCGAAGCACAGCAACCGGTCTCCCGCTTGCAGGTCACGCGAGGGTTTGGGATTGGGGATCACGGTGGTGCCTCGGTTCAATGTCAACACATTGACGTCCCGTTCCCGCAGTCCACTTTCCAAGATAGTTCGTCCAACGTATTCCGACCCTTCCGGGATATGCAGTTCGGTCACTCCATACCCTCGACTGACCGTCAATCGTTGGCGAACATCCAGTTCGGGGAAATCAACCTGAGCGGCGATGTAATCGACGATCGCTCCGGCGACATCCAGTTTCGTAGCCGTTTCAATTCCTTCCAATCCTGGCGAAGAATTGACTTCCATCAACTGCGGACCGTCCGCCCCCTCCAACATGTCGACTCCCGCGACGCGGAGGCCCATGATCTGGGCAGCACGCACGGCTGTTTCGCGGTAGGTGTCGTCCAGCTCTACCAGTTCGGTTCGACCACCACGATGAACGTTGCTGCGGAATTCACTTCCTTGAGCGACGCGGCGCATCGCGGCCACGACTTGATCGCCAACAACCAACGCCCGGACATCACGCCCTTTGCTTTCTGCAACAAATTTCTGCAGCAACACGTTCTGACGCGTGCTCTGCAAGGTTTCAATGATCGATTCAGCGGTCTTTTCCGTTTCCGCCAAAATGACTCCAACCCCTTGAGTCCCTTCCAGCAATTTAATAATGACCGGGGCTCCACCGACTCGCTCGATCGCGGGCAATACATCGCGGCGATCTTTCACAAAGGTTGTTGCGGGGATCCCGATGTGATGCCGAGCCAAAATCTGCATGCTCCGCAATTTGTCTCGGCTGTTAGAAATTCCGATCGAACCATTCGCGGTAAAGACATCCATTTGTTCGAATTGACGAACAACGGCCGTTCCGAAATAGGTAATCGATGCACCGATTCGAGGCAGAACTGCATCGTAATCGCTCAATCGTTTACTACGGAAGAAAAGATCGGGTTCACCTTTCTGTAAATCGATCGAAAACTTTAACGTATCCAGAACGCGGACTTTATGCCCACGCGTTAAAGCCGCCTCTCGCAGTCGCCGTGTGCTATAGCATTGAGAAGAGCGAGAAAGAATTGCCAGTTTCATGTGTTGGCTTTGGTAGAGGGTGTCAACGGACTAGGACGGCGTCTGTTTAGGGATTTGCGGAGTCCCTTGCAAGTAGGACTTACCAGGATCGATTACAAATCGTTTCCGCATCGCTTGCCGCCCGAGCAGCATTCGGAATCCCATTGCATCACGATCGGCAAGTGTCAGTTCCAGAATCCAGCGAGTTTCCCCAATGACCATTGGAGTGAGCACCACGGGGCGGACCGTCTCGTGCCCGTTGCTACTTCGTACCCGCCTAAATTCATGGACGGGCATCTCCACTCGCTTGGTGTCTTTGGTGTTCTCTTGATGAGGATGAATCGAGAAGGCAACCCAGGTTTGACCATCCTTATCAAAGGTTTTCAAACGGGTTGCGTGGATCGCACTGGAGCGTGCTCCGGTATCAATTTTCACTTTGATCGGTGGAAGGTCTAATCCTTCCAAAAGGCCCCACTCGCGCCAGCCAATCAGCTGACGTTTAGAAGGGGCCTTTCTCGTTTTTGCTATTTTCACCACGCATCCTATCGTCGTTACTAAGACAGCATTATTTGGCAGAGAAACGGTAGATACGACCACCGCCCATCATGGTGCTCATCAAGACTTCACCGTCGTCGGTTTGACCGAACGTGAAAATTTGCAACCGGTCCCAATCAATGGGCCGGTTTGCGACGACTTTCTTGGTCTCTCGATCATATTTCAGTCCCCACAACAAACCGGAGATGTAATCGCCATAGAGGTAATAACCATCCAGCTCAGGAACTCGTGATCCACGATAGACCGCACCGCCGGTGATCGATTTTCCCCAGTTTTCCGTATGGGGATATTCGATCAGGGGTTCAATCAAATCAGCACGTGGAGCGACGCCTTTACCATTTGCATCGAAGCGATGTCCCCCTTCGCGGAGACTCCAGCCGTAGTTGCCACCTTTGACGATTAGATTGACTTCTTCCCATAGGTTTTGACCAACGTCCGCTGCCCACAGATCCCCGGTTTTGGGGTCAAATGCCATTCGCCAAATGTTGCGAATGCCATAAGCATAGATTTCCGGCCAAGCGTGTCCGCGGTCGACAAACGGATTGTCCGCGGGAATTCCATAGGGACGCCCTTCGGCTTCCGTATCGACATCGATCCGGAGGACCGAACCGAGCAGTTTGCTAAGGTCTTGGCCGCTTCCCAATGGGTCATTTCCTTTCCCACCGTCCCCCAGGGCTACATACAGGTAACCGTCGGGACCAAACGCCAGCGTGCCACCGTTGTGATTCCAGAACGGCTGCTGGATCGTCATCAGAATTTCTTCACTCTGCAGATCCACGGGCCCTGGTTGCCCAGGTTTGGCCGTGAACCGCGAGATAATCGAAACGTGTGGACGGCGACTGGTCGTGTAATAAACAAACAGTTCTCCGTTTGTTTTATGGTCTGGATGAAAAGCCAAACCGAGCAGTCCCTCTTCGTTCTCTTTGTCCACATAACGCACGACCGACCGAAGATCCAGGTACGGAGTCGCTTCCTCTACCTGCTCATCTTTTTGATCGATCGAGTAGATATCGCCCATTTGTGAAGCGATAAATAAACGCCCCGATCCATCCCCAGCGCCGGTGATCGCCACCGGACGCTCGATCCGCAAATTTGGATAGGCCTCCACCACTTTGATTGGCAGTGGAGAGGTATCCAAGGATTCTGGAGGGGACGCCAAATTAATGGTCGTCGATCCCTCTTCGCCAAAACACGATACGGACCATGCACAGCCAAGTGCCAAGCTGATCCCACAAAGAAGTAAACGCACCGATGAAAACATTTCAGAACCCTAGGGGATGGAAGCGGAGGAACATCCGAATCAGTCGACAATGTCAAGCAATTCCACGTCGAAGATCAAAGCTTCGTTGGGACCGATTGCTGGTTCGCCTCCGGGAGGGGCCGGGGTTCCACGAGCTCCATAAGCGAGGCCTGGATGAATGTAAAGCTGCCATTTATCGCCAACTTTCATTTCCTTCAAAGCCATTTGCCAGCCTTTGATCACTCCGCCAACTTGGAACTCGGCAGGTGTACCGCGTTCGACCGAGCTGTCGAAGACTTTGCCGTTAACCAACCGGCCGGTGTAATGAACTCGAACGGTGTTCGCAGCGGTAGGCGATTTGCCATCGCCAGCGTTCAGCGATTTGTACTGAAGACCTTCGGCCAGTTCTTTAACGCCTTCCTTCTTGGCATTCTCAGCGATGAATAGTTCGCTTTTTTCCAGATTGGTCACGGCAACCGACTGCATTTCTTCGGCCTGTTTTTCCTGACGGCTGCGGAGGATTCCCTCAATCGCCTGGGCAGTCTGCTGAATTTCTTCGTCGGTTAGCGAAGGGTCCTTTCCGGCCAACGAATCGGCCAAGCCTTGCTTCACAGCATCAAGGTCAAAGTCTCCCGTCTGGAAACCTTGGGAGGCCATTTGCTGGCCAATCGAGATTCCTAGAAAGTAGCCAATTCGATCCATTTTTTTTTCGCCTTCAGCGTCTTGGGCAGAAACAGGAGAGCCGCAGACAGCTGCCAACAGAGCGACCATGCAGACCGAAGTAACTGTCTGCCAGAGATTTAACTTCATCAATTGAGTCCTATTCAGGAAGGATTTAAGGCGGGGGAATGGCATTTCCAATTGAAAGACCTTTCAACCGCAATGCTACCTTAGAATAACAGCGATTCAACGTGGCGAGTAGTCACAAAGCGGCCGCTTGTCCCGCTTCGCCCAGTTATCCCAAAACCTACCGAAACGCCTCGGTTCTACAGGCGACCGGCAAGCCGATCACAATCCGGCTTTCGGAGCGTCAGGTCGGCCGCCATTCTCGCCAACTGCCACGTGAAACAGGGCCGAATTCGATGCCGTTTCGCCTCGCATTCCCTGCCCATTGACAAGCGAAAAACCAGGGGCCTAGCCGCTTCAGCGTGCAAATCTCCTGCGAATCACAATCCAATGCCGCGACTGGGCGACTTTTTCTCCCGTTTCGTTAGTGGTGAGCTAGATTTCAGAGTCGCTACGTCCGCGTCGACAATTTATTCTGCCTACAAACGTTTTTGCAAATCGAATGACAGACTCCAGCGCTCCGCTTCCTTGGAAACATATTTCTAAAACGCTGACGCAATACGCACCTCTATGGGGGGGAACCGTCGTTCTATTCACGGTTTTCGGCATAGGGTATGCGCTTTTCAGCAGCGACTATTGGTCGGCCAGCCAACCACTGGTTCTTCGCGATGAAGCGACCGGATCGGTGGAACGACTCGGCCGATTTGGTAGCCAAACCCAAATGAAAGCAGCCCAGGAAACGATTCTGGAAATGGCAACCAACTACGAAGTCGTCGCCGAAGCCCTCCGCGCAATCGGTCCCGAAGACGGGAGCGATGATCCGCAGTGGCCATCAAGCAGCCTTGTCCGTGGAATTGCCAATCACCATGTCAATGTTCGGGCCCCACAAGGAAGTGAATTCGGAAACACCGAAGTCGTCTACCTTCAAACTCAAGCGACGACTCCCGAACGGGCAGCCAAACTATGTCAGGCGGTTTACGAAAGCCTCGCACACCGGCTGCGCACCGTCCGGCAACTGCGTGCCGACAGCATCGTGGAAGAACTTCGCCAAGCCCGTGAACTGGCCGCCGAAAAATTGGCCGATGTGACTTCCGAACTAAAAGAAATTGAAATCGCTTTTGGAAGTGACCTCGCCGACCTGCGAAGCCTAAGCGAAACGTTTGGCGATGGCGGTGGACGACGCTTGCTAGACGAGACCTTGCGTGAACAACAGGCTGCCGAACTGGAACTGGAACAGCTGGAATCGTTGCATCAGCTATTGGTCGCCGGTCGCGAAGATCCACAAAAACTTCTCGTCTCCGGTGGCGATTTACTTAGCGCACAACCCAGCCTGCTCCGCATGAAAGACGGCCTGATCCAAGCTCAGCTGGAATCCTCGCAACTTTCCGGTCGGTATACCGACGTGCATCCACGCCTGCGTGCAGCGATCGAAACCGAAAACGAAATCCGCCAGAAACTACAGAAAGAAACCGGGGCCGTCGTGGATGCGATGCAGCCTCAACTGACTCTTGGACGCGATAAAGTCAAACGACTTCAACAGAAACAACAACGCCTTACCGAACGCCTAGATCGGTTGGCACACGTCCGTGCCGACTATGCACACCTCGCGTCCGAAGTCAAACATCGCACCGATTTACTCGCCCAAGCCGACAAAGCTTTGACCGAAGCTCAAGCCAGCAGTGCTTCGTCAACTTCGGTCAATCTGCTTGCCGAACTGGGACCGCCGGTTGTCTCCGACAGCCCGATCGGAACCTCTGGCAGTATTTTGACGATAGGCTCTGCAACGGCGGGCCTACTGTTTGGGCTTGGTGCTGTTTTCTTAGTGGCTCCCGGACCAAATACAACAGGGCGTGGACGTCGTTGGTCGGACATCATCAGTGGGCGTCGTGCAACCGATCGGGGCGGCAGCGTTTCCGCTTCTGCAGTGCCTCCCGGTGTCGACCGACGCGCCAATCGATCTCCCGGAACCCCACAGCAATCGGACGTTCCCGCGACCGTCATGCCCATGCCTGTAGGTCGGCGTGCCAGCGACCAGATCGCCCCAAACAATCCGCCATCCCAACAGCCCGCCGCTCCGCCAGCATTCGCACCAGCCCCGCTGAAATCGGACGCAGCTCAATCTCGGGCAATCGATACCAATCCAACGGCCAGCGTTCCCAACGCCTCCCCAACCAATCCGAAACTACCCCCGCTTGTTTACCGGGATACGACAGCGACAGGGAATTCCGCCCCTGCGGAAACGCCCCCTTCGAATGAAACGACCCCGCCGTCCAAACCGGAAGCGACTCCTTCTTCGCCGAAGGAGACTCCCACGGTTCGCAATATCCAACCGGTGATCGCTTCACGAAAACCGAAATTGCACGAAATCTGGCAGGAAGTCCAGACGAAGGGAGCCTCAAAAACCGATTCGAAAAAGCCGCGAAGAGCAAAGCGATCTCAAACCGCCGAATCGGCGACCCCAGAAGAAACCGCTCCAAAGGACGGTCCCTTAGCCGACATCCATTCAACGATCTCGCTAGATGAACCCTCTCTCAAACGGGCGATGGATGTGAGTGCATTTCCCGGAGACCGACGTCGCCATACTCGCGACGATTCCTAGGCATTAAACTGACGGAAGAGGAAAGGTTTTCCTCGTTTTCATCCGTTCGTTTTTGCACAGGACTTTTCGCTTGAATTCTCCACAAATTTTTCTGGCGGCAAAACGCTATGCCGTCGCCGGGGCATCGACCGATCGGCAGAAGTACGGAAACAAAGTTTTCCGAGCGTTAAAAGAATCGGGCCGAGACGTAGCGCCGCTAAATCCCAAAGCAGATCAAGTCGAAGGGATCACCGCATTCACAGCGATAAGCGACCTCCCCACGCTGCCTGAATCGCTCTCAGTCGTTACCCCTCCAATCGTTTCCCGACAGTTGACCGAATTAGCGATCGAACTAGGCGTCTTGAATATCTGGTTCCAACCAGGCGCCGAAGATGCCGAGGCCAGCCGACTAGCTCGCTCCGCCGGACTGAACGTCATCGACGACGGCAGCTGTCTATTGGTGCTATTAGCACTAGAAAAATAGCGACCAAAAAACATGCACTTGCTATGGAGCCCAAAGCGCTAAGATTTCTTAGCGGCAGGGTGCAAGCTCTCCGGCCCGGCAAGCAGCAACAAAACAAAAAAACACCCACAAGACCAGATCGCTCTGAACTCATCCGGCCCCGCGTGACGAATGCCCTTTTTGCTCGGGACGTGAAATTTATAGGTAACGGAAGTCTGGCTCCGAATCGGCATGGATTGCTTCCGCCCCGCTTGGTTTGGAATGCGTTGTGTCGACGCTCCTACCCCACAGGCTACCGAAAGAGTTCCGTTTCCGGGCTTGCCCCTGCGGACTCACTATTGGCGGCGATCCACTTATGCAATCGATATGCGGCTCTCCGCCAGCCCCAAACGCCAAAAACCCTATTCTTCTGAACACCCGTGATGCGGCTTCGCGGGCATCGCCAGAAACGCTGCGATGCCGAGCAACGACCAGACGACAAGCAGCGGAGTAAAACAACGATAGAAGGTCGCCACCCCTTCCTGTCCAGCAGCGTTATCGGGCATAAACAGCTCCGCCACCACAATCGATGCCACAGATCCGCTGACCACCAAGACGCTAACAGCTAAAAAGCCAATCGCCTGCAAACGCGTTTTAAAGAGAGACATCGCTTCAGCACCTAAAAGAGAAACACGCGCCACGCAACGCCACGGTCGAATATTGCGGCCAGAACTCGCTGGGGGGTTCATTGCCAAACGCCCCTGCATTCTATCACCAATCCTCGCATCGGAAAAATCCGGTATCGACAGAAAGCCACCTGATCCTTCTCGGTGCGTTCAACCTGCTAGTCAGGCGGGTGCCCAAACAGAGCGTACCGAGCAAAGTGGACGAGTCCCGCAAAACGGTAGCTCGGATCAACGTATCGTTCGATGACGTAGAACGCGAAGTAGTAGGCACGGCAAAACGCCCAGATCGAAATCGCCAGAAGCACTACCGACCGCAAATCCGGACGACTGGCGAGCAGCAATCCAGACGCTAGGATTCCCATCCCGATGAACAGACCACCTTTTAGCCAAATCATTTTCGGATTCGTCAGATTTTGCATCGGGATATTGCTCTATTCCATCGGTACTTTCTGATCAATCTCTTCCAGTTTAAACCGGGTGGTCATGACCGAGTGCTTCTCTGGCCCTGGGCGATACTTGACATAGGTGGTGGCGACAAACGTCCCATCGGGAAGCAAATCGAATCCGGAATAGCCACAATCACTTGCGGCGTTACTGTGAAACAATTTGATTCTGTATTCCCCCTCTCGATTCGTGACGACATCTTCGTACGTACCAACCCAGGCAATGAAATGGCCGTGAGTCTTCGACGATTTTGCAGTGTCACGCATCACCATGACCAGCCGTCCATCCGGAGCGTAAAGCATCTTTGGACGGTGACCGGTCAACGCAGCCGGCAAAGGTCGCACCTTGCTCCAGTTCTTGCCCCCATCATCACTGACCGAAAACAGCGAGTGGAAAGTTTCGTTGCGAAGCACCATCAACAACTGCTTCTCGTCGGGTGACTTGATGACCGCCGGTTGCCCCCAACGCGACTGAGTCCGAACCACCGGCCGCTCCGGCGACCACGTAAGCCCACCATCAAGCGATTCGGCTTGCCAAATATAGGGATCCGCATCGGGCCGATTGAGTGCAAACGGACCACGTCGATCGCACCACATCACCAAACGTTTTCCTTCATCAAACGACATGATCGTCTTTGGCGCGCACTCCGCGGTTAAACCAGTATCCTTCATCGGAGTCCAGGTCACTCCGCCATCTTCCGAGTACGCCTGACGCAAACGCCCTTCGAAATCACGGCCACCAAACACAAAGATCCGTCCGACACCTTCGGGATCGACCAGATAGTGAATCGTAGGAGTGGTTTGTCTAACCTGAGTCCAGTTTGCCGGGACATCCAGCAAACCGCTCCAAGTCTTGCCACCGTCATCGCTACGCGAAAGCGGACCAAGGTACCCCGCGTGATTGATCGACCAGGTACAGAACATCGTCTTGCCATCCGGAAGCAAAACAGTGCAGGGGTGCCCCTGATAAATTTCAGTCGTTCCTTGCGCAACGACCGAGTGACGCTCGGTCTCATCCGAAATATCAAATGTCGGAATCGATATCGTCGCGGGGGCAACGTTCGCTTCCCCTTCGTTACCGGTTACTGAACTGGGGTTCCAAGCGAAAAACAGGAAAGCGAAAGACGTCGTATAAAGAGCCAAGCAAAATTTGTGGGCTGACATTCATTTCCTACAGATTACAGAGAAGTCAATTTAAGACGGCAGGTTCAGCAGAGCCACGAATCATCGCAAAGAGACTTGGCATCGACTTTTATTTGCTCATAGCTCTCAGTATAGGCAGCGAATTTGCGTTCGGTGTTGGAATCACCACACTTCACGCGGCCAGCTCGGCTTCGCGATGGCACCAATGTACCGGACGGTGTCCCCCCCCGCTCAAGCAAAAGGCTGAAATTGGGTTTGACGCAAGAAAAAGAAATCGTGTAAACGCCAGTAAAGGAGAATACCGATGCGAAAAGCGATCGCCTTCATTATCTTGGCAACCATGTGCATGGCAGGTTGCGCCGCCGTCCGAGATATGCTCTTGCCCGGCAACAGCGCCTCCGATGCAAACCGCCGGTTCTGGGACCAAACGTCAGACAATCCTTATCGATAACTGGCATATCAATCTTCACCGCCGGTTGGTTCCCAGCTCGGCCTGTTGGCAAGAAAACAGACAAAGATCCCACTCATCTTCTTGACCACATCTTCTTGCTAGGTATGGGTGCGTTGCACGAAAAGAAAGCAACGGGATATCGCTCAGAACGAAACAATCCGTTCGAGAGCCCTTGGCCAAGCAATGCCTGCCATCGCGATTAAGAATGCGCCCGCAGCGTTCGCGGCACCGGACGCTGCGAATCCCCAATCACAAAAAGCATGGTGGGGCTGATGTTGCTTAGCGGCGGACACGATGTTCTACCGCCCGACGACACGCATGCCATCCGTCACCGCAACAACCGCCATCGCCGAAGGCCGGCGATGGCTCTGCCTAAATTTGCAGGTGGTTGCCAATCGACTAAATCACGATGGATTACTCAACCAATTCGATCTCACTTGGTTGCCAGCTTTTGTCAAAGAAAGAAGGCAATGGGCTGTAAAGCCGCAGAATGGTGAACCAGCCCTTTTCGGGATCGGTTTGAATCCAGTTACCTCGTTCGACGCCCTCTGGTTGTTGCGGCGCGAAGTAGATGACGGTCGAACCGTCGGCTTCAGCCGTCGCGGCAGGAGACGGGTAGGTCTGGCTGCCAGCACGAGGGTATTTCTGCGGCGTCTGCAACATCGAACGCGATTGGTTGTCGTATAGCGTAAACGACCAAAATGCACGTGCGGGAATACCCTTGGGAAGCGTGACTTTGTAGGTACTGGCTCCGTTAAAGGGCAGCCCTTCGGAATCAAGGAAATCCATTAGGTACTGGGAACCAACGCCGGGAATTCGCATGATCATCCCAGGCGAATCCAGCGTGTATGCATAATAGAACGCCGTTCGAGAATCGAGCGTTCGGGCGCCGGTGGGTGCGTACGGTTTGAACATTCCGTCCGCGTAAGCGGGCGGAGGCGTTTCGAAAAAGGCCCCTCCTTCGAACAGCATATTGCCCCACTGCGAGTTGGGATAATATGCCCATTCGGGATGAAGCGTAGCATACCGCCAATTCAAGACGCGACCTGCAGCGTTACCAACCGCGGCGGCATCGGCAAGGATCATTTTCAACCGGGCATCGGGTTTAAAGGGCTTGCCGTGTTGAATGCCGATCGCCGCCAATTGGCCAGCTAGTTCAACGTCGTAACTGGTTGCTGGTTCCCGCTGAACATTCGCGTTGACCATCTCATAGAAGCCATAATCGCTTGGTGGGATCGTGTTGAACGATTTGCCCGACGCTTCGACGAATTTGGTTTCCGGCACGGGTGGGTTCTCCCCTAGCTTGACGTTTCCTTCAAGCGCTTCCGCAATGCTTGTTCCGTAGCCACCAGGTGCGTACGGGTATACCTTCATATTCTTCTTGATGTTCTCAACCGCTGGCTTTGGATCATTATCAACCAGGAACGATCGGCCAGCATAAAGCACGCGATTGGTTCGCGAGTGGGCGACAAAATAGCCACCTTCCGGTAGAGGCCCTTCGTAACCTGGTGGGACGATCAAATACTTGCCCCCTTTGCCGCGATCGGGACCAGGTCGACCGATATCAATGATCCACGAGAACCACATGTCATTGATAGTCCCCAATCCCGCCGGCGGTTGCTCGATAACTATCGGTCCATCGGTTAGATTGATGACGCCGATGTAATAAATCGTATCGCAGTTCGCAGTTAGGAACAGCGAGTTGGCGTCCATCAAATCGGAGAAGATGGCAATGCTGTTATCCGTTGCCCCCATATCTTCCAGGCCTTGAGCGATCGCGTACGCCGAAGCACCGCGAAAGCTGTTGTTGTAAACGTCGATCGCGTTGTTGAGCGCCAGGATGTCTTTCACTTTTTTGGCGGTTGCTTCGGTAGGCGCACCATCCTGGTACTCCAGCATTCCAAATGGACTTTTCACTTGGTCCGGAGTGTTGATGGAAGCAGGAGTCGGCGTCTCGCTTTGCGCGTGAACAACACGGTCGCCAGAAGTCATCGCCCAAGCCGCAGAGACGGCGAGGAAGCCGACGATCATGCCAGCACGACTAGAATCGATCATGAAATTTTCTCGTTGTGTGAATAGAGGTGAAGAGCTTGTCAGTAGCGCCAGAACCTTGGTATCGCACCCCGGCAACGGGATCAAAATCGGTGAAACGATCCGGTTCTCAGCCGATTACGGGCGAGCCCAAACGCCGCGTAAAGGCTGCAAGCTGTTGCAAACGTCACCTGGCTCGCAACCGCTTTAGCGATCCACATCCTAGATCTCTCGGCTGCTGCAAGCAATGCAAGCAATACGCTCAAGCCCTATTACACCTAGCGCCGCGACTTAAGCGGAACGAACATTCCATCCAAACCTTACCGATTGACAGTTCGACGTCGGAACAACGGAATGAATCGTTAAAAGTTCAAACTCGACTTAAGAAACACCGAGAGAAACAAGCCCACCAATCCTAGGTGTGCACCAGTGCACGCGGGACTTGGTCGCTGGACGTTGAAGATTAAAGATCCAATCACACTTTCTTCACGCAACCATCATCGCTTCTTGAAATGCCGATCCGCAAACTTAAGATATTGCTCCCAATCGAACGCGGTGACATCGTGAGCTCCTGTTCGCAGGTGATACCCGATGGTTGTATGAATCGGTTGATCAGGTGCGGGCAGTCTATCCTGCGATAAAGCAGGTTTATCGAAGAGCTGATAAACCGGGCTCGCGTGCCTCGCGGCGAGGAATTCACCTTTCGGGTCTGCCCAACGATCGTTCGTCGCACTCGCAACGTAGAGCGGTCGCGGCGCGATAAGCGCCATCAGCATGTGTTGATCGACAGGAAGCGTCGCTTCTTTCTGCTGGTACTGGTGATGATTAGTACAGAACCAATAACCAACGGGTTTGAGCATGTGATGAATCCGTTCTCCATAACAGCGCCGATAAAGTGCCGCTCCGCCACAACCGGAATCATTACTGATCGTCATCGCAAAACGAGTGTCTTGTGCCCCAGCCCAAAGCGCTGCTTTCCCGAGTCTCGAATGGCCAATCACCGCGACCTTCGACGCATCAACCTGTTCGTCCGTTTCCAAATAGTCCAGAATCCGTGATAGACTCCAAGCCCAAGCACCGATGGAACCCCACTCGGTAGGTTCAGGCTTTGCTTGGCCTTCCCGATAGAACAGAGGATGAATTCCATCGGTGAAATCATGTCGATAATTGTCTGGATCGACCTGATCGCGGTGAACCGTCGCGAGTGCATAGCCTCGCCCGATAACCTTTTCTACCTGCCAGCGACTTGCATACGCGCCGCGCTCCTTCCCCGTGTCTCGTTCGATGATTGCCGGGTCAGCGTGGACCGTATGATTTCCGCTGAAATTCAAACCAACGAATCCCGCGACAGGCCCTACCGTGTTGTTCGGAAGGTACACCAAGATATCGATCCGATATTCTTCATCTCCGAAGAACGCGGCGATTTGTTTACGAGTCGCAGCACCGCCAAGTGCATTCGAATCGGACTCAACCAGCTCGTACCGCACTGACAATTTTTGACTTGGCGTAGCTCCATAAACCGAATCTTCAAACAACCGCTGAACTTCTGCCCGTCGATAAGCAACCCATTCGTCTCGACCAACCGGCTGGCCCGCATTGTCAATGCATGCGTTCGGCAATTCGTACGCAGGAACTTTTGACTCGTCGTAGTTGGTGTCCGCGGGTTCTTTTGCGATGGATATCGAAGGACCTATAACAAGTAGGGTTACCAACATCGAGATACGAAACATGCTTTACTGATCCTATACAACGCTTCTGCGAACTCACTCGCGACAGGCAGTGACCATCCGTAGAATTGGCGGCAATTTTGTTAAACCTCAGCATACGTACGATGGTGGCCTCGAGCAACAATTTGCAGACAGGAATCGTTACGCTTCAGCATCCGCATATTGCCGTCGCCCGATACGCCAGCGATGCCGATGCTGCCAAGAGGAAATGCACTCCCTCTCTTTCTCATGCCGTCCCCCAACGAGCGCTGACTTCGTACAGCCAGTTCCGTGCGATCAATTCGTGCCCCTGCGGAAGCGGATGCACACCATCCCACAACCAATGTTCCGGAGAAACTTTTTCGGCAGCCGCATCAAACACGTCCTGAGTTTTAACATGCACCGCATCAAATTCCTCCGCAAGCCTACCGACAATCGGTATCAGACGTTCGACTTGATCACGCCACTTTTTGAACATGGCTTCTTGAGCCAACCGGCCGGAGGGCAACACAAAAGGATCCAGCAAAACCAGCTTCAATTCCGGGTTCGCTTTGCGGCTAGCGTTAAGAATGAATCGATAGTCGGTTTCCCATTTATCGACGTCCACGCCATCAAGATTCCTTCCAACGTCGTTAACGCCGATGAGGATACTGAGCAGATCAGGCTTCATGTCGATTGCATCCGCCAGCCAACGATCGCGTAAATCTCCGACCTTGTGGCCACTGATTCCACGGTTATAGAAATCCAGCTCCGCCTCCGGCATATCGACTCCAAGACGCGCGGCAAGCAGAAAGACGTAGCTGTGCCCGAGATAGTGATTTCGATCCTTTTGATTGCGTCCCCACTTCATATCGGTGATCGAATCCCCTTGAAAAAGCAGACGGCTACCATGCTTAAATGCAGGCAAGCGATATCCGTATCCTTCGGCGGCAGACGACCTAGCGGTCGCCCCTGGTTCCCGAGCACTCGCAAAGACCGTCAAGTTTGCCAAGCTGGCCAAAGCGAGACCACTCCGGAGGAAGTTACGTCGATCATTCATCGTATTTGGAATCGGATAAAAGAAGGTTTTTGCAGGCAGTGGGCAACAAATCTCCACTGCGTTAAAGGGCTCACGAAAGAACGGCCATGAAACATCTGTCGCCTCCCGCTTGCGCGAAAGCAATAAGACACAGGACGGAGTTGAACGCTGGCACGGTGATTCGTACACGGAGTTCAACTCCGCCCTACATCGCAAGCCGTCAGTCATTTCCCGAGCGCTGCGACGCAATTAGCAAGTCATGCGCAACGTTCAGGCACCCTATGTGTCATGCGACAAGCCCTTCCTGACGCGGCGGCGAACTAGCGATCGTCCGCAGCAGCCCAACCGAATGCCAACCGTCTGAGGATCAACATCGCTCGGTCACCACTAAACGTACGAGCGCCGCCATCGCGATGCAACTAACGGGCTAGTCAAGATGTTGAATTGTTCCGTCGGGTGTGACGTCGATCACCCCCAACCAGTAAAGCAGAAGCACCGTTGGATAAAACACAATGACTACAGTTGCAATCAAGCCGACTAAATGCAGTAGCCAAAGGCCCAGCCCGCGAAAACGACGAGTCCAGATCAAATAGCCAAGCGATGCAAGCGGCCACACGAGAAAGAAAATAAGTGGAACGACCGGATAGAATCGTTGGCCGCGTATCCGCATATCCTCAACGACCCAGCAAGTTGCGGCCACGCCCAGTAACACGGAAACGATCCAGTACAGCGAGCCCGAATTTGGCACAACGACTTGCCCAATGCCCCATAGCGCGGTCACCCCGTATAACAACCAAACGAACCTGCGTCGCATCGTGGACCGCGAATCATTTTCGTCTGGCGGCGATATGTCAGCCATGCAAGTTACATTCAAATAGCGAAGAAATTCAACGAGACGGGGCGAACGCCTCAGCGGCAATCCCGCGCCGCCCGCGTCCGTCGAGTGTCAAGGTTTTATCTTCAGATCACGCCACCTGCCAAACTCTAGATCGTCTTCGGGTTTGCCCCCAGCAAGCCGACCTTAATGCCATTTGCCCTCAAAATCGTCGTGGCTTTGGAGCTGATCACAATCAATATAACAAGCCCCAGCAGTGGCACGAAAAGTCCCAGCACGTATAAGACAGCCACTACTTTTCCGCGAAACAGTGAAGCCAACCAAAAAACCGAAACCATTCCATAAACCAACACCGCCAGCACAGCAACCAGCGTAATCAAAGCCGCCCAAATGGTATCACCCGCGATGGCTGACACGGCAATGTTCAAAGGAAAGAGACAAAGATAAAACAAAACGGCAAGGTTTACATGTCGTTGAGCGGTAGCGATCTTTCGAAGGCGTTCCCGATCGCCACCAGATACAAGCTTCTCTACAACCGCAGGAGCTGAGTATGGATTCTCTGTTGACATCGCGATCTTTCACCGAATGCGGCATGACTGAAATTGCTAGTCGAGTGTACGAATTGCAGACCGCAAAAGCAAGCAAACGCCAAACTCGTGCACAGCGTCACGAATCCAAAGCACTGCTGCAGAGCCGAAAAGAAGGGATGCGTGTCGCAGCCCATGGAGTTTCAACCAGTAGCATCCTTGCGAGGTTTATTAAACGACCGCGCATCCCAACTGCAATGAAGACAACCGCGAAAGACGCAAAAAACGCGAAAAGACAATGCCCCATTTCAACAAGAGAGAATGGAGCAGCTGAAAGCAGTCACCTCCGCAAAAGCCAAAAACCAAAACAGCCTGATCCATAATCCCTTTCGCGTATTTCGTGTCTTTCGCGGTTTATTAATCGACCGCGCATCCCGACTGCAGTTAGGACAACCGCGAAAAACACGAAATACGCGAAAAGACAATGCCCGTGTTCAACAAGGAAGAATGCGGCGGCCGAGCGCACTTCCGCCAAAGAGAAAAACAAAGCAGCCTGATCCATAATCTCTTTCGCGTATTTTGCGTCTTTCGCGGTTTATTAATCGACCGCGCATCCCGACTGCAGTTAGGACAACCGCGAAAGACACGAAATACGCGAAAAGACAATGCCCGTTTTCAACAAGGAAAATTGGATCGGCCGATCGCACGCACTTCCGCAAAAGCTAAAAACCAAAACAGCCTGCCCCATAATCCCTTTCGCGTATTTTGCGTATTTCGCGGTTTATTAATCGACCGCGCATCCCAACTGCAGTTAGGACAACCGCGAAAAACACGAAATACGCGAAAAGAGAATGCCCGTTTTCAACAAGGAAAATTGGATCGGCCGATCGCACGCCCTTCCGCAAAAGCTAAAAACCAAAACAGCCTGCCCCATAATCCCTTTCGCGTATTTTGCGTATTTCGCGGTTTATTAATCGACCGCGCATCTCGACTTCATTTGAGACTACCGCGCGAGAAGCAAAAAACGCGGAAAGACAATGCCCTATCGATTCTTTCGCGGTTGATGATCCAACAACTCTGCCAAAGGATTGCTGAGGTGCAATCGATTCGTTTTTTTGCGGTTGCTCTAATTCGAAGACGCTTCTTACGACTTCACGATTAGGCCAATTCTTTGGCTTCGCTGAAGGTTAGCAAGCGGTTTGCTAGGGGGTCCCAGAGTTTCAGTCGCATGCACTGAATGATGTCCGGGACGTGCAGCGTGGTGACGACGGGCGATTGTAGTTCCTGGATGCCGGCCATTGCTTCGGGCAACCGGTAAAACGGAATCTTGGCATTCAAATGATGCACATGGTGATAGCCAATGTTCCCAGTACACCAACGCATGATCACGCCCATCTTCATAAAGCTGGACGACTGCAGCGCGGCGTAGACGTGATCCCATTCGCTCCCCTCACGACGAATCATGCCGGGGAAGTTGTGCTGCGCATAAAACAAATAAGAGCCTATGCACGTGATGATCGCCATCGGCAAGAGCATTCCCAGCAGCAACGCCTGAATCGAAACAAAACCAATGGCAACAGCAATACTGATATGCAACACGATCGCCAGTGCCCCGTCAACGTTCTTCCTGGGGTTCATCAAGAACGCATGCAGACACATCTCCCAAAAGAAGATGGTCACGTAAGCCAGGAGGAGTGTGAGTGGATGTCGCGACACGGCATAGTGAAAACGCTGCAACGGGGTAGCCTGAGCGTAATCGGAGGTACTCATCACAGGAAACGTCCCCAACGTCGTCCCAAAATGCCTTGCATTGTTCTTGTGATGTTCGTCGTGGGAATGCTTCCAGATCGACGGAGGACTGAGCACCAACGTGCCATACAGTCGCAAGATGCCACCGGCAACACGCGAGCCGCTCAGAATCGTTCCATGCATGTAATCATGGTAGATAATGAACAACCGGATCAACACAAGGCTGGCCAGGACGCTACTGGTGACACAGACAAACCAGGGCAAGGGAAGGCAGGCGATAGCCAGAAAAGTGACCGCCAGAGTCAACGTCGACCAGAGGTGCCACCAACTTTTCCAACGCTGCTCGGATGCGTACTGCCGACTGGCAATCAATAGTTCTTTTCCGCTCCGCATCCGTTCGTTTCCTCGGTATTGTCAGAATAGTTATTCGGCAGTCGTCAGCCGCCACCAATACTCGACACGAAATCGGAGAGATCAGCGGTAAGACGTTAGCCGGTGCAGGCAACCAAGAGAAGGAGTCTTGGAATGGAACTCGGCCGATCAGGTCATCCAGCCCCAAAATCGAACCAACCTTTCGGCCACTCGAACAGGCGGCAGCGGCGGAAAAGCGAGTAAATCCGAGCCCAAGACTGAGCTAAGGCAGAGAGAAACCGATCACGAACACGCGAATAACGAGCGTAACCACTGACTCGATGCCGTTTCCAACGTAGCCCCCGAAAATCACTCCCAAACAGAGCAACCATCTCCTCTAATCCATTGCCTAAAAACAACTTAGGGCGGCAGGTAAGCTCAACGCCCAAATCCAAAAACGGGCACCAACCTGTCACCAGAAAGCGGTAAACCGCTACAAATCAAATCAAGCAGTTCCCCAAAAATCAATCCAGCCGCGCATCCCAGCTGCAAATAGAACAACCGCGAAAAACGCAAAAGACGCGAAAAGACAATGCACCATTTCAGCAGGGAAGATTGCTTTCGTGTGTAGGACCTGGAACCGCGAAAACACATGGGGACCGCCTTGTCCGGAATCCCTTTCGCGTCTTTCGTGTTTTTCGCGGTTGTTCATTCGACCGCGCATCCCAACTGCATTTAGAACAACCGCGAAAAACGCAAAAGACGCGAAAAGACAATGCACCGTTTCAGCAGGGAAGATTGCTTTCGTGTGCAGAACCTAGAACCGCGAAATCGCATTGGGCCCACCTTGTCCGTAATCCCTTTCGCGTCTTTCGTGTTTTTCGCGGTTGTTCATCCGACCGCGCATCCCAACTGCATTCAGAACGACCGCGAAAAACGCAAAAGACGCGAAAAGACAATGCACCATTTCAACAAGGAAGATTGCTTTCGTGTGTAGAACCTAGAACCGCGAAATCGCATTGGGACCGCCTTGTCCGGAATCCCTTTCGCGTATTTTGCGTCTTTCGCGGTTGTTCATCCGACCGCGCATCCCAACTGCATTCAGAACGACCGCGAAAAACGCAAAAGACGCGAAAAGGCAATGCACCGTTTCAGCAGGGAAGATTGCTTTCGTGTGTAGGACCTGGAACCGCGAAACCACATTGGGACCACCTTGTCCGTAATCCCTTTCGCGTATTTCGTGTCTTTCGCGGTTGTTCATTCGACCGCGCATCCCAACTGGATTCAGAACAACCGGGAAAAACGCAAAAGACGCGAAAAGACAATGCACCATTTCAGCAGGGAAGATTGCTTTCGTGTGTAGAACCTAGAACTTCGAAATCGCATCTGGACCACCTTGTCCGTAATCCCTTTCGCGTATTTCGTGTCTTTCGCGGTTGTTCAGTCGACCGCGCATCCCAACTGCATTCAGAACAACCGCGAAAAACGCAAAAGACGCGAAAAGACAATGCACCGTTTCAGCAGGGAAGATTGCTTTCGTGTGCAGAACCTAGAACCGCGAAATCGCATTGGGCCCACCTTGTCCGTAATCCCTTTCGCGTATTTCGTGTCTTTCGCGGTGGTTCATTCGACCGCGCATCCCAACTGCCTTTAGAACAACCGCGAAAAACGCAAAAGACGCGAAAAGACAATGCACCATTTCAGTAGGGAAGATTGCTTTCGTGTGCAGCACTTGGAACCGCGAAACCACATGGGGACCACCTTGTCCGGAATCCCTTTCGCGTATTTCGCGTCTTTCGCGGTTGTTCATTCGACCGCGCATCCCAACTGCATTTAGAACAACCGCGAAAAACGCAAAAGACGCGAAAAGACAATGCACCATTTCAGCAAGGAAAATTGCTTTCGTGTGCAGAACTTGGAACCGCGAAACCACATTGAGACCGCCTTGTCCGTAATCCCTTTCGCGTATTTCGCGTCTTTCGCGGTTGTTCATTCGACCGCGCATCCCAACTGCATTTAGAACGACCGCGTGAAGACCAATGCTTTGGTACGGCGGAAAATTGCTGTGGGTGACTCCGCTCCTTGAGAAAAGACTTCCATGGGCTTGGTGGGCGGAGCTACTGGAGGCGTTTTCTGGTTACGTTGCCGGTGCTTGGCTTGGCTATTTTTGGGGGTGGCTGCCGGACTTTCTTTGCAGGTGCTCCGTGACTACTGGATCGCCCGTGCGCCGACGGCTACGTAAGGTCACACGAAACCCAAAACAGGACTGCGCACAATCGGCGGTGCCATTGCTGCTTATTTCTCGAGCCTTTGGAGCCCGAACGGGCGAGCAAGACGCTCAAAAGCCAATAAAAAAGCCTCCAAAACACTAGGGATTGGAGGCTCAGTAGCCCAACCAGGACTCGAAGAACCCGCTGAAACGCTAGTAGATTCGGACATTGTCCCCGATGGTGGTAACACCGGTGGTAACAGTGACGACCAGACCGATCAATTCTTGCCAACTTGGCACAAACTGAACCGGTTGCAGCGAGAGAAGGTACTGGCAGTGATGAGGGGAATGATAAGCCAGGGGGTGGAACAGTGAACGCCACGAAGAAGTCCCCTGACGGGCTCTGTGAGGACTGCAGCAAGAGACAGGGCAGGCAGTTCAATTACTGGCCCGCGGCGCTCTGCCAGGCGTGTGCGTGGCTCAGAATGGATGACGAGCGAGGTTAATCGCCACCATTGCCATCAGACCTGACGGGGCCGTGTGAGAGGGACCATTGATTAGACAGAGTCGCAAGCCATTATCAGTAAGAATTGTGGGTGCCCACTGATTCCCCTGACGGCCAAGCTGACTAAACTGCAGGCTTGGACACACGCTAACGCCTGGACTTGTCTTTCGTCACTGGCGTCCCACCGCGACGTTTCGCACTCAGCGTGTCCTTGAGAAGGCATCTTCATCAATAGCACCTCAGTGGCAGCATTGAACAGAAACAGAAGCTCAGCGTCCAACGGCTCCAGAACTGTCGATTGGGTATTGCTAGGAATCCTTTCGGTACTCGGTCTAACAGCCTTGGGATGCTGTGGGCTGTTGTTTGTCCTGTTCTCTTTCTCGGGGACTCCGCATCGTCATGTCCGACACAGCGTTGTCGATTCCACGATTGCGACAGAACCAGACGCCATGGTGTCAGAGCTTCCTGCCATCGAAAGCAATGCTTCCAGTGACGCAGGTTCAGAGACACCTGAACTTGACGAGATCCTGGAGACAGTCGAGCTTGCTGAGGCTCTGGATGCTGCCAAATCGATGGAAGCCCTCGCCGTTGCTGAAGTCGCGGAGGACTCCGATCAGCAGCAGTCTATGTTTGCGACCGCAACAGCCCCCTCAGCGGAAGCTCTCGCAGAAAGCGGGTTATCGCTGCCTAAGCAGGGCAACAGGACCTGGATAGATAAGGCGGGCATTCATTCAGTCATTGCGACCCTGGGGAATGTCAACTCAACGCATGTTCAACTGGAACGAGCTGACAGCGGGAAAAACATTGCGTTACCAATCGAGACGCTCAGCGAACGAGATCAGGTTTATGTCGCCTACGCTATAGCACCAAGAATTGACCCTGAAGCAGAAGTCGTGCTCGGCAAGGTAAACCGGGTCATGGACGGGGACACGATCCAGATCGATGCGATAGAGGGAGATTCTAGGACGATCCGGCTAGTCGGGATTGATGCTCCTGAAAGTAGTCAGAGGTTCGGAACAGCCGCCAAGGTATGGCTGACGCAGCAAGTTTCCGGCAAGACGCTTCGCGTAGAGATTACAGAGAAGGACCGTTACGGACGTTTCCTGGGCAATGTGTACGTCGTCGACGATGGCGATCGCTGGCTGAACCGTGAGATTATCCTTGCAGGTCTCGCATGGCACTATGTGGACTACAGCAAGGATATCCGCCTAGCCCAGGCCCAACAGGTTGCACGAGGGGAGAACGCAGGGTTATGGCAGGACGCCCGTAAGGTTGCCCCTTGGGACTTCCGAAATGGGGAAAGGATTGAGACAGCGATCCCTGTTAATGCCGAATCGATCCGGACAACGGACATTCAGGTTTACATCACACAGTACGGATCTAAATATCACTCGGATGGGTGCAAGTATCTGGCCAAATCGAGACAGCCGATCCCCCTGAGCCGAGCCAAATCAGCTTACGAACCTTGTTCAATATGCAAACCGCCGAGGTAAGCCTCGGGCGTCGACAGCTCGCGATGCAACCTACCCCTCCGCTCAGTGTCATGCTGGATACCGGGACATTACCGCTTGCCGATGTGACAGATGCGAATGGTCAGCACGAGGCCAACGAGGGTGTTTGAGGTGCTGTGGGACAGAGCTTTGGCCCATTCCTCGCGGGACCCAAAACTTGCTGGTTATGCCTCTTCAATTTCTAGCGTCACCTTAGGGGTTCGTCTGTATTTTCGCGACACAAGTGTGCCTGAGCTAAACAATGTTCCGCCACGAACACTCGCCTTGATCTCATACCGATCATGCACTGCGATACCTAACGGGCTCTCGTAACTTGCGAGCAGATAAAATCCTTGGCCTTCCTCTGCGCCGCGAAATTTGACCAACGACGTCATCAAGACAGTCTGTCCAGGCACGACGATTGATCTCGTCCCGTTGTCGTCCATGTGTTCCCATCGGACATAAAAATTGAACGCCGCCACCCCCCCAACATTTGTAAGTTTCGTTGAATATTTTAGCACTGAAGGAGCGTCAAACCCTTCACTGTCACAGTCGAACTGAATGTCAAAAATGGGAAATTTGTTATTCTCAATAGCTTCCACTAGATGGTGCGGCAATAGTTTTACTTTGAAGTACCTGCTTGCTGCTGCCTTAAGGTCGAGCGAATTCGAAAACGTAAAGAACCAATTTGATTTATCGCCCGCAGCAAGCTGTGAATGCTCCTCAAGGAGCTCGAAAAGCCCAAGATCCTTTTGCTCTACCCAAGCAAGTGAAACGGAACCTTCCTTGCCATTTTTTTTCCAGACGGCGTAGTCCGCATCGAGCCGATCGCGAATGAATAGGTGGACGGGAATGCCGCGTTCAACTGCCCGGCGATATTCGAGATGGGTCGCGGAAACATTTTCGAAACCAAACTTCCCCAATCGTGGTCCGTACCTACGGTCCAATATAAGAATCACTTCGTCACAAGACGCGACATTGGACAGACAAGTCTCAATTGAATTCGCATCCGATTGGACACGGAAATCAGAGAGCTTGTCATCAGAAAGCACAGGTGTCACGCCAAGATTGCGCAATTGCTGACTAAGCTCTGCTCGCACGTCTATTAAATCGTAAACCGTTGAGCTAACGAACACTCTCATAAGTACTCCGAGATACAGGTTTCTTATTGGGGACGCTGTGTGACGGCAACTATTTCAGATGTTGCATTTGCTCTAGTAGCAAGAACTAGACTCCAACTGACCGTCTGCCGAAATGCACCTAAACCTAATGGCTGAAGGTCTAAACGACTACTGGGACTATGAAGGTCACAAAGGCTGCACGAATCGTGAACTACTGCCACGTGTGAAGTAGGCGGTCGACCCCTCGCCAATGCGTCCTGTTTGCCGGGACGCACTGGCCTAGGCACGATCCGTGCCAAGTTGGCACAGATGCTACCCTCCCTGCCACGCGATCACGACTCGATCTCGGCAATCTCTTGAGGTTCGGCTTGCGTCTCATTTCGCAGAGGAGTTGCTGGCTCACTGCCAACCCCTCGCTGGTTCCCTGCATCGAGATAGCGGGGAATACCACGAATCAAAGCCTCAATGTCTCGATGCTCGCACTTAACCTGCGATGTCAACATCCAGACAGACATAAAGATTACGCTGCATATTGCAATTGCGACAATCTGTATCGATAGACTTCCTTCGCCAGGAGGAAAGGCCGCTGCCAAAAGCAATATGCCCACAACGATGTTTATCGTGATCTGGCAGGTCAGGCACAGTGAAACGTCAGGCTCAAGAAGCGGTCGAGTCAAGACAAAGGTTCTAGGCGACTTATCAACGTGCACAAAAAAAAGGCCAGAAAGACTGACCGCTTCAAGCTCGTTCGGTCGAGCCAACATCCTTTGTAGTATTTTGTTTCCGCGACGAAGCGAATGCAGGCAGAATAACAAGGAACCAACGATCAAGAGTGATAAGCATAAACAACCTAGATACTTTGGGACAGAAGTACCGAGGACTGTAACTTCGGCGGTCCATGGCATACGAGGTCCCAAAAATAACGCCATAGTGATTGTTGATGTTATCGCAACCAACCACGAGCGACGAGCATCGTCGCTCGTTCGCAAAAGCGAATCACTGTACAAATCCCAGGTGCGGTCATCGGGGTCAGGCATCATAGCAGGCAAGGTCCCAAAAGGCGTTTATTAAGTGACTAATGTTCAGGCCCTAAGTCTTGAAGCAAAGGGCGCGAAGAAAGTCGAGAGGCGAATAAATTCAGCGATATAGTGTATCCTCACGCTACCTGATGTCAGTGCGACACTAGATGCAAGCTGGTCGCGAATACGCATACCAGAACCAAATAACGCAGCCCGCGACCGTAACCCCGCAGACCTCCCCAGTCCGAAACGGCGGCGGTGGAAACACACTGAAACCAAACGACTCGCCACGCCAGCCGTAATCCCTGGGCCGTCAGAACGGAACGAGGGCGGTCACGGATGCCGCCCCATAAGACCGCACGGAGGCAGGACGCCAGGAGGGAGCGGAGGCCATGGATGGCCAGAGCGAGCGACCGAAGCGAGTGCAACGATGCGGAGCCGTGCGTGTGAAGGCGTGCCCAGTGAAGCGAAGGATGAGCGTAACGCAGTGACAGCAAGCCTGGAGCGTGTGAGGCACGAACCGCAACAGGGGCCGCGGCACGCACGCCGTAACGAGGCAGGATGCCGATAAGGGCTGTTGAGGCATGGATGCCGAACGCCGCTCCTAGAGACCGGGAGTGAGCCTAGGCGAACGGTGGATGCCATCCGACAGGCAAGAGGGCGGCGGAGGTGACAGGTCGTGTCCGCCATCTAACCTTGAACGGAACGCAAACAGTTAGACCTAGCCAGCACCACAGGACGAACAGGTTGAGGGACTGGCGGAGAGGGACTGTCACCGCAGTCCGGCAACCGCTTGACTCCTGAACATCGCGAAGCGGACCGAGCATAGACAGAAGGGAATGCGTACTAGGCAGCCGTAGATGGAGTGGAGGCATGGTGCCAGTGTGCGAGGAACGAGTACCTGAGACCATGCCGAAACGGGCCACTCCGCAGCGCTCATCATGACCAGAACGACGACAGGAACGATCGATCGTCTCAACGACCGAATAAATCAACGCTGTCGAATCCGTGCCAAGTTGGCACAGGACCACTTGCAGAAACGCCAATCTCCGAAGCCCGCCAGGGTTCCCATTAGCGGCGGCACTCTCTTTAACATTACCCGCCGAGAACGCACGTCATTTTTCCAATGACCTGTCTCGGCGACGTATCGCCAACTCTTTGCCCCTGGGCCTCTGGCGGTTCGTTTTTGCCCGATGGGGCGTCACCCTATCGAAGACAAGGAGAAGATCAGATGGTAAATGTGCTCAGACAATCATTTACCTTTTGCGGCACAGCTAACCACGCTTTTCCTTCGAGCAACTGCGGAACTTCGCTGCTCTCAATTTACCCGTCCCAGAAATTGCTCACGATCACCTTCGCAAATTTAATGAACTCAGTCTGCAAGTATTTCCAAAATTTTATCTCTCAATCGAGGTTTGATCATTTGCGCACCGGCCTGCAAGAGGTGATGTTCATCGAGATAAAAAACTTGTTTTCCGTCCAGGACTAAAGCTCCAGCGTCGTGAGCATACAGATCGTAAGTCGGTAGATACTCAACATGGTCATAAGACGCAGCCAACTCTCGAACTAACTTCCGGCCGACATCATCTTTTTCTAGTGAGTACGGCATAAAATGCTGAATTCCATCCTGGGGCTCGACTCCCTTAGCGGCAAGCAATTGCATCACATTTTGATTATGGACATCGAGCAAAGTTGGTGGATCTTCAATCAACAATACCCGTGTTCCTTGTGCTTTAAGAATAGCTAGCAGGGCATGCGATTGAGATTGCTCGGCTCTCTTTCCCCACCAATCAGCGATGATAACCAAGCGGGGGTTCCATTTTTCTATATAAGCAAGCCTCGCTTCACTGTATCGCAGGAGTTCTTCCTTCGAGAGCTGTCGGGTTGACTTACCAAGCGTGGGAGGAATATGAAAGAACGCACTCACCCCGCCCATCGCAAAGCATCTTGTGGAGATTCCTTCCTCTCGTGCGACCGACACGATTGCATCGCTCCACATAACACCGTGAGAATCCCCTAGAACGATAATTTCAGGATCCTCTGACTTTCCCCGAACACCAACTCCACCGGTATAGTACGCGTCAGATGTGTTCCCAGGCCTGACGTGGACCGTTTTGCATGCTAGCGTCGAGGGGAGGATACTTCCAGGACGTGGGTCAACGTCATAAGTGACCCAACGTGCCTCAGCAAAATTTGACGTATCGTAAAGCCGTAAGGTAGTCGCCATCATTGAGGCTATGACCACCAACAACATACTGGCGGCTAGTACGACCGGAACAGTCTCCCTTCTTCGCCGCGTTGGTTTCTCAACGAAGTGATAGGTTCCAAGAGCAAAAAAGTAGGTTCCAACAACCAGAACTATCCTTTCGAAAGGGCCAAGCCATCCAAACCCTAGATGCGGTGCGAGTACTAGAATCGGCCAATGCCAGAGGTAGAGTGAGTAAGATATCTTGCCAATGTGAACCACCGAGCGTTGAGACAGCAACACATTGCAGAGTCCAGTCTGCCCGAAAGCAATGATCAATGCCGTTCCAACAACAGCTAACCCTAAGCCGCCGTTGAGTTTGTCAATGAAGAAATAAGAAGTGACGACCATTCCTAGACCAGCAACGGCGAAAATTCCGAAGTTTGAATTTTTAGGCGATTGCTTGTTAAGCGACACCGCCAGTAGACAGCCAGTACCAAGTTCCCAGACTCGGGTTGGCAATAAGTAAAACGTCGCATTCGGATAATCGTGCAATCCCCCAAGGAAAAGGACGAGACTGCCAATAGTTGCGGTCAAGATGCAGCCTTGAATCCACCTCGATCGCAACCGAAAAATCAGCCACATTGCGAGGGGAAAGAACAGATAGAACTGCTCTTCTAAGGACAGTGACCAAGCATGGAGAAACGGAGATTCTTCAGCGGCGGTTCCCCAGTAGTCTCCTATGCTCTGCCAGAAATAAATATTTGCAAAGGACAACAGGGCTGCTATGCCTTGCTGACCAATAGCCTGCTGGTCAGGCCGGAATACAAAGACATAGGAAACGGCAAGCGTGACGGCAGTCACGAAGGTCATCGCAGGCAAGATTCGTCGGATCCGGCGTGCCCAAAAGTCACGAAACGAAAACGTACCTTGGTCAAGTTCCCTCTTGATGATCGAAGTAATCAGGAAACCGGAGATTACGAAAAAGACGTCAACACCGATGTAGCCGCCAGGAATCCAACTCAGGCCTAAGTGAAAAAGAATGACAGGTATAACAGCAAATGCTCGAAGACCGTCAATTTCCGGTCGATATCCAATTCCCGCCATGCCTATTTACTCATTCCCAGAAAATTGCTATTCGGCGGCTTGCACCTAGTAATCACTGTCCCAAATTTCTACGGCAGTATAGTTCGAGAAATTGCTTACGCGGCATTCTGTCTCCACTGACCAACAAAGTAAGCACCCAAAAATTACGCACGACGTGTTAATAGTGCTACGATCAGACTCCTTAACATGGCGTCAATCACCAATTTATTGAAAGTCATCCGATTCACCCGCCCGCCACAACTGGTAGTTGTTCATCACGCCTGCCGATCGTAGTCAATTTTGCTGCCCCTGAGTTTTGTGCCAACTTGGCACGGATTTAAAACCGTTTGCGACACCGGTTCAAAATCAATAGTCTACATACACCTGGGTTAGCTCCCCAGGCTTTCGCCTGCGAGGCGTCGGCGATCCCCTATCTCGCCGATGCCCGTGGGCCTTCTAACAAGTAGGGGAATCTGATGTTTGATCGCGAGAACTTCGCGCGTCGATTGACGCAGGGCAAACCAGCTAAAGAGTCTATTGAGGATTTGGAGGAACGTGTCGACAGCATGTTTGTTGACGCCTGGGCCGATCACCAGACAGACAAGGAAGCAGAGATTGAAAGGGAGTCGCAGAAGCAGTCTGCAATACGTCGACGGACTGACGAGTTGTGTCAAGAGTCCGGACCATCGGCCAAGCGAACGCAGACCGGCAAGGCGAAAGCTGGGAGTAAGAGTTCAAGTAGCAACTCGAAGAAGCTCCTGCTGATGGCTGCGATGGTGGAGCACCACAAGTACAGAAAACGTTCCAAAGGCAGTGAAGATAGCGTCGGAGAATGGAGACCAATCGGCTCGAACGAATTGGCAAGGAATGCGAAAGTATCAAAGGATACAGCCTCTAGGTTTTTCAATAAACATTGGGACAACCACGGCAACTACAAAGTTCATTGTCAGAGAGAAACCCTCTTGCCGTTCCTCCGGCAGTTTGCGGGTGAACCAATCATTAGCCAGCATCGTCCTTTGCACCACAACACATAACAGGTGTTCGGCTGTTCGGACGATTTGCCCGAACGCCGAGAAAATATTCTCAATTTGTCGGAACAAGGAAAACACTGACGGCGAGTGGCGACAGGAGGCGACAGAACGACTGTTCGGGCAGCAGTGCCCGAACGCTGGGACATGGGTATACCCATTACCTATCACTCCCAGAGGACTCTCATGTCTATCTCAAGCCCGTTGCTACTTTCCGTGGCCGATGCGGCCAAGATGCTCGCCACGAGCGAACGCTCACTCTTTCGCCTGACTGCTCCGCGTGGTCCCATACCACCAATCCGCATTGGGCGATCTGTCCGTTACTCCGTTGATGACCTTCAAGCCTATGTCGACAGCCGTCGAAGTGCTGCAACTAGGACTCAGCAGGTTGCCGAACAGACTGGTTTGATGGTCGGCACCGAGATGCAGGAGGGCCGCTAACATGCCTGATTTGCAATTCCGTGCCAACTTGGCACAAGAAGACCGGGACGCGATAGCCCAGTCAGTGACCGAGGCGCTCCGTCCACTGATTGAGTCCCGGCAGACCCTTCTGGTCGATGGTGACCGCATGGCAAAGATGTTATCCATCTCCAGGCCACACCTGGACAAACTGCGGGCCGCTGGTGCGATCCCTAGCCTGCTACTGGGCCACAGTCGGCGATATGATCCGGCAGCCGTAATGGCCGCGATAGAGGGTAAGGAGGTGCCTCATGAATAGCATGGACGCAGCGGTACCGATCGACGATCTACTGGAGGCGATGAATCTCAGCGGAGTCTTTGCAGAACTTGATGTTCACGGGACCCCGAAACTGAACGGCCCTGACGCTGCGAACTGGCAGGGTCGTCTGACAGGGCGACAGGACGAACTCATAGAGGCCCTGGGCGGTGCGGGGACCGATGATCTACAGGACGTGGATCATCGGTACATGCGTGATCTGATGCGGCAGTATGGGATCAGTGAGCCTTGGACCTGCAAGCAGCTTGATGAAGCCGAGATTACCACCAACTACCTTGTTGACGGAGTGCTTGTCGAGGGTCAGCACGCGATTATCGCGGGGGCATCCAAGTCCATGAAGACATCGATCGCTATCGACTTAGCGTTGTCCTTGGCGAAACCTGATCGGTTCCTTGCGAAGTTCTGGGTACCAGAGGCGAAGCGGGTGCTGTTCCTGTCTGCCGAGTCTGGAGAGGGAACCATACAGGAGACAGCCCGACGAGTTGCCGAATCGAAAGGATTCTGGTTGTCGGCTTGCACCAACGTCCACTGGGGCTTTTGGGTGCCGCGTGCGAAAAGCCAGGAGCAACTAGCGGTCCTGGAGTATCAGCTGGACCAGTCTGGTGCCGATGTTGTCGTGATCGATCCACTGTATCAATGCCTCTCAGGCGAGGACATGGCAAACCTTTCGATGAATGGAGAGCAACTACAGGCCATCGTCGGCAGGTGCAAACAGCGGGGCGTCACAGCGGTACTTGTCGACCATGTTAAACGTGGGTCTACCAATGCCAATACTTTCCAGCCCTTGGAACTGAATGATGTCTCCGGAGCCGGTAAGGCTGAGTTCTTTCGTCAGTGGCTCTTGATCGGCAGGAGGGAACGCTTTGATCCAGAGCATGCCCTACATCGGCTCTGGTTGACCGTAGGTGGTTCCGCTGGACATTGCGGCCTTTATGCGGTCGATATCGACGAGACGCGTGACGTTACGACAGAGGCCCGTCAGTGGGTCGTTAATGCCGAAAAGGGTTCCTCGGCAAAGGTGGATGATGCCAAGCAACGGGCGGAAGCCAGGGCAGCCAAGAAGGAAGCAGAGAAGGCAGAGAAACTGGAAAAGAACGTTGCCAAGATCCGTGAAACCTTCAAGGACACCGAACCATGGACCAGGCGAAAGATCCGTGCACATGCCGACCTCAGTAATGAGGCGGCGGCAACAGCCTTGGCGAAGTTGATGCAGCTTGGCGAAATCGAAGAGGGAAAAGCCAAGACCAACGGAGGCACTTATGGAGGATATAGATGGACAAGATTGGCACCAATCAATCAAGACTGAACGCAGGGCGGGACAGGTGGACAGGGTGGGACCGTCCCACCTTAGACGGTTGCTGTCCCACCTTGAGCATGGTGGGTGGTACAGGGCCTATATATATAGGCCCGTCCGTACCACCCCACCTGCAAGGGCACTGATATCTATTACTTGACCAGGGTGGGACAAGTTCTGTCCCGGTGAGATTCTTACTTCCTTAGTGGATAAAAGCAGATGGCAGGCAAGAGCAGACGGTTTACAGCGTCCTCAGAGGTCCGAGAGGAATACAACACGCTTCACGAGTTCCTCAGCCGTGCAATAGCCCCATTCACATTATGGGCTCACGAGTGCGAAGACGGGATTGATTGGGTTGATTCTGAGTCGTTCCGTATGGCGGAAAGGTTAGCGGGGGAGATTCATCATGGCGACTTCGACTTGAAGCAGTACCCGAAACCACTGGTGCAACCGGGAAATTTAACAGCAGACAGGGATTCTCCTTAAGAGATTTTTTGACACAGGACGACGTAGGTTGTACTTTGATGCCCGCAGCGGCTAGGAGTTGCTCCCGAACACCGGTTCCCATGACCGGCCCGCCGTCTGCATTTCTTAATCATGGGTTCAACCGATGGAGTTGATATCTGATGGCTTCACTGCACCAACAAAAGGGCGACCGGCCCGGCTGGAAGATCCGATGGAGGGATGCGGCTGGAAAACCGCAGGCACTTTGGCTTGGCAAGAAGAGTAAGCGGATTGCGGACCAGACTTTCGTAAACGTATCTGAGTTGCTGCGGGCACAGTCTGCGGGCATCCGACCCGAAGCGTGGGCCGAAGCGTGGGCGAACGAAACCAAGGGACGACTGCGGTCCAATTTGGTTAAGCATGGTTTGGCGAAAGACGAAAACAGGAACTCCGATGCCGAGCGATTCCTGGAAGCGTTTATCGATGCCTACGTTGCGAAAAGAACCGACGTTACAAAGAGAACCAAAGACAACTACGCGCAGGCCAAGCGGTACTTGGTGGAACACTTCGGAGCGGATCGGCAATTGCAAACGATCACCCCAGCGGATGCCGACCAGTGGCGGCGGTGGTTGCTCACCTACGCTGTTCGTCGCGACAAAGACGGCAAGCCCCTTAAGACCATGGCCCCTGCGACCGTAGCGAAACACGTTAAGCGGGCGCGGCTGTTATTCAACGAAGCGGTACGTGGACGACTGATCGACTCAAGCCCCTTTGCAGCGGTCAAAATCGATTCCGAATCCAATTCAGACCGTCACCACTTTGTTGACCGAACGACGACAACCGCCGTCCTGGACGCCTGCCCCGATCACGATTGGCGGCTGATCTTTGCTTTGACCCGATTCGCTGGTATGCGTTGCCCCTCTGAGGTGACCCGCCTGCGATGGGCGGACGTACTTTGGGATTCCGGTCGACTGCGGATCGATTCGACAAAGACCGGTTTGCGGTTCTGTCCGATCTTTCCTGAATTGCTACCGATCCTGGAAGCCGCCGCCGCTGACCGCGAAAACGACTTGGTGATGAACCGTCGGCTGATTGCTGGCTATGCGGTAGACGCCAATCTAGGAACGCAGTTTCACCGGATCGTTGAGAACGCCGGTTTGGTCCCGTGGGAAAAAACCTTTATTAATCTGCGATCCACCCGCCGAACGGAATTGCAAGAAGCGTTCCCCGGTCACGTTGTCGATGCGTGGCTAGGTCATTCTTCAAAAGTAGCTGCCGAACACTATCTGCAAGTGACGAGCGATCACTGGACGGCAGGGGCAACGAAGCAAACCGGGGGACAGATTCAGCCCGAAACCGCCCAGCAGGAGCGCCGTGGTAACGCCGGTGGTAACATACCCGCTTATTCCCAAGCATTTGGGGCCAATTCGGACGCCGAAACATGCTCAAAAGCCAATAAAAAAGCCTCCAAAACACTAGGGATTGGAGGCTCAGTAGCCCAACCAGGACTCGAACCTGGAACAACAGAACCAGAATCTGCCGTGTTGCCAATTACACCATTGGGCCGCGTATTAAACTAAAGTTCCGCTCCAGATTGTCAAGGACCTTAAAACGTTGTTATTTGGCACAAAATGCATGTTCGTTGACGTGGGGCTCGATAAGCGCCAGAATTGGCACTCGTTTGGACAACTGCTTCGACTCCCTCCTGTCCATTCCCACTTGTCTCCTGGCAGCAAGACCGCAGTTCGGGACGTGGATTAGTTTGACCTTAATGATTCACTCCGCTTTAAAAGCTGGCTTTCAAGATGGCATTTCTTTCGTCTCGCAGCGAAGGCACCGCGGGCCGTTACGACTTGGGAGACCAAGCCGTTATCGGTCGTCACCCTGAATGTGATGTCCTTTTGACGGTCGGTGCGGTTAGCCGACACCATGCCAAGGTCTACAAAGAGGCTGACCAATATTTTCTTGAGGACCTCCAAAGCCGAAATGGAACGTTCGTCAACGGAAAACTCATTACCAGCAAAGAATCGCTCTCCGAAGGGGACCGCATCCGCGTCTGTGAAGTCGAATTGGTATTCCATTTCGATTCTCCCGCACCCTTTGTGCCCAGTGCCGAAATGACCTTCGATGGGACTCAGTTCGGTATCCTGATGGTCGATGACCCGGCCCCGAGCAACGATGATTCCAGCTCCTCGCGGATCGATATCCGGCGGTCCGGCGATACCCATCGACTGGTCGCCTCGGCGGACGCAAAGCTTGCGGCGTTGCTGAAAATCACCCGCAACCTTGCTCAGGCACTCTCCTTGGACGATGTGCTTCCCAAGGTCCTTTCGACGCTCTTCGAGATATTTTCTCAGGCCGATCGCGGGTTTGTTGTTCTCCGCGAACCGGATGGATCGCTCGCCCCACGCTGGGTTAAAACGCGTGGGCCTCAACAGGACCAAACGATTCGAATCAGCCGCACGATCATTAACGAAGCGATGTCGGCGGGCGAACCGATCCTTTCGCTGGACGCGGCCAACGACGACCGTTTTGATGCGGCCGCTTCGATCGCCGATTTCCGCATCCGGTCGATGATCTGTGCTCCTTTGATCGACAGTGACGGAGTTGCTTTCGGAGCATTGCAGATCGATTCCAGCCAAGGGCAGGGCAGGTTCTCTGAAAATGATATCGATCTGCTGGCAGCGGTGGCTGCCCAAGCCGGGATCGTTATCCGCAACGCTCAACTGCACGAGCAGGCGCTGCTGCAACGGGAAGTCGAACAAGATCTCAAGCTATCGACCGAAGTTCAACAGGCCTTCCTTCCGCAAAAATCGCCGACCATCGCAGGATACCAACTGCGAAGCTTCTATAAAGCAGCACACCATATCGGTGGCGACTACTTCGACTACATTCGGCTGCCGGGAGACCGGGTAGGAGTCGTGGTCGCCGACGTCACCGGACATGGTGTCGCGGCCGCGATGTTCATGGCAAAACTGTCTGCGGAGACTCGGTTTTGTTTAGCCGGGGAACCGGACGTTGCCAAAGCGATCGAAAACCTCAATGACCGGATGAGCGCCCTGCAGGTTGAAAGGTTTGTCACCTTTTTGCTAATGGTGATCGATCCTGTTCAAGATTCGGTTAGCATCGTGAACGCGGGGCATATGCCACCGATCGTCCGCCGAGCCAAAGACGGTCAGATTTCCGAACCAGGCAGTGATGAGGCGGGGTTACCGATCGCGATCGATGCCGGTTTTGAATACATCGACGTCCCCTTACAAATGGAAGTCGGCGATCTGGCATTGATGTACACCGACGGCATCAACGAGGCGATGAACTCAAAGGACGAGCAGTTCGGTATGGACGCCGTCCGCGAAATTGTGGCCGAGGGAGCGGGGGCCGACGCGACCTTGCAACGCCTGGTTAGCGCCGTTGCAGCCCACGTCGGAAACGGGCCGCAAGATGATGACATCTGTGTCGTCATCATCGAACGTGTTGAGGATGAAGTATCTCTTCCGGATCACAAAACCGGTGGGGACCTTGGAACCGCATCCGATTCGGGTACCGATGCCTGACTCCATCCGCACCAAAGCCATTTTCCACGGGACCGTCCAAGGGGTTGGGTTCCGAGCGATCACAAGGCACCAAGCTGGCTCTTTCCAAGTGACAGGAACCGTCCGCAATCTGCCTGACGGGACCGTCGAATTGATCGCCGAAGGAAGCCCTGACCAGGTCCAGCGATTTATCGCATCCGTCGAAGAAGCACTGCGGCATCGGATCGAGTTTGTCGACCGCTGCGATTCTCAAGCAACAGACGAATTCACAACGTTCCAAATTACTTGACGGATCGTCAGGGCATCCCACGGAACGTGATTCGAAACGAATCGAAAAAAACTATCTGTCCTCACTCCCAGCGATCTTCTCACGTGTCCTACCTCCAAGATTTGACCCTTCGCCTCTCCGCAGGGGCCGGCTCGCTCTCTGAATCACTTCGCGAAAGACAGACGCGCTGGATTTTGGCGCAGCAAAAACCGGACGGTGGATTCGCTGGACGCGAGGGCGAAAGCGACCCGTATTACACCGGGTTTGCCCTGCGCGCCCTGATGGTGCTGGATGGATTGACCGAAGAGTCCGCCGATTCCGCGGCCAAATATTTGCAATCCCGATTAGACAAACAGGAAACGATCATCGATTTAATATCGATTGTCTACGGCGCCGCGGTCCTGCAACTGGTTGCGGGAATCGACGTCCTGGGAACTGCCGACCCGCGTTGGCCCGACCGGTTGGCAGACCTGCTTGAATCGATGCGTCGCGACGACGGTGGGTACGCCAAGAGCGCCGAGGGACGAGCCGGGAGCACGTACCAGACGTTCCTGACGGTCCTTTGCTACGAATTGATCGATCGCTCGGTCCCCAATCCACAGCAAGCTGTCGATTTCCTGCTCCGGCATGAACACGAAGAGGGGGGATTTTTGGAAATCCGTGTCGGAAAACGGGCTGGCGTGAACCCGACCGCGGCAGCCATCGGAGCCCTGAAAACGCTTGGCGCCCTGACGCCTGAAATCCGCGACCGCACGGTTGAATTTTTAGCCGACATGCAGTCCGACGAAGGGGGATTCACCGCCAATACGCGGATCCCGATGGCCGATTTGCTTAGCAGCTGCACAGGGATGATCACGCTTACCGACCTGGAGGCTACCGACCGGATCAACCGGCGACGAGTCTGCCACTACGCTCAGCAAATGGAACGTCCCGAAGGGGGGTTCGCCGGTTTCGCAATGGACCCCAGCCAAGACGTCGAATATACGTTTTATGGATTGGCGACATTGGCCCTGGCGAGCGACCCTTCGGAGCTTGGCGAGTCGCTATAATTTCCTGATCGAATCATCGCCTACGCAGTGTTGATTTATTTGAGGATCCCACAGCCGTCACTTGCAGATGGCGCGTTTCCTGCGATCACATCGTCCGCGATGCATCCTTTCGCGGCACGATAGACGACAAACATCAAATCGACAGCACGCCTACGCAGTCACGTTCGATAAAACGATCTTGCTTTTAGAAAGTCAAACACAATGGAAAGTCAGTACGACGTGGTGGTGATCGGCGGTGGTCCTGGTGGGACTGCCGCAGCGGCGACGGTTGCGGAAGCGGGCTTGCGAACCCTACTGGTGGAGCGTGAGCCGATGCCACGATTCCATGTTGGCGAATCGCTGATGCCCGAAGTCTACTGGCCGCTGGAACGTCTAGGGATGGTAGACCGGATCCGAGAAGCTGGCTTTGTGAACAAAGAAAGCGTTCAGTTTGTCAGTGCCAACGGAAAAGAATCCGCGCCATTCTACTTCCGCCAGCATGACGAACGCGAGTGCAGCACTACCTGGCAAGTGGAACGAGCGGAATTCGATCAGATGCTGTTTGATCGAGCCGAGGAACTGGGAGCGGACTGCTACGACGACACGCGGATCCTGGACATTCGCATGGAGGGAGAGCGAGCAACCGGCGTACTGCTTCGCGATTCCAAAGGAACCGAGCACGAGATCCAAGCGAAGGTGGTTGTGGATGCGAGCGGACAACAATCGTTGATCGCGAACAAACTGAAACTGAAAGAGGTCGATCCCAATCTAAAGAAGATCGCCATCTGGTCGTATTACAAAAACGCCCTTCGCGATGACGGCGAGAACGAAGGGGCAACCATTATCCTGCAGTGCGAACATCGCAAAGCTTGGTTCTGGTTTATCCCTCAATCACGCGGTGTGACGAGTATCGGCTGCGTTGGCGACCGCTCGTTTTTGCTGGACGGCAAACAATCGCCGACCGAGATCTTTGAACGCGAAGTTCTGAACTGCCCAGGAATGGTACGACGCCTGGAACCGGCGACTCGAGTTGGTGACATTCGTCTGACAAAAGAGTTCTCCTACACCACCAAACAACACTCCGGCGAAGGCTGGGTTTTGGTCGGAGACGCTTTCGGTTTTATCGATCCCGTTTATTCGTCGGGCGTTTACTTCGCCTTGGAGATGGGAATTCGAGCCGGGGATGCGATCATCGAAGGGCATGCCAAGGGAGACTACTCGGGCGACCAATTGGGAAAATGGGCCGAAGAATTCAAATCGGGCAGTCGCTGGATTCGAAAATTGGTCGATGTCTTTTACACTCCGGAATTTAGCATCGGCAGATTCTTGAAGGCTCATCCCCAACACCAAGGGAACTTGGTCGATCTTTTGATCGGGCGTACCTTCCACGATGGTGCCGGTAAAATCTTTGACGATCTTGACCCCGCTCTGAAAATGGCAGTCGAAGAAGCGAGAAAATGACATCGAAAATTGTAGTTATCAACGTCGTTGGTTTGACACCCGAATTACTGCAGCACGCTCCAAGAATTTCGCAAGCCGGATCGGCTAAGCCTTTACGAGGCCCATTACCTGCGGTCACAAGCACTGCTCAAGCGACCATTCTGACGGGATTGAATCCGGCAGAACATGGGATCGTTGGCAATGGGTGGTACTTCCGGGAAACCGGCGAAATCCGTTTCTGGCAGCAAGCCAACACGCTGATCCAAGGTGAAACGCTCTACCAAGCGATCTCTCCGGCAAAAACGGCGAAGATGTTCTGGTGGTACAACCAAGGTGCGCCGGTCGAATGGAGTGCGACGCCGAAACCGCATTACGGATGCGACGGTTCAAAAGAATTTGGCATTCTGGATCGCACCAGTTGCGAGCTGGTCAAAAATCTGGGGCCGTTTCCATTCCACGCCTTCTGGGGTCCGTTCTCCGGCGTAGCATCCTCGCAGTGGATCGCTGCGGCAAGTGCCAAAGTGATCGAACAGAAAAGGCCCGAACTGACGCTTGTCTACCTGCCGCATCTTGACTACGACTACCAACGCTTTACCGAGCATGATCCTCAACGTGTCGCCGAAGTCGACGCGTGTGCCGGTACGGTAATCGATGCTGCTGAACGAATCCGAGCCGAAGTCATTATCCTGTCCGAGTATGGTCTTGTCCCCGTCAGCCGCCCGGTGATGATTAATCAGGCACTCCGCGAAGCCGGTTTGCTAACGGTCCGCGATGGGCCATTCGGCGAAATGCTGATGCCGATGGACAGCAAAGCGTTTGCAGTGGTCGACCATCAATTGGCACATATCTACGTTTCAGATCGAAGCCTATTGCCAGCCGTCCGGGACTGCCTGGAATCGTTGCCTGGAGTGGATGCGGTGGTTGATCCCTGTGACATCGGCCTGGGACATCCACGCAGCGGAGAACTGGTCGCGCTGTCGGAGCCCGATGCGTGGTTCTGCTATTACTACTGGCTGGATGATCGCAAAGCCCCCGACTTTGCCAGAACCGTCGATATCCATCGCAAACCGGGCTACGATCCCTGCGAACTATTTATCACAAGCAAATTTCGCGCGGCGGCTCGTCTAGCGCAGAAGAAACTAGGAATGCGTTACCGCATGGACGTCGTCCCGCTCGACCCACGCCTGGTCCGCGGCAGCCACGGCCTGCGAACGGCCCCTCAGAAAGGAGCCGTCATTGTCGGCCAGGACCCGCCGGAGGATATGTTGCAAGTGAAGGATTATGTTCGCTCTCGCATGGAGCGGTGAGCTTTTGGGAGTTGGGAGTTGGGAGTTGGGAGTTGGGAGTTGGGAGTTGGGAGTTGGGAGTTGGGAGTTGGGAGTTGGGAGTTGGGAGTTGGGAGTTGGGAGTTGGGAGTTGGGAGTTGGGAGTTGGGAGTTGGGAGTTTACCGAGCGACAACGTCTATTCAGGAAACCGCACTCACTCTTAGCGGAACGGCGCAAGCCGTCCGGCCTGCAGCTTTGAAAAACCATACTGCCCAGGACAGTGAACACCGCACTCACTCTTAGCGGAACGGCGCGAGCCGTCCGGCCTGCAGCTCTGAAAAACCAGACTGCTCAGAACAGTGAACACCGCACTCACTCTTAGCGGAACGGCGCAAGCCGTCCGGCCTGCAGCTTTGAAAAACCAGACTGCTCTATACGCTGGAAACCGCCCTCACTCTCAACAAAACGGCGCGATCTCGATACCATCCACTTTGCCATCTGCGGACGGATTTCCTTGCCAGTCGGCGTAAGGCGATCGGTAGATTCACCGTATTTTCGATGCGATTGCCGGACGGCTTGCGTCGTTCCGCTAAGAAAACAGATGGCTCTGGGAACGAACCATCCGGCCTGCGGCGTTACTGGCACGACGGCACTCGTCTAGAAATGCCATTAAAACAATGGCATGTTTCCCTCGACAGCACGCCCCCTCAAACCTACTTTGATTCGCTGGGTCTAGTGGGTCGTGTTGGATTGTACTGGCAACAATCGGCGGGGCAGACGTCGTGCCAGGGTCCTAAATCACCGATGGCGACGCGTTCAACCTCGCCTGATTGTCGCTCAATGATCAGGTCGGCAATCATTGAAACGAACTGGGGATCGACGCCCACGGTTTTGGATCGAGAAAAGGCTATGCCGCGTTCTTTGCATAAATCGGCCGCCTCATGATCGAGATCATAAATGACCTCCATGTGGTCGCTGACGAATCCGAGCGGGACAACCACCAACCGCTCCAATTTTTCGCGATCATCGGCTTCGGCAATCCAATCACAGACGTCTGGTTCCAGCCATGGCTGATGCGGCGAACCGCTTCGCGACTGATAGACCAGTTCCCAATTTTGGTTTCCGACGTTCTCCGCAACCAGTCGGCTGGCCTCTTTCAACTGGCGTTCGTAATCGCAGTGATCCGCCATCGACATGGGAATGCTGTGAGCGGTGAACAACACTTTCGTTGTCGCCGGATCGGCCTGCAATTCCTCCAACGAATCTTTTAGATTTCTGGCGACGGTCTGAATGAATTTTGGATGATTGAAACCGAACCGAAGCTTGTCGATCTGCGGCGCATCCTCTCCGACCGTGCGACAGGCTTCGGCTAGGTTTTCACGATATTGCCGGCACCCGCTGTAGCTGGAAAACATATTGGTAAAAAACGCCAGCGTACGGCTGCAACCATCCGTTTTCATCTGCTGCAACGTATCACTTAGCATTGGATGCCAGTTGCGGTTGCCCCAATAGATCGGCAGTTCGATCCCGCGTTGTTCGAATTCTAGTTTCAGTGCTTCCAGGAGCAGTCGGTTCTGCGAATTGATGGGGCTGACACCTCCGAAACTGCGATAGTGTTCGGCGACCTCCAGCATCCTTTCACGTGGTACGGGCTTTCCTCGCAATACGTTTTCCAAGAAGGGAAGCACGTCGTCCGGTCCTTCGGGTCCTCCAAACGAGACGAGAAGAAATGAATCGTAGGAAGTCGCCGAAGTCGTTTCGTGCACCAGGAGTAACCTTATGGATCAAAAATTGTATGGAAGAGTCAGTGAACTTACTCAGGATGAAGGTGTTGCAGCGGGCAACGCCTGCAACGTGTCAGCAATCTCGTGCGGGTGAACTCCACCGACCTCGTCGGGCATCGCCCGCAACTGCTCCAGCGCCTCTTCGCGGTCCGCTGGTTTTGAAACGGGAGTCCAGTATTGATAGACCGCTCGAGCCACCGGGGCCGCGGGCTCACCGGCCGACATCGTCATCTTTTCTAACTGGTGCAGCACGAGCAACGGAATCTCCTCGAAGGTGTACCTCTTGATCCGTCCATTGACCTGCAACTTCAAATGATCCTGCGACACTTCGCTGATGGCAACCTCAAGCGTCGGAGCCAACTGCAAAGTGTTGCCGGATTTTAGATCGCCCAACGCTTTCTTGATTCCACCCAGGTAATAATCGGCCATCTCGGCGACTTCAAACCACTTGTCCGCCGCCGCGATTTGGGCCGCGGTCTTGGCCTGACGTTGTGCGTTTTCCGCAAGCGGTTTCACCTGCAGCCAGTTCCGCTTCAAAAAAGCATTCTGAGCCGCCAACAACGCTGCGTCACCCTGCTTAATTTCGGCATCTGACGGAGCTGGGGGCGCGGGTGGCGGAGTCGGCGTAGGCATAGGCGGTTTAGGCAGAGACGCCACGGATAGATCGGGCGTAACCTCAGGCTGCATTGGCATCGAGGGTTCTTGCATGTCCGGCTGCGACGGCGTCTCCATCCCCGCTCCCATCCCGTTGCCTGCGGCCATTGGCATCGCACTTGGCATCGGTTGATTTGAAGTTTCAAACGGGGCGAGGTCCGCCGGCGGCTTGGTCGATTTCCGAGGCCCCATCGATCCCATAATCGAATCGGAAGGCTGCGCGCGCGGCCGGTCCCGCGGGACGGGGGCAGCCGCCTGAGCAACTTGCGGCTGAGTGGTCAATTGCGATTCTCGCTCTACCAGGTAATAAGCTGCACCACCGATCCCTCCCAACATCAACAGCACGACCGCTGACAACAGGATCATAGGAGCTCGGCTAGTGCGGCGGCGACGGACCGATGATTTCGGGGCACTGGCCAGCTGAGCAAACGCCATATCTCCCCCGGAGCCCGCATTCCCGTTGTCGCCACTGGAGGGATTTGCCGTGCCAGCCTGGAGCATCGAAACCGTAGGGTCAAACTGAATCGATTCAACTGCTGGCGATTCGGCCTGCGGTGATTCAACCTGAGCCGGTTCGACGGCTGGATCTGACAAGCCTGCCATTCCCAGCCCCGATCCGCCTGGCTCTTGATCGTCAGGGTCAACGGTATCCGTTAAAGCGTCCGCAAATTCGGGCGTGTCATCGATGGAATGGACCGATGTTGGCAGCGGAGGTGGCTGCCGAGGGCGAAGCCCGGCCGAGCGAGCCGCAGCGGCTTCGATATCAAACGGTGCCAGGGGATCCGATTTGGGCAGCAAACCGGCCAGAGGATCCGAATCGGCTTCACTGATCGGAGCGGAGCGACGCTTTCGGCTTTGGCGTAATTTGGCGTCATACGCGGCCCTCGATTCAGGGTCGATCAACAGACGCCTCGCTTTGGTCACCGCCGTTGCCGCCCGACTCCAAAGAGCTGGCTCGGTCGCCGCCTGATTTTCCTTCAGCCGACGAACCACGCCTCCAATTGCCTGCTCAATCCGCTCCGGATCGGACTCTCCTGCTTGGAGGCCAAAGATCTGGTAGGCGTTGGGTTTTTCGGTGTTGGGATCAATCCCCAACAATTCGGCGAGGGATTCTGCCATGAGTCGGTTCAACGTAATTAGGAGGTTTGCAGCCCTTCTATCATAGCTCAAACGTAAATCAAGCGATTGATAGCATCCCTCATCAGGTCGGGTTCAAGGCGGTACTGGGATTTCAGCCAAGGGGCAATTCGAGGGGCATCCCCCCCGGTCAACCATAGTTGGACGCGAGTGGCCGATTCCAGTTCCACCTGCTGAACAAAACGATCAATCGCCGCGGCCGCACTGGTATAGACTCCCACGGCGATCGCCGATTCGGTATCCATCCCCGGAAATGAGGGGACCGACGTGGCGGGCTGAGGGGACAAATGCTGCTGAATGATCGATTCAACAGCGGCTGAAAGGGCTGGAATATGTTCCCCAAGCGACTGCAATTGCAACTGAACGCCCGGCAGGATGGCTCCTCCGCGGAATTCTCCTTCCACACCGGTCCAGTCGATGGTCAAAGCCGACCCAGCGTCGGCGACGATCGTCGGCCCCGGTTCGCCACGGCGATTGTTTTGCCATGCCACCCAACTGGTTAACAGTCGATCGATTCCGATCTTCTGCCGAGCAGGAAGCCGAGTTCGGAGAGGAACATCGGCCGAGGAAAGGACCCGAAAACGATCGCTCGGGAAATGCGACGTGATCCGGTCGCAAAATCGACCGGTGATGGTCGCCTGGACACTGGCGATCACCCACTCGACGGCGGGCTGAGCACTAGCGATCGGCAGCGAATGGACCAGTTGATCCCGCCACTGCATGACGCGATCCAGCCACGCAGCCGAACGAATCGCCTGCTGGTCGGCCAGGGAGAGACCTTGCTGCCAGTCGGCCGCTGCTCCCAAAGCCCAACATTTGACGCGCGTATTCCCCAGGTCGACTCCGATGCACAAACTTTCGACCGGATCTTGGCTCACTTCGTGCCTTCTCCGGGAACGTCTTTCGCTTGCAGGTCATCACACAGCTGAGCCGTAGGCCCGGCAAGATGTGGTGGCACCCGTCTTGGTTTTTCAGGAGCCGGTTCGTCAGGCTCCTGTGGCCTATCCGTTTCGGACAGCAACAGCGAAGGAGTCCCTTCGGGCCGAGCTTCATCGAGCGCTTTGGTTACCGTTCGCAACAATTCATTTAATCCCTCGCCCGTCACCGCACTAATCCGGTAGACAGGGTGACCAAGATGTTCTTGAAGTGCTACTTGAGCTTCTTGACTGCTAGGCAATTCGGCCTTGGTGACGGCAACGATTTCCGGACGACCGGCCAAATCTTCGCTGTAAGCGTCCAGTTCGCCTCGAATCGAAATGTAATTCTGCAGCGGGTCGGTTTGATCGTTCGGTTCAGGCTCGACCAAGTGCAGCAGAATCCCAGCCCGTTCAACGTGCCGCAGGAACTCGTGCCCCAAACCGACCCCTTCGCTAGCTCCATCGATCAGTCCTGGAATGTCGGCCAGCACAAACGATCGTTCGGCGTTGGCCCGGACCATTCCCAGATTGGGATGTTTGGTAGTGAACGGATAATCGGCGATCTCGGGACGTGCTTTGCTTAATCGGCTAAGCAGCGTGCTTTTGCCGGCGTTCGGTTTGCCGACCAAACCGACATCGGCGATCGATTTCAATTCCAAGATCACTTTACGTGATTCCCCCAGTTCCCCGCGTTGGAACTGCCGCGGAGCCTGATTCGTCGAACTCTTAAAGTGCGTATTTCCATAACCACCTTTGCCGCCACGAGCGATCACGATGGAATCCCCCGGTTCGATCAGGTCCTTGATAACGAACCCATGCTCAGCATCGATCACGGCGGTCCCTGGTGGAACCTGCAGCGGCATATCTTTCCCACGACGCCCGTGACAGTCAGCACCTTGGCCTGGCATCCCTTTCGGAGCGCGCCAGTAGTACCGTCCCTGGAACGCAGACAGACTGTTAACACCAGCAACCGCGGTCAAGGTAATACTGCCACCATGACCACCATTCCCGCCATCGGGTCCCCCTTTGGGGATATAGATTTCGCGGCGAAAACTGGCACAGCCATCGCCACCTTTCCCTGCATGAACTTCGATTTCAACGCGGTCGACAAACATGAGGGCAATGCAGCTTTCTAATGATTTGATGAGTGGTGGAGGCTTCCAGCTGACGTTCCCAACAGCCAGGGCAGGGGAACGTGCGAACCAAACGAGCAACCGCTCGAATGTTTATCGAAGTGGAGTCCCCATCCGCTTGCCGCATGCCTTCACGGGCGATGAACGTCAACGAGAGCGACTACACCGATGCGGTAGTCCTTCTGACGTAAGCAAGGGGGCCAGAAAAGATCCGCAATAAAACCCTGTCTGTATCGTCAAGAAGGGAGCGTTCTTTGGCAAATGCCCAAGGGAGTTCCCTCAAGCAAAGAGTGCATCACTAAAAGACCACAAAGATTCCGCGTGACGCAGTGCTCAACAGAGGAGGCCTACGACACGCGTTCAGAATGTTTTGTGGCGTACTTACGCAGCTTCGACGGCTACAGCGTCTACGTTGATTCGGCGACCTTTTCGGTCAAAACGAACAACCCCTTCGGTCAATGCGAACAGGGTGTAGTCATTCCCCATGCCGACATTGGCACCTGGATGGAATTTCGTACCTACCTGACGAACCAAGATACTACCTGGAGTCACTTTCTGGCCACCAAAACGTTTCACACCACGACGTTGTGCATTACTGTCGCGTCCGTTACGGCTGGAGCCCTGTCCCTTTTTATGTGCCATCGTCTCTGTATTCGGTTGAGGATCGCCTGCCTTCAGGCCTTTGAAACGTTCCGGGAATCCGGCGGATTCCGATAAACGTCAGCGATCGGTGATATGGATTGGATTGTTAGCCCCAAAGATTAGCGGTAAACCCACTGATAATCAAGCCGCTTTGTCAGCCCGTACTCGTCCAAAATTTCCTTCTGCTCTTTAGCATTGGAGAAGGCGGGAATCCCAAAGCGAATTTCATCGTCGGTCTGCCGCATCGTATCGCCGGGGCGATAGAAATTCAGCTGGAGCGTTTTCTTCAGCAACGTGACTTTGTTGTCCTTGCTTTCTTCCCGTTTGAAGGCGTTGGTCAACCCCGATACGTAGACCGAAAAGAAGTCAATTTCAGGGTCAACGTCTTCCCAGGTCGCCAATCCCCAAACGCCAGGAGACGAAGGGTCGGTAGCTAACTTGATCGGCTGAGAACTGATTTCGACCGTATTGTAGAGCGGGGCCGTGATTTTCTCGCGGGTAGCGATCACGTCTTTAACCGCTGGCAAAATTCGGTCCAGATACTCTTTTCCTGTCACGTGATTGGACAACACGATCAACGGCAAGAAGCGTCGCGACTTGTAACTAACCGCTTCGATCCTTCCATACGGAGTGTTGCTGCTGCTATCTTCGGCGGCTCGCAGGTCCCCCCCCAAGTAACGGACTCGAAAGACCATATACCAGATCAGCTTGCGTTTCATGCGGCCGTCGGGCTGAGGCACGTCGGCATAGATCTGACGAAGCGGTTTGAAGGCGAATTCTAGCGAATAGACTTCGCGGCGAAGAATCACCTGGCGAGCCATTTCGGGCAGGGTTCGCGTTCGCGGGTCACTGTAGGGACGACCATCCTTGAATTCGGGAGCTTTCCACGCGATTTCGGGATGGGCATCGATAAAATCACGCAGCGCGATCGGCCCCGTAAAGGTCTCTTCCGCTGTCGGCTGAGGCGGGATAATTGTCACGGTCCCAGGAGCGAACAACGTCGATTCAACTCGAACCGCGGGCAATTTCGAATCTTGCCCACTGAGAATGGGCTGCACAGTCAACGCCAGCAACAGGCCAGCGGCGACAATAAATAGGTTCGATTTCATGCTAGAGACCATCAGGCTCGGCGAAAGCTAGGACAAAAGGACCCCCTCGGCAGTCCCTCTCGAGGGACGCCTCCAATGGCGGTCCTTTCTCAGTTTAACTGCTGAGAACAAAAACACTCATCATTATCTGTCTATCGCTGCGTTTTTGCAGCAGATGTTGGCCGAGAAGCGGCTTGCGTGTCAGGCTTCGCAGCAGCATCCCCTTCCTCTTCCTGTTCTTCATCGGTACTCGGCGATGCGACGGTCAAGAACCGCAAAGACTGCACGAATTGCTCGTCCGCCCCCGCAAACGCCTCTTGGTTATCCGCCGCCAATGTGAACGTGGCCAAAATCCGGCGTCCACTATCGTCACTGCAGTGTGCAAAAACCCAATGGACGGGGACCCCTTCGGCGACACCCATCGCATGAGCCCGAGCGATTCGCAGATCGCTGCCGTTCGCCAATTCCGAGGCGGAAATCCACTCTCTGAACTGCTCGCCCAACGATTTTTTGATGTCCGCCTGCAGCGCTTCCAGGGTCAACTGGCGACCCGCGTCCAACGAGGGCAGGTGACGAACATCGCACTGGGCAATGTCGCGGTCCTGATCGACCATCCGCATCGTCGACAGGCTGCTAGACTGGGAAATCATTTGCCAGCGACGATCCATCAAAACGCCATACCGCCCGGCAGTGCTGTAAAGATTGACCAACAACTGAGCTGGTTTGGGCGTATCGCCAAGCGGTTTATCAAGAACCGTCACCACGTCGGTCAGTGGTTTACGCAGAACCTTAATCGTTGCGGAAAGCTCGAAACCAGGTTTTGCTTTGCCGATCTGACGACGCTCACGGAGTGCGATCGCAACCCAAGAACAGAACTTGGCCTTACGATCGAAAGTGATTTTGCCAGCCAAATCGATCACCGTCGGGACCCCATCGGTCGATCCCTGCACGGTTCCGGTCCACTCAAATCGAGCTGATTTGTCGTCGACGGAAACCAATTTCGAAACGACATCCTGCTCCTGAATCGCATCCATATCCAGCAATTGGCGGAGGATTTCGGTATCAAGCTTGTACTCTGCTCCGATCGCCAACGGTTCGGTCGGAAGGGCTTGATCGATCACTAGACTGTTGACAGGAATTTCCAGCAAACTGACTTCTTCGTGAGTCAGATACGCACTGGCGGCATAGGAAACACTGCGGCCCTCGGTCAGATGGACAGCCGTGTGCTTCGCCGAATCACGCAGTTCGAGACGACTGGGGGTTCCGGAGGTCGTTCCCTGGCTCATCGCGGTGTGGTAGTAACGGCGGGCTCCGCGCGGTTTTTGATCATCTTTCACAGAGAGACGCTCCTCATAATCGAGGACCGAATCGTAGGCGATTGGCAACTGACGAACCCGTTCTTTAGAAACCAATTCGTTCTTAGCTAAGTCAATGTTCCCTTTTAATTCCATCTCGATCCGCACCCGACAAGTCGGATGCAGGACGGGGGTGAAAAGATACTGCTCGTCGCTAGGTGCGGCATAAGAAGCCTTGCGCAAACCTCCAGCCAGCGAAGCGACCGCGAGTCCATTCAGCAGAAAATTGCGTCGTTTCATCATTCCATTGCTTTCGAAACACAAGAAAATCTGTCCAAGCCACTCCTTCCTTGGAGCCCCGGCGAGTTACTCAAATCGACCAAATGTCGGCAATATCTCCATTAATTCAGGCAGATTGAAACAGCGTTCTTTGAATGCCGTACTGCCAAATAGACAGACGTGCAGCCCCGCTTTTACATTAATTGCAAACGAAATGTACAAATTACAGCGCACACGGGCTTTACGGGCAACCGCAAAACAGTCAACTAAAAAAACGCAAAGCATTCTGTACTAGACACTTACGCTATTGACAACAAAGAAGTTGGTCCGATTCGACGCAAACGGCGCGAAATTTCCTAATACTCCCTTACGAAAGACGTGATAAGCTCCACCGGTCGCCTCTACCGAGGGGATCAGTGGGCAACACTCGGCAGATCAGCGATCGACTTGGAAGTTCCCTATGATGAGGTTGCGATAGCTACAGCGGCTGTATCAAGGGCAGCCGAACCTTTTTAGAACTTTTGGGTCTTTTGATGGAGAGAGCGGACGCTTTTTCGCGTCTATGTAGAAGGACGAAGAACACATAGCAGTCGGCATGGAGCCGGCAAGTCATTACAATGGTGCTTCACGAGGAAGTGTCCCCCGGGCTTACTGAGTATTGATCGAGCGACCCGCCGGGGTCGCATGGACGTTTCGGTCGAGAATACTCCCAGACTGGGATTGATGTGCGATGCACGAAGAATATCGCGACGAAAATATTAAACAACTGCGCGACCAACAGGTCCGTTTCGCTCCTCGAGCTAAAAAGCTTGAACAGGCGATGCGAGCGGAGCAGCTATTGGCTGATCTAGAAGACAGCCGTAGTTACTCTTTTGATTTTGTCTGCTTCCGGATCACCGATTATCGGCCCGAACTGTCGCAGCGACGCAATATCAAAGGAGCCGATCTGAAGTATGACCTTCGTCTATTCGTCGAAGACATGTCTGAAGCTGCAGACATCACGATCGAAGAAGCGAACGAGTCGGTCCATACCGTCGGCGACCTGAGCCGCATGTTCAGTGTATCGACCAAAACCATCAGCCGTTGGCGAGACCAAGGCTTGGTAAGCCGCCGGTTTGTCGTCGGTGGACGCAAACGCGTCGGATTCCTGCAAAGCAGCGTCGAGCGATTTGTTGCCAAAAATGGCGCAAGAATCCGCCGTGGCGAACGCTTCAGCCAATTAAGCGACGAAGAGAAGGGTGAAATCATCGAACGCGCCAGACAGCTGGCCGAATCGGGAGCCAGCCTTTCCGAGGTGACTCGCTGCTTGGCAGAACAGATGCACCGGAGCCCCGAAACGGTCCGCTACACGCTGAAGAATTACGATGCTGAAAACGCCTCCTTGGCGATTTTCCCCAACCATCGTGGGACTTTGACCGAAGAGGACAAGCGTTCGATCTTTCAACAGTTCCATCGCGGTTCGACGGTCAATCAATTGTGCAAACGCTACGGGCGGACTCGCAGTAGCATCACCCGCATCTTGGTTGACGTTCGAGTGGCTCGGACGATGGAGTTGCCGCTGGACTACATGTACAACGAAGACTTCGAGGATGCTTCTCGCGAACCTGAATTCCTAGGTGAAATGCCAGCGCTGGATCCAGCATCCAGACGACAACGCGTTCCTGCAGACCTGCCTCCTTACTTGGCCGCTTTGTACGACGTGCCTCTGCTGAATCGCGAACAGGAATACCACCTGTTTCGCAAGATGAACTACTTGAAGCACAAAGCCAGCCAGCTTCGTGAACAATTGCAGAACAGTGCGGATCGCGCGGCGGTCATGGAACAGATTCATGACCTGTACGAGCAAGCTGTTGCGGTCAAAAACAAGATCGTGCAGTCGAACCTAAGACTGGTCGTTTCCATCGCGAAGCGGCACATGAACAGCACGGACGATTTCTTCGCACTCGTAAGCGATGGCAACATGTCATTGATTCGAGCCGCCGAGAAATTCGATTATGGGCGCGGAAACAAATTCAGCACCTACGCCACTTGGGCGATCATGAAGAATTTCGCACGCACGATTCCTTCGGAATTCAAGCACCGTGATCGATTCCGCACCACCGCGGAAGAGCTGTTCCTGGCTCAAAGCGATAATCGAGGCAATCCGTTCGTCGAAGAATCGACCCAGCGTCAACGTCAACGCGAAGTCGGTCGCATCCTGAATCGCTTGGATGAACGTGAGCAAAAGATCATTAGTGCTCGCTTTGGCCTAGCCAAAGGCAGCGAGCCACTAACGCTGAAAGAAGTTGGACAGGAAATGGGCGTCACCAAAGAGCGAATTCGCCAATTGGAAGCTCGGGCCCTGAACAAACTTCGCGAAGCCGCAAGCGAAGCGAAAATCGACGTCGAACTAGGCAGCTAGAAACTGCCGGCAAGGGACTCCGCCGCACAAGCAAACATTGCTTGCTGCGGCTGGCGAGGAACCGGCCCCATCTACTAGTGGAACGGCACAAGCCGTCCGACCTGCAGCGGTAAAAGCATCTGCGACACCTTCTCCGTCGCAAGCCCGCCCTAAGCAGGAAAACGCAGGCGCCCCGGTAGAAACCTAGGCCTGAAAGCCTGCAGTTTTGGCACACAATTCGCGACGTCTGATTACAGTACATGGTGCAGGGCAATCTGCTCTATTCACCAATCAACGTCCCGTTTCTAACTCTTTCCGAAAGTCCCTAAGTCATGATCCGAACCAAACCCTTCGCGCTAGCGGTCGCCTTCGCCACATGTTTTGCGTTCTCTTCGGCGAGCGCTCAGGATAAACCAGCCCATTCCCACGAGAAAGAGTCCCATCATGGGCACGCGGAAGCGGGGCATCATCACGGTGACCTCCCGACCTTTGGCGTCGCGATCGTGACCCCGACCAAAGGAAACAAGGTCCGCGGAGTTCTTCAGCTGAAGCAAGTCGGAGACGACCTGAAGGTGATGGGCAAGGTCCGTAATTTAACTCCGGGAAAGCACGGATTCCATATCCATGAATTCGGTGATTTTCGCGACGGGGCTAAAGGGACAAGCGCTGGGGGCCACTTTAACCCAGCGGGAGTCGATCATGGCCCGGAGGGTCATGGTCATGTGGGTGACCTGGGCAACATCACAGCAAACGACGAAGGTGTCGCCACAATCAAAACCACTCTTAAAAACACCAAACTGCACTTCGTCCTCGGACGCAGCTTTGTCATTCATGCAGACGCTGATGACCTTAAAAGCCAGCCCAGCGGAAATGCTGGACCTCGAGTCGGCTTGGGCATCATCGGAATCGGAAATGCCGAATACAAACCAGCTGCAAAAAAATAGTCATCGCTAGCTTCCAAACCAAAGGCAAGACCTGGAGCCCCATATGCTTCAGCCTTGCCTTTTTTCGTTGGCAACCAGCGGGATCATCCCAATGCCACCAACCGTGACATCTTTCTAAGCGGAACGGCGCAAGCCGCCCGGAAAAGAAAGGTCCGTGCATTGTCTTCCTAGCGGTGCGGCGCGAGCCGCCCGGCCAATTGCGCGATCCCACGCTTCCAAAAAGGCCGGACGGCTTGCGCCGTGCCGCTAAGAAAGGTCCGTGCACTGTCTTCCTAGCGGTGCGGCGCGAGCCGCCCGGCCAATGGTGCGATCCCCCACTCCCCAAAAAGGCCGGACGGCTTGCGCCGTGCCGCTAAGAAAGTTAGGCGATGCCTTGGCTCCGAATTACTAGGTTCCCGTAAAGGGAACCGGTACCAGGATCGCATGTTGGTGGAACCAAGTTTGCAGGCCGTGGACGTCTAGATACTGCGAGAGAAATACGAACAACATGTAGATCCCTACGATCGCTGGCATCAATCCTCTTGCCATCCATCTTTGAATTCCTGCCCACCATCCTTGTGGCTCTGGTCGATGATTGGAACGACGCGTTGCTAATCCCAGAACGGTTCTTGCTGGCAACATCAGGGCAACAAACATCAGACATGGAAGCCATGTCGCTTCCCTCGGAAGCGTTTCTATTTTTAGCAGGTACAACGGAATCGCTAATCCAAATAGCAGTAGGGCTGCGAAGGTATGGGCCCAGGGTGCTCTCCGATAGGACCTTCTTACGGCAGCCACATTAAACATTTCCGTCAAACGATTTTTCTCGGCAAAGCGAGACTGCAGCAGAGGGACGTACATCAAAACGATTCCCATCGCGACAAACGCCAATGCTCCCAGCACCCCCGCACTTCCACCTTTCCCTTCTCGGTTTGCCACAATCAGCAAAATCGCAGGGACAATGATCCAGACCAAAGTCCCCACCGCCCCCCGGACTCCTAACCAGAACAATCGAGGGACTTCCAGCGAAACAAGCAGGCTCCATAAATCGTCTCGAGCAGCCAGCCATGTCGAGGGACGCCAATAGGTTTTTAGAAAGCGAATAGGCGCGGGCCAAAGGTAATCGCGAAGCCGCCCGCCGCGCATCCATGCCCACGACAAATAAATTCCAGCAGCCCCTACCGCGAACCCGCCCAGCCAACGAAGGGGTAAAGAGGCATTGCTTTCAGGGTCGATCAGGCGAGCGACCTGCGACCAATGAGTCAATAAATGGACGGGCAGGCTGACTAGAAAAATTGCCGCCAATGCGAAACCGATTCGAGTCGCCACATCGCTCCATGGAAAACTATCGCGGAGTTTTTCGCCACGCGAGAGCCTTCCAGAAACCTCCAACATGTAGCCAAAAGTGATCCACTGAAGCGCGGGGATGGCGGCCAAAAGAGCCAGCAGGACAGACAACGAACCGAAGCGAAAGAGCCCCACCGTGGCTCCGGCCACTGCCGTAAAGCTTCTCCGAGGCCAGCTTCTTGCGGCGCCGCGATCGGGTTGCGAGGAAACTAATCTCGCCTGCACAACCGCCTCTTCTCTTGGCACGCTCTCACCGACCTCCGCCGGGGAAGGCTGGACTAAATTGGTTTTTATCGCGTCAATTCGAATCGCCCTCCTCAAAAGAGACACTGCCGTCGGTTTATAGGATCCGTTCGTCGCGAACTAGAGAAGCTTGGCAATGTATTCCGAAAAAATCAATTCTTCCGAAAAGTTCGCTCAGGATTCTTAAACCGATAGCCGATTTTAGACTACTGCGGGGGGGCCCGTGTATGCTCGCCGGTACGCACCAGGCCATTCAAGCCATGGTGCGTACCGGCGTACTTGAGTGCAATGAAATCTCAAAACGCACCTTTCTTTTTATTCATCCGTATCTGCATTGCTGCCGGAATTTTCGGGGCAACGGGATGCGTTGGCTTGAACATTCCTAGCGTGCGTTATCACGAAACGCCCGATCCGGGACCTCGGACTTTAGACGAGGCCCTGTTGTTCTCCAAAACCTCGCCAGGCAGCGGCCCAAACGTCCAAAGTTGTGGACTGAATTGCTCCGGGCATTGTGAAGAGGTCGATTGCGGACCTGATTCGGGTCCCGCGGAGAAGCTTCCCGAAGTTCCCTGGCCTCGATTTCACCCCGTCCCCACCCACCCGGTCTACCAATCTGGTCTTCCGGGGGCCGAAATGTGGTAACCGTGGTAAACCTTGCCGGTTGAGAATCGCCCCATCAAGAGATAGGTGGCCCTATTCCGATCCTTGCATTCATAAGGATCCTACGCGATTCACCAATCATCACGGCTGCACGGATTGACTCTAGCCAATCCGTGAGCGACTCGATAACCGGCGCGAGTTATATGCTTTACGATACGAAGATCACGGTCTCGCGGCCAACACCCCGCCTTTTGCTGGCTGCAGCCCTGGTATTCACCTTGCTGGCGTCCCCTACGGCTCTTGGGGATTCGCCGCGGGAAACATCCGTGGTGCGGGCCTACCGAGCGGCTAGCCCGTCCGTCGTCAACATTCACGGGCAAAAAACCATTCGTTCGACCACGGCTGGCTTTAATGGCAGTTCCGCTGAATCGTTCCGACAAGTAAACGGGATGGGTACCGGAGTCATTGTCGACCCGCGGGGCTACATCATTACGAACTTCCACGTCATCGAAGATGTGGCCGACATTCGTGTGACCCTGAAAGATGGACGAACGGTTTCCGCTTCGACGATTTCACATAATCGAGCCAACGACCTAGCGGTCATCAAAATCAATGTTTCCGAACCGCTTCCAGTCATCGCTCGGACCAGTAGCGAGGACCTAATGGTCGGCGAACCGGTACTGGCGATCGGCAACGCCTTTGGTTACGAAAACACGCTGACCCAAGGGATCATCAGTGCACTCCACCGAGACGTACCGGTCAACGAAACGCAGTCCTACCGCGATTTGATCCAGACGAGTGCCGGAATCAACCCTGGCAATTCCGGCGGGCCTCTGCTGAACATCGAAGGAAAAATGATCGGGATCAACGTCGCCGTCCGCGTCGGTGCCCAACAGATCGCCTTTACGATCCCTGTCGACCAAGCTCTGGAAACGGTCGCCATCATGCTGGAAGAACGCAATCGCAAGCAGGTGAGCCTTGGGGTTGAGGAACTGCTCGCTCCGGGGACTCAATCGCTTCAAATCGAACACCCTCTTTCGACTCAGCTGGAACCGGGCGACAAAATCACCAAAGTTGCCAACAAAGAAGTTCAGACGCGATTCGATTTTGCCCTAGCGGCCACGGAAGTACGTCCCGGCGACTCGGTGCCAATGCAGATCACTCGCAACGGCGTTAAGAAAGAATTCACTTTGGTGGCCGGCGATCCCAGCACCAGCAACTTCGGCGCTCGCACGGCAGACTTGGTTTGGCAGTGGATTGGCATCCGCACCGAACCCCTCAGCTCAGCCGAACTACGCCGCCTGAATCAGCGTACCGCCACGCCCAATCAGGGAGGACTAAAAATCACCTCCCTGCGAAGTGGCTCGCCGGCGGCTCATCAGGGAATTGAACCAGGAGACATTCTGCTTGGGATTCATGAGTGGCGAACGGCCTCGTTGGATGACCTTGAAATGATCATCGACCATCCCGAATTGCAACGAGCCCCAGAAACTCGGTTTTATATTCTACGCAGTAACAAAACGCTTTACGGTTACATGCGACTTGCAGACCGACCGGTCGCCCGCCGTTAAGTTTCTGTTTTCCTGAAGCAATCGCCTGCTTCGACCCGCTTAACCCGGGTCTCGGGACTTTTGGGATTCGCTGCCAATGCAGCTACCCAACAGTCGACCCAGCCGAGACCCGGTTTTTTTTCGTTATCGCTTCTGCTAACGATTCGCGTGAATTTTCGTTTACAAAATCTAACGGCCCCCTCGGCTCGAATGCATTGGTTGCAACCAATGCATTTGCATGAGGATCGAAACCTATCCGACGCAAGGCGTAAAATCGTCATCCGCGGATAATTCGAGTGCAAAGTGACTTAGCAACTCTGCCGCATTGTCGATGTCTTCGGTGGAAATGGTTTCTACGGCCGAGTGCATGTAGCGATTGGGGATCGCTACCAATCCGGTGGCAACGCCACCGCCATGGATCTGCAAAACGTTCGCGTCATTGGGCGTCGCCCGTCCGATCGCTGCCACCTGGTAGGGGATCCCGTTCCGTTCAGCCAGCTCGATTAAGCGAGCGACCACCCGTGGATTCATGTTCGGCCCGCGGGCAATCACCGGGCCTCTTCCTAAGCGAATATCTCCACGCTGGGTTTTATCGATCGTCGGACAATCGGATGCATGGGTGACATCGACCGCGATCGCCACGTCGGGGCGAATCGATCCAGCGGCCGTTTTCGCACCGCGCAGTCCGATCTCTTCTTGCACGGTCGAAACGCTGGTCAGCTGGCAACGCAGTTCGCTTTTCGAAACCGCCGCTCGCCGAAAGGCTTCCATCACGGTCCACATCCCTGTCGTGTTATCCATTGCGGGTCCGCTCAAATGGGCACCTAACAGGGCGCGATGATTCAGATGCAAGGTAATCGGGTCGCCGATTCGGACGTGCTTTTCAGCTTCGGCCTTATCACAAGCTCCGATATCCAACCACATTTGTTCGATCTTGACGACTTCGGTTCGCTCGGACGTAGAGAGCAGATGGATCGGTTTGCGGCTGATCACGGCAGGCAAAGGACCGTGGTCGGTCCAGATGGTCATGGTTTGACCGATCAATTGTTGCGGATCCCAGCCACCAATGGTGTTGGCGTAAACAAATCCTTCGTCATCGATATAAGAAACCAGCATCCCAATCTGATCGCAGTGACCTGCGTACATCAAGCGAGGCCCATCACCCGGTACCGAACTAGCCATCAGGTTCCCGTGCACATCAATGCGCACACTTTCAGCAACCGGTTCGATGTATTGACGCACGACCGCCTGAACCTTCTCTTCATATCCAGAAGGACTTGGGGTCGCGAGTGCATCCATCAAAAATTGACGAGCTGCTGGTTCAATTGCCATGGGGATCTATCCGTATCAAGTCGTGTCGAAAAGAGACTGAACATAAAAAAACGGCGAGTTGCATGGCCGTATCGAGCCAACAACTCGCCGCATCATTAATCGAATGCGAACTGACAATAGCGGGAAACTAGTCCAGCTTCAATTCCAACTCGGATTCGTCTTTGTCGATCGTCACTTTATAGGTCGATGTTCCCGGACCATATTTCGTAATAACCTCTTTGTAATCAGGGTCATCGGAGCTGGAGCCCCCCTGAACCGCAGCCGGATCGGTTGCGTACACAGTATGTTCGCCTGGCGGTACTCCCGGCGAATTGCCAACCATCATCTTGTACCGGCCTTGTTCATCACTCATCGCCATCGCTTCAGGATGAATGTCCGGATTTGCAGGATGGAAAATCAAAAACACCTTCGGTACCGGTTCGCCATTATGCGTAACGGTCCCTTCGACTTCATAAAAGCCAGTGCTTGGCGTACACCCCGATAGCAAGGGCAGGGCGGAACTGCACAAAGCAATCATGACAACAGCGGTTCGTTTTATTCGGATCATATTCGGCAAGGTTATAGAAGCGTTAATATGTGGGCGATTCACCGCATGGCACATGCGCACCCGACTTGCTGCTTTTTCAAGCGACCAGCCGCCTCAAAGAGATCCGCAAAAGGGGGATATTTCCTTTTCATCAAGAGAAGAATCAAGAAAACATTACCCCCTTTCGCTTCAAAAAGTGCAAACGCATGCAGATACAAAAGCCGTAAAAGGACAGCCAAACTGGCCCCTACTAATTCTGCACGACTTCACCGGCATCACGACTATGAATCGCGCGCCAATTGTTCACCGAAATCGTTTCACTAACAAAGCCAACGCTACCGTCACAGTAAGCGACCATGATTCCCGAAGGATGCATTCCTCGAGCCAGTCGACCGGTGACTCGCCAAGCATCGATCACAATTGCCTTGGGTAAGTTTGGAGGAAAACTATTGCCGCCCTGGTGCGAAATCGACTCACCCTGTGAACTGTGGTTCATCCATACAAAAGGATTTGTAGGACGATTATGTCCTTGAATGAAGTTGGACTGCTCCACGAACAACAACGTGTTGGACGAACCATCGATGATCGATCCAAACGTATAGTTCTTGTTCTTGTGGAAGATGCCGTCGGTGTCCGTGGCCCGTTCGGGACAACAAGTGCTCATTCTTGTGCCACCACTGTTCCCCGCGTAGTCCTTAAAGGCCCCTTCATCGCCGATCAGCGGAACGCTGGGGCAACGGAATGCAGCGGGAGCGGAGGTACAAGGCAGTTCATTGACGACCCCGTGATTCGTCTCAGGACCGTAGTCACCGAAATAGACGTCCCCCCGTTCGGGCGTGTACGGGAGCTGGTTGAAATCCATCTGGTCGTACAGATTCTGCCCTTCCATAAATGGCAGGATCGCCACGGGCCACGCCCACATTCCGTTGTACCACCGACCATTCGGTTCGGAATTCGCCTGAGCGCGTGTCGAATTGGTTCCCAGACCATTCCACGCGATGTTGCCGGCAGGGAATTTCTTGTGAGTGTCGTGGTAGTTATGTACCGCCAACGCCATGTTCTTCATGTTGTTGCTGCAAGACATACGCCTGGCAGCCTCTCTAGCCGCCTGGACCGCAGGCAACAACAAGCCAACCAATACACCGATGATCGCGATCACCACTAGCAGCTCAACCAACGTAAAACCGACACGATGCCGGCCAAGATAAGTACGCATCAGAGACCCCTACGCTTTAGAAAAGAAAAGCAAACAGCAACGATCACCGCTCGGGCGACCGCGACTCCGAAAAGCAAGCAAGAATATGCAAAATTTGAAAAGTACCGATTAACCGGCGGCCCCACCCCCTTAAAGGGCTTTAGTGTGGTTTTAACGATCACTAGGACCAAATTGCAAGCAGAATTTTCTGCATTTGTCAAATAATGGCTTGACCATGCGATCTGAGTGCGCCGGAAATCAGGGTGTAAAGCCCCCTCAAGAACGTCCCTTTGGGGAGCCTTCAGCAGAGGCGAGGCGTCCCCATTTCACAGGGCTGTAGCTGGCACGATTTCGCAAGGTCATGGGCGTTCTGCCGGTCCTGCCAAGAGCGAATTGCCGCACGCTAAATGCCACGCATTTCTTTAGCACCAATGCGCAATTTCACCGGTAAATCGCTGATTTTTCTTACGATACGGAAAGTCGGGATGCACCGTAACGAAGCGAAGAAAAACGTCCGCGACGATGCAGATGTGGTCGGCTCTGGCTGCGTGAAACGTACCGGCAAACCGCTGAAGTTTTCAGGTGGTGAATTCGGAAGATTTACGTCGTTTAAAAATCCGGCTACGCGAGGCTCAAAAAACATGACAATGCGACGCGAGCCAGTACGGCAAACCGCAGGATTTTTGAGCATTGCGGCGAGCCGGATCACGAGAAATGAAGCGTTGTTTTTAGCGGGCGAGCTAGAAAAGTGCTCCCGGAAGGAATTCCCATGGCGATTTGCAGACCGTCCGAGCCGGTCGGCATGCGTCCAATGCCGCCCACTATTTCTTAGCGGAACGGCGCGAGCCGTCCGGCAAATACGCGAGGCATTTCCAAAGCGATGCCCGGTCGGCATGCGTCCAATGCCGCCCACTATTTCTTAGCGGAACGGCGCGAGCCGTCCGGCAAATACGCGAGGCATTTCCAAAGCGATGCCCGGTCGGCGTGCGTCCAACGCCACCCACTATTCTTAGCGGAACGGCGCGAGCCGTCCGGCAAATACGCGAGGCATTTCCAAAGCGATGCCCGGTCGGCGTCCGTCCAACGCCTCCCACTATTTCTTAGCGGAACGGCGCGAGCCGTCCGGCAAAATACGCGAAGCATTTCCAAAGCGATGCCCGGTCGGCATGCGTCCAATGCCGTCCAATATTCTTAGCGGAACGGCGCGAGCCGTCCGGCAAAATACGCGAGGCATTTCCAAAGCGATGCCCGGTCGGCATGCGTCCAACGCCGCTCACTATTTCTTAGCGGAACGGCGCGAGCCGTCCGGCAAAATACGCGAGGCAATTCCAAAGCGATGCCCGGTCGGCGTCCGTCCAATGCCATCCACTATTTCTTAGCGGAACGGCGCGAGCCGTCCGGCAATCGCATTGAAAACACAACGAACGGGCCGGACGGCTTGCGCCGTTCCGCTAAGAATAGGACCGGATAGCCGACGGGCCGTTCCGCTAAGAGGGTCGCTGCTGCTACCTCAGCCCGATGCCGCGGGTGAACGGGAAGAGAGATTCTCGATATTTAGGAATCGGGGTGGGCGGTCAACCAGAGAAGCACCATTGAGGCGATGGACGTGACGCCAAACTTTTTGAAAATCGCAGCACGTCTGGATTCCACCGTCCGCAGACTGACGTCCAGCCTGGCAGCGATGACTTTATTGGCCAAACCTTCGATCAACATGTGGGCAACTGCACGCTCTCCCTCATTGAGCGATTCAACACACTGCTTCGCGTGCTCACGTTCCGCATCTTTGACGCTGTTTCGCTTATCCAGGCGGATCGCTTCGACGATCATCGTCCATAACTTTTCCCGACGGCAAGGTTTTTCGATCAGGCTGATCGCTCCGCCGCGGACGGCTCGGACCGTCGACTGCGTGTCCGGGAATGCGGTCACGACGATCACCGGGATAGTCAGATCCTGCTCTTGAAGTTTTTCAATCAGATCGATTCCGCTCATCCCTGGCATTCTCTGATCCGTGACGATGCAGGCAGGGCGTTGATTCCGATAAGTCGCCAAGAACGCTTCCGCCGAATCATACGACTCAACCGGCAAGGACATCGACTTCACCATTTCAGCGATCACATTCCGGGAACTGGCTTCATCATCGACGACAAAGACGATGGGATCGGCCGGGAAGGTATCTTGCGTCGTTTGGTCAGGCATAAGTCACGGTTCAAAAAGGGGCTCAAAGTCGGGCATCGATTGCTTTCCCTGATCATTCCAGAAAAGAATGTAACGGGTTCGCGCTGCCTAAATAAAGCCCGCCCCCTCGATTCTGGGGGGGCCAAAGGCAACCCGCATTGCCCATCGTTATACACGTTAGAACGAAGGGCGATTTGCAAATGACCCCAAAAAACGGGAATATCTTTTCAGTCCGATCGTCCCCGGAAATCGAATCCGCTGCGGACGGTCCCGCCACTTTCAAGCATCCCAAACATTGCTCCGGCCCGCGGCATCGCAGCGATCGCTTTCAAGTCGATCCACTTGGCCTGCGAAGCCTGTCAGATCGGACGCCGCGAGGTCGATCGGTCGATCATCACCCCAAGCCGAAACGACGCAGAGAAGGGCACATGAGAGCGCGACATCGCGTCCCACGTCAAAGCCCTGAACCGTCCGCCGAACGCGTCTCTTGAACAGGCAGAAAACGGTCCAAGGCAATTCGGCGCAGTCTTTGCAGGCGCATAAAAAAACCCCGGCAAATCCAGACCAATAATGGCTTTGGATTTACCGGGGCATTGTCAAAAGATGACCCCTACGGGACTCGAACCCGTGCTGCCGCCGTGAAAGGGCGGTGTCCTAACCGCTAGACGAAGGGGCCCTCGCTGTCGCTGGCCTAATGTTTACCAGGAGGCACTCGAATGCGTCAAGGGTCGGGGCAATATTTTTTCAAACCCGGCGACTTTTCTTGCTGCACAGCTGGCCAAATAGACCAAAACCCTAAGCATTTCGCGTTGAAATATTTTTACTTAAACTTGCTCAGGAGCGTCTTCTTTGCTGCGTTGAATCGCGTCATAGACTTCGCGGCGGTGAACGGGCACTTCGCGAGGAGCTTCGACTCCCAGGCGGACCTTGTCGCCTCTTATCTCAACGACGACAATCTTGATGTCGTTGTTGATGACGATGCTCTCATTTTTCTTCCGAGATAAAACTAACATCCATTCATTCCTTTGTGACCGGCGGCGTGTATTCCCGAAATTGAACTCCGGCCTGTAAACGATCCGACACCATGTCGGCTCGCGCCTCGTCGTTCTTCGGCGTGACTTCTACGATGGAGCAAAAAAACCAAATTTGGCATTGACACCACAAGGTGGCTCTATCGTTACCTAATTCACTCTACGTCACGCCTAAGCGGAGTCAAGCAAGTGCTTCCTATTTTTTTACGTTTTTTAAAAACGGAGGCCCGAATTGGCATGCCTTTGATCGGGCTTTGATGTAGGCAAAACGCCCTACCCAAGAAGCAGACTTGCGGTTCCCCCCAAAGCAATGGGTCCGCGAAGAGTCAGGCAAGCCACCCCCCAAGCCCCCTGGGTGCCTACCGAGATTCCGTGCCAATTGGCACAGGATTTGACGACCGATCCGACAGGGAATGCCGGCCTACACCAGCAAGAACAGAGTGAGGGTACGGCATCCATGCGCCCCCAAAACTAAGGATTGTTCGATGTCAGCGGTTTTACTAGGCCCCGAAACAAAGACGCCGTAACGTTCGATCGCCCCGATCGATTCGTAGGCACCATGCATATGATGCACCAGGTCCTCGGCTTTCAACACAACCCCTAGATGCTGGGTAATGAAGACCTGAACCCGGTTATTAAGCTCTTGGGTTGGAACCCACACCGCTCCATTCTCAGCGACCCCTAAACGGCTTTGGATTAACAGCCAATCGAGCGAGGCCCAATCGTGCCCGCTTGTTCTTGAGGAGACTTGGACATTTCCAGGGATTTTTTCGATTGTAGAGGCAAATTCGTCCGCCTCGCGAAAACTATCGATCTTAAGAAGATGCTCCGGAACCTCGTCGATCGACCGACAACGGATCACGGTCGCCCCGACCGATTCCGCCGAATGCTGGAATGCATCGGCAAGATCATCAAACCGAATCAAACGATCATGGTCCAGTTCAGGCAACGGCGCTTCAGGAAGCGAACGGCTGCGAACTCGGTCGAGAATGGATTGGCGACTGGAGGAGGTCATGGCAATTATCGATTCTTCGTAGGAGACGATTCCGGATCGGGGGTCACAATCGGCAAGGAGTTCGCCGGACGATCCTGATCCCGATACCAACTACGGAAACTCTTCTTGGGGGCGATGGGCAATTCGCGAGCAACCGCCCAGGTGTTCAGCCGATTGTGAGTCAACGCATGAGGCAGGACTCGCAGGGCGAATCGCCCAAACCAGCCGGCGACTGCGAACAGACGTGGACGCGCGAACAAAGCGGCAGCCGCTTTCATCGGCATGCGTTTGCTAACCGGCAGCAACCCTTCGCGTCCGATTTCCTGTCGCCAAGCCAACAACTGATGGTGCAACGGAATTTTGACCGGGCAAACGTCGGTACATGATCCACACAAGCTGCAGGCAAATGGCAAAGACTTGTGCTGTTCGGTATCTGCAGCAGGGGAAAGCACACTGCCAATCGGTCCCGGGACGACGGAGGCGTAACTATGCCCGCCACTACGCCGATAGACAGGGCAGGTATTCATGCAGGCACCACAGCGAATGCAGTTCAGCGCTTCGCGAAACTCATCGCGGTCACGAATCGAACTTCGCCCATTGTCGACCAATACAATATGCAGCTGCCCCCCCTCTCTTGGCCCCAAGAAATGGGATGAATAAGTGGTGATTGGCTGTCCCGTGGCACTTCTTGCCAGAAGCCTTAAGAAGATTCCAAGGTCGGCTTGGCGAGGAATCAATTTTTCGATCCCCATGCAAGCGATATGCAACGGCGGCAAAGAGGCCCCCAGATCGGCGTTTCCTTCATTGGTGCAAACGGTCACACCGCCGGTTTCCGCGATCGCAAAATTGACTCCGGTAATACCTGCTTGGGCATTTAGGAAACGGTCTCGCAGATGCTGCCGTGCCGCTTCGGTCAGATACTTCGGATCGGAAGCTCCTTTCTCGGTCCCCAAATGCTCATGAAAGGTTTCGCCGACATCTCCTTTCTTCAGGTGAATCGCCGGCAGAACAATATGACTGGGGGGTTCATCGCGAAGCTGAATAATGCGTTCGCCCAAATCCGTATCGACAACTTCGATCCCCTGGGCTTCAAGGTACGGATTGAGGTGGCATTCTTCGGTCAGCATCGACTTGCTTTTGACGACGCGTTGGACGTTATTTTTCTGCAGCAATCCCAACACGATCGCGTTGTGCTCTTCGGCGTCGGCCGCCCAGTGGACGACCGCCCCTGCGGCGGTAGCCTGGCGTTCAAACGCTTCCAGGTATTCCGCCAAATTGGCCTGCGTGTGTGCCTTGGTCTGCGAAGCCAATTCTCGCAAGTATTCCCATTCGGGAATCGAATGAGCTTGACGATCGCGTTTCTCTCGGACGAACCAAAGAGCCCCGTCGTGCCATTTCATCCGTTCTTGATTGGCAACAAAAGGTTTTGCGGCCGTTGGGTGGTCCACGGTCGACTTCATCGTCGTTGTTCCTTTGCGTCGTGATTGATATCGATCGATCTGCCGCACAACAACTGTGCAAGGTGCATGACTCGCAGGGGGCTGCCGTCGCGACGCATCAATCCCTGCATGTGCATCAGGCAAGACATGTCACCGGCGACAATCACTTCGGCATCGGCGGCCGCGTGATCAGCGACTCGGGACAGCCCCATCGCGACGGAGACATCGGCTTCGGCGACCGCAAAGGTCCCTCCGAATCCACAGCACTCATCGGCCCGCTTCAATGTGACACGGGTCAAATCGGGGACGCGTTCAAGAAGCTCGCCCACGCTGTCATTGCCGGTCACCATCCGCTCCGAACAGGCCCCAATTCGCAGCTCCCGCAAACCGTGGCAGCTTTGGTGCAGTCCCACGCGGTGCGGGAAGGAGGGGAAGTTCAGTTTTTCGGCCGGAACATACCGTTCTAGAAACTGCGACAATTCCAGGGTCTTGTCACGCACCGCTTCGAATGCCGCTCGTTTTTCGCCGCTAAACAAATGATCGTAGTGATGCACGACCATCGCGGTACAAGACCCTGAGGGGCAGACCACAAAATCGTAGGGCTGAAAGATTTCAACAAATCGCTCGGCCAGCGGGACAGCCATTTCCGCACAGCCCGTATTGGCCATCGGCTGCCCGCAGCATGTTTGTGCGGACGGAAATTCGACTTGCATGCCGCAAGATTCCAGTAATTCCAACGTCGCGACCGCAACATCTGGATAAAACTGGTCGACATAACACGGAACAAACAGACCGATATGCATGAAAAGCGATAGAGAATTAGGCGCGAAGCAGGGTAAACCAATTTGTTTCTGCTGCCATCATAGCAACCTTGCCCAGCCCTAGAACGCCCAGAGTCCGAAACGAATTAAAACGTTTCAGGATAAATGATAATTTCCACGCGACGATTTGCGGCTCGTCCGGCAGCGGTGGTGTTATCGTAGCGGGGGTTCGCCGCCCCCATCGCTTTCGTAAAGACCTGCGGCGCTGGCAACTTGCCGCGGGTAGTCATGATTTCCAGCACCGCAACCGATTGAGCGGCGGTCAGCTGATGCGGGCTATTGAATTGGCCACCATACAGTGGGCTGCCATCGGAGTGCCCTTCAATCCCGATCCTCTGACGCGGAAAATGACTGCGGATCGCACCGGCAACCGGATCGATAATGGCAGCCGCCTGCGGCTGTGGGTTGGCGGTATTGCTCTGGAACAGCTGATCGGCAGGCAAAACGATACGGAGCGTATTTCCTTCAGGCAAAATCGCCAAGCCTCCCAGCTGAAGGCCCTGAGCCATCGCCTGCAGGTTGGTATTGGCCTGAATCGATGCCCCGCCGCGGAATTTGGTGGAAGCCTGCATGCCCCGCACCTGCTGCTCCGCTTGGCTTGCCGCCAAGCGGGTCTGTTCAAGCTGCGAAGTCGACTCGGCTAACTGCTGACGGACCAGCGACAATTCGTCGCGGTAAACCTGAGTCTGCTGTTCTGCCTGAGCGATCTGCGTATGCAATTGACGGTTATTGTCATCCAACAACTGCACGCGGCGTTGCAATTCGGTGATCTGCGAATCCAGGGGGTTCACTGCAGGCTGCTGTGGATTCTGCCAAGCGGTGGGAGCCGCCATGTATGGATTCTGAGTACAGCCGGCGCTCCCCAGCCCAACCGACACTACAAGCAGAACCTGCAGCAACGCAAGGGTTCCCCCGTGTCGCGTGGTTGGTCGTTGCGGTTGGTTGACTGACAAGGAATGGGCTCCGGTGGCTGATTGAATACCAGCGGAGACTAGAAAAAAAAGAGGTGCAAAATCAAGTCCAATTTCAAATCGGGCTAAAGATCGCCCTGAGAACCTTTTTGAAACCGACCAGATCAGAAGGCAACCCAACAGAATCCGCCCTCAGGTCGCCTAGCTTTGAACCTTCTGCAACGCGAGTGAACCTGTTGCCGGCAAGCGTGAACCTTGCCGAAGCCTCGCTCTCACACCTCGGTTCACTGACGCTGCCAGATTTCATACCGGGTGGGAACACTATCTTTTTCGCCAGCGGGAAATGCTTCGTCGTGCAGCAATTCAAATTCGCTGCGGTCCCACAGGAAACGGGTATCCCCTTCGATATCGGCCAACACCCGAGTCCAATGGACGGCTTGGCAGTACGGCAACATCAGGCGATAGATCTCAGCCCCGCCGACGACAAATGCCTGCTCGTGCTGATCGGCGATCGCCAACGCTTCTTCCAGGTTGACCGTCCGGACTCCTTCGTGGGCCCAGTCGGCAGACCGAGTCAAAACAACATTTAAGCGTCCGGGGAGTGGACGGCCAATCGAATCAAACGTTTTTCGCCCCATGATGATCGGAAACCCCATCGTCAACCGCTTGAACCGCCGCAGATCGGTCGACAAACGCCAGGGCATGCCGCCTTCATTGCCAATCACACCGGAATCGGTTGAAGCTAGGATCGCAGCCAAATTCATGATCGTTGTTCTCTAAAAAGGAAACGGTTAGGTCCCGGCCACGATACGGTGCAGGACAACGGTCGCATCATAACAACACGCTCTCACAGGGAACGTGCAAGGTGCGTTTGCGTTCGTTACTTTCGCGGGGAACGCGCAAGCCATTCGTGGCGTATTGCCCAGCTGCCTAAGCTCTGGCGAGCGTCGCTACGTGACGGCCGTCACGGCTATGGCCGACAACGATCAAACGGCCACGGGGGCTTTGATATGGGGGTGCGGGTCGTAATCGACCAATTCGAAATCCTCGAACTGAAAATCGAAAATCGATTTCCGCTGGTTCAACAACCGCATTTCCGGCAGCTTCCTAGGCTCGCGCTGTAGCTGTAGCCCAGCCTGTTCCAGGTGATTGTTGTACAGATGGACGTCTCCGAAGGTGTGCACAAAATCGCCGGGCTGCAGGCCGGTCACCTCAGCCATCATCAGCGTCAGCAACGCGTAGCTGGCGATATTGAAGGGGACGCCCAGGAAGACATCGGCACTGCGTTGGTACAGTTGGCAGCTGAGGCGTCCCTCGGAGACATAAAACTGGAACAAGCAGTGGCAGGGGGGAAGGGCCATCGAATCGACATCCGCGACATTCCAGGCCGACACGATCAATCGCCTTGAATCGGGGTTGGTGCGGATTGCATTTTCCACTGCGGCGATCTGGTCGATCGTTTCGCCGCTGGGCGTTTGCCAGCTTCGCCACTGCTTTCCGTAAACAGGACCAAGCTCTCCATTTTCGTCCGCCCAATCATCCCAGATGCGGACCCCATTCTCCTTCAGCCAAGCAATGTTTGTCTCACCTCGCAGGAACCACAGCAATTCGTAGAGGATCGAACGCAAGTGGAGTTTCTTTGTGGTTAGCAACGGGAACCCCTGCTGCAAATCGAAACGCAACTGCCGCCCAAACAGACTTCGCGTTCCGGTCCCCGTACGATCATCGCGAACGGCTCCGGCTTCCATGATTTCAGAAAGTAATCCGAGGTAGCTCTGCATGCTTGGACCTTCAATTCGATTTAAAACAGTCGCGGCAAGCGATCATCGCCGCTCGGGAGACGCTACTAAAATCCGATTTATGCAACAGCGATCACGGCATCCAAAGTCCAGTGTCGGTCACTGGTCATCTGGACGGTTTCCGGATCCAAACCAAGCTGGGCGACCATCGCCCGAGTCTCTTCCAGCGTCAAAGCTGCGTGCAACGAGTGTCGCAACAATTGCTGAGCCGATTCCGGTTCGCCGGCCGACACGTCTTGAACGATCGCTTCCACGGCCGATTCACTTACCGGACGGACCAGGTCACGAACGAAGACACGGCCTCCCGGTTTCGTCATACGCACCGATTCGGACAACAGGACCATCGGATCAGGCAGATGATGCAGCAGCGTATTGGAGAGGACGGTATCAAACATATCGTCTTCAAAGACAGCCAGGTCATGAACGTTTTCATGAGCCAATTGAATTCGGTGCAACAACGTCGCAACATCGACATTCGTCTGAGCACAGTCGAGCATCGCCGTGGACGCATCCAGAGCCATCACCCGAACGTCTTCCAATTGCTGACACAAGAAAATCGGAATCCTTGCCGTCCCGGTCCCGATATCCAGAACATCGGGGCCAACACTCCCCCCAGCAACCAAATCGGTCACGAAAGCCTCGTTAACAGCCTGATGGTCCATCTGGTCGTAAAGAGAGGTCTCTTCCAGATCTTCACTGAATTCGAGCTCAAGCGTGCGGGGCAACATGATGCAGATTTCCTATGAAAAGGGGGCTAACAAATTGGCCGCCGCCCCCTTTTTTGTCAACTGGCATGACAAAAACGGCATCACAGCGGGGGATCGGATCCCCGGTAGCAACGCGAGCGGGCAAACAAATACAAGCACGAAGCGCAAGGGAGTAAATAAACGACTCGCTGATGAGGGTCCAATTGAATCGATTGCGTAACGGTTTTGAATACTCGCTTGCGTTTCGTGTTTGTAAACGGCAAGCCGTTTCGCCATCGTTGGAATCGCTACATCCCGAACAGTCCCTCTTTTTAACGTGAGGGGAATTGTTACCTGACAATTTTTCTGCCGAATGCGTGGATAGAAGACCTAGGTTTGCCGAAGTACGTTCCCCAAATACGAATCCGAGGCTTGCCATGATCCGCGCTCCCCATGTCCGTAAAATCCAGTCAGGCTTGATTGCGATTGGTGCCATCGCCCTTCTCATCCTGTTTGTGCTGCCAGCTTTGGCAGTGGAAGAGTTATTGCCGCCTGGCAATGCCATTCCGGACCCGGTCGCGATTCCTTCGGTCGAACCGATTTCGCCTTACGACGTCGTTCCCTACGAAGACGATCCAGCCGTCATCCTTCGGGAAAGCTCATTCCGTGAACAGGAATCGAGCGAGCAATCGATCCTTGACCAATCCGAACCGACCGGTCCTCTGGTCGATGGTCTGCCGATCGAAGGCACGATTTCGCCCGATTCCGAAGTCGTTCTGCACGGCTATCCATATGGGCAAGCCCCTGTCTACAACGACACACCCGACGTTCCTCCCGCGTCCCGTTACGGCAAGCCCAACACTTACAGCGAACCAAGCAACTACGGCGAAACCGAAAGCTACCGAGCAGGAAGGGAATCGATTGAATCGCCGCAGTACATGGAGTCCTTCGAAGGTTCCAGCTACGTTTCTTCACCTCCGATCGGTTATGAGTCGAGCTATCATGCTGACGGTTCCCGTTATCGGTCGGCCGCTCCCCTGAGTGGTTACCGCGGCGCTTACTCGGAACCTCACGAGTACTACGGGCACAACGAACATTACGAACCGTACAGCTTCACGTCACTGTTTGGGCCACGCGCTACCGTTGCCTGCTGCGAACCGCCAAAAATCAAATACTGGAACCACCCGTTGCTGGCTCATGCCTACTGCGGTTGCGAGTGCAAAGAGACCTTTACGACTCGACTTTCGGTACCCTGCCAATGCTGTCCCGTGACGGTCAAGGTCTGCGTCCCACGATGCTGTGTCGGGGCCCCTTCGTGCGAAACGCATCGCGATCTACTGGGACGCAAAACGTACGTTTATTGCTGGCCCTGCGGCTACTCGGTGAAAATTGTCGACCGCCATACCGGCACGTTGATGGTCCACACCTTCAACCGGTAATCCCTTCAAAAAAGATCGGTCCGTTGCTGGCTGAGAAGGTTCTGGCTATGGTGTCGCGACACGCTATTTGTTTGTCGTGGCACCCCAGAATCCAATCGAGCCGTCCATGTCTTCAAAACCGATTGCAACAAACGCAAACACGCCTCCATCGAGCTCCGCCTACGGTGGGCACCCAGCCTCCATTTCAAAGTTTATGGAGCATCACTACCGGCACTTCAACGCTCGCGAGATGCTGGCTGCGGCCAAGTCTTATCGTTCGTTTGTCAGCGAACCGACCAATGGCAAGATGTTGGTTTCGCTGGCTGGCGCGATGAGCACCGGCGAACTTGGGATTTCGCTTGCTGAGATGATCCGTCAGGGCAAAGTCCACGCGATCAGCTGTACAGCGGCCAACCTTGAAGAGGACCTGTTCAACTTGGTCGCTCACGACGAATACAAAATCGTCGAAGATTGGCGAGCCCTTTCGTTGGATGACGAAGTGGCCCTCCGGGACGAAGGTTTCAACCGCGTCACCGACACCTGCATCCCCGAAACCGTGATGCGTCATCTGGAACGCCGCCTGCTGAAACTGTGGCAGGAAGCGGCCGACAGCGGGCAGGCTTATACTCCGGCCGAGTACATGTTCCGGTTGCTGGACGACCCTGAATTGCCACAGCACTTCCAAATCCCCGTGGAAAACAGCTGGATGGTTGCCGCCAAGGAGATGGGAATCCCGGTATTCGTCCCTGGATACGAAGATTCAACCCTTGGCAATATCTTTGCCGCTCGCGTCTACGAGGGAAAAGTCGCCACCCACAATTGCCTTCTGAGCGGCACCGCTCAGATGGAACGGCTGATCAAGTGGTACCAGGCGAATTCGACCGACAATCCGATCGGATTCTTTCAAATCGGTGGCGGAATCGCAGGAGATTTCGCAATTTGCGCTGTACCGCTGATGATCCAAGATTTGAAACTAGATATTCCTCTGTGGGGGTACTTTTGCCAGATCAGCGACGCAGTCACCAGTTACGGTGGATATAGCGGAGCGGTTCCCAACGAGAAAATCACGTGGTACAAACTCGATCGTGATGCACCCAAGTTTATGGTTCAAAGTGACGCAACGATCTGCGCCCCTTTGATGTTTGCATACGTTCTGGGCTGGTAGTTCCAGCAGAGGCTTCCAACGCACAACTCAAAATGGATGTACCACACGTGTCAGCCGTCTTCGATTTCGAATATGTGGTTCAAGCCGACGAAATCGACGCACAGGATCACGTCCACAACCTGCGTTACCTCCAGTGGTCTCTGTGGGCGGCTCATCGCCACACCGCAGCGGGAGGCTGGGATTCTCGAGCCCAATTGGATGAAAACGGGATCGGCTGGGTGGTTCGGTCTCACGAAATCACCTACCGAGCGGCCGCTTTTGCGGAGGATCAATTGATCGTCCGCACATGGGTATCGGAAGTCAGTCACGTTTCATGTGAGCGCAAATTTTTGATTTGCCGGCCCGCAGACCGCACCATTTTGTGCCGCGGCGCAACTCGCTGGGCATTCGTAAACCTACGGATCCGCAAAGCGGTTGCCATCCCACAGTCGCTTCTAGACGCCGCACAGCCACTCACCAAATCACCAGGTCCGCCCTGGTAGAAGCGGGCACCGCAGCGGGCTGAGCACAGGAAGTCAGTTGGGTTTTGCGAGGCCTAACTGACGGGTTAGTGATTGTCGCCTTTCGCTCGGGACGTGAATTTTATAATTGACGAAAGTCTGGCTCCCCTCGCCCCTAAGCAAGCTCTTTGTTGCGGAAGGAATCTTAGCTAGCTCATTCCCTGGTCTCGGCCTTTTCGTTGGATTTGTCGGAGCTTGCTTGGGGGAGAGGGGAGCCAGATTTTCTTTACTTATTCTTTTCACGTCCCCCGCGAAAGACCGTTATCTTCAACCTTCTTTCGCGGGCGACGTGCAGTCTATTGGAGACGGTTTCCAAGCGGGGTTGCTGCGGTGCGGCAATGCATCAGAAAATCCCACCCGGCTGCGCAACTTTTGAAGTTACGTTTTTTGCAATTCAGTCATTCGATACGTTAGCAAGCCCTCGGTATCGAATGTTGCAGGCATCGACATGGCGTCTTTTGTGTCGACCCTTTCTTTTACGCTTGCGCATCGACCGGGGCTTGGCAGCCCCGGCATGGGAAAATGTGCTAGTGAAAAGGCCCGAAGGGCCGACACAAAGCCAGAGGGGAATGCATCCCGACAACGCAACTTCAAAACGCGTAAGCGAGGAACTGGACGCGATACCTCGCTTACCGGTTTGTTGATTCAATCGAAAGCGAAAGGCGACAAAAAGAGCACCGACGTTCTCATGGCGACTTCTTCGCCCCCACTACTCGCTGGGCAGGATATCCGCCATCAACGCTTGCCACTCGTTCCACTGAATCTGCTCCAGTGGCCGCGCGTTCGATTTGCCGCGAACAGCGCTTTGGCAGGCGTCGACGAAGGCGTATGGATCTAGCGCTCCATCGGCTTGCAGTTCCTCAGGCACGCCGCCACCCGCCTGTGCGATCTGCGCGTAAACCGCATGGGGACCGACTTGCCGGAACCAATATTTTGAGTTCCCAAAATCACCCTCTCGGCGATGCATAATCCCATGCAAGAAACTTCCTTCCGGAGTCTTGATCGACTGGCTGATGTCGTGCGACCGATCCAGCTCTCCGGCCAACAACCAAAGCCCTGAGCAGACCAAATCGATTTGCAAAGAATTCCACTCCGCGGACCTTTCCAGATCCCCGTTTACAGCGATGTACTTTGCGATACTTTCAACCGCATCCCCAGCATCCAGCGGCGACAGTGGAGTGGCGGAGATCACCTCAACCATCGCGGGAGGCAATTGTTTTTTCAGGACGGGAAAAGTGATTTCAGGCATTGTTTTACTCAGAATCAAGCAGCGTCGGTACTATTAATTTCGCCATCTTCGTTGACATCTTCGAAACGAACCGAGACTCGTTTACTGACCCCCGATTCCTGCATCGTCACACCGTACAAGGTGGTGGCGGCGGTCATCGTCTTTTTACTGTGAGTGACGACCACAAACTTGGTTTGATCTAAGAATTCGGTCAACACGGTAACAAATCGACCGATATTCGCTTCATCAAATGGTGCGTCGACTTCGTCCAAAACGCAAAACGGGCTAGGGCGGTACTGGAAAATCGACATCAGCAAAGCGACCGCGGTCAACGCTTTTTCACCACCGGAAAGCAATGAATTAGAGAAGGCCGGCTTGCCTGGAGGAGTCGCGACAATCTCGACTCCGGCTTCCAATGGATCGTCGGACTCTTCCAAAATCAAATCGGCCGAACCGCCCCCGAAGGACTTGCGATACAACCGCTGGAAATTGATCCGAATCGCCTCCAGCGTGTCCATGAACAAGCGTCGGCTATCGGTATTGATTCGCTGAATGATTCGCTGCAACGAATCTTTGGCGGCGGTCAGGTCTTGGTACTGGCCGTGCAATTCATCGTAACGTGTCTGCAAAGTTTCCAGTTCGTCAAGCGCTTCCATGTTGACCGAACCGGTCCGCTGCAGTTGCTCACGCAGTCGTCCAATTTCTTTGTCGACCGAATCCCGATCTTCAACCGGCTGATGATCTTCCGGAGGCTCACTGCCACGAAGATCGATTTCGTAATCTTCCAGCAGGCGATCGGCGAGGGTTTCTCGTTTCATTCGCGTCGTGTCGCGACGACTGGAAAGGGCATGCAGTTCGCGAGAGGCCTTGTCGGCCGCTTTCCCCGCCGCATCGAGTGCGGACTGCAGTTCACGCTGTTTCGTTCGCAACTGGTTTGCTTGACTGGCCAAAACTTGCATCTGAGCCGCCGATTCTTCGGCTTGCAGATGCAGCGAGGCGAGGGTTGCGTCGGCCTGCAACTGCCGAAGTTTCAGCTGTTCACTCCGGTCCGTGTCCGATTTCAATTGGACGCGAACTTCTTGGACGGCGGCTTGGCGTTCGGATTGATCGCGGCGTTGCTGTTCGAGGGTTGCCGTCGCCGCTTCCACCTTTTGTTCGGCTCGAGCTACATCGACCGAGATCGCCATCACTCGGTCGGTCGCTTTTCGCAACGTCGATTCACGCTGCTGTAGTTCCAAGTCACTGGCGGTCGCTTCCGCTTCGATTTCAGCGATCTGCTGCCGGCATGACCGCAACTGCGACTCAAAGGTTTCTTGGCTTTCGACCGCTTCCAAATGCGCAATTTCAGCGGTTTCGATCTCTTTGTTCAGATCTTGAAGGGCGGTGGTGCAGGATTCCAACCGTTCTTCAGAGTGTCGCAAACTGGCTTGCGCAGCAGCCCGTTTGGTGATCGCATCGCGGTGTCCATCCTCGATCCGGCCCATATCGGCCGCCTCTTGGTCGACTCGCAGCTTCAACCGCCCGGCCTCTTCTTCCGCTTCGCTTAACTGATAGCGATAGTGCTGAATCTCTTTGGTGGTTGCCGCCAATTGACTGTGACGGCTGACCAATCCGGCAGCGGCGGTCGCCGGCCCCACGATCAGGGAGCCATCACGGTCCAACAATTCACATTGGCTGGTCACAAAACGCAAACCGGCCCCGCTTAGCTTCCGCAGTCCGAGCGCGGTCTGCAGAGAATCGACGATCCAGGTCGTGCCAAGCAAGTGCCTCACCAGCGGTTCGAACTCCGGTTCGGTTTGGACCATCCGGTCGGCACGACCGATCACGCCCCCCAGTCCATCCAAACGAATTTTATCGCCGGGGCGTCGAGTCGGCAGTTCATCAATTCGCAGCAAACCAACTCGGCCGGTGATTTCAATCCTGCCCGAAAGGATCGCCTCTTGGACGCGACTGTGCCGGACGATTGCATACTGGGCCAAAGGTCCCAACGTCGCATCGATCAACGGAGCGACATCGGGATCGGTCTGCACGTGGTCCGCGACGATTCCTAAGACGTCGACCAGAACATCGACATTGGCGCTGCGGACCTGCTCCATCAATGAACGGACACCGCTGTCCACGCCCTCTTGTCTTTTCTGCAGATCTCGCAAGACCGACTGCCTTTCGGTCAATCCTTGCAGTCGCATTTGGAGGGCAGCGATCTCTTCACGACGCCGCTCCAAAAGCCGCTTTTTCTCATTCAGTTCAGCCAACGCCAAGTCGATCTTCTTTTCGGAATCCTTGATCGACTGGTTCAGTTGTTCCAGTTCCGTCCGACAACGCTGGTGCTCCGTATCGGCTTCCTCCAGCATCGCCTGAGCGGATTGTTTTCGAATCGCCAACGCTTCGCTAGATCGGGCCGATTGCTCAAGCTGTTGCTGCAACCGCTGAACATTTCCTTCCAGATCGGCGACTTTCCGCAGGTTGGCCAGATGCCGGATCTGCGTTTCGGCTCGTTCACTGCGAGTTTTTTCGGCCGCTTCCCCGGCTTCGCGTCGCACCTCTTCGGCCGCATCGGCAGAAGCTTGAGCTTTGGCGAAATCGCTTTCATAGATTGCCAATCGGTCGCGCAACCCACGAAATTCGGCTGCCGCAGAACCGGCTTGCGACTGCAGCAGTCGAACCCGTCGGCGTCCTTTGGCGATGGCTCGTTCCAGTTCTTGCTGGGAATGAGCATCGGCATCGCGGCGGCCCGCTAAAACGGCAATCTCTCGAGCCATATTGGCGCGATCGGTCTCGGCCTGCCTCGCCTGTTCGGCAAGTTCTTGAAACCCGATCTCGAACGCCTGGCGTTGCTCCGCCAATTCGTCCCGTCGTTTCTCTTCCGATTCGGCTTGTTCGGTGATCTCTTTCAGATCGTGTTCGGCCGACTGCAGCTCCTCCGACATCACCGACCAATCGGTCCAAGCCAAGGAAGTACGCAGTTCGCGTAAACGTTCCGAGGACTGCCGATAGCGTTCGGCCTTGGAGGCCTGTGATTTCAGGCTTTGCAGGCGAGAGGCGACTTCATCGACGATATCACCCAGCCGGACCAAGTTCTGATCGACTCGGGCCAATCGACGTTCGGCTTCGACCTTTTTGGCTTTAAATCGACTGATCCCCGCAGCCTCTTCGAAGATCGCACGGCGATCTTTCGCGTTGGCCTGCAACATCCGGTCGACTTTGCCTTGTTCGATCAGACTGTAGGCATCGATCCCGATCCCTGTCCCAGCGATCAACGATTTAATGTCTTTTAATCGGCAAGCCTGCCCGTTGATCAGGTATTCCCCTTCGCCGCTGCGAAAGACTCGGCGGGTCACATGGACCTCTGGAGCGTCCACGGGCAGGATCCCCGAGGAATTGTCAAAGACAATGGTCGCTTCGGCAGAATTGGAAGGACCGCGAGTCTGCGAGCCCTTGAAAATCACGTCCGACATATCTTTGCCGCGAAGGCTCTTGGCGCTCTGCGAGCCAAGCACCCATTTCATCGCGTCAACGATATTACTCTTGCCAGATCCATTCGGTCCGACAACGACCGTAATCCCGTCGGGAAAGTCAAAGCGCGTCTTATCCGCAAAACTTTTGAAGCCGGCTAGTTCGAGAGCTTTCAGCATGCCAGCAGGGGAAGGACGCGGAAAGGAACATTCATCGTGAAAAAAGACCGAAAGCGGCTTGCTGAGGACGACGCAGCAGGGGTCTTCCTAGCGTAAACCAAAGGGTAGACGAGGCATAGAGTAAAAAGGGTGGGAGGTGGGAGGTGGGAGGCGGGAGTGGGGAGTGGGCTGCTGAAAATCGTTCTGTGGTGGATGGGTGGGGAAGTTGGGGTGGGGTTGCCCGCTGTGAAGGTGGCTCGCGGGTGAGAAGAATTGGAAAAGCTAAAATGAATAGTACAAAATGCAAAATGACTGCCTCTGTTGGAGATTTTTGCACTTTGCACTTTGTACTTTGCATTCCTCATTCCTCATTCCTCATTCCTCATTTTGCAGACTCTTACTTGGCTTGTGGAATCCCTTGCTAGCGACGTGCGATTTATAATTGAAGAAAGTCTGGCTCCCCTCGCCCTCAAAACAAGCTCGCTTAAAACAGGTTTGATACTGGATCAACGGTTCGCCAGCTAATGCAATTAAGGACGATTCAAAGGCTTGTTTTGGGGGAGAGGGGCTGGGGGAGAGGGGCCGACAGCGTTGGGCAAGGCGTGGCATAATCGCTTGAAATCCGAGGCTTTCACCGCGTCTTCGCTGCAATATCGCCGCCTGGAAATCTCCCCCTCTCCCCCAAGCGAGCTCCACGAAATCAAACAAAGAGGCAGAGATCACGCAATGAGCTAGCAGAGATTTCTTCCGCAACAAAGAGCTCGCTTAGGGGCGAGGGGAGCCAGACCTATGTCTTTTATAAATCTACGTCCTACGCGAGGCGATGTGGGGAAACGTTTCCGCCAGTCTTAGAGTGGGCAAGATAGGTAAGAAGGAGAGAGAAGACTTTCTTTATTCGTCGATTAGAACCAGGGTGTTTTCTAGCTCGTTGATTCCTGGTTCGGTGCGGGGGAAGGGGATTGCTAGCTGATCTCCGGCGTTGCGGATGACTGACTCGATTGTGGCTGCGAAATCGCCCTCATGGAGGCCTTCGGTCAATTGCTGGCAAAGCTGGTCCAAGGGCTCCTGCCCCAACTTACCCATTATTTGTTTATCTCCCAAAATGACAGCTCGACGCTCAAACAATGAAACGTAGATCAACAGCCCGGTCGCCCCACTCGTGTGGTGGACTCGATTGTCAAAAAACAATTCTCGAGCTCGAACCAGGACCTGTTCCCGCATCTGGTCCCCAGGCGTGAACAATCGGCAGAGCCACGCGAACCGATTTGCCGCCAAGACTCCGATGATAAAAGCTGCCGAGATCGAAACGACCATGACCGCCAGCCCTACGTAAACGGCGCTCCCTTCCCAGCTACCCAACGTATCGTCATCTCGAGGGAACATCAGCCAAACCAAGACCGCGGCAACGCCTGCCAGCCAGAGTCCGACCATATCTTGAGGTCGCTCGTATCGACCAGAAACCGTCCCGACAATGGGCACGATCTCCGACGTCGTCCGAGACTCCGCTTCAGCGACCGCCGCTTCGATCTGCTGTTTCTGTTCGGTATTAAAAAGGCTCGATGCGCGTTGCATGTTTTTTTCTTTGTTACGAAGTCGCGGATGCGATGACTACCAAGATCCGGTCGCGCCACCGCCGCCGGAGGAACCTCCACCAAACGACCCACCGCTGAATCCCCCACCTCCACCGCCACCACCTCGGCTTTGATTTTTCAAAAACTGATAAAGCAGGGTTCCGACCACCGCAAACACAACACCCCAAAAAACCCAAGCCCAACCACTGGAGCCGTTGCGGATCAGCGACACGACCGTGAAGATCGCCAGAGCCACGAAGCCGATGATCAAACCGTAATGCCACCAAGGCCTGGGGATACTTTTGGCGGCCGGAGCCGAGGGCAGTTCCAGCTTTCGAGCCATTTTGTCCAGCGATTCAACTCCGGCGACAATCCCCATCGAGAACTGCCCTTGTTTGAACCGCGAAATGATTTGGTCATCCATGATCTGGCGGCACAAAGCGTCCTCGCGGCGTCCCCAACCGCCGCCAAGCTCAATCCTTGCTTTGCGATCATCCTTTGAGACCAAAAGCAGGATGCCTGTGTTCCATTCCTGATCACCAAGGGTTGGATGCCCGATCCCCCACTGATCAAAAAGCAACGTGGCAAAGGTTTCAATCCGCAGACCCTCGCCCCCATATTTCGCCATCGATTCGATCGTGATCACGATGATCGGAGTCGCTTTGTCGGTCAGCAGCGCATCGCAGATCTCTTGGATTTGCGTTTTGTCTTGAGCGTCCAGCATCCCTGCCAAGTCCCGGACAAATTCACGATCGCCAGGAGGTTGCAGATTGATTTCAAAAGCAATTGCAGGCGAGACCATCAGGGAACAGAAAAACGCAAACGCGGCTAAGCAAGCACGCGGCCTAAGAAGGTAGCTATTACCCATCGGTATCTGCTTGCTCCGCAAGAGAAACGGATTGAAATCCCACGGTTCCCAAACGGTCGCCGTCGGAGATATAGGTTACCCCGTCAAGAGAACCGCGCAAACCGTCAGGCAACAAAACCGAAGCCTCGCAGAGAGTGTCGCCTTTCGCTCCGCGAGAATGCCGCCCGGGAAAGCTAATGGAAAGGCGACATACTGAAATCCCGCTTTAGCGGACTTTGCAGCGGAAGCGAATGGAGCTGCTTTCTCCGACCTTTAAGGTATCGGTCAACTTCCACGTGAGCCGCAACGAGCCGCCGATGTTGACTTCGGTTTCAAACTCGGCTCCACTCGAGCAGGTCTGACTGTCGGCGACGTACTCTAAGCGGTTGGTCAAGTTATCGGTCAGGACCACGTCACGAACCGGTGAATCACCAACGTTATCGACGCGGAGCAAGAATGTGACGATCTCGCCTGGCAGGGCATCCTGTTTGTCCGCCAGCTTGACGATTCGCAATCGCCCAGCGTCGGGGAATTCATACAGGGTCAAACCTTCTGCGGCCGCATGACGAATCTGTTCGACCGGCGACACATCGGCAACCGTAACCGCGACATTTTCTTCGATCGTCCATGTTTCGGCGGCCAACGCTCCCTTGCTTAGCCAAGGCTTATCCGCTTCGGTTAGCATCCCCTGAGAAATCAAACTTAGGTTCTGCAAAATCGCCAGCGTGTCTTCGGCGAGCAACGGTTGATCGACGCCTTCAATAGGCATCCCACGATCCAGGTCTCGCATCGCGTCAACCGTTCGCGAGACCACTTGACGTTCCAAGCTATGTTGAGCCGTCACTGCGCTGCTAGGTTGATTTAGATCGATACGCCCTGGGCCTTCGGGAACGTCGTAACCTAATGCGGCCACCGTTTGTTCGCCTGCTACGGCTTCGGTCACTTTGCGAACGGCGGCAAAGCGAGGAGCATAAATGCAAACGCGATTGCTCGGCTGCACATGGATTTCACCTTTTTGCGTGGTGTATTTCACCACCGTGTCTTCCAAATCGATCCCGACCAACGCGTCGTCTTGACGGACATGGGCGTTGCCGGAAAGGTCTCCACCATCGCAAAGAAATTCTTGTGGATCGGTACCAAACTGATTCCAAGGCCCCGACTGAAAACAGCTGGTCTTGTTACAGCAACTGCAATCGCTGCCGGCCGCTGGGGCACCATTTGCAGCGGGAGCATGCGCATGAGCCATAGGGTGTGCCATGGCAGGTGTCGGACGGCCGCCCAGTAGGCGTTGTCCGCCGGCGGTTGGTTGATTCCAAGCGACCTGCGCCACTTCACCCTGAACCGCAGCCCCCTCAACCGAAGCGGTGTCGGTTGCGATCGGGACCGCAGCCATCCGCTGAACTGGTGCCGGCGTCTGGGGCGGAAGCTGATTTGTATTTGTATTTGTATTTGGAAGCGTCGAAACCGGAGCCGCAACAACGGCTGCCGGGGCGACCGCCGCGTCGCCCGAAGAATGGCTAATCAAGCTGGGGCCCAATTTACCCGACGTACAACCAAGCAGGCTCGCAAGCGAAACCGTCGCCATCAGGCTGAAACATCGTAGCGACACGATTGCTGTATTCATCGGTTTCTCTTGATCCAATTGTTTCGAATTTCCAGCCATGCGAAGCTACCGTCGGTAAGGGAGTGGTTGGGAACCGAGGTCATCACGTGGGATATGAGGCGTCCGCAGGATCGCGTGTTCATCGATCTTGTTCGGCCCCTCTGCTGCAACCGGAAAGTGTGCAACCCAGGGAGGGCTTCCGAAGAAGAACTGCGGCATCAAACTGGGCTCGCTGGGCGGGGTCATCGATCCGATGCGAATGATCGCAACGGGGCGTCCCATTTGATCGGCAACCTGAAGCGGGTCTTGATGCAACATCACGTTGAAGCTGCGAGCGGTATCAGGCGTTTCCGCCAGCGGAAGTGCCGACTGAGGATCTTCCAGATAAACCACACGAGTGACCATGCGGCCTTTTAGGGCGTCTTGCATGTCGATCTGTTCCAGATTGATCTGAATCGGAAATCGCGTCGCTTGGCCTTCGGGCGGATAGGTTCGATCGATCACTTCGATCGTCGGATAAATTTCCGCACCAGGGTTTCCCGGAATCGACGTGACTCGCAGCCGATAAACGGCTCCGATCAATAACCCGGCATGCAAGGAATCCTGATCATTGGGCTGAAAGACGTCTCCCTCGGCAATTTCAAAACGCGCCCCTTTGGGCCCGTTGATCCGGACAGGCTGGTAGTAGTTTTGCACCGGAGCACGGCTAAGGAGTCGAGCCGACCCAACCGCTCCCGGAGGCATTTGCCCGTTCAGCAGATAGTTTACATTTCCCGCGGGCATCGGGGCTGTCATCTGAGCCACCAATTCGCTCGCACCGACCAGCAGGAGAGCGTGGGCGATGACCAACATCCTGATTTGCAGATTCAGATAACGCATGGATGACGCTTCAAGTGCCGGGGGAAGTCAAGGAATCTTTTAATGTCCGTCCCAGAGGAGCGGACGTACCAGGCCCTCGAGAGATTCTTTGCAATCGTCTCAAGGGCCGGTTGGCTACGGTCACATCTTTGCAACTCTACTGAACGCGTTGGCTGTGAAGTTCAGACAACGGTCGATGCTGTGAAGTACCCGGATTGATGTTCTGCTCATTGATGTTGATTCGGCTGACAGGGTTTGGATAGCTGTATCCAGGGTTCTGTCGAACGTTGATCTTCATCTTGCTAACGGGCTGTGGCATGTTCATCCGAGTGTGGTTCTTCATCACATGTTTCTGCAGACCAGCAGGCGATCCCAATGGGATGTGTGGTGGTCCAGGCAGTCCGATCGGTGTTCCGGTGATCGGCATTCCGTACTGAGGAATGTTCACGCCGGAGACAGGTCCGGGAAGCGATGTTGGATAAGGAGCCGAGTTGCCGCTGGGGCCACACGATCCTTCGCCGCAGCTTGCACTTGGTGCAAAGGCCATTGGCAAGCCGTTGCCGACCATTGCCATTCCTGGGATGAACTCTCCACCGGCTCCCTGTCCCAGTTCAATGTCTTTGTCGCCCAAGCGAATGATCGCAAGGATCGAACCGCGACGGTCGGCTTCGACGATTGGGTCGACGCCTGGATCCAGTCGAGTGCTAACCAAGGTGTCGATCCCAGCCAGAGCAGGACCTTGGAAGTCCGGATCTGGAAGGTAGATGACTTTGGTCACGAAGTTACCGGTTAGGACTTGATCCAAGTCTTCATCGGTAAACTGCACAGGAATCGAGTTGTGAGCCAAGTAAGCCCCGGTACGTGGATTTGCATAAGCCAATTCCACGGTCGGATAGAGCTCGACCCCTTCGCGATTCATGATATTCGTCAGTTTCAGGCGGTACAGCCCTCCTTGAGGGAAGTACTGTCGAGCCGGAACGACCAACGGTTCACTGTCGAACATGCCCGGTCCGCCAACACTGTAGCGAACGTGCATCGATTCGGGTTTGCCGAAGGTAACCTGGACGGTTGGAGGCGGCCCCATCATGCCTGCTGGCATCATTCCGCCCATCGGTCCGCCTTCAGGGCCACAGTACTGGGCCTGTGCGATTCCCGATTCGGGGCTTCCCCCGGGCATTGGGCCCCCAGGCATTGGTCCGCCGGGCATCGGTCCGCCAGGCATTTGTCCACCGGGCATTCCGCCCATCATTCCGCCGGGCATTCCACCCATTGGTCCGCCAGGCATTCCGCCCATTGGTCCGCCGGGCATTCCGCCCCGCTGTGGTCCGAGAACTCCGGGGCCGGGGCCTCCGACGCCTGGGCCTGGTTCAAGCATGCGCTGTTCCGGTGGCAGGTTATGGCGGACCGGAGTGCAACCGGCTGCCATGACCGCTGCAGCGAGACAGAGCGATAAGTGGGTAACAAGTCGTTTCATCTTTTTCCCCCTTCGGCAGGACCGCTTACACGGCCGGTCGAACAGAACTCATTTCTGATAGGTGAGCGGTCAGTTGCTGATTACACGCGAATCCCTTCGGCCAGCCAGCAATTCGCCTGGACTTGAACCGACTGGGCGGCCTACTATCCATCACGATCGGAACAACCGAACGCGGAGACCTCAGCCGCTAATATTCAGCAATCGGCATTCTCCCTATCATTTCTTTGACAAAACCGGCATAACCGGCCCATGAAGATCATCCGACACATTCCGCACCGTAATTTCCTCCTATTTACGGCAGTGCTAGCAACCTCTGCAGGCTGGTTATTGCTTCCCCAATTGGGAAAAATTTCGGCTGCCGACACTCAAATCGACTCGGCCCCCCCGATTCCCGCCGACACCGGCGCGGCCGCTCCACCGATCCAAACCGCCCCTTCGCCGTTCCAGAGCGACCCCGCTCCGGCCACCAAGCGGTTTTCAACGACGCCTCCGGTTCCCGAAACCCGACTGCCCGTAACGCCGATTGCGGATGCGCCGATTTCGGATGCAATGAATTCAGATGTCCCCATTTCGCAAACGCCCTTTTCCGGCGCGGCGGCCGAGGCGGCCCAAGCCCTCCTGCTTCGGCAGCAAGCGGCAAAACTGCTGATTCGTAAAACGATCCAACAGTTGACTTCCGGAAAAGCCTTCGACGCAAAACTAACCCAACACATTCGGACCGAAGGTCGCAATGCCGTCGGAGTCGGTCGTTACGAACAGGCCGGAGGCAACACGGGCCGGGTCAGCATGGACATGCGAATCCCGACCTCCAACGGCGAATGCCTGCTCCAACAAGTCTGCGACGGTCGCCTTGCCTGGACTCGAGAGCAAATCGGTGACTCCATTCGTCTTCGCCGCGTCGATGTGGCTCGACTGGACGAATTGGTCGTCGGAGCAAGGACCGAGATCAAACCACGGCTTCGCGTTGGCGGTTTGGTGGAACTGCTGGAAAAAGCACATGCCGATTTTGCTTTGCAACAGGTAACCGGTGAACTGGAAGGGGAACCGGTCTGGATGCTGAAAGGGAACATTCGCCCTGAAACCGAGGCCGCGATCCTCAAAGCCGCCGAGCGTGAGGATTGGCCGCCGCTATGCCCTCGTTCGGTTGCGATCGCCATCGCCGCAGAAAACAACGAATCTGGATTTGGGCAAGGATTACCGATCCGCTTCGAATTTTGGTCCGACACCGAGGGGAAAGACCGGCGTCTGATCAGCTACTTGCGAATCTACGACCTCCGTGCGATCCCTCCCGCTCCCGAAACCCACTTCCGATTCGAAACCGGCGGCGGCGACGTCAACTACGTCAACGACACGCAGCGATACTTAGACCACTTTGGCATCCAAGTCACCGAACGCCAGAAACGAATCCTCACCCGCTAAGGTGAACCAAGCGACGTCGCTGGTCGATCCGGACGGACCGAGTACGGTCAAGACGCGGCAAACACGCAGAGCGTTTCCTAGCGGTACGGCGCAAGCCGTCCGGCCAATGTTTTGCCTACCCCAGTCACTTGCCGGACGGCTCGCGCCGTTCCGCTAAGAAAGAAAGAAGGGGTCGGTTAGTCTCAGCGCGAGACAGAAATGTTCTTAACGAACGATTCGGGTGCTCCTTTAAAAAACGCACCCGGTCAGCCGCCGCCACCGTCAACTCTCCCGGGGGAGAGTTTTTTGCAGCGAGCGGCACAGAGCAGGTTTTCCTACTGTTCGTTGATCGAGCTGACGACTTTGTCGATCAGTCCATAGTCGCACGATTCCTGAGCGGACATGAAGCGATCGCGTTCGGTGTCCTCTTCGATTTTCTCGAGCGAATGACCGGTGTGGGTGATCATGATCTCGTTCATTTTCCGTTTGACCCGGCGGAGTTCTTCCACGTGAATCTGGATCTCATGAGCCGATCCCTGCATTCCGGCCAACGGTTGGTGAATCATGATGCGGGCATTAGGAAGTGAAAAACGCTTCCCTTTCGCTCCCGCGGTCAACAACACGGCGCCCATCGAGGCGGCCTGTCCAATGCAGTAGGTCGCCACATCACAGGAGACAAACTGCATGGTGTCGTAGATTGCTAACCCAGCGGAAATGCTTCCTCCGGGGCTGTTGATATACAGATGGATGTCCGCTTTAGGATCATCCGACTGCAAGAACAACAACTGTGCAACCAGTGCATTTGCGATATCGTCGTTGACTTGCTGACCTAGAAAGATGATGCGATCTTTCAGCAAGCGACTGTAGATATCATAGGTCCGCTCTTCGCGGCCACTTTTTTCAATAACGTACGGAATCGGAGCCATCTTCTTAGAACCCTTCGTGTTCAGATTGATCGTATTTTGGGAGTGCGACCAGGCGGTCAACTAGCTACTGGCCTCTTCACCTTCAGGGTTTGGCGGTTTTGTCAAAATATCATCGACCAAACCGTATTCTTTGGCTTTCTCAGCCGGCAAGAAGAAGTCGCGTTCGGTATCCTTGCCGATTCTATCCACCGGCTGACCGGTTGCATCGCTCAGGATGGTGTTCAGCACATCGCGGTAGCGGAAAATTTCAGCCGCTTGGATTTCGATATCACTGACCTGTCCACCGACGCCGCCCATTGGCTGATGGACCATGACTCGGCTATGCGGCAAGCAATAGCGTTTGCCCTTGGTTCCACCGGCTAGCAGGATCGCAGCTCCACTGGCGGCTTCGCCGACGCAGTAGGTTGCCACATCACAAGACAACATCTTCATGGTGTCAAAGATCGCCAGCGTTGCGGTCACGCTTCCTCCGGGCGAATTGATGTAGAAATGGATGTCTTTGCGGCGATTTTCGCTCTGCAAATACAACAATTTCATCACTAATTCATTGGCGTTTCCAACGTGAATTTCGCCTTGCAAAAAGACGATCCGGTTCTCTAGCAACAAATCCCCAAGCGTCATCTGACGTTGACGCTGATAGGATTGGTACGAGTGGCTGTTTTGCAGCACCCCTTCGTTCATCTAGACGTTCCTTCGATGGGTCGTGTGATAGTTACAAGTACAAGTGTTCGCAATCCGAGGCGAACTGGCAAGCGGGGGGAAAAAAACCCGCTTGCAATCTTTAACGATTTTCCCAAACCACCGGATCGCCTGCGTTTTCATTCGCATCATCACGGATCATACAGCCTTCCAGCTGACTGCGTGTCGTTTCCTGAAAGAGGACACCTTGCGTGGCGTAATCAAGAACCGTGCAGCCATGGACATGGATCCGATCACAATCACGAAATTCCCAGGCGGCCGCTTGATAAACCGGCCCTGAGGACTGATTCCCGCTGACCGTGCAGTTCTGGCAGGAATCAAAAAGGACTCCTAACTTTGCATCCTTGGCATCGCCATATCCGTAACGCGGATTTCGGTCCAGTAAATTTCCGCTCATGACGACACTCTTGCAATCTTTCAGAAGGACATTTCGGTCGTACCCTTTCCAGATCGTATTGCCGCTGATCGTGACTCCGCGACACCCCACCAATTCGATGTTCCGCTGCACATCGGAAAGGATGTTGTCGGCGATCGTGATGTTTCCGTGGCGCCGTTCATCGGTAAAGGAAACGGCTTTCGATTCCCCCAGAATCCGGATATTTGCCGAATTGGCTGCGCTGTGCGTATGCTGGATCGTGCAGCCAACGATGGCGACTTCGCCGATCGACGTTCCCGTCGCATCGATCAGAACATTGGCCGTCTCCGGCGCCGACAGATCACCCATATTCCCTTCGATATCGCAGCTGCCGATCTGTAAATTGCGAAGTTCGCTATCGCGGACGACAATCCCGCCTCCGGCGTTGTAGCTAATGTGGCAATTGACAACATTGATTTGATGCAAGTTTAAACGATCCAAGAACAGACCGATTCCACGATTGCGATAGAAATGGCACTCCGACAGGGTGACATTGCGATTCCTTTTTATCAGCTGGACCGCATGCAGGCAGTCGCTAACGACCAAGCGGGTCACCGTCAGCTGCATGGTCCCCACCGCTTGGACCCCAACCGCATCGGGATGTTTTCCGACAATTTCAAGGTTATCGACCAACGGGGTATTCTGTTGCTCAAAAATCCCTGGCTTGAACGAGGAGGGGGCGGCGGTACCGGTATGGGTTCCGACAATCCGAAATGCAGCCCCCGGTCCGCTCATCAACACCCGTGCGGCCCCTTCGCCTCGGACCGAAAAACGCCCCACTTCGGCGAGCGAGATCTCGATTGTCTGGCTTAATTTATAGGTGCCAGCAGGAAAAACGAGGTCACCGGGCTGTGATTTCACCGCAGCCAAAACGGCCGCGGTA